>CAWFND010000009.1:0-163950 GCA_963817095.1 uncultured Chloroflexia bacterium
GGCTGCACCGCCGGCTGCGGCTCGCCCTCGGGCGGGCCGCAGCCCGGTCCTCTGGAGGAACCGCAATGACGAGCCTCGCCGGAGTCGGCGTCTGGGTGCGTCGGATCGTCGACGTCACCCTGATCGCCCTCATCCTGGTCGTGCTGTTCGCGGTCGCCCTCAGCAAGCTAGCGCCGTTGACCGGCCGTCAGACGATCGCCGTCGGCGGCAGCTCGATGGAGCCCGCGATCCACCTCGGCGCCGCGATGGTCGTCGCACCCGTCGATCCGGCTGCGCTCTCGGTCGGCGATGTCGTCTCGATGCATGTCAGCGACGCGAACGCGGTCTTCACCCACCGGATCGTGGCGATCGTCGATCAGCCCGACGGGCGGTACGTCCAGACGAAGGGCGACGCGAATCCCGATCCGGATCCCACGCTCGTCGCAACGTCCGCGATCATCGGCCGCGTCGAGCTCTCGATCCCCCTCATGGGCTTCGTCCTTGCCCTCCTGTCGGTGCCCGCGGGCGTCATCTTCGTCCTCAGCCTCGCGGCCACGCTGCTTGCCCTCGCCGGGCTCCTCGACCACCTCGACCCGCGGCCCGCCGGGCGGCGGCGCGTCGATCCCGCAGCGTCCGAAGTCGGGATCGTCGGACGTCACGGCCGTGCTCGGCCCGGTGCCGAGCTTGATGCCGGTCACCGGCGGGATGACCCTCCAGCTCGTCGCCCCGGGGACGCGGACCCCGCTCCTCTTCGATCCGTCATCGCGTCCGCGGCCGACGGCGCGCGAACAGATCGCCCGGAGCCGCGAGACGCGCAACCAGCGGGATCGGCGGCTGCGCCGGAACGAGCCGACGGAGACCACGGACTGACCGTCCGCGCCTCCCTGGGCGTTCCCGGCTCAGGACCCCCCCGAACGCGGCTGTGGTGCGCGTGCGCACCGGGAATTGCTTCGGTTCGGGGCGCGTCGCCGTGCCGGCATGCTTCCTTCGCATGAATCCCTCACGGCGACTGGCCTGATCCGCTAGCGTCGCGGACGCGACAGCGACGAGATACCGAGGGGTGGGCCCGTGAGCGCGACGCGGGAGATCGTGCACGTCCGTGGTGGTCTGCCTCTGCGCGCCGTACGCGCCGCCCTGGTGGCGACGTGGCTCGTCGCCACGCAGGCGTTCGCCCCGAGCGTCGCGACGGCCGCCGATCCGGCCGCTCGACCGGGACGGCTCATGGCCGAAGGCGACGTCACCCCCGCGCAGGTCACCGCGGCCGCCGTCCTCAATGGGTTCACGGACTCCGTGATCTTCAGCAGCCTGACGGCGCCGATCGCCGTCAGGTTCTCGCCGGACGGCCGAGTGTTCGTCGCCGAGAAGAGCGGCCTGATCAAGGTCTTCGCGAGCCTGACGGCGACGACCCCGACGGTCGTCGCAGATCTCCGGCCGCAGGTCGACAACTACTGGGATCGGGGCCTCCTCGGCTTTACCCTCGACCCGAACTTCCCCACGACGCCGTACATCTACGCCCTGTACTCCTACGACGCGATGATCGGGGGCACGTCCCCCGCCTGGAACGACGCGTGCCTGACGCCGCCCGGACCGACGACCGACGGCTGTCCGATCAGCGGCCGCCTGTCCCGGATCAACGCAACGACCGGAGCCGAGCAGGTCCTCGTCAACGACTGGTGCCAGCAGTTCCCGAGCCACTCCGTCGGCGAGCTGCGGTTCGGGCCCGACGGCGCCCTGTACGCGTCCTCCGGTGACGGCGCGAGCTTCACCTTCGTCGACTACGGCCAGGCCGGCGGCGGCGCGGGCAGCCCGACCCCGAAGAACCCCTGCGGCGACCCGCCCGGCGGCGTCGGCGGCACGATGTCCGCACCGACCGCGGAGGGCGGCGCGCTCCGGAGCCAGGGCGTCCGCCGGCCGGCCGGCCAGTCGATCCCGCTCAATGGCGCCCTCCTCCGGCTCGATCCGACGACGGGCGCGGCGATGCCGGACAACCCGCTTGCCGGCAATGCGAGCGCGAATGCCCGGCGAATCGTCGGGTTCGGCTTCCGGAACCCGTTCCGGTTCACGTTCCGACCGGGGACGAACGAGGTCTGGATCGGCGACGTCGGTGCCGATACGTGGGAAGAGATCAACCGGATCGTCAATCCGAAGGCCGCGACGGTCGCGAACGGTGGCTGGCCGTGCTACGAGGGCCCGGGGATCGACGGCGCCTACCAGGCGGCGAACCTCGACCTCTGCACGTCGCTCTACGGGAACCCGACCGGCTTGCTCCAGCCGATGTTCACGTACCAGCACCAGGTGAAGATCATCTCGACCGAGACCTGCGACCCGGGCTCGTCGTCGATCTCGGGCATCGCCTTCTACGGCGCCGGGACGTACCCAACGCTGTACAACAACGCCCTGTTCTTCGCGGACCATTCGCGGAACTGCATCTGGGCGGTCCCGGCCGGCGGCAACGGCCTGCCCGATTTCAGCAAGGTCGCCGACTTCATCCAGGGCGCCTCGAACCCGGTCGCCCTCGAGATCGGTCCCGGCGGCGACCTCTTCTATGTCGACCACGAGGGCGGCGCGATCCATCGGGTCACGTACTCGGCGACGAACCACCCGCCGGTCGCGGCGATCCAGGCCTCGCCGACGAGCGGCAACCCGCCCCTGACGGTCAACTTCGATGGATCCGCGTCGAGCGATCCGGATCCCGGCGACACGCTCACCTACTCGTGGGACCTCGACGGCGACGGCACGTTCGGCGACGCGACCCTCGCGACGGCGAGCCGGACCTTCACGACGGCCGGCCTGTTCAACGTCGGGTTGCGGGTCACCGACAGCCGTGGCGCCACCGCCACGACGACGATCCCGATCAACGTCGGCGGGAACGCCCCCGTGCCCGTCATCGACAGCCCCGGCGCGTCGTTCACCTGGGCGGTCGGCGACCCGATCGCCTTCAGCGGCCACGCCACCGACAGCGCGGGCGTGGCGATCCCCGCCTCGAAGCTGAGCTGGACGTTCGTCCTCCACCACTGCCCGTCGTCCTGCCACACCCACGTCGTCCAGACGATCCCCGGCGTTGCGTCCGGCACGATCTCGGCGCCCGACCACGACTACCCGTCGTACCTCGAGGTCCAGCTGACGGCGACCGACTCGGCGTCCCGAACGGCCACCGCGAGCGTGAACATCCAGCCGAAGACGGCGAACCTGTCGGTCGCGACCGTGCCGAGCGGGCTCTCGATCGGCGTCGGGGTCGCGACACCCGCGCCCGCGCCGTTCACCCGCCAGGTGATCGCGAACTCCGTCCAGACGGTGAGCGCGCCACCGACCCAGACGATGGGTGCCGTGACCTACACGTTCGTGTCGTGGTCGGACGGTGGTGCAGCCTCCCACAACGTCACCGTCCCGCTCGCAGGCAAGAGCCTGACGGCGACCTACGCCGGCTCGGGCTCCACGACGGCCTACCTCTCGGATCTCGCCTGGACGACCGTCGCCAACGGCTGGGGACCGGTCGAGAAGGATCGCAGCAACGGCGAGAAGTCCGCCGGTGACGGCCTGCCCCTGACCCTCAACACGGTCGTCTACGCGAAGGGCCTCGGGGCCCACGCGGCCTCCGACATCCGGTACGCGATGAACGGCACCTGCACGAGCTTCAGCACCAAGGTCGGCGTCGACGACGAGGCGGGCTCCAACGGCTCGATCACCTTCCGGATCCTCGCCGACGGGACGACCCTGTTCGACTCGGGCGTGATGACCGGGACGAGCGCGACCCAGACCGCGACCGTCAACGTCACCGGCAGGACGACCCTCCAGCTCGTCATCGACCCGGGCGCCGACATGAACTACGACCACGGCGACTGGGCCGACGCCCAGCTGACCTGCGGCGGGGGCGGCCCGCCCCCGGACACGACGCCGCCGACGGTCACCGGCCGGACGCCGGCAGCGGGTGCGACGAACGTCGCCACCTCGGTCCGGCCGACCGTGACCTTCTCCGAGCCGATCGACCCGACGACCGTGACGACGACGAACATGACCCTCACCCCGAACGGTGGGGCCGCGGTCGCCGCGACCGTCGCCTACGACGGCCCGAGCCAGACCGCGACCCTGACGCCGACGAGCGCACTCGTCGCGGGGACGACCTACACCGTCCGGGTCAAGGGCGGGGCCACGGGCATCGCCGATCTCGCCACCAACCGCCTCGTGGCCGATGCCACCTCGACGTTCTCGACCGCGGCCGCCCCGGACACGACCCCGCCGACGGTCACCGGCCGGACGCCGGCAGCGGGTGCGACGAACGTCGCCACCTCGGTCCGGCCGACCGTGACCTTCTCCGAGCCGATCGACCCGACGACCGTGACGACGACGAACATGACCCTCACCCCGAACGGTGGGGCCGCGGTCGCCGCGACCGTCGCCTACGACGGCCCGAGCCAGACCGCGACCCTGACGCCGACGAGCGCACTCGTCGCGGGGACGACCTACACCGTCCGGGTCAAGGGCGGGGCCACGGGCATCGCCGATCTCGCCACCAACCGCCTCGTGGCCGATGCCACCTCGACGTTCTCGACCGCGGCCGGCTCGGGCTCCACGACGGCCTACCTCTCGGATCTCGCCTGGACGACCGTCGCCAACGGCTGGGGACCGGTCGAGAAGGATCGCAGCAACGGCGAGAAGTCCGCCGGTGACGGCCTGCCCCTGACCCTCAACACGGTCGTCTACGCGAAGGGCCTCGGGGCCCACGCGGCCTCCGACATCCGGTACGCGATGAACGGCACCTGCACGAGCTTCAGCACCAAGGTCGGCGTCGACGACGAGGCGGGCTCCAACGGCTCGATCACCTTCCGGATCCTCGCCGACGGGACGACCCTGTTCGACTCGGGCGTGATGACCGGGACGAGCGCGACCCAGACCGCGACCGTCAACGTCACCGGCAGGACGACCCTCCAGCTCGTCATCGACCCGGGCGCCGACATGAACTACGACCACGGCGACTGGGCCGACGCCCAGCTGACCTGCGGCGGGGGCGGCCCGCCCCCGGACACGACGCCGCCGACGGTGACCGGCCGGACGCCGGCAGCGGGTGCGACGAACGTCGCCACCTCGGTCCGGCCGACCGTGACCTTCTCCGAGCCGATCGACCCGACGACCGTGACGACGACGAACATGACCCTCACCCCGAACGGTGGGGCCGCGGTCGCCGCGACCGTCGCCTACGACGGCCCGAGCCAGACCGCGACCCTGACGCCGACGAGCGCACTCGTCGCGGGGACGACCTACACCGTCCGGGTCAAGGGCGGGGCCACGGGCATCGCCGATCTCGCCACCAACCGCCTCGTGGCCGATGCCACCTCGACGTTCTCGACCGCGGCCGCCCCGGACACGACCCCGCCGACGGTCACCGGCCGGACGCCGGCAGCGGGTGCGACGAACGTCGCCACCTCGGTCCGGCCGACCGTGACCTTCTCCGAGCCGATCGACCCGACGACCGTGACGACGACGAACATGACCCTCACCCCGAACGGTGGGGCCGCGGTCGCCGCGACCGTCGCCTACGACGGCCCGAGCCAGACCGCGACCCTGACGCCGACGAGCGCACTCGTCGCGGGGACGACCTACACCGTCCGGGTCAAGGGCGGGGCCACGGGCATCGCCGATCTCGCCACCAACCGCCTCGTGGCCGATGCCACCTCGACGTTCTCGACCGCGGCCGGCTCGGGCTCCACGACGGCCTACCTCTCGGATCTCGCCTGGACGACCGTCGCCAACGGCTGGGGACCGGTCGAGAAGGATCGCAGCAACGGCGAGAAGTCCGCCGGTGACGGCCTGCCCCTGACCCTCAACACGGTCGTCTACGCGAAGGGCCTCGGGGCCCACGCGGCCTCCGACATCCGGTACGCGATGAACGGCACCTGCACGAGCTTCAGCACCAAGGTCGGCGTCGACGACGAGGCGGGCTCCAACGGCTCGATCACCTTCCGGATCCTCGCCGACGGGACGACCCTGTTCGACTCGGGCGTGATGACCGGGACGAGCGCGACCCAGACCGCGACCGTCAACGTCACCGGCAGGACGACCCTCCAGCTCGTCATCGACCCGGGCGCCGACATGAACTACGACCACGGCGACTGGGCCGACGCCCAGCTGACCTGCGGGGCCTGAGCCGGACCGTCAGCCGATACCGGCCGCGTCGAGCCAGGCCAGCAGCGCCTCCGGGGTCGCGACCTCGACGTCCGCCATCGCGCCCGCATCGGCGGGCTCGAGGGCGGCGTGGAGCTGTTCCGGGCGCCTGACCCGGATCGTCCTCCAGCCCAGGCGTCGCGCGCCGATGAAGTCCTTTGCCGGGTTGTCGGCGACGTAGGCCAGGGCTTCGCCACGCTCGCCCCACGCCCGCTCGATCGCCTCGAAGCCGGCGGCAGCGGGCTTGCCGAGCCCGGGCCCGAGCGTCCCGGTGAGGACGATCGGATCGCACCATCGGTCGAGCCCCAGCGCGATCGCCTTCGCGGACTGGCTGGCGACCGGACCGTCGGACACGACGCCGAGCCGGAGCCCGCGTCGGTGGAGCTCGTCGAGCACCGCCCGGAAGCCCGCCGCGAGCTCGATCTCCGGCTCGTGGCCGCGATATGCGGCGACGAGGTCATCTCGAGTCACGCTGCCGGCGAGATCCGGGAACGCGACGCGCAGCCGATCGAACGTGTCGCCCCGGACGCCGGCCTCGAACGCCCCCCACAGCCAGTCGAAGATGGCCTGCGTCTCGGCCGTCGATGTCGCGACCAACCGGGCCACGTGGGAGAACCCGCTCCGGACGTACTCCCGCTCGTCCACGAGCGTGTCGTCGATGTCGAAGGCGACGCCGCGGATCACCACATCGGATGCTGGACGAAGTGCTCGACGTACGACCGCGTCATGTGGATCCCCGGCGTGTACGCGCGGAGGCATGGCTCCACCGCGACTCCGGCGACCATGTCCAGGAGCCAGGCGGGGTAGCTCCCGCCGGCAGCGAACGCGAGGGGGACGCCGCCGCCGAACCGTGGGTTGATCTCGGACAGGACCGGACCTCGGGACGTGAGGAAGGCCTGCAGGGTCAGCGGCCCGATCGCCCCGAGCGACGCGCAGATCCGGAGGACCTCCTCGATCCACGATTCGATCGCCTCGTCGTGCTCGATCGTCACGCCCTGGACCGACTCGCCGCCGATCGTCTTGATCCGGACGCGGGGGACGAAGTGGATCGGCCGGCCATCGAGGTCGAGCAACGCGTCGATCGTGATCTCGGGGCCCTCGAGCAGCTCCTGGACGATGGCACCGGGCACCCGCGCCAGGATGCCGTCGAGCTCCCCGCGGGACGCCGGCTGGGCGTCCTTGCTGGCACTGCCCTGGCGGGGCTTGACGAACACCTGGGCCGGGAGCGCCGCATCGGGCTCGAGCGGCGGGAGCCAGGTCCGCGGCACGTCCACGCCGGCCATGCCGAAGGTCGCGGCGGTCGAGACCTTGTCGAGCGTCGTCGCCACGAACGAAGCCGACGAGACGGCAAGTCGGCAGCCGGTCGACGCGAACTCGTCACGAAGGCCGGCGAGGACCGGCAGGTCCGTGTCGATCGTGGGCACGACCAGGCCGATCCGATGCTCCCGGACGACCTCAGCGAGACGGGTCCCGTAGGAAGCATCGGTCGGCTTCAGCCGGACGGCGGCGTCGGCGACGTAGAGCGCGGGCGCCAGCCCGTCGACGTCACCAGCAATCGTGCGACCGCCGCGCTCATGGGTTGCCTCGACGAATGCCCGGACGAGGCTCGTCCGGCGGCCGGCAGCGGTCACCAGGACGTTGACGGCGCGTCTCGGTTTGATGGTCGTCCTCCGGCTCGGGGTTCGCGTCCGCTGGGCCGCGGAACCGACGCTGCCATTGTGCCTTCCGGCCGCTCGGTTCTGGTGCAGCGGATCACCGAAGTGCGTAGTCCGCGACCCGATCGCCGCGTACCATGCGGACCTTGCCCCGCTCCGGGGTGCGAGACGCCAGAAGGCGCCGTCGATTTGAACGGAGACGCGGTGACCGATCGGGGGTTCGTGGCCCGGGCTATGAAGCGCGCGTCCGATCTCGTCGGGTCGGCCGTCGGCCTCGTGCTGCTCGCCCCGGTCATCGGCGGCACGGCGCTTCTCGTCGCGCTGGTCGACGGTCGCCCGATCCTCTTCCGGCAGGTCCGTCCCGGTCTCCACGGGCGGCCGTTCACGATCGTGAAGTTCCGGACCATGCGACCGTGGACCACGGGCGAGGCGTGGTACCGAACCGACGACGTGCGGGTGACCCGTCTGGGTCGGATCCTGCGGACGACGAGCCTGGACGAGCTGCCCGAGCTGTGGAACGTGCTCCGTGGGGACATGAGCCTCGTCGGACCGCGCCCGCTCCTGACCGCCTACCTCGAGACCTACACGCCCCGCCAGGCGACCCGCCACGACGTCCGTCCGGGGATCACGAGCTGGGCGATCGTGAACGGCCGCAACGATCTTGGCTTCGCGGACCGGCTCGAGCTCGACGCCTGGTACGTGGAGCACTGGGGCCTGCGGCTCGACATCCGGATCCTGACGGCCACGATCGGGCAGGTGTTCCGCCGATCCGGCGCGGTGGCCGCGCAGGATGTCGATGCGCTCGGGTTCCCGTTGCCGGCCGCGACGGATGCCGATGGCGGCACGATGGTCGCACCACCGGCCATTCCCACTCCCACCGACCCCCGAGTCATCGCGGTCGCCGGGCCCGCCTTCGTGACCGATCGCGCCGGGCTTGTCGAGCCCGCCTGGGGCTGGTCCAGATGGTTGGTGGTCGTGGCGATCGGGGTCGTGGCGATCGTGCTGACGATCGTCGCCGCGGGCGGCGGGATCCGCGGCAGCGATCAGTACTGGTACGCCGCCGACGTCGACACGATCGTCCGCGACCATGTTCTGACGACGAACACCGTGTTTCCGGTCGGGCTCCTCGGGCTCGATCCACGTGTGCCGCCGCCGTTCATCCACAACATCCTGAGCCTGTACCTCGCCGCCGTTCCGGCGTTCCTGGTCGGGTCGTTCAACGGCTGGTTGGCCCTGAACATCGCGGCCACGATCGTGACCGCGGTCCTGATCTACCTCACCGCGAGGCGGTACGCCGCCCGCTGGGCGGCGGTGCTCTGTGCGCTCGCCTATCCGCTCCTCCCCATCACGATCTGGCAGACCTCCCAGCCTCTGGCCGAGGCGTCGATCAGCGCCTTCGCGGCTCTGTTCGTGTTCCTCGTCGCCGTCGCCCGGGCCGACGCCCGGCGGTGGCTCGCGGTGGTCGTGGCGGCGGGCCTGCTCTACGTCTCGCGCCAGAGCTACCTGCCGATCCTGCTGCTCGTGCCGATCGGGTTCCTCGTTGCGCGGCTGCGCGAGCGCACCTCGTCCGTGGGTCGCGCGGTCGTGGCGACGGCCGGGCTCGGCGTCGCGGTGGCCGCGATCGTCGTCGCGGCACAGGTCGCATTCGGCGCCGAGAGCGTGCACCCGTCGTACGCCCGGCTGCTCCATACAGCGGTGCCGGGGCAGACGGACAACATGTGGTTCAACCTCGACCTGTCGCAGGCCAACCTCACGGACCGTCTGCCGTTCGACGTCGGGCTGCTGATTCCGAAGCTGACCGGACACCTCGCCGAGCAGCTCGTCGCGTTCGACAGCGTGCCCGCCGCGGTCTTCTACTGGACGTTCAACCTCCTCGCGATCGTCGCGGTCGTGGCCGCGTGGCGGTATCGTCGGACGACGCGGCTCCGGGTCGTGATCGCGGCCCTGGCGTTCGTTGCGATCCACGTGATGACGATTGCGCTCTTCCAGAACCAGTTCCGCTACACGATGCCGGCGCTGCCCGGCCTCCTCGTCATCTTCGCGATGGTCCTGTCCGACGTCCCGGTCCTCGATCGCCTGATCGCGCCACGGCCGATGGTGGCACTCGTCGTCATGACCCTGGTCGCGCTGGGTCCGGCGGTCGTCCTCGCCCGTCAGGCGCGGAGCGATGGTCTCGCGAGCGCGGACGTCACGGCAGCGGCGGCCCGGCTGTTCCAGGCAGCCCTGGACCCGAGCGACTCGATGCTGATCGTCTATGCCCAGACGCCGCAAATCCTCGCCTCGGCCGCCCGGCCGCGGATGATCCTCTACGTAGCCGACGCCTATACCAGGGACGAGTTCCGGCGATTGCTTGACGCATTTCCGGCCCGGTGGATCCTGGCGCCGGACGGCGCCGCGGCGCTCGGCACCCTCGGGATCGACCCGGACAGCCGAGTCGGCACGATCGATGGGATGGACGGCCGATGGGGCCTGTTCCGCCTTCCGGCGCTGGACGCCCGGCTCCCGACGGCCTCGCGTTGGAGACCAGCGGCATGAGCCCCAAACGGCGACCCGTGACGCCCGCGGACTCTGTCGCGTCGTCGTCCGAGGAAGCGGCTCCGGCTACGCCCGACGGCCTCGTGATCGAGACCGGCGCCGAGAAACCGAAACGGCGACGCGTCAAGCGCGCGGACCCCGCCCCCTCGTCGTCCGAGGGCGCGCCGCCGGCGACGCCCGACGGCCTCGTGATCGAGACCGGCGCCGAGAAACCGAAACGGCGACGCGTCAAGCGCGCGGACCCCGCCCCCTCGTCGTCCGAGGACGCGCCGCTCGCGACGACGCCCGACGCCGCGCCCGCGCCGTCTTCCGACGTGGAGGCGGCAACCGATCGCGTCATCGACGACGCGCAATCATCGGACTCGATCCCGTCGCCCGACGATGGGGTGCCGGTCCTCCGGCCCGCCGTCACGACCGTCGCCGACATGCGGGGGGCCAAGGCGGCCGTCCCGGCGCGGGATCCGTCGGAGCCGCCGACAATACTTCGGCCGTCGGCCGTGATCGCATCCGAGGTGTACCAGATCACGCCGTGCCCGAACTGCGGCCGGACACGCACGGGGCAGTTCCGGTACTGCCTGACCTGCGGATTCGACTACGACGTCGCCGTGCGAGCGTCGTCGGTCCGCCCGTGGCTGATCGACATCCCACGTGACTGGCAGCTCCGTCCAACCGGTGCGGGGACGTTGATCCGGACGATCCCGGTTCGGGAGCCGGAGCCCCTGTCACCCCCGCAGCCGATCGCGGTGCCCGAACCGCCATCGACCGCGGCGTCCCGTGAAGGGATGTCCGTCGGCGCCGGTCGGTTCGTCCTGACCCGGGGGATGGTGATCGCGGGTGCGGTCGCCGTCGGCGTGGCCGCGGCGATCATCGTGACGCTGCTCGCGATCGTGCTGACCCGGCTCTACGGGTCGTCCTAGCTCCGACGAGGTCCGCGGCGGACCTGGCCCGCAGGGCTATCCCCCGGACGTCTCGCTTTCCCGGCCGAGCGGCGGGCGGCGCTTGCCCGCGTCGTCGACCCCGCGTCCGAAGTTCTGGGCGCCGCGCCCGACGTTCTCGATGAGGAATGCGATGCTGATCGTCAGGAACAGGGCGATCACTCCGCCGAGCCCGATCCTGACCGCCAGCCCGGGGCCGTCACGACTGGTCGGAGGCTGGGCCGGGTCGACGACCGAGAGAGCCATCGCGCTGCCGGCCGTGCCGCCTTTCGGCGACGCGTAGGTGCCGAGCTCCGCGGCGATCGCATTGGCGAGACTGGCTGCGTTCGTCGGGTCCTGGTTGGCCACGCTGATCGTCAGCAGGCTCGTCCCGACGGGCGAGCGCGTCGTGACGTCGTTCGCCAGCCGCTCGGCATCGATGTCCACGCCGGTCGTCTGGATGACCTTCTCGAGGAGCGGTCGGATCGTGGCGAACTCCGCCAGCGTGGGGATGTAGGCCTGGGCGAGGCTGAGGTCGTCGTTGGTGATCGGCGTGTCGGTCTTCGCCGGGGCGACGAGAAGCGTGACCCGAGCCGTGTAGCTCGCCGGCGCGAACACTGCGACCGCAGCCGCGATGCTGGTGCCGAGCAGCGTGCCGACGAGGACGAACCAGAACCAGCCGCGCCAGCTCGTCCGGGAAGGGGATGCAGAAGTCAAGGAATCTCTCGCGTGCAGGACTGGTCAGGCATTGGCGGCTAGCAGCCTACCACCGCGGATGGATCCGGCGACCCGCGAGGGTCGGATGTCGGTGCCACGCCGCATCAATGCGCCCGCTCCGGCTGGACGGTCGAGCGGACGAGGCCGGCGACCCCGCTCGTCAGACCGATCGACGGCGTCCAGCCCAGGCGACCCAGCCGCGCGGCCGACAGGACCGAGCTCCGGACGTCGCCCGGCCGGGTCGGGCCGGTCTCGCGCTCGAGGGATCGGCCGAGCGCCTGCTCCACCATCCCGGCCAGCTCGAGGACGGAGGTCGACCGACCGGCCGCGACGTTCCACGTGCCGCTCGGCGTCGACTCGCGACCGAGCAGGTCCAGGGCGTCGACCACATCGTCGACGTGCACGAAGTCTCGCGTCTGGCCACCGTCCCCGTGGATGCGGATCGTGCCGGTCCGGACGGCCTGGTCGACGAACGCGGCGACCACCGCGCCGTCGAGGCCGATCGGTTGGCGCGACCCGTAGATGTTCGATGGGCGGGCGATCGCGAACGGCATCCCGGCCAGGGCGACGTGGCCCTCGGCCGCGAGCTTGTGGATCCCGTAGTACGAGGCGGGGGCCGGGGTCGAGTCCTCGGACGCGGGCTCGCGGGTCTCCCCGTAGATCGCCCCACCGGACGAGACGAAGACGAGCCGTCGAGCACCGGAGTCCCGTGCGGCGGCGGCGACCCGGTGGGTACCGACGACATTGACGGCGAGGTCCCGCAACGGCGCAGCGATCGAGGCCGGCACGCTGGCCTGGGCGGCAAGGTGGAAGACGACATCCGGTCGCCACGCGCGGAGGAGATCGTCCACGTCGTCAACGGCGATGTCGCGCTGTTCGAGGTCCGCGGTGGGCGCGACGTTGTCCCGGGATCCGGTGGAGAGGTCGTCGACGACGAGGACGTCGTGGTCGATCGCGAGCAGGTGGTCGACGAGGTGGCTCCCGATGAATCCGGCGCCACCCGTCACGACGGCGCGTCGCCGCGGGCCGCTGGTCTGGCTCACGGGTCGGCTGTCGTCGGCTCATCCGTCGACGTCCGGACGTGGTGGGCGAGGTACGTCAACCCGGAGGCCAGCCCGACGAAGAACCAGAACTCCTTGCGGATGAGGACGTCCAGGAAGATGCCGATGACGAGGAGTGACGCCAGCGACGCCTGGACGACGGCCCCTTCGCGGCCCCAGCCGCGGCGGAGGACGAGCGGCAGCAGGAACGCCACGAGGAGGATGAACCCGATGATGCCGAGCTCGACCAGTGTGCCGACATAGATGTTGTGCGGGGCGAAGTTCTCCAGGCCCTGCCCGGACTGGAACGGCAGCAGCGCCTCGCGCGCGAGATCCGCCGTGTTCGCCACGGGAAAGTTCCCGATCCCGACCCCGATCCACGGGGCCGTGGCGAAGATCGCCAGGCCGATGGCCCAGATATCGGTCCGGCCGGCGCCCCCGGTCGAGATCGCCGTGTCCGTCCGCTGGGAGATGAACTCGGTGACGCCCGGGATCTGGATCACGATCGCGATCACCGCGACGATGACGGCGAGGGAGATGATCCGCCGCCGCCCTTCGAGCCGGGGGATGACGAGGATGGCGAACACGACGACCACCCCGAGCCACGCGCTTCGCGTCCCGGAGACCACGATCCCCAGCGTCGAGAGGAGGACGACGGCCGCGCTGGGGATCAGGAGGTTGCCGTAGAGCAGCTCGTAGAAGCCGAAGAGCAGCGCTGGAACCAGGATCGCCGCAAACAGCGCCGGATCCTGGTTGGCGAGCCCCGTCACGCGGGCGCCGGGGCCTCCGAGGCCACCCGAGATCGCCACGTTGGCGAGGGCGAGCAGGGCGGTGCCGGACGCGGCCACGCTGTAGGCCCAGAGCAGGGGTCGCACGACCGACGGCCGCTGGATCACGGCGTTAGCGATCAGGACCGCGACGGCGAGCTGGAGGATCAGCGGCGTGATCTCCGCCCATGCCGCCGATGAGTCGATTGCCCAACCGGAGCTGAACGCCGCCCAGGCGACCAGCCCCCAGCCGGCGCCGGGCACAGCGAGGAAGGACAGCCGACCGAGGCGCGGGATGCCGTACACGACGATGAACAGGATCTCGGCGTAACGGCTCAGGGTCCCGAGGCCCTCGATGTTGATTGCCTCCTCGAACGGGATGAACACCGCGATCGCGAACATCGGCAGCAGCGGCCAGCGGAAGCTCGCCAGGACGCCGACGGCGGCGACTGCGGCCACCGCCGCCTCCACGCCCCGGCCGGTCGTGGTGGCGATCGCCACGATGAGGGCAACGATCCCGAGGCCGACGATGGTGCCTGCGACGGCGAGTGTCCTCGGCGGGCGATCGTCGGTCGTGCCGCCCGTCGTCGGGATGATCCGGGCGATCCCGGTGCTCACGTTCCGTGTCCCCGCACGGCGTCGGGCGCGATCGGCGACGTTCCCACGGCGGCGACGCGATCGAGCGGGACGAGGCGCGGCTCGAGCCATCGGCGGAGGCGGCTGTTGTATCGCCGTTCGACGAGGCGGTGGATCGCGTAAGCGAGCCCGAGCGCCACGGCGAACGCCGCGAGGAACGCGACCCAGCGACCCAGGGCCGGATCGATCCCGTTGATGACCACGTAGCCGATGTTCTGATGCACCAGGTAGAGGGGGTAGGTCAGGGCGCCGAGGAGGATCGCCGGCCGGCCGCCGAACCGGAACCACGTGGGTCTCAGGACGAGGGCGAGGAAGACGACGAACCCGATCGACGCGACCGCGACCGTCACGACCGGTGAGTAGGACGTCGCGAAGTCCGCCGAATCCTTGAACGAGCTGCGGACCGCGATGACGTCCGCGACGAGCCACGATCCAGCGATCAGGCCGGCGCGCAGCCAGGTCCAGCCATTCCTCCAGACGAGGTAGAAGGCGCTGCCGGCGATGAAGAACGGGGCCGCGTCGACCATCAGCCCGAGCCGCAGCCGGCCCGGGCCCCATTCGACCGGCGCGAACGGGATGACGACGATCAGCCAGGCCAGCAGGAGCCACTCGATGCGGACCCGCCGCTGGAGGAACAGGAGGAAGGCCACGATCAGGAGGTAGAACGTCAGCTCGATCTCGAGCGTCCAGTAGGCCCCGTCGACATAGGGAGCTCGGATCCAGGACGGGAACATCCCGAGGTTGCGGACGTAGTCCCCGATCCCGACGGCGAACGTGGCCCCGACGATCAGCGTGACGAGGAAGGTGACGGTGACCGCGACCCAGAATGCCGGGAAGAGCCGCGAGACCCGCGAGGCGACGAAGTGGGCCGGCCGCCCGCCACCGGCGTCGACCGTGAGGAGGATCACGAACCCGCTGATCACGAAGAACAGGTTCACGCCGTAGGAGCCGTAGCGGGTGATCGTGTCGATCTCGGGATACGTGGCCGTCGTGTACAGGTGATCCGCCGCGCCGCGGAACGTGTAATGGAACAGGACGACCATCACGGCCGCCACGAATCGCAGCAGGTCGAGTGCGGGCAGGCGCTCCCGGCTCGCGGGAACGGTTGCGAGCGGTCCCGCGCTCATCGAGGACCCGCCGTTTCGAGTCTCCGACACGCCTCACCGCCAAGTGGATCGCGCGGACCGCCACGGCCGCTTCGGCGAAGCATATCCGCGAGGGGCGGCGGGGCCATCCGCCGACAGTCCCACCCGATGACGGTCATCCCGGGACCAGCCGCCGACGGATCGCTCGCGCCTGGCGCGCCGCGACCCGACGGAACGCGTCCGGCACGAAGTGCCGGTGGTTGCCGTCGACGAGCGTCCGACTGCCAGCGGCCGACAGCGTGTGGAGCCCGTCGGGGAACGCGGGATCGGGACCGACCGCCCGGACCGGCTCCTCGTGGAACCGAGTGGGGGTCAGCGTCACGACGCGGTTGATGACGAGGCGGCCGCCATACACCCGCGAATCGTCCTGGCTCGGTCGATGGAGGACGCCGTCGACGACGAAGGGCGTCCCACCCGGCCGCGACGAGCGGATGTCGGACTTGACCGGGTTCATCGGGTGGGCAATCCACGGGCCCCGAAGGGCAGGCGCGTACCAGAGGAACAGGTCGTGGTTGGCTCCCCGGTCGAGACGGGTCGCGAACAGCCACCAGCGATCCTCGAACCGGACGACGGACGCGTCGAGCGCCGGGACGCCCGGAAGGATCGTCGCTGCCGGCCGCCAGTCGAACGGGAAGTCGACCGCCTCGTACAGGACGAGGCTCCCAGAGCCGCCGAGCTCCGGCAGCATGAACACCGAGCCCGCGTCCTCCACGAGGAACGGGTACGAGGCGTGGACGCCGGCGTCGAGCACGAGACGCGGCGATGACGTCAGCCCGTCAGCGCCGATCTCGACATGCTGGATCGTCCCGTAGCCGCGTCGCTGGTCGAAGTCCTCGTAGAGCACGTGCAGCCGACCGTCTCGCTCGATGCCGAAGGGATCGGCGGCGAAGTGGTTGGGCCGGAGACCCAGCCACCGGATCGCCGGCCGCCACTCAGGCGTGAGGAAGCCCGAGATCGGGGCGTCGACGACCCCGACGTGCCAGTCGTCGTGGGTCAGGAGGCCGCCGGCCGATCCGATGAACCGGCGAGCCCCGGCCATCGCGACGAGGGCCGGGCGCGGCATGCTCGTGCCCGACCCGGCGCCGAGTGTCCCGTCGTCGTCACTCGCCTCACCCACGACGGTCCGGGCTGGCGCCGCTTCATCGGTGCCGGAGATCCGCTCCGCGGCCGCGGCCGCGACCCAACCGGCGGGGGTGAGGAGCACGCGCTCGAGCTGGGCGCGGGCCCACCACGAGCCGGGTTCGAGGAGACCCTCGCGGAGCACGACCCCGCCGGGCTCGCGGATGAGTGCCGCCCGCATCACGGTTCGGCCGCGCGCATAGCGCTGCAGGGAGGCGGCATCGGGGTCCCGGACGCCGTCCGGGCCGAACACGAGATGCCAGACCTCCGGTCCGTCGGGCCGGGCGACCGCGGTCCCGGCCGCGGTGAGGTCGAGGACCACGTCCACGGGCGCATCCGCCGGTGGTGCCTGGACGAGCTCAACGCCGGGGACGGCCGCGAGACCGTCGACGGCGCCCGCCCGCCAGCCGGACAAGGGGCCGTCGAAGGCGACCGCGAAGCGCAGGCGGTCGTCGATCATCGTCGAGCCGTCCGGCCGCCGGGACGATGGTCCATCGCCGTGCGGTACGCGGCGAGTGTCGCGTTCGCAACGGCCGGCCAGCCAACGGGGGAGTCCGCGATCGCGATGCGGTCCCGGTCGGCCGCCGCCTGCTGCACGTCGTGCCGCCTCAGGCTCTCGATCACCCCGCGGGCGACCGCCGGGCCACTGACGTCGTCGGCCACGGTCGCCGACGTCAGGGTCGCGGCCTGCTCCACGAGTCCCGCCACCGGGGTGATCACGGCGGGTCGTCCGAGCCCTGCCGCCGTCATCAGGCCCGCCGACTGGGAGATCCGGTGGTAGGGGAACACGACCACGTCGCTCACGGCGTAGGAGTCGAGCATCTGCGACACCGGGACGTATTCCTCGACGACGGTCACGCGGGGCATCGCGCGGAGCCGCTCGAGGTCGTCCCGGACGGACGGATCGAGGACCTTCCCGACCACGAGGAGCCTGGCGTCCGGGACGGCCTCGAGCACCGCGGGCCACGCGTCGGCCAGGAGGTCCACGCCCTTGTAGGCGCGGATCAGGCCCAGGTACAGGACGGTCGGGCCCGCACTCCAGCCGAGCCGGGCGGCCGCGGCCTCACGGGCGGGGAGGGGACGATCGGCGAAGAGCGGACCGTGGGGGACGGTCACGATCGGGGCCCGGACGCCGACCTCCGTTGCGAGCTCGGTGGCGACGTGATCGGCAAGGGCCATCACGAGGTGGGCTCGGTTCCGGTTCCGGCGGATCACGTCGCGACGAGCGCCCGGGTCGTCGTGCGGCATCGCGTTGTGCGCCGTCAGCACCAGGAGAGTGCCGGAGCGATCGCATGCGGCCCGCAGGACGCGCATGAACATCGTCGAACGGGCCTCGAGGGGGATCCACTGGAGGTGGACGACGTCGTAGCGGCGGCGAAGGATCCGCGTGACGAGGTGGGCGGCATTGAACGCGATCTCGACGGTGCGAACGGCGAGGCGGACGGGGCGCGGGCGATTGACCCGCTCGACGAGGTCGAGGATCCACGGCGCCCGCGGGTACGGATCGAGGGCATCGGGCTCGAGGTAGAACCGCGGGCTGGCCAGCTCCGCGTCGGCGCCGGCGTCGCGGAGGGCACCGGTGAGCGCGCCCGAGTAGAACGGCGAGTTGCACAGCAGGTCGACGACGACGACCCGGGTCATCGCTCGCCCCCCGCGTCGCCGACAACGGCGTCGGTGGTCGTGGGGTCGCCGAGTCCGTAGGCCTGCCACAGCCGGGGAAGCCTGCCGGCGAGCGCGAAGCGCGCCTCGATGTGCGCCGACGCGGCACGTCCGATGCGAGCGACCCGCTCCGGATCCGCTGCGAGTGCGGTCACCGCCGCCGTCAGCGCCCCGACGTCACCGGGCGCGACGAGGATCCCGACGTCCGTGCTGCTGATCACCTCGGGAATGCCGCCGACGGCGAACGCCACGACCGCGCAGCCCGCGGCCATGCCCTCGAGGACCACGTACGGCATGCCCTCGTTGTGGGAAGGGACGACGAGGATGTCGACGTCGCGCAGGAAGGCGGCCGCATCGGCCACCGTGCCGCGCCAGTTGAACAAATCGTCACCGATGACCGTCGCGATCGACGTCACGAGCCAGTCGCGGTCGGGTCCGTCGCCGGCGATGTCCAGGGTGGCGCCGGAGCGCGACTCCGCGAGACGGCGAGCTGTCTCCAGCAGCTCCGTCGTGCCCTTCTCAGGGCTCAGGCGCCCGAGATACCCGACGCGCGCGGATGCGCCGACCCGGACCGCGCCCGGCCGCCCGGCGGCGACGGCACGCAGGGCCGCCAGCTCGCGCCCGGCGAGCCCGTTGGCGATCGTCACCGTCCGGTCCCTCGGGCTCCTCGCCCGGACCAGGTCCCGCCGGCCGTGCTCGCTGACCGCGATCACCGCCGTCGCGAGGCGGCCTGCCGCCAGGTCGACAATCCGGTACACCGCGTTCCGCCGGCTGTGGAGCCCGAGGATGCCGTGGACGGTCGTGACGTAGCGGAACCCCGGCTGGACCATCCGCAGGGCGAGCGCGACCGAGTTGCCCCGGCGGCCGTTGACATGGACGACCGGCCGGCCCGTCCGGCGCCACAGGCCGGACATCCCACGGAGACCCGACCGCCAGCCTTTCGGCGGCATCGGGATCCGGGCGAGGGCAAGGTCCCGCTCCGCGCATTGCCGCGCCAGCCAGCACGCGTCGCGCGCCGTGCACGGCGTCGAGCAGAGGCAGGCCAACATCGCCCGGGAGCCCTCGGCCGCGGCGAGGTCGACGCAGTAGCGCCCGATTCCGCCCGCGTCGCCGTTCTCGGCGACGATCAGCACGGCGGACCGCTCGACCCCCCGCCCGGGATGCTCCGTCGTCACGGCCGGTTCGCGGAGCGGAGGCTCGTCCCTCGACGCAGGACGCGGAGGCCCATCCCGGTCATCGTCGTGATCGTGAACCGGACGTCCGAGACCCGCGGGATCCAGAACGCGGCGACCGAGCGGTGCGACAACCGGGCCGCCAGCACGCTGAACGCGATCGCCGACGCGGAGTACGAGATCAGCGACGCGGCGGCGGCACCGACGATCCCGAACCGCGGGATCAGGATCAGGTTCGCGACGACGTTGATGACGAGCGAGCCGATCTTCACGTTCGACGTCCACCCCGTCGAGCCGACCCCTGCGACGTAGCTGCTCAGGACCTCGGTCAGGCTCAACGCGACGACCCCGGGGAGCAGCACCGCAAGTGGTGCGATGGACTCTTCGAACGCCGGCAAGAGGAGCCGGATGAAGACGATCGCCGCCGGGAGGAGGAGGACGGCCATCCCGGCCGTCAGGAGGAACGTGACGCGGGACAGCATCGGCACCAGCCGATCCGCATCCTCGCGCGTGGACCCCGCGACGTGCGGGAAGAACAGCGACGAGACCGCGGACGGGAGGAACGACACGAGCTGGGCCATCGTCACGGCCATGCTGTAGTAGCCGAGCGGTGCCGCCGGATCGGGGAGGATGGCGGCGATCAGGTAGACATCCAGTCGCACGCTGAAGTGCTGGGTCAGGCTCCCTGGATAGAGCGGCAGGCCGAACCGGAAGAGGTCCCGATACGAGACCGGCGTCCGCTCCGGCATCGCGCCCGTCACGCGGAGCGAGGCGATGAAGAACAGGAGCGCGCTCAGGGCGTTGAGCAGGAGGAATGCCCAGAGCGCGCCGACGACATTCGAGCCCCAGCACGCCGATGAACGTCAGGAACAGGACGACCGATCCGACGCTCTGGAAGATGTTGACGAAGGAGTACCAGCGAACGGCCTGCCGACCGAGGATGACGCCGGTCGTGAACGTCGCGTGGAGCAGGAACGGCAGCGCGGCGAGGCCGAGGATGATCTCGCCCGCGTCGATGTGGTCGAGGATCGTCGCCTGGAGGACCGGCAGGAGCGCGATCGTCAGTACGAGCGCCGGACCGGCAAGACAGACCGCGAGGAGCACGGCCTTGGTATTGATCCCGGCGGTCTGTCCGCGGGCCGAGAAGAAGCCCATCGCCTGCGGCAGCCCGAACTGGGTCAGCACCATCAGGGTCACCGGCAGCAGGGTGATCAAGTAGAAATCGCCTTTGCCCGCCGGGCCGAGGACGCGGGCGAGCACGAACCCGATCACGATGCCGAGGCCCGTCGTGACGACCGAGGTCGCGAAGACCGTCAGGACGCGATCCGAGAATGCCGCGACGCCACCACCCGCGGCGGCTGATTCCTCAGCCATTCGGCAGCGGTCCGCTGCCGGCCGCCGCGGTGACCAACGATCGGTCGGGGACCCAGACCCAGTCCACGGTGTACGGCAGGAATCCGAGCGCGTCGCTTGAAGTAGGCGAGGCCGGGCTTGGCTCCCCAGTACGTGTCGTACATGAACCAGTGCGGCGATCCATCCGGACGACGATCCTCGATCACGGTCCGGATCACCTCGCTCACGAGCAGGTACATCACGCCGTCTTCGAGCGCTTCGGCGTGGCCGAGGATCGTCGACAGCACGATCGCGTCGCCGACGTCGCGAGTGATCGCGTAGGCGCTCAGGCGACCGTCGGCGTCGACGATCCCGTGGCTGATCGGATGGATCTCGGCGATCCGCCTCACCTCGGCCCGGTCCAGGTAGTCCTCGGCCATCGGCCGGCCCTGTCGGAGTGGCTCGGAGCCGTTGATCTCGAAGATCTCGTCGAGGTGGTCCAGGGTCCGCACCATCTCGTGCCGGTATCCGGCGGACGCGGCCCGTCGACGGTTCGTCCGAACGGCCTGCTTCGAGCCGCCGGCGAGATACTCCGCGAACGTCGCCGGCAGCTCGACGAGCGCCACGCCCCAGCGCTTCCGGGCCATGATCGGCAGGCGCGGATGCCGCGACATGAACGTTTGCTGGACCGACTGGGCGTCGGGGCTGCCGAAGAGCTCGATCCGGATCTTCGTCGCCCTGAGCACCGTGCGGGTCGTCTGCCACCGCTCGCGGAGGCGCGCCAGCCGGGCGTTCACCGGTGAGGTGCCCAGCCGATCGGGACCGGACGGGGAGCCGATGCCGCCCGCGGCTGGGACGACGATGGATGCTGGGCACGACGGATTTTCCGACTCGTGCGCTCGGGACGGCGGCTCGGGAATGGTAGCCGATGACATCTCGCCAACCCCCTGTGGCGCACGCTTGGCGGTGCGTCGGATCGACGCCTTGACGGGCCAACGCCGCTGGATGTCGGGTTCCCGATTGCCCTAGACTTCGCCCCGCCGTCCGCGGCCCGGACCCCTGGGCGTTGCTCGGCGCAGGCCCGGACGGCCGGCGCGACGGTGATCGAACGAAAGGGACGTGATGCTGGCCCTGTGCCATGGAACCGGCGGGCGCTGCCCGGCGCCGCCGTCAGAGGTCGACGCTCGGCCCCGCCAGGTGGTCCGCGGATGAGAGTGCCCGGGCCGCTCGGGACGGTCCGCGACCGGTTCTACAGCGACTTCCTGATGCCGTCGCGGCTCGGCACCTACCGCGCGCTCCTGGAAGCGGCCCTGGCCGAGGGCTACACCTTCGTCTCGATCGAGGAGTACTGGAGCCTCCTGCTTGCGGGCGAGGTCGATCCGGCCAGGCGCTATTTCATCCTCCGCCATGACATCGACACGGACACCGAGACCGCCGACGTGATGTGGCGGATCGAGCGCTCGCTGAAGATCAGCAGCTCCTACTTCTTTCGCCTCTCGACCATCGACCTGCCGCTGATGACGCGGATCGCCGAGGGCGGAAGCTGGGTCAGCTATCACTTCGAGGAGCTGGCGACCGTGGCCAAGCGCCGGCACCCCGTGGATTCCGCGGCCGCCATGCGTCTGGTCCCCGAGGCCCAGGACCTGTTCCGGACGAACCTGACGCGACTGCGCGAGCAGAGCAGCCTGCCGATGGACGTCGTCACGTCCCACGGCGACTTCGTCAATCGGATGCTCGACCTCGGGAACTACGAGATCCTCAACGACCCCGCGATCCGCGAGGAGATGGGCATCAGCCTCGAGACGCAGGACACGACCCTTCCTGACGAGCGTCACGGCCCACCAGTCCGACTCGCCGTACCCCCGGTTCTGGATCCGGGGGATCCGTTCGTCGCGATCGCCGACCGCGAGCCGATCATCTATCTCCTCGTCCATCCCCGGCACTGGCGGATCAATCGCCTCGTCAACCTTCGGGACAACGCGGGACGACTTCGCGAGGGGCTCTCCTACCGCCTGCCGGTGCCCGGTCGGCGATTCGCCTGAGGCACCTCAAGGCCGGAGGCGGTCTCGTCAGCCCACCGGCCCCGCGTCGCGCCGTAGCGCCACGAGCGTCGCGGCGAGGATCGATCCGATGGCGAAGCCGACGAACAGGCCGGTGACGTTGTCGAATACGTCCGCCGACTGGCACGCCCGATGGAGCGGCGTCACGAGCAGCTGGCTGGCCTCGATCGCGATCGGCGCCAGGCCGGCGATCGCGAGCAGCGTCGCCCTCCTCCGCCACCCCGGCACGAAGGCGGTCACCAGCGCCCAGCGGGATGAACAGGACGATGTTCCTGCAGGGAGTCGTCGGCTCGAGGATGTCCCGGATGGAGACGAACCCGACACGGGAGAAGTCGCAGCCAGAACCGCCGCCGCGACCCTCGATCGCTCCCTCGCGAAGCGGGGTCAGCGTCGCGGCCACGATGAGCCCGACCGCCACGACGAACGCCCAGCCCAGGGCGTCCGACCCGCCGAGGAGCGGCCCGACGCGGTGCCGGAGCACGAAGCCGATGACGATCGACAGGAACGTCCCCGGCAGGAACCAGGTCACGTTGGCGGCGAACGTCGGGGATGCCCAGCATGCAGCCAAGCGTCGCATGTGGGGCCGTTCCGCGCAGGACCTTCGTCTGAACGTCATCGGCCGTTCGATCTCGTAGGCTAGGGCCATGGAGACGACGCAGCCTGCCCGAACCCCGCGGTCCGGACGGTCCACGCTGGCACGGCCCGACATCGGCGACGCGAGCGCGAGCTCGTGCGCCAGGTCCTCGACAGCGACGTCCTCGCCCTCGGGCCGTTCGCGCCGCGGTTCGAGGCGGCGATCGCCGCGGCCGTCGGACCGACGCCACGGCGATCGCCTGCTCGAGCGGGACCGCCGGGCTCCACATGGGCGTCCGCGCCCTCGGGATCGGCGAGGGCGACGAGGTGATCACGACGCCCGTTCAGCTTCGTCGCGTCGGCCAACTGCCTGCTCTACGAGCGGCGCGGTCCCGCGGTTCGTCGACATCGAGGAGGACAGCCTCGGGATCGATCCGGACGCTCGTCGCGACGGCGGCCGACGGACCGGACGCGCGGCGATCCTGCCGGTCCACGTCTTCGGCCGGCCGTGCCGGATCGAGCGATCGCGGCGCAGGCGCGCGACCGCGGCTGGCCGCTCATCGAGGACGCCTGCGAGGGGCTCGGCTCGTCCGTCGACGGCCGGCCGCTCGGGCAGCTTCGGCGACGTCGTCGGTCGTTCGCGTTCTACCCGAACAAGCAGATCACGACGGGCGAGGGCGGGATGGTCGTGACCGACGACGCGGACCTCGCCGAGACGATGCGGAGCCTGCGCAACCAGGGTCGGGACGCGGACGGGACGTGGCTCCGGCACGTCCGGCTCGGCTACAACTACCGGCTCGACGAGATGTCGGCGGCGGTCGGCGTCGCCCAGATGGAACGGCTCGCGGAGCTGCGGGCCGGGTCGCGATCGCGTCGTCCGCGGCCTACGAGGCGGCGCTCGGCGGGCGAGGACTGGGTCACGCCTGCCGCGCGACGGGCCCGGGCGAGACGGTCGACTGGTTCGTCTACGTCGTCCGGCCTCGACCCGACGATCGATCGCGACGCCGTCATGGACCGGCTCGCCGCAGCGCGGGGTCCCGTCGCGGCCGTACTTCAGCCCGATCCATCTCCAGCCGTTCTACCGCGAGCAGTTCGGCTTCCGGCCGGGCGACTTCCCGGTCACGGAGCGGGTCGCCGGCGTCGACGCTCGCGCTGCCGTTCTCGAGCCGGCTCGCCGACGAGGACGTCGCCTACGTCGCCGACGGCCCTGGCCGCAGGCGATCGGATGCCGTTGCCGGCTGAGTCCACGGCGCCGGGTCCGGCACGCCGGCTCTGGATCGTCAACCACTACGCGGACGCCCCGGACCGGGCGAACGGGACGCGCCACTTCGACCTCGCCCGGCGCTGGTCGGCCGACGGCCGCGACGTCACGATCTTCGCGTCCGGCTTCAGCCACGTGACCGGCCGCGAGGAGCGGCTCGGGCGCGGCCGGCTCTGCGCGGACGCAGCGCTTCGATGGGCGTCCGGTTCGTCTGGCTCCGGACGCTTCCCGTATCGCGGGAACGGCTGGCGACGCCAGGTGAACATGCTCTCGTTCCTGGCCGTGCTCCTCGTCGTCCAGGCCCGGCTGCGACGCCCCGACACGATCATCGGGTCGACCGTCCATCCGTTCGCCGCGCTCGGCGCCTGGCTCGTCGCCCGGCTGCGCGGGGCGCGTTCGTCTTCGAGGTCCGCGACCTGTGGCCCCAGACGCTCGTCGACCTGGGTGCGATGCGGGTCGGCTCGCCCGGGCGAGCGGCTGCTCCGCTCGATCGAGGCGTTCCTCGTCCGGCGGGCGAGCGACCGTCATCACGCTGCTGCCCGGGATGCGCGACTACCTCTCGAGCGGGGCCTGCCCGCCGACCACGTCCAGTACCTCCCCAACGGCGTCGACCTCGAGGCGTTCGACGCGGGCAGCGCCGCCTCGCGGCGCCCGAGGCGCGTCGCCTCGCCTCGCGCGCCATCGAGCCGGACTGCGCGCGCGAGGGCCGGTTCGTCTTCGGCTACGTCGGCGCCTTCGGCCGGGTCAACGACGTCGCCTCGATCATCCAGGCGCGGCCGCGATCGCCGAGCGCGCGCGCCCGGCCGGGTCGGGCTGATCATCATCGGCGACGGGCCCGAGCGGGACGCCCTCGCTGGCAGCCTTGCCGGTGGACGTCGCCGGCCGTGGACGTCCTGCGCAGCCGTCCCGAAGCGCTCCGTCCCGGTCGTGCTCGCGGCCCTCGATGCCGGCGGTCGTCCACGCGACGGCGAACCCGGTCTACCGCTACGGGATCAGCTTCAACAAGCTGTTCGAGTACTTGGCCGCGGCTCGGCCGGTCGCTCTTCGCCTGCGAGAGCGCCTACGATCCGGTCGCGACCGCGGGCGCCGGGATCTCGCTCCCGCCGGACGACCCGGAACGCCTCGCCGCGGCATTCCTGGATCTGGCACGGCGCGATCCCGCGGAACGTGCGCGGATGGGCGCGGCGGGTCGCGCGCATGCCGCTCGGGAGCACGACATCGCCCGGCTCGCGGCCACCTTGGCCGAGATCAGCGACGGGCCGGCGGCCGGCAGTCCGGCCTAGGGGTTGCCCGAGATCGCGATGTTGTCGCTGACGGTCACGCCAGTCGAGGCGCCCTGGTAGTCGAACCCATCGGGGCTGCCGTAGCCGCGGGCGACGGCGTTGCCGTCGATCGATCCGCCCTCGAGCCGCGCGTAGAGGATGCCTTCGATGTTGTCGGTTCCACCCGGCTTCGTGACGGGCTGCTCGAGGCGATTGCCGATCACCGTGACGTCCATCGGCGGGTTGTCGGCGCTGTCGCCCGCGATGAAGATCGCCCGTGGCGTCCGGCGGACGATGTTGTTCGAGAACGTGATGTTGGCGCCGGCGTGGGTGTTCAGCCCCATCCAGAGCGGCACGTCCTCGACGAGGTTGTGGTCGACCGTCAGGTTCGCCGAGCGCGGATCGCTGGTCATCGAGCCGCCGGCGAACCGGTCGAGGGTGATGCCGTAGGCATTGTTTGCGGCGTCACCTCCCAAATCCGTCCGGGTCGTGCCGATCCGCTGGACCGTGTTGTTGCTGACCCGGCCGCCGACGGCGGAGTAGAGCGCGATCCCGGCGTAGTCCGCGTCGGTGATCGTGCAGTTCTCGATCGTCACGTTCTCCGCGTGTCGGACCTCGATGCCGGTGCCGAACCCGGACAGGGTGCAGTTCCGAATCGTCACGTCGTGGATGGGAGTCTCGGCGGTGCCCGTCACCTGGATCGCCGAGCCCTGGCTGGACGACGACGTGATCGTCACCCCATCGATCGTGACATTGCTCGTCGTGACCACGATCGGCTCCGACACTCGCGGCGACGCGGACGGGGCGGGCTGCGCTCCGATCGCCTTGCCGTCTGCCCCTGGCGGATCGGTGGGTGGCGTGGTGATCGGGCCGACCCACAACGCGAGGACGACGATCGCGACGAGCAGTGGACCCCCGAGGGTTCGGATGCGCACGTCGATCACAGCCCCTGAGTCTGCCGTCGTCATGCCCGCCCAGCCCCGGCACCGGTGCCCGGCGCCGCGGCCCGGGGGCCGGCGTCGACCGTGCTGTCAACGGGCCGGCCGATGATACGGGCAGCCGATCGTAGGCGTCCAACGAACAAACGCCGGCCCGGCCACGAGGGCCGGACCGGCGCTGAGTGCTGCCCGCTCTCCGGGCGCGCGAGGCTAGATGGAGGAGTTGCCGCTGATGCTCACTCCGGTCGAGGAGCCACCGTAGTCGTACCCGTTCGGGCTGCCATAGCCGCGGGCAACGGCGTTGCCCTTGATCGAGCCGCCCTGGAGGCGCGAGTACAGGATCCCTTCGATGTCGGATGTCCCGCCCGACTTGGTCACCGGCTGCTGGAGGCTGTTGCCCGGTGATATTGACGTCGATCGGCGGGTTGCCGGCACCGTCGCCGGCGATGAAGATCGCCCGCGGGGTCCGCCGGACGGTGTTGTTCGAGATGGTCAGATGGGCTCCGGCGTGGGTGTTGATGCCCATCCAGAGCGGGACGTCCTCGACGAGGTTATGGTCGATGGACATGCTCGCCGAGCGCGGGTCGCTCGTCATCGAGCCGCCGGCATTCCGGTCGAGGGTGATGCCGTAGGCGTTGTTCGCGTACTGACCGCCGAGGTTCGACCGGTTCGTGCCGATCCGCTGGACCGTGTTGTAGCTGACCCGGCCGCCGACGACCGAGTACAGCGCGATCCCGGCGTAGTCAGCGTCGGTGACCGTGCAGTTCTCGATCACGACGTTCTCGGCGTGACGGATCTCGATGCCGAACGTGAACCCCTTGATCACGCAGTTGCGGATCGTGATGTTCCTGAGCGGACTCGACGATGTGCCGGCGGCGACGATCCCTTGCAGGCCGCTGCCGCTGATCGTCACGCCGTCGATCACCGTGTTGCTCTTCGTGATCTCGATCGGGCCCGACGACCTCGTCCCGGGCGTGCTGGTCGGTGGCTGGGGTGCCGGTGTCGGTGCTGTCGACGGGGGCGTCGAGACCGGCTTCGAGGCCGGCGCAGCCACGCTCACGAGGCTTCGCACGACCAGGGCGTCGATCGCGACGGTGGGATGGCCGGAGGTGCCGAGGACCACGATCTTCATCGTGTGGGCCTTCTGCGAGCCCCAGCTGGCGGTGAAGAGCGTGCGCGTCGCCACGAAGTGGCTCGCGTACGTGCTCACGGTCTTCACGAAGTGTCCGTCGAGGTAGACGTTGGCCTTGCCTCGAGTCGGTCCAACGGGACCGATCCACGTGACGCGCGTTCCGGTGAACTGGAACGTCGCCATCGCGCCTCGTCGGCTCGACCACTTCGCGCGACCACCGACGTAGCCGGAGTAGCTCGTGAAGGACCACTTGCCCGTGTAGCTGACCCGGCTGGATCCCTCGCTGACGGAGGTGTTCCTCGGGCTGAGCGTCGACTCTGCCACCACGGGGTTCGACCCGGCGGTCTGGCTGGTGACGGTCGCTGCAGGGATCGCGTTCGCCGGTCCGGTGACGACCGGAGCGCTCGTCGTCTCGGACGCGAGGGCGAGGGCGTGTTTTGGGCTCAGGCCGACGGCGGTGCCGTCGAGGAGCAGGGCGATCGCGACGATGAGCGCGATCCTGACGATGGAATGGGGAAGGTGGCTACGCTCGGATGACACCCTCTGGGTGCCGTTGGTTGCACCACGCAAAACTCATGCCTCCTCTCTACCAGACGCTGCTGGGGCGCAGCGACGGTGGCCATGGCTCCGCCCGATCGGACGCGCGGCGATTAGACCGGCTGCGGGGATCGGGGCTGGGGGCCGTGAGCGGTCGGGGGACGTCGCTGGGGGTGCGATCCTCGCCGACCACGGAAGTATGCCGCGTTCCGAGAAATTGCGGGCGGCGGCTCGGCACACGGTCGAGAGCCGGGCGTCGGCCCGGCTCTCGCCATGCATCAACTGGACCCACTGGCATCTGGACCAGCCCCGTCAGAACCCCGTCGTCCCGGAGATCGAGACGTTGACCGAGTTCCCCTGGTAGTCGTAGACCGGTGGGGTGTAGGCCTTCGAGATCGCGTTGTTCGTGATCTTTCCGCCCTGGAGCGAAGCGATCAGGACGCCCTCGAGGTCGGTCGTCCCGCCGGACTTCGTGGTCGGGGCTTCCAGGCGGTTGCCCGTCACGGTGACATTGGCCGATTGCGTGACCCCCGAGCCGGTCGGCGAGCCGGCGATGAAGATCGCCCGCGGGCAGCCGCCCGTCGTGTTGGCGGAGAAGGTGATGTTGCGGGCCCCGTGGAGGTTCAGGCACATCCACAGGGGGACGTTGGTCACCGTGTTGTGGTCGACCATGAAGTTCTGGGTCGGCGGGTCGCTCGTGAGGGACGAGCTCTCCGACCGGTTCAGCATGATCCCGTAGGCGTTGTTGCCCATGCCCGGGTCCGAGAAGTCGGTCCGGGTCATCCCGATCCGCTGGATCGTGTTGCCGCTGATCGTGCCTCCGATGCCCGAGAAGATCGCGATCCCGGCGTAGTCGGCGTCGGTGATCGTGCAGTTCTCGATCGTCACGTTGGACACGAACCGGAGGTAGATCCCGAGGTGGAAGCCCTTGATCGTGCAGTTGCGGATCGTCAGGTTGTTGATCGGGTTGGACGCGCTGCCCGTCGCGCTGATGCCGGCGCCCGTGGTGCCGGACGAGGTGATCGTGACGCCGTCGATCGTGACGTTGTCGGAGCTCACCTGGATCGGACCCGATGTCTTCGAGGTCGGGGCGGGCGTGGCCGTCGGCTTCGGCGTCGCGGGCGCGGGCGTCGGCGTCGGGTCAGTGGTCGGAGCCGTGGACGGCGGGGCGGACGAAGGAGCGGTCGTTGGCGCAGTGGAAGGAGCGGTCGTCGGCGCCGTGGTCGGCGTCGGCGCAGCCGTGGGATTGCCGGCCGGTGCCGAGGTTGGCGCGGGCGCGGTCGTCGGACCCGGTGTGGGATTGGACGTCGACCCGGCGGGAGCCGGCGCGGCGACCGCGAACGAGGCGGACGCCAGGGCCCGGAAGGCGCTCGTCCGGTTGAGCCGGAAGCCCTTGCCGTTCAGCGAGACCGCGCCGAGCGTGTGCTGGCCGGCCTTCGACCCGGCCGGGACGATGACATCGACGCGGAAGGTTCCGTAGCGGCTGACGCCGATCGCCGGAAGGCCCGCGCGCTGGCCGTCCCAGGTGAGCTGGACCTTCAGCCATGCGGGGAAGCCGGCACCCTGGACCTCCACGCTCGATCCGGCGAGTCCGCCGCCGGGGGCCACGGTCATCTTGGCCGTGGGGGAGGTTGCCGCGAACCCCGCGCTGAACGGGACGAGCAGTGAAACGCCAAGGATCACGATGATTGCGCTGGCGGCGATGTTGGACCGCTGCGAGCCGGAACGTTTCGGCGACGCGGTTGGCCGGACGTGCGGCGCGGTCGATCGGACGTCTGGGACCCACTGTGTCCCGTCCCACATAGTCAATGTGGTGCTCCATTCGGCGACCCGGCTGACTCAGGGAGTCCCGTGGCTTTGCGTCCCCGCCTCGCGACGGGTTTGCTATTTCGTGGCGCGCCCACCCGTGACGGTGGGTTGCGATGGGGGTACCGAGCCCGAGCAGTGGCCCGAGGTCGTGGGGCCGACCTGGTGTGGACACCCTACGCCCGGACCCCCGCCACCTCAATGGCGATTGCTTCTGCGCTCGCCGGGCTCATAGGTACCGTCAGATGTCACGGATTTGACGCAGGACAGGACCGGTCTGGTTGGGTCCGCACGGATTGACGGTGGTGCCAGCTGTCCACGCCGGCTCCACGGCCCTTGCCGGCTCGTCGGGCGACGCGGCCGCCCGGATCGCGGAGGTCAGCGTCGAGGCCGGGTCACTCGCCGCCGATCTCCCAGTGGAAGCGCTCCGCGCGCTCCACCGCCGACTCCATCTGCGTATAGACGCCGCCGTGGTACATGAGGGGCGGAGCCTCGCGTGGGTTGATCCAGACCGATTGGATCAGGCCGACCATGATCGTGTGCGAGAACGCCTCGTACGAGCGATCCATCGTGCAATCGAGGTGGGCCAGCGAGTCGACGAGGCGCGGCGACGCGTCCGCGGTCTCGTCCGGTGCGAGCCAGGCCTCGTTCAGGAGCTTGTCGCGACCGGCGGCGCTGCAGTGGTCGGCGATGGGTCGCTGGTCGAGCGCCAGCATGTCGACCCCGAAGGCGCCCCGTCGGGTGATGACCGGATGGGCTCGCGTCTGGCGATTGATGCAGACGAGGAGCGAGGGCGGATCGGCTGACAGCGAGCTCATCGACGTCGCGGTCATCCCGACCGGTCGATCGTTGTCGTCGCGGTACGTGACGAGCACGACGGTCGTCGCCCAGCGACGGAATGCCTGCCGGAAGAGCTCCCGGTCGTTCACCACGGTCCTATTGCCCCCCGCTCCCTGCTCGGTACCATCGGCATCGAGCAGGCGACACGCCTGCCACCAGGGGAGCCCACTCGATGCGTCGTGGCAGCGAATACATCTCCGGCCTTCGCGACGGCCGGGTCGTGTTCCTCCATGGCCAGCCCGTGGACGACGTCACGATTGATCCGGGGTTCGCGCCGGCGATCCGGACGCTGGCGGGGCTCTACGACCGGCATGACGGATCGCCCGGACCTCGTCGTCGACGACCCGGACACCTCCTACAGCGCGATGTGGCTCACGCCCCTCACCCAGGGCGACCTGCATCCGTCGGGCCCGGGTCCACCGCTACTGGGCGGAGGGCACGTTCGGCCTGATGGGCCGGACGCCCGACCACGTCGCGGCGCTGCTCACCGCGTTCGCCGCGCGGCCGGACATCTTCGATCGAGGCGGCAGCGGCTTCGGCGAGCGCGTCACGGCCTTCTACCGCACGCGCGCGGCAGCACGACTGGCACGTGGCGCTCGCCCTGACGCCGCCCCAGATCGATCGGTCGAAGCCGGCCCACCAACAGCCCGAGCCGTTCCTCTACCCGGGCATCGTAGAGGAGCGCGACGACGGGATCATCGTCCGCGGCGCCCAGATGATCGGGACGTCGGCGGCGATCGCCGACTACGTGCTTCCTCAGCTCGGTCGGCCTCCAGCCCGGCGACGAGGACTACGCGATCTCGGTCGTCGTGCCGGTCGACGCGCCCGGGTCTCCGCCTCTACGCACGAGAGCCCTACGCGTCGCCGGCCACGACTCGGCGTTCGACAACCCGCTCTCGTCGCGGTTCGACGAATCGGACAGCCTCATCGTCCTGCGCGACGTCCTCGTCCCGTGGGAGCACGTCTTCGTCCACCGCGACACGCAGCTCGTCAACGCCCAGTTCTCCGAGAGCGGCGCGCAGATCCTCGCCAACTACCAGGCCCTGATCCGGTTCGGGGTGAAGATGGAGTTCGCGGCCGGGCCTCGCGATCGAGCTCGCCGACGCCCACGGGATGTCGGCGATCCCGCCGGTCCAGGCGCAGCTCGGCGGCGAGATCGCGGCGTTCGTGCGCGGCGCTCGAGGCGCTCGTCACCGCCGCCGGGTCGCAGGCGATCCAGCGCGGCCAGCTGCTGATCCCGTCGCCGAAGTTCGTGAATGCCGGGATCAGCCTCCAGCGGCGCTGGGTCGTCGACCTCATGCGCGCCCTGCGCGAGCTCGCCGGCGGCGGGTTCATCGCGATGCCGTCGGCCGAGACCTTCGAGGCCGAGGAGACCGCCGACGACGTCGGCCGCTACTACCGCTCGGCGACGCTCTCGGCCCACGACCGGGTCGCGCTCCTGAAGGTGATGTGGGACCTCGTCGGCTCGGAGTTCGCGCGGCCGCCAGCTCCAGTACGAGATGTTCTCGACGTCGGCGCAGCACATCGCCGACCGGCAGATGTTCCGCTCGTTCGACTGGGAGGCGGGTCGGGCCCACGTCCGGCGGCTGTTCGAGGGCGACTGAGCCGGCACCGACGCGGCGATGCCCACTCGGCCTGCTGGCGGCGTCAGGCGGCCCGCCGCGCCACGTAGTGGAGCTCCGGGCACTCGGCCGCGGCAGCTCGCCCGGGCCGACCGGGCACGCCCTCGAGGTCGAGGACCTCGAGGACCTCGAACCCATGGGCCTCGAACTGGCGCTGACCTGGGCGTCGCGGGTGATGTAGTAGTGCAGCACCGAGTAGTCGTGCCCGACGTCGTTGAGGATCGCGTAGGTCGGCTCCCGCCGCTCGAACCTCAGCAGCCGCCGTCGGTTCCACCACCAGCGAGGCAGCCGGACGAGGCTCCGAGGCGGCTTCCGCCGGCGACATGCCGACGAGCCGGAGCGGGTCCGTCAAGTGCGGCGCGAACGCCCGGTTGTGGGACGACATCACGACGATGCCGTCGGGCGACAGGGCGCCATGGAGGCGGTCGAGCAGGACGTGCCGGTCCGCGTCGCTCAGGACGTCGACGATGTTGAACGGCCAGGACGATCGCGTCGTAGGGCGCCGCACCGAACACGGACGCGTCACGCAGGTCGCCCTGGGCGAACGTGGCCTTCGGATACCGCCGGCGGCTGTAGGCGACCATCTCCTCCGAGAGGTCGATGCCCTCGACCGACGCGGAGATCTCCGCGAGGTAGCCGGTCAGTCGCCCGGCGCCGCTGCCGAGCTCGAGGACGCGACCGGACAGCGACGTCGCGGAACCGGACGAGGATGTCGACCTCGACCGGACGGAGCTGCCGGTTGGCGTAGACCTCGAGGTTCCGACCGTGCTCCCAGACGCGATCGTTCGCCTCTCGCTGCATCCCCGCGATCCGCAGATCGACCGTCGATCGAGGGAGCCCCGTCCAGGCCGCGATCCGGGGGTTCGACCGCCGGCCGAAGGCCCTCGGGAACGCACCACCCCCGCGGGATTGGATGTCGTCACGACCACCTCGCTGACCCGCTCTCGTCCCGGCGCTGACGGCGGCGCGGGTCGGGGTCGGGCGTGGGTCGAGTTTACGCCGGAGCGCCTCGGTTGGCGTTGCTCCGAACTAGCATTGAGCGCAGTCCGTGGCGCGTCAGTGCACCACGGGATCACGCGCGCTCGAGCATCGCGCTCGGAGGTCGATGGCAGAACCCGGTCGCCCACCGCTCTCCCTCGTCTGCCGGATCCGGATGCCGACCGTCGCGAGCCCCGGACGCCCGCCGCTCCTCCTGTTGCTCCACGGCGTCGGCAGCAACGAGCTGGCGATGGCGGCGCTGGCGCCGGACTTCGACCCACGGTTCGTCGTGATCAGCGTGCGGTCGCCGATCGAGGTGGGGCCATTCGCGTACGGCTGGTATCCGGTCGACTTCACGCCGGCCGGCCCCGTGATCGACGCAGAGGAAGCCCGCGCTGGCTGGGACCGCCTGACCGCGTTCGTCGGCGAGGCGGTGACGGCCTACGACCTCGATCCGGTCCGGGTCTTCGTCGCCGGCTTCAGCCAGGGCGGGATCCTGGCGCTCGCGGCGCTCCTCACCGCGCCCGAGGCGATCGCCGGGGCGGTCTGCATGAGCGGGCGCCTCCCGCCGGAGCTGCTGCCGCATGCGGTCGAGCCCGACCGCCTCCGCGGCAAGCCGGTCCTCGTCGTCCACGGGACGCGCGACCGGACGCTCGGCGTCGAGTACGGCCGGCGCGCCGTCGAGGCGCTTGGCGCATTCCCCCTCGACGATCGACCACCGCGAGTTCGATATCGGCCACACGACGAGCCCGGAGTCGATCGCATTCGTCTCGGACTGGCTGTCGGCGCGGCTTGGGCCGTGAGGCTGCCCTGACGGCCTGAGGCCGCCCGTCAGCGGGTCGGAAGCGGGCCCGCTCAGGCCGATGCGGACCCGAGCAGGCGATCGAGCTCGGCGTCGAGCAGGACGGTCGCCGCCTGCTGCGCCGGGATCGGTCGAAGGGTGTGGTCGCTCGCCGGGAGCTCGATCAGGGCGACGTTCGGCCAGCGATCCAGCTGGCCGAGGATGCCGTCCGCCTCCAGCTCGTCGCGCACGGGCTCGTCGCCGGAAAAGGCGAGGACGAGCCGCGTCTCGCGGTCGCGGAGGATGTCCAGCCGGCTCTCCACGAGGGCGACGGCCTCAGGGGTCCTGCGGCGGGTCACGAGCCGGGTGGGAGCGCGTCGCGCTGCGCTGGCGGCGCTGCCCGCCACCGCCCGCGAGACGTCCACGATCCGCGACAGCTCGATCTCCCCACGGACCAGCCGGCGCCACGCGCCCGCCTCGAGGACCTGGCCGGCCTTCTTCGCCTCGCGGCGGGCGAGGAGCCCGGAGTCCCAGATCATCGCCCGCGGGTTCAGGATCACCGACTCCACGATCCGCGGGTCCGTCGCGGCGGTGTGGAACGCCCAGTAGGCCCCGGCGCACAGCCCGACCAGCACGAACCGCGGCCCGAACCCGCGACCGGCGAGGTCGTCCACGATGGACGATACCTGCGCCCCGAACTCCGGCGTGTAGAAGTTGCCGACGTCGGCGTACCGGCCCGGGTCGCCGTCGGCGTCGCCGATCCCCTCGAGGTCCATCCGGATCGACGGCACGCCCCGCGCCGCCCAGCGACGGGCCGTCTCGACCCAGAGCCGGTTGGGGCCGATGCGCCGGACCGCGCCCGCGTTCAGGAACACCGCGCAGAGGTCCCCGCCGCGACGGTCGATCGGCTCGGCCTGGATCCCGAACAGCTCGCCGAACGGCTCGCGGATCCGGATCGGCGTCTCCCGGATGTCGACGCCGTCGTGCGGCAGCTCGAGGACGTCCGCAGTTGGTGGTGGCGGGACCGCAGGCCTCGAGCTGCCGGAGCCGGGCGCAGCGCGACGAAGCCACGCCTCGACCGCGTCGAACGCGCCGGTCGGGGCGTGGTACTGCTCGGGATGGAAGACCATCCGCGACCATCCCGCGCCGGATTCCTCCGTCACCTCTGCGCCGCCCTCGACGAGGGCGTCGACGAGGCGGCGCCCGTACGGCATCCCGTCGCGGTCGAGCAGCAGCACGCGGCCGATGCAGCCCGCCAGCAGACGCCCGAGCTCGAGGGCCTGGAGCGAGGCGATCGTCTCGTCGGACAACGTGAAGCCGCCGACCTCGAGCCAGTCGTCCGGCACGCCTGGTTCGACCGGCTTGCCGCCCGGGTCGACCCGCGAGGTCTGAAGGGCGGCGAACGCCCGCTGCTCGCGGAACCAGGCCCGGCCGCCGTCCGGGGCCGCCCACAGGACCAGGTCGTCGATCGGCGCGCCGCCGGCGATGCCAGCCGCCGTCAGCAGGCCGCCGAGACCGAGCCCGATCGTGGCGACGCGGGTCACGTCGTCACGGGCCGCCAGCCACGCGGCAGACCCATGGATCGCTGCCCGCCAGGCGTCGACGCGGCCGGGATCCCGCGGGTCACCGGCGCTGTCTCCGGCGGCTGGAAGGTCGATCCGGAGCGTCGGATGGCCGTCCGCGGCGAGACGCTGGGCCCATGCCCGTCGACTTCGATACGAGGTGACCTCGTCCCAGCCCCACGGCGGGACGAGCAGCACGGCGGTGGTCGCCTCGAGCCCCGGAGCGGCGTCGTGGAACGTTCCGAACACGGCGTCCGGCGAGACCTCGAGGACGACCGGCCGGGCCTCGGGGACGACGCGCGGGGCCTCGGCGGTCCGGCTCGTCATGACGCCGGCCCCGCCGTCCGGATCGGGACGCGGCCCAGCAGGTTGATCGCGGTCAGCCCGCCGCCCGTGAAGGTCCGATCCGGCCCGTCCGGCACCAGCCGGACGATGCGCTCGCCGCCGGGCTCGACCGAGAAGGCGTTGTCGCCCGGGAGGAATCCCGTGACGTGGATGCGGACGCCGTAGGCGAGGCGCCGCGAGGACACCGCGAGGCGAATCGAACCATCGCCGTCCACGGTCGCGGACGCGCCGAGGCCGAGCCGCTGCTCGGGCTCCTGGTTGAGCGGGCGACCCGCCGGGAAGTGGAACGCCTGCGAGACGAGCTCGGCGCCGCCCGGTCCGTCGCGCTCGAGGCTCGCGACCACCACGTCCTGGGCCGGCGGCCCGAACCGGTAGGCCCACGCGATGTCCACGAACCGTCCGAGGACCGCCTCGACGTCGCGATGGATCGCGCCGTGGGCGGGGACGGCGATCGGGACCGTCGTCCCGCCGACGGGCAGCTCGAGGTCCGAGTAGAGCGCGATCCGCAGGCGCGCCTCGAGGTCGGTCGGGCCGTCGTTGGCCACGTGCGCGACCACGCCCCCGATGCCCTCGTCGACGAGCCAGACCGCGGTGGGGGCGAGGATCCGCCGGAGGTGGTGCCAGGGGGTCTTCGGCCGGCCGCGATGGTCCACGACGCCCCAGCCGGCACCCGGGACGAGATCGCGCAGCCAGAGGATCAGGCCGCCGCCGGACGGCGATGCCTCGCGTCGCCACTCGCCGTAGACGTAAGCCATCACCTCGCCCGTCACGGCTCGCGACAGCTCGAGATATCGATCGTGGTTGCCGCGACGGAGCCACGCGGGATCGACGCCGAACAGCTTCTCGAGGTAGAAGTCGCGGAGGTCGTCGAAGTCCCAGCCGGAGCCCGAGTCGCGGGGGACGCCGGCCTTCCAGCGGGGGTGGTGGACGAACGCATCGAACGGTGGCTCCGGCACGAGCGCCGCGAGGACGTCCTCGTCGGGGACGTTCGCAAAGGCGAGGCACTCGCCCGCGAACCGGAGACCGCTGGTCCGCGCATCGGACAGCTCGAAGCGGTAGCCACCGACGCCGTAGTAGTTCGTCACCCCGCGATCGGGTCGAAGCGGCAGGTCGCCGCCGGACGGCGTTCCGGGCACGTAGACGGCATCGAGGCCGACGGCCCGCGCGATCGATGGCGCGGTCTCGTCGTAGAACGGGATCCTGACAAGGTCGAGGTCGAGCCCGAGCATCGCGACCTGCTGCTGGACCTCGCTGTTGCCGCACAGGACGGCGGTGCTGGGGTGGGCGAGCAGCCGCTCCGCGAGGCTCCGGACCTCCGCCTGGACTGTCCGGCCGAACCCCTCGTCGTCGAACGGGTAATCCATGCTTGCGAACATCAGCTCCTGCCAGACGAGAATCCCGAGCTCGTCGCACAGGTCGTGGAACGCCTCCTGCTCGTAGGTCCCGAACCCGGGCAGGCGGACCATGTTCATGCCGGCGTCGCGGACGGTCTCAAGGGCCACCCGGATCTCGGCCGCGGTCGCGTCGAGAGTCACGGCGTCGAGCGGCGTCCAGAGCGCGCCGCGGGCGAAGACCGGCACGCCGTTGACGTGGACGAAGAGGCCGTCGCGATCGATGTCGTGATCGGCCGTCGGGCCGGCGGCGATCGTCCGGAATCCGACTCGGCCGAGGTGGACGTCGGCCATCCCGGCGTCCGAGAGGAGCGTCGCGCGGACGTCGTACCGGGCCGGCTCGCCATGCGTGTGCGGCCACCACGTCGTCACGTCCGGGATCCGGATCTCTCCACTGATCCGGGTTCCGTCCGTGCCGGTCTCGGCGGGGAGGGTCGCCTGGGTCACCCCGGTCGGACCGTCGACGCCGATCGTCGCGCCCCTGACGGCGCTCTCGTCGAGGCTCCGGATCCGCAGCTCCACGGCGAGGATCCCGTCCGCTCCGTCCACGCGGGACCGCGTCACGACCTCGTCAACGACGATCCCGCGACGACGCTCCAGCTCGATCGGCCGCCACGGCCCGACCGGCGCGGGTCCCGGCGCGAAGCCCGGGATCCGACCGATCAGCGTCGACCGAATCCAGCGGAGGTTGTTGTCGGCCACGAGTCGGGTGCGCCACCGCGCCCGCGGCTTGCGCGGCGTGGCGAGGAGCGGCTCGATCGCGCCGAACCGGATCGCGAGCTCGTTCTCGCCGCGCAGCTGCGCCCCGACGTCGACGACGTGGGCCTCGAACATCGAGCCGCTGCGGAGGATCGACTCCCCGTTGAGGAACACCTCGGCGATGGTCGCCAGGCCGCCGAAGCGGAGGACGACCTCCTCACCGGGCCCGGCGGGCGGCGCCTCGAAGGTCGTCCGGAACCACCAGTCCTCCGCGTCGATGTCGCCGAACGGCAGGCCCGCGTCCCTCCGGGCCCCGGCTCCCGTGCCGGGCACGCGCGCGGGCAGCCAGGACAGCCCGTCGAGGTCGTTGGGCCCGAGGTCCGGATCCGGTGCTGCGGTCGTGGCCTGCCAGCCCCGGTCGATGGGGACGACCTCGGGTCCGACGATGCGCCGGCTCGTCGAGGTGGCCGTCATGGGCTTCAGGCTACAGCGCTGTCCAGCGCGTCGATCGCCTCCGTCCACGCCGCGCTGAGCCCGCGCATCGCCTCGGACGGATCGAAGGGACGCCGCCGGGCGAGCTTGAACCCGAGGACCTTGCAGCCCTCGACGATCCGGGCCATCGCCGCGGTGGCGGGCTCTCCGTCCGGCCCGAGCAGCCATTCGACGTGGGATCCGAGGAGCTCGAAGCCGGCGCCGGCCATCCGGAACGTCGCGAAGGTGAAGGCGTGGTAGAGCGCGATGTCGCCCTCGAGGAGCGACGGCAGGTCGGCGGTCAGCCGCTCGTGGAACCGGTCGAACGGGTTGCCCGGCACGATCCGCCCGAGATGGCCGCGGAGGAGGCCGTGGGCGGCCGCGCGGAGCTCCTCGCCCTCGAGGCGGGGGCCGGCATCGAACCGGATGAGCTCCGTATACGGCGGCAGGACGTCTCCGGCCCAGCCGGGCTCGGTCCGGAAGGCGCCCCGGAAGTCGGCGCCGGACAGCTCGTACAACGACGCGTTGTGGTAATAGCGGAAGCGCTCGCCGGGGACGTCGATCGCCTCGGCGATCACGCCGGTCTTCACGTTTGCATTGCCGTAGCTCGTCGCCGCCGTGTCCGGGAGGTACCACGCGTCCAGCTCGATCGTCATCGTCCGCCCGAGGGCGATCTGCTCGGCGACCTGGAGCGGGATCGAGCGATACGGCTGGATCTCGTGGATGTCGAGGCCGTACAGGAGCTCCATGTCGACGGCGAGCGGCTTGAAGAACGTCCACTGGTCGTTCTCGAAGTCCATCCGGACGAAGGAGCCGTACGAGGCGACGGGTTCGTCGCCGCGGGCGTGGAGGAGCTCGCTGATGATGTCGGTGAAGCAGTTCGTCTCGATGTACGTCCGTTCGCCGGTATGGATGAAGTGCGGCTGGTAGGTCGCGGGGTCGTGGCCGAAGAGGCTGACCATCGTGGTGGCCGGGGCGCTCACGGCCAGAGTTCCTTGCGGACCTCGGTCGGCCAGGCCGCGACGTCGAGCCCGTTGGCCCGGAACAGGGCGAGCGTGATCCGCTCGATGCCGAAGGCGACGCAGCCCGTGTGAGCCTCCGCGCCGCTCGCGAGGGCGAGGTCGTAGATCAGGGTGAAGTGGTCCTGGTGGTAGTTGAACGAGGCAATGGCCGTCGGCTCCGGCCCGCCGATCTGGGCGACGAGCTCGAACTTCAGCTCCTGGTCGCGCTGGTTCGCCGCGAGCATCCGCCCGACGCGGCCGAAGAACGGGTCCGCGGCGATCTCCGAGGTCGCGTTCAGCCCGAGCCGCTCGAACAGCCCGATCGTCCGGTCCAGCCACAGGTTGCGGAAGACCGCGATCCCCTCCGGCGAGCCGATCCGGACGAACTCGCGCATGTGGAACATCCGCATCCGCGCGGGGTCGCCCGAGGGCTCGTTGCGGAAGACCCACTGGCTGCCGGTGTCGACGGTGACGTCGCCCGGGAGCGGCCCGCGCTTCGCGATCTCGGGATAGACCGGGTAGCACGCGGCCGGCAGCACGACGAGGTCCGTCATCGACTGGAACCCGCTCCAGTCCTCGTGCCGGCCCGCTGCGGCTTCCTGGTCCGCCGCCTGGAGCTCCGTGCCGTCGAACGAGAAGACGCTGCCCGCGAGGTGCGGGAACGAGGCGAGGTAGCCGTTCTTCTCGATCTGGTAGCGCGGCAGGAGGGGCGGGTAGCGCATCGCCTCGATGCCGGTGTCCGGGGCCGCGAGTCGCGACACGGCGTCGGTGAATCCCTCGCGGACGCGCTCGAAGCCCGGGCCCTGCCCGTAGATGCCCGGCGCATCGGTTTCCACGAGGAGCCCTGCACCGAGGAGGTCATGGAGGAATGCCGCCTGCTCGGGCGAGGCCGCGCGGAAGCCGGCCACCTCACACGTCCTTGGCGATGAGCAGCAGACTCGCGTTCGTCGCGTGGATCCGGTCGTTGGCGACCATCAGGCTCGCCGACATCGTGTCCCGCAGGTGCCGGCCGACGCTGTACGGCGTGTCGTTCTTGAACCCGACGATGCCGCACACCGTCATGGCGCTCTGGCAGACGCGCGGAGCCTGTTCGGATGCCGCGATCTTCAGGTTGTTGAACCGCAGGATCGACGCCATCGTCGATAGTCCCTCACGGTCCTCCGCGTCCTGGTCCACGAACTCACGCAGCCCGCTGCCGACCTCGGCGCGGAGCAGCGACAGCTCGCTCATCAGCTGCGACAGCTTGATCGCCGTTGGCGGCAGCTGGTCCGGCCGGCCTTTTGCCGACGCCTTGACGAACGCCCGCGCCCGATCGAACGCGTCCGTGGCAATCCCGAGCCACAGATGCGACCAGAGGATGTGCGAGATCGGCACCATCGATTCCGTCAACACCCGGGAGAGGGAACCGGGCATGACCTGGTCCTCGGCGAATTCCGCGCGGACGATATAGCCAGGTGAGCACGTGCCGCGCATCCCGAGGGGATCCCACGACGCGGTCTGCTCGAGGGTGTGCTCGTCCCGCGAGGTCACGACCGCGACCTGGTCGCCCGGCTCGGCCCCCGGGCTGCGTCGCAGGGTCGTCATGAGATCGTCGGCATACGCCCCGTACGACACCGTGGGCGCCTGCTTCTCGAACCGAGCACGACCCGGGTCGGTCGGGGTGACCGCGGCGATCGACCGGCCGAGATCTCCGCCGGTCCCGACCTCGGAGGTGACCGACGCGACGAGCCGCTGGTCGCGCGCCACGCGTCGGAGATAGTCGTCGAACCAGGCCGTCCCTTCGCCATGGCGGACGATGGAGGCGACCATGATCGAGTGCATCGCGTAGACCATGGCGCTCGCGCCGCATCGCCGGCCGAGCTCGATAGCAGGCCGCCGCGACCGTCTCGAGCGGGATCCCGCCGCCGCCCAGGGACTCGGGGATCAGCGCCGACAGCGCGCCCTCGGCCTTGAGCGCGTCGATGGATTCGCGCGGGAACCGGGCGTTCCGGTCGACGTCGTCGGCGTTCGGGCCCGACACCTCGTCCGCGATCCGGCGGACCGCGGCGAGGAACGCCTGGTCTCGATCGATGGCGACCGTCATGCCGCCGCGACCTGGAGCTTCTCGAGGGCGCCGCGGATCGCGGCGATGCTCTGGAACACGCTCCGCTTCAGCATCGAGTCCGGAAACTCGACGTCGAACTCCGCCTCGAGGCCGAGCATCACGTTGACCGAGGCATGCGAGGTCATTCCGGCCTGGAAGAGATCGGTCTCGTCATCGACCGACGCGATATCCACGGGAAGATGGCCGTGCTCGCCGATGACTCGGCGGATCCTCCCCGTCACGTCCGAACCCTGGTTCACGCGGTGTCTTCCTCCAGCGAATGATTCTGAGAGCGGGAGCATACGACAGCCCGCCCCGCAGGCCTCGTGCAGCGCCGATTCGGTGGTTGCGCGGACGCACCGAGTCTCACCCCACCCCTCCCCGATCTGCCACAGGACGAAAGTCCCATCGCGCGTCACGCATCGGGCGACATGGACGTCCCTGCCGGAGAACCCCCGTCCCGACCGCGAGCAGCACGCTCGATTGGTCGCGGCCGGAACGTCGCTCACGCCTGGGCCAGCGGACGCCCGAACCTGTCGGGCAGGCGACAATGCGTGCCTCGGCGGTGCGTGGGTGCACCAAAAGGAGTGGTCTGGTTAGGTCGAATCACCTAGTCAGGCATGACCCGAATGGATACGATCGCCGAGCGAAGCAGGGGGTCGGGACCGGACGCAATCCGGACCTCCGGCCTGATGGGGATGCTTCAGGGGGGCAATCAATGCTCGTTCAGTTCCGGGATCGGTGGGCAATGTCCACAGCCATCCTGACCAAGCCCAACCGAGTCCTTGGAGGCTCTAGATGACCTCGCGCGAGGCCGTGCTGGCTCCGGTGACTCTTGCCCATGAAGTGGGCCGCTGGGTCACCGACCGGGTGATCCCGGTGATCCATTCGTTCCGCGGCCGGCACCTTTTCGTGATCGACCTGGCGCTGATCGTGCTGTCGATCTGCCTGGCTCTCGTCCTCGGCGGCGCCGAGGCGCTCGGCGCTGCCCGCGCCGCCGCGTTCGGACCGATCCTCCTCCTGCCCGTGATCGTCCGGCCGATCGTCAACGACCGGTTCGGCCTGTGCCGTCGGCTGTGGAGCCACGCGAGCGTGCCGGAGCTGACGCAGATCGTCCTCGCGACCGCCCTCGGCAGCGTCCTCTGCGTGATCCTGGCGGCCGGGCTGTATTCGGTGACCGGCCTCGCGGCGATGCCGCTCCCGCTGTCCTTCTGGATCCTCGAGTTCACCTTCACGCTCGCCTTCGTCGGGGGCCTGCGGTTCCTCCTTCGCGCCCTGAGCGAGGTCGGCACTCGGGCCGTCGTCGGCGGGACGACGGTCAGCCTCACGCCCGCGCTCCTGTTCGGGGCCGGCCGGGCCGGGGCGATGATGGCCCGCTCCGCGAAGCGCGAGCCCGCGGCGGGCGTCAAGCCCGTCGGGTTCCTGGATCGGGATCCCGCGAAGCGCGGCAGCACGGTGGCCGGCCTGCCGGTCCTCGGCGGCCTCGACCAGCTCGGTGAGGCGATCCGCCGCACCGGCGCGCGCATGCTCCTCATCACGCTCCCGAACCCGTCCGGCGAGATGATCCGGCGGATCATGGACGAGGCGATCGAGGCCGGCCTCCAGGTCCGCACCGTCCCGCCCGTACACGGCCTCTTCGACGGCACGTGGAACGCCCACCGGGTCCGCGACATCCAGGTCGAGGACCTCCTGACCCGCGAGCAGGTGACGACCCACGCACCCGAGGTCGCCGAGTCGATCCGCGACCAGGTCGTCATGGTCACCGGCGCCGGCGGGTCGATCGGGTCCGAGCTGGCTCGCCAGGTCTACGCGTTCCGTCCGAAGAAACTCGTGCTCGTCGACCGGGCGGAGAGCCCGCTGTACCTGATCCAGCGCGAGCTCGAGCTGCGGCGGATGGACGGTCGCGGGGCCGGCGAGCTGTCGGTCCACCTCGCGAACGTCGCCAGCCGGGCCGTCATGTCCCGACTCATCGCGTCAACACGTCCGTCCGTCATCTTCCATGCCGCCGCGTGCAAGCACGTGCCGATGATGGAGGAGCACCCGTCGGAGGGCGTCCAGGTCAACGTCGGCGGCACGATGGCCGTGCTGTCGGCGGCGGTCGAGGCCGACGTGCCCCGCTTCGTGCTCGTCTCCACGGACAAGGCCGTCGAGCCGTCGAGCGTCATGGGCGCAACCAAGCGTCTCGCCGAGTGGCTGGTCGCGGACGCGGCGCAGACGACGGGTCGGGCCTACGTCGCGGTCCGGTTCGGCAACGTCCTCGGCTCGGCGGGCAGCGTCCTGCCGATCTTCCAGAGCCAGCTGGAGAATGGCGAGCCGATCACGATCACCCATCCGGAGATGACCCGCTACTTCATGACGATGCAGGAAGCCGGCTGGCTGATCCTCGACGCGGCGGCGATCGGCCGCCCGGGCGACCTGTTCGTCCTTGACATGGGCGAGCCGGTCAAGATCCTCGACATGGCCCGCGACCTGATCAAGCTGACCGGCCACGACGAGGGCAGCGTGCCGATCCGGTTCACCGGCCTGCGTCCCGGCGAGAAGCTCCACGAGAGCCTCTTCTACGAGACGGAGCGGGTCGAGGGGACCGAGGTCGACAAGATCCTCCGCGTCGCCGAGGCGATCCCGCCGATGGACGTGTCCGGCCGGGCTCGGCGCCTGCTCGAGCTCGCGCTCGGCGATCGGGACGACGAGCTCCGCGAGACCCTGTTCGAGCTCGTCAGCAACTGGCCGCCCAGGGATGAGCGAGTGGCGGCTGCCGCCCAGGCGCCGGTCACGATCCACGATGCCGGAGACCTCGGTCCGGGCGTGATGGACCCGGCACTCGTCGGGCGGTCGCAGCACGAGCCCAGCGTGACGGCCGTTCCGGTCTCCTGATCGCGACTCGCGCCCGGGGCCGGGGCCCCGGAACGGGATCGCTCACGCGCCGCCGCGCGGCGGAGGCCTGATCTCAGCTGGTGGCGATGAACGACGACGCGGCGTCGACGCGCCAGCGGCCGTTCGGCGAGAAGTAGCCGATCTCCGCGACGCATGACGCGTCGCCGGACGTCCAATTGGCCATCCCGTCCAGGCGGACGGCCGCCCGTCCGTTCCTGTCGAGCCGGGCCCAGCGGCTGAGGACCAGCGCATCGCCCTGCGCGCAGCCGAGATGGACCCAGCCTGCGTCCGCTGCGTGCGTCGTCGTGACGAACGCCTGCTGCCCGTGCACGGCCGGTTTCACGCTGACGGTTGCAGCATCGGGACCGGCGTGCGCCGCGCCGACGAGCCCATTCGATTCACCGGCTCCGGCGAGGGTCATCGCGGCGATCCAGACCAGGACGGCGACGAGCAGCGCTTCGAGCGCGACGAGACCGACATGGCGGAGCGTGGCGGCGCCCGCGGATCCCGTTCGCATCCTCGCCCCCTCGCTGCCGGCCCCGCACGGGGACCTTCGTCGCGCCCGTGACACGGGTCGCGAGCCGATCCTCGGGTGACGGCCGTCCGCGCGGAATGGGCAACAGGTCCGGGAGCCGCACCCGGAGGTCCGGGATGCCACTCCACCGGACCGTCATCGACCACCGCCGACCCATCGCGGCTCGGTGACTGTCGGCACCACCAACGGCGAGCCTCAGGCGGGACTGCCGCCCGGCGTCGCCACGTGGACCTCCACGTGGCCGAGGCCACGGGCCGACAGCGCGGACCGAAGCGCATCGGGCGTCCCGTCGAGGATCGGGAACGTCCCGAAGTGCATCGGCACAACGTCGTTGACGCCGAGCATCTCGGTCGCCATGGCGGCCCCCGCCGGATCCATCGTGTAGTGGCCGCCGATCGGCAGGAAGGCGACGGACGGTCGGAACCGCTCGCCGATCAGGCGCATGTCGGAGAAGACGTCCGTATCGCCGGCGAAGTAGAACCGACTGCCGTCCTCGACCTCGACCACGAAGCCGACCGGCTCGCCGAGGTAGATCGCCGACTCGGCCGTGCCGTAGATGTCACCCGACGAGTGCTCCGCGCGGACCATCGTGACCTTGATCCCGGAGATCTCGACCGTGCCGCCCTTGTTGAACCCGACCAGCTGGTCCGGATGGGCGTAGTTCCGGGCGAGCCACAGGCTCATCTCGTGGATGCACGGCCACGTCGGTCGCGTCCGGCTCGCGATCGAGAGGGCGTCACCGAGGTGGTCGCCATGGCCGTGGGTCACGAGCAGGAGGTCGCAGCGCTCGACGGTCTCCGGCGCCTTGGGGCTCCAGGGGTTCCCGAACCACGGGTCAAAGAGGATCGTCCGGCCGCCGGGGGTGAAGACCTCCCAGCAGGAGTGCCCGTACCAGGTGAACGTCGTGCTGCCCGGTAGTGCCATCGCGGTCGGACCTCCACGGATCGGGCCGCCCGAGCAAGGGCCGGCGGCCGGTCAACTGTCGGGCCGATCATCGCGCGCAACGTGACGACGTGCAGGCCCGAGGTGGGGCCATCTGACAAATCCGGGGCGGCATGGCAGACTTCCGCCCGGCCACCATCCCCAGAGGGCTCATCGCCGCTTCGGCGCGCTCGAGCCCGGTGGACCGGCCGTTCATCCGCCGCCCTGGTGCGCGTGCGTCACCGCGCGTGTCCTCCTGCCCGGCCGGGCGCGGTCGTCAGATCGTCGGTGCGCGTGTCTGCGCGCGCCGTCCGGCAGAAAGGAGCAGGGCACCGCCTCGGCGCGCGCCCATCACCTCGTCATGCGCAAGCTCACCCGTGCACTCATCGTTGCCTCGTTCGCGGCGATCATCCTCCCGGCCAGTGCCTTCGCGGCCTGGCCCGTGGCCAGCCACACGGCCTTCGTCAGCCAGTGGGCCAGCCGCCATCATCCGGCGATCGACATCGCGGCCCACAAGGGCATCCGCGTCGTGCCAATTCGCTCCGGCCGCACCGTGTTCGCCGGCTGGAAGAACAATTGCGGTGGTCGCCAGGTCTGGGTCTACCACGGCCACGGCCTCTACTCGGCCTACTACCACCTGAGCGCGCTCTCGACGCATCGCGGCGAGATCGTCACCGGCGGCTCCGAGACGATCGGCTACATCGGCCGGACCGGCTGCGCGTCGGGCCCGCACCTTCACGTCGAGGTCTGGCACGGCCGGCCGTGGGCCCGTGGCTCGTATCGCGTGAATCCGTGGCGGTTCATCGACAACGGACGCCTGCTGCCGCATCGCTATGCCTGATCGAGTCGCCTGACCCACGGTCCGGACCGGGTGCGAGCCCGGTCCGGCCGACGGCCAGATCGGGCACCCGCGACGGTCATCGCGGGTGCCTCGGCTACACTCGACCGGTGCCCGCCGAACGGATCGCCGAGAACCTCGCGTTCATCAACTGGACGGTCCTGACCGGCCTGGCGATCGGTTCGTTCGTGGCCGTGGTGGTCGCCCGGTTCCGGACCGAGGCGACCCGCGGGTTCCTCGCCTTCACCGCGACCTGTGCCGTCGTCATCGGCGTCCTCGCCTACCTGTCGGACCAGGCGTTGCCGATCCCCGGACCCGGGTCGCCAATCCGGCTCGACCCGACCTTCGACACCCCGCGACGCATCGCCCTTGCCGCGTTCTGCGTGCTGGCGGCCCTCTACGTCGTCGCCCTCTCCCGGAGACGGCGGGCGACCTGGCTCGCGATCGCCGGCGTCGGTGCCGCTGCCGCAACCCTCGTCTTCGGGGCGCTCGCCTGGGGCGGCGGGACGTTGTTCGCGGTGCCCCTCCTCCTCCAGCTCGGCGTGCTCGCGATCGTGACGGGCGGGGTCTTCGCGGCGATGATCCTCGGCCACTGGTACCTCGTCACGCCGAAGCTCCCCGAGGCCCCGCTGATCCTGATCTCACGCGGGCTCCTCGCGGTGGTCGCCCTCCAGGTCGTCCTGTTCGGGGTCTGGGTCTCGACGGGTGCCGGTCCGGGGGGCGGCGGCCCGTTCGCCGTGCTGGTGGGGCCATGGGCGCTGTTCGTCTGGCTCCGCCTGATCGTCGGGCTGATCTTCCCGCTCATCGTCTCCTGGGCCGCGGTCCAGACGGCCCGGACCCGATCGATGGAGTCGGCGACCGGGCTGCTCTACATCAACGTCGGGACCATCGCGGCCGGGACGATCCTCGCCGCGGGCCTCTATTTCGGTGCAGGCCTCCTCGTCTGAGACCGGGCGAGGCCACGGGCCCCAACCGCAGCAGCACAGAGGACGGGATGAAGAACGATCGAGGCTGGCTCCCCGGAGCGCGTGAGGTCGACTGGATCGAGACGCTGGCGCGGCCGCTCGCGCCGGCGCTCGCGGCGATCGAGTCCGCGGCCACGGAAGGCGGCGAGCGGATCCCGATCGTCGACCGCGATTCGGGTCGGATCCTGGCGGCCCTCGCCGCCGGGCGGCCGCGGATCGTCGAGGTCGGGACGGCATTCGGCTACTCGACGCTGTGGCTGGCGCTCGGCCAGCCGGTCGACGGGACGATCGTGACGATCGATCCCGACCGGTCGCGGACCGACCGCGCGCGTGGCTGGTGGCGCGACGCCGGCATCGCCGACGGCCGGATCACGGTCGTGACCGCGAGGGCCCTCGACGCCTTTGCCGCGAACGAGCCGGCCCTCGCCGGGCCGTTCGACCTCGCCTTCATCGACGCGCTGAAGCCCGAGTACGAGGGATACCTCGAGGCCCTGATCCCCCGCCTCGCCCCGGGAGCGCTGGTCGTCGCCGACAACGTCCTCTGGAGCGGCCGGGTCGTCGAGCCGCCCGCCGGCGACGTGGACACGGCCGCCCTCCGCGCCTTCGATGCCGCGGTCCTCGCCGACCGGCGCTTCCAGTCGACGATCCTGCCCGTGGGCGATGGCCTGCTCCTCGCCGGGTTCCGTGGCTGAGAGCACGGCACGCGCGGCCGGCTCCGGGGTGCCCGTCTCGTCCGAGCCGGCGATCCGGGTCCGGGTCCGCCTCTTCGCGATCCAGCGTGAGCTCGCCGGCTCGCGCGAGGTCGCCGTCGACCTGTCCACGGGCTCGACCGTCGCCGATGCCTGGGACGCCGTCGTCGCCCTGCATCCCGCGCTGGCGCCGGGCCGGGCGTCCGTGCGGTTCGCGCGCAACGGCGACTATGCGGATGCGGCGACGGTCCTCGACGATCGGGACGAGGTCGCCTTCATTCCGCCGGTCAGCGGAGGCGCGGAGACGCGGATCCTCGAGATCGTCGAGACGGCCCTGGCGCGGACGATCCTCGCCGACCTGGAGGACCGCCTGGCCACCGACCAGGACGGCGCGGTCGTCGGGTTCCTCGGCCGGACGCGCGTCTCGCCCGGCACGCCGGCACCGGGCCAGGAAGCGGAGGCGGCCCGGCATGCGGGCCGCTCGGTCGAGTCCCTGGGCTACGAGGCCCACGAGACGATGGCCGCTCCGCGTCCTCGCGACGATCGCCGACGAGATCGCGGAGCGGTTCGGTGTGGACCGGCTGGCGATCGTCCATCGAACCGGTGAGGTCACCCTCGGCGAGGCGAGCATCGCGATCGTCGCGGTTGCTCCTCACCGCGACGCCGCGTTCCGGGCGGTCCGCTACGCGATCGACGAGACGAAGGCTCGCGCGCCGATCTGGAAGGCCGAGCGGTTCCGGGATGGACACGTCTGGATCGGGGAGCCGGCGCGCGAACGGGCTACCGAGCCCGTGCCCGACGGCGGCTGACGCCATCGCCCCCGAAACGCGCCGCGCAGCGGCGTCCCGGAAGAGGCATCCTTCGGCCATGGCCGTGGACCTCGGACCCCTCGACCGCCTGAAGGAGCGCGCCGAGACGCTGGCCGGTGCCTGGGCGGCCCGGGCCCGCGGGTCGACGACCGTCGGCCGTGAGCGAGCACTCCTCCGGATGTTCGGCATCAGCGGTCTCGATGGCGCCGGACGGCCGCTCGCCTGGGCCGTTGTGGACCGCTACCTCGAGGGCGGCCGTGATCGGCTCGGCGGCGGGATCGTCCTCCCCTTCGCGATGGCCCTCGCCGAGTACGACCTCGACCCGCAGCGCCTCGCCCTCGACGTCGCGTCGGGTGCGGTCGATCTCGGGATGGAGGCGGCACTGCTCCGCGAGCCGGATCGGCGGGCGATCGCCGAGGAAGAGGCCGGCCGTCTCGTGGCCGCAGCGATCGAGCGGATCGATGCGAACCGGACCGCCCGTGCGGAGCTGATCGACGTCTTCGGGGAGCCACGTCGGCCGTGGATCGGGGCGGCGATCGGCGAGCCGGACCTGGCGGGTGCGCTCGACGAGGCCCGAAGTGCGGTCGACGCCGGGGCGGACCTGCTCGAGGTCGAGGTGCCGATCGGCCGGGAGCTGAGCGACCGCCTGAAGCGAGCGGGCGTCGAGGTCCCCACGTGGCGGCCGCGGACGAGCTCGTCCGCCGGCGCGGATGCCCTGGAGCAGGCCCCGTCCGGAAGCCAGCGAGCGCTCGGGGGGCTGCGGCGCGCACTGGATGAGGCCGCCGCCCAGCGGCGCGGCTACGTCCGGCTCGGGATGGTCACCGCACCGCTCGGGGCCCCGGAGGGCGCGGTCGTCGCGGGCTTCGAGCGGATCGACGTCGCCCGCTCCGACCCGCTCGGCGAGATCGTCGACGGCCACGTCGCGCCCGATCGCGCGCTCGCTGACCATGCCTTCAGCCAGGCGCTGCTGGCGCGGTCCGGCGTGGCGGTGGTGATCGGTGCCGGGCCGCTCGTCGTCGGGCCGGACCTGGACCGCGGGGTCCCGTCCGAAGCGGCGGTGCGCGCCGGTCGCGCGCTGGCCCTCCAGCTCGTCGGCGTGGCCGTCGCCCGCGGGAACGGGTTGTCGAACGACCAGATCCTCATCGGCGGGATCACCCCGTGGCTGGCCGAGGAGAGCGAGCCGGTGACCCGGGCGGCGGGCGAGGTCGGGCTGCGCCGGGCCCTCCTGCCGGAGCACGAGATCGTGTTCGACGAGCCGCGCTTGATCGACGGACCGGCGGCCGGGCTGTGGCCGGCCCTCGTGACGGCCGTCCAGCCCGCCGATGCGACGGCGGCCATCGTCCGCCAGCGCCCGGACCGCCGAACGATCCACGGGGCTCGGGTGGCGGCCCACGTCGCCGCGGAGCGCGGCTCGGCATTCGAGCCCAGCGTCCTGACCGGTGCCGCGCTGGCGCACGCCCGGGCCACGGCCGAGGCGGCCCTCCGGACGCTCGAGCGCCTGGCGGACGAGGGCTGGCGGGTCGTCGTCGGCGACGCGCCGTCGCACCGGGCGAACACCCGCCTCGGCGCCGACGCGGTGGCGGAGCGCTCGGACCCGTTCGATCCGCTTGCCCGGGAGCTCAGCCGGGTCGGCTGAGGCGCGCCTTGCTCGGCGTCTCGGGGCGTCGCCTGGTCGGCGGGATCGTCGGAATCAGCCGCCCGAGACGGCCGGAATCACATGGATCGTCGCGTTCGGTGGCAGGCTCGTGTCGAGCTCGGCCATCTCTCCGTCGACGAAGACGTTGATGTGCCGTCGAATCGCCGGTCCACTGTCGACGATCCGGTTGCGGAGACCGGGCGTCAGCTCGTCGAGCCGGTCGATCGCTTCGGCGACGCTCGAGGCGACCACTTCCGTGGAGCGGCTCGTGCCGGGGATGAGCGACACGAGCGAGCGCGGCAGGATCACGGTCACCGCCACGGTCCGGTCCTCAGTCGACCTCGATCGCCTGGACGCCCCAGATCGACGGCAGGTTGTCGGCGATCCGCTGCCACGAGGCGCCCTCGTCGACCGAGCCGTAGAGCTGCCCGGTGCTCGTGCCGAAGTAGATCCCCGCCGGATCGCCGCGATCGACCGAGAGCGCTTCGCGGAGGACCGCCACGTAGGCGTTCTCCTGGGGGAGACCCGCGGATTGGCGCTCCCAGCTGTCGCCGCGGTCACGCGTCCGCCAGACCGCGAGCGCGCCGTCGGGGGCGATCCGGCCCTCCTCCGGATGGCTCAGCGGGATCACCCAGGCGGTCGCCGGATCGCGCGGATGGGTCCCCATGACGAACCCGAACTCCGAGGACAGGCCGCCGCTGATGTCGTCCCAGCTGTGGCCGGCGTCGCGCGACCGGAAGACGCCGCAGTGGTTCTGCTGGTACAGGCTGTCGGGCTCGCCGGACGCCATCACGAGCTTGTGGACGCATTGGCCGGTCTCCGGGTGGGGATCGGGCTGGAAGCACGCGACGACGCCGCGGTTGCGCGCTTCCCAGCTCGCCCCGCCGTCCTCGGTGGCGAACGTCCCGACCGCGCTGATGGCGATCCACATCTTCTCGGCATCGGTCGGGTGAGGGACGATCGTGTGGCAGATCAGGCCGCCGGCGCCCGGCGACCAGCCCGGCTCCGTCCGGCTCGGATGGTCACGGAGGGCGGACACATGCGACCATGTCGCTCCGCCGTCGTCGCTCCGGAAGAGACCCGCAGGTTCCACGCCCGCAAAGATGGAGCCGTGGGCCGGGGTCACGTTCCAGACGGTCGGGATCGACGGGCCGTCGTCGCCGTAGGTGATGCCCTCGGACGAGTGAGTCCAACTGCCCCCGAGGTCATCGGAGCGGAACACCGCGGCCCCATACCACGCCGAGCCGCCACCCGCATAGATCGAGCCCGTGGCGGGGTCCCACTGGAGGTCGTGGATCGGCCAGCCCTCGCACAGGGGCTCCGAGATCGACCATGTCCTGCGGTCGCGCCCGCCGTCGAGGATGAACGCGCCCTTGCGCGTGCCGACAAGGATCAGCGTACGAGTCATCGGGTCCCTCCTGCGCCGTCCAAGTGTCCTCGATCAGGGACGGCGGTGTGCAGGGTTCCTCATCGACAAGCTTGACCTGAGGTCAGGTTTCGGCCCGGGTCAGTTTCCGGCCTTGAACGGATAGACGACCCAGCGATCCGTCGTGACGACGTGGAAGTCCGGCGTGCCGGGAACGCGGGAGTGCGCCGGCTTGTAGTGGAGGACGGCCGTCGTCGGCCGCCCGCCCGCCTGGCGGACGCGCTCGGTGACGGCGTGGATCGTCGTCCCGCTGTCCCAGACCTCGTCGACGATCAGGACCCGCTGGCCGCGAAGCTGCGGGTCGGCCGGGAACTGGAGGAACGTCGGCTTGGGCCCGGGATGGCCCTCGTCGTCGTAGTACTCGACGGCCGCGACGAGGATGTTCCGGATCCCGAGGCGGTACGCGAGCATCCCGGCGGGGACCAGCCCACCGCGGGTGATCGCGAGCATGACGTCGTAGTCGCCGCGAACCTGCTCGGCCAGGTCCGCCACCATCCCGGCGAGGTCGTCCCAGCCGACGATGTCCTTGTCGATCGCAACGCTCATCGGTCGATCCGTCCTCTTGTTCGCTACTTGACCCGTGGCCTCAGCCGCCGGCGCCGATCGGGCCGGCCCGCCGGATCGCCTCGATCGTCGACGGATCGTCGAGCGCCGAGAGATCGCCCGGATCCAGCCCGAGCCAGGCGGCCCGGACCACGCGCCGCATGATCTTGCCCGACCGCGTCTTCGGCAGTGCGGGGACCACGGCCACGGTCTCGGGTCGAAGCGTCTTGCCGAGGTCGTCGACGACGCGCCTGGCGATCGCCGCACGAAGCGACTCGTCGTCCGTCTCGCCGCGCCGGATCGTGCAGACGACGACGATCGTCTCGCCCTTGATCGCGTGAGGGATGCCGATCGCGGCAGCCTCGACGACCGCGGGGTGGGCCGTGGCCGCGGCCTCCACCTCGGCCGGTCCGACGCGCTTGCCCGCGACCTTGAGGGTGTCGTCCGATCGGCCCCGGATGTACCAGTAGCCGTCGTCGTCGACGATCGCCCAGTCGCCGTGGACCCACGTTCCGGGGATCCGGCTCCAGTACGTCTCGACGTACCGATCCGGATCCTGCCAGAAGCCCCGCGTCATTCCCGGCTGCGGAGCCCGGATGACGAGCTCGCCGACCGCGCCGCGCAGCGATCGGCCGTCCGGGCCGGCAACATCCGCCGCGGTTCCGGGGCACGGGCCGTTGAACGAGGTCGGCTTGATCGGCGTGAGCAGGTTGCAGCCGACGATGCCGCCGGCGACCTCGGTGCCGCCCGAGTAGTTCACGACCGGGCAGCGCCCGCTGCCAACCTCGCGGAAGTACCACCACCAGCTCTCGGGATCCCACGGCTCCCCCGTCGAGCCGAGCACGCGCAGCCGCCGCAGGTCGTGCGATCGGACCGGCTCCACGCCGTGCGGGATCAACGCACGGACGACCGTGGGGCTGAGCCCGAGGTGCGTCACCCGGTGACGCGCGACGAGATCCCACAGGCGATCGGGTCCCGGATGGTCCGGCGCGCCTTCGTACAGGAGGAGGCGGGCCCCGAGCAGGAGCGATCCGGAGATCGCCCACGGCCCCATCATCCAACCGAGATCCGTGAACCAGAACAGGGCGTCGCCGGGCCGCAGGTCGAACGTGTGGGCGAGGTCCTGGGCGGCCTTGATCGGGAAGCCGCCGTGGACGTGGACCGCGCCCTTCGGCTTGCCGGTCGTGCCCGAGGTGTAGATGAGCATGTACGGCGTCTCGGGGTCCGTGGCCTCGGCGACCTCCGGCTCGCCGTCCTCACGCATGGCCGCACGCGCGGCGTCGACGGACGCGTCCCACCAGCGGTCGCGCTCCGCGTTCCACGGCGGCGCGGGGGCACGGACGCCGAGCCGGCGCACGACGATGACCCGGCCCACCGACGGCGCGAGGGCCACCGCCTCGTCGGCCACGGCCTTCATCGGCACGATCGCGCCGCGCCGGAAGAAGCCGTCGGCGGTCACCAAGAGGGTCGCCTCGCAGTCGCGCAGCCGGGCCGCGACGGCCGGGGCGCCGTAGCCGGAGAAGATCGGCGTGAAGATCGCGCCGATCCGGCCAAGGGCCAGCGTCGCGATGACTGTCTCGACGAGCATCGGCAGGAAGATCCCGACGCGATCGCCCGGGCGGACACCGGCCTCGCGGAACATCCGCGCCGCCGCGACGGTGTAGTCGAGCAGCGCCGCGTTCGTCAGCCGCCGGAACTCGCCGTCCTCGCCCGTCCAGGCGACGGCCTCGCCGGACGGGTCGCGGGCGGCCCGAGGCGCAGTTGACGCGTCGGCGTGGTTGAACGCTCCGCCTCGCCACCATCGCGTCCACTCGGGTCCGCCACTGGCATCCATGACCTGGTCCGGCTGTCGCGCCCACGTCAGCCCGAGATCGTCCGCCGCGGCGCCCCAGAACCAGGCCGGATCCGCGACCGCGCGTGCCTGGAGGGCCTCGAGGTCGGGCTCGCCCGTCGCCCGGAGGAAGGTCGCGAGCCGCGATGTGCGCAGCAGCGCGCGACTCGGGCGCCAGGCCGCATCGGGCACGTCGCGACCGAAGATCGGGCGGTCGAGGGGCATGGGACAGAGCCTACGCCAACCCCTCGCCGTCGTACGCTTCGGCCGTGACCGCCCCACCGTTCATCGACCTCCGCTCGGACACCGTCACCCGACCGACGCCGGCGATGCGTGAGGCGATGACCCGTGCCGAGGTCGGCGACGACCAGTTCGGCGAGGACCCGTCGATCAACCGGCTCCAGGAACGGGTCGCGGCGATGCTGGGCCACGAAGCGGCCCTCTGGTTTCCGACCGGGACGATGGCGAACCAGGTCGCGCTCCGGACGCTGACGCGGCCGGGCGACGAGGTGCTCGTGCCGCGCGAGGCGCACGTCCTCTGGCATGAGACAGGCGGCGCGGCGGCGACGAGCGGCGTCCAGCTGACCGAGATCGGCGCGGGCGGGCGGTTCACCGCCGACGATATGCTCGCGGTTCGCAAGCCGCGCGGGCACATGCTCCAGCCGCCGACGACGGTGGTGGACGTCGAGAACACCCACAACCGGGCCGGCGGTGTGGTGTGGACGGTCGCGGAGCAGCAGGTCGTCGTGGATGCAGCGCGGGCGAACACTCTCGCGACGTTCCTCGACGGGGCGCGACTCTGGAATGCCGCAGCGGCGCTGGGCGTGGACATCGCAGCCCTCGCCCGGCCCTTCGATGTCGTCAGCGTGGCGTTCTCCAAGGGCCTCGGTGCGCCCGGCGGCTCGATGCTGGCCGGTGCGCGAGCGATGATCGACGCCACCGTCCGCTTTCGACGGATGGCCGGCGGGGCGATGCGCCAGGCCGGGTTCTTCGCGGCCGCCGCGGACTACGCCCTGGACCACCATCTGGATCGGCTGGTCGAGGACCATGCGAACGCCCGGCTCCTCGCCGAGCGCGTCGCGGCGTCGCCGGCACTGGAGCTCGACCCGACGTCGGTCCAGACCAACATCGTCGTCTTCCGGACCGCGGAGGGCGCCCCGGACGCGCCCGCCATCGTCGCCCGCGCGCGCGACACCGGCGTCCTGGTCGTCGCCTTCAATGCCCGGACGATCCGGGCGGTCACGCACCTCGACGTGAACCGAGACCAAGTCACCGAAGCAGCCGAGCATCTGGTCGCGGCCGCCGAGTCCGCCTGAACACCTGGATCGCCGCCGCCGATACTGCAATGGCCCAATCCGGCCGGCAGGAGCGTGCCCGGCGTGCAAGGAGGACGGGTCGTTGCCATCCAACGTGGAGCTCGTGGATCGCTGGGTCGGGGTCTTCAATCGGCATGACGTTGCCGCCTGCGCGGAGATCGCCAGGGACCACTACGTCGAGCATGCCGTGGCCCCGTTCGGGAGGGAGGAGCCAGGCGTCGTCAACGGTCCAGCTCACTTGCGCGAGACCGCCGAATGGCTTCTCGCCCAGTTCCCGGACCTGCAGATGGTGGTGGAGGCCGTGGTCGCCGATGGCGACCTGGTCGCGGCTCGGATCCGATCGAGCGGGACGAACCTCGGCCCCCTCAACGGCGTGATTCCGCCTACCGGTCGGCCGTTTGACGGCACCCAGAGCCACTGGTTCCGTGTCGAGGACGGAAGGCTCGCTGAGCATTGGGCCAACCGGGACGACCTGACCGCGATGATCCAGCTCGGCGTCATCGAACCGCCCGGCGGCCGGGGCGGTCCGGGCGCTCCTGGCGCTTCGAGATCCCCGGAGCCGACAAATGACGTTCGACCGTAACCCCGCTCCGCCGGCAGAGCCGGCTCCGACTCCACCGTCGCATGGCGACTCGGCGTCCGGTTCCGGGCCGACGCCCGTCCAGATCCGCCTCCAGATCCTGACGACGGAGCACTGGTCGCTGCTCGCGTCGCGCTCCCTCGCGTGGAACGAGAGCTTCACTCGCGCCGGCATGTACCTCTCGACGTTGACCGGGTCTCTCGTCGCCTTGGGGTTGATCGGCGGCATCGATCACTTCGGCGACGCATTCTTCGCGTTCGCGCTCGTGATCCTGCCGGTCGAGCTGTTCATCGGGATCGGGACGCTGGCCCGGATGAGCGCGGCGAACTACCACGACGCGATGACGATCTACGGGATGAACCGGATCCGCGGGGCCTATCTCGAGATGGCGCCGGACCTGGAGCCGTACTTCGTCATGGGCGTCCACGACGATCCGGTCGGGATCAGCATCACGATGGCCGTGCCCCCGGGGACGCCGACGATCATCCACCTGCTCGCTGCGACGCCGTTCCTCATCAACGTCCTGAACGCCATCGTCGCCGGGGCGATCGTCGCGGTCGCGCTGATCCAGTTCACGGCGCTGGGCCACGCGATGGTCGTCCTTGTCGCGGTCGTCATCGCCCTGCTCGTGCTGATGGTGCAGGGCGTCGTCGCTCGTCAACAGATCCGGCGAGGCGAGGGCCTCGTCCGGCCGATGTTCCCGACGCCGCCCAACCGGCCGACCGAGTGACCGCCGACGCGGTTCGGCGGCGCCCACGCCGGACGGCGGGCGGGATCCCGCAGCTGCCCTTCCGCACGCTGACGAGCCCGTTCACCCCGCTCGAGGTGCTGTCGGCCGATCACGTCGAGGAGATCCATCGGGCGTCGCTCCGGATCCTCGCAGAGGTCGGGGTCGAGGTCCTCGGTGCCCGGGCGATCGACCGGCTGGCCGCCGCCGGCGCGGACGTCGATCGGGATGCCCGACGGGTCCGGCTGGATCCGGGGCTCGTGGAGGAGACGATCGCCACCGCTCCTGCGGAGTTCTCGCTGCACGCCCGGAACCCCGAACGCGACGTCGTGCTCGGCGGGCGCCACCTCGTCTTCTCGTCGGTGGGCGGCCCGGCGTTCGTCACTGATCTCGATCGCGGCCGGCGGCCGGGCAACTGGCGGGACTTCCAGGACTACGTGGCCCTGATCTCGCACGCTGAACGTGATCCACCAGGAGGCCGGCGGGCCGCTCGAGCCCACGGACCTCCCGGTCGAGACGCGACATCTCGACATGTACGCCTGCCTCGCGACGACGCTCGACAAGACGTGGCACTGCCTCGGCTTCGGGTCGACCGTGGTGGAGGACGCGCTGGAGGTCGTCGGCGCGGGCCCGCGGCGTCACCCGCGATGAGCTCGTCGGCGAGCCGTCCCTGATCACGATCATCAACACGAACTCGCCGCTTCGGCTCGACGGCCCGATGAGCGACGGCCTGATCGCGATGGCCGAGGCCGGCCAGGCGGTCGTGGCGACCCCGTTCACGCTCGCGGGCGCGATGACGCCGGTCACGCTCGCCGCAGCGATCGCGCAGCAGAACGCGGAGGCCCTGTTCTGCGTCGTGCTGACCCAGATCGTCCGGCGCGGCGCGCCCGTCGTGTACGGCGCGTTCACCTCGAACGTCGACATGCGGACCGGCTCGCCGGCATTCGGGACGCCGGAGTACGTGAAGGGAGCCATCGCCTCGGGGCAGATGGCGCGGCGCTATCGGCTGCCGTGGCGATCGTCCAACGCGACCGCATCGGTCGTCGTCGACGCGCAGGCTGCCTACGAATCCGAGATGGCCGTCTGGGGCGCGGTGATGGGCGGCGTCAACCTGCTCTACCAGGGCGCGGGCTGGCTCGAGGGCGGGCTCACGGCGTCGTACGAGAAGCTGATCGTCGACGCCGAGATCCTCCAGATGATGTCGGAGGTCCTGCAGCCGTTGGCGGTCGACGAGGCATCGCTCGGGCTCGACGCGATCGCCGAGGTCGGGCCCGGCGGGCACTTCTTCGGGTCCGCGCATACGCTCGAGCGATACGAGACGGCCTTCTACCGGCCGATCCTGTCCGACTGGCGAAACTACGAGACCTGGGCGGACGACGGTCGACGGACCGCGACGGACCGGGCGAACGGGATCTGGAAGCGGCTCCTCGCTGAGTACGAGGCGCCCCCGATGGAGGCGGGCCGGGCCGAGGCCATTGCAGACTTCGTTGCACGCCGGAAGCGCGAGATCGGAGCGCCTGAGGAGGGCAGCGTGTGAGCACGCCATCGAATGAGGAGATCGTCCGCCGCTACGTGGCCGCGCATCGAGCGCATGACTACGACGCGGTCGGTGCCATGCGCGGCCCCGACTGGACCGAGGAGTGGCCCCAGTCGGGCGAGCGGGTTCGCGGCGACGTCAACGACCGGGCGATCATGGACAACTGGCCCGGCGGACTGCCCGAGGCCGGCGACATCCGCGTCATCGGGACTGAGGATCGCTATGTGATGACCCCGGCGTTCACGATCGAGCGGATCATCGGCAACGGTGACACCTGGTGGGCGGATGGAACGGCCGCCTATCCGGACGGCTCCGCCTGGTTCGCCGTCGCCCTCATCGAGCTACGCGACGGCAGGATCCACCGAGAGACCTGGTACTTCGCGCCGCCGCTCGAGGCGCCGGCGTGGCGCAGCCAGTGGGTGGAGCGCGTCGGCTGATGTCGACCGTCGTCCTCGACCAGCCGGTCCGCGACCTGTTCGAACGGATCTCCGCGCCCGCGTCGGGAACGCCCGTGGAGCTGACGGCCATTGGCGCCGCGCTCTCGGCGCTCGCCGCCGACACGGACTACCTGTCACGTTGGGTGGATCGTCTCGGCAACACGGCCGGAGCGCTGCCGATCCATGCCCCGACCAGCGGGCCGCGGCTGATGATCGTCCACCGCCGGGCGGGCCAGATGAGCGCGGTCCACGATCACGGCACCTGGGTCGCGATCAGCCCGATCGTCGGACTCGAGACCCACCGGCGATGGCGCGTCGTCCACGACGAGGGCGCCGCCCCACGGGTCGAGCTCGCCGAGGATCTGGCCCTCGCCGGCGCCGAGGTTGCCACGATGCTGCCGCCGGATGACGTCCACGACCACGGCCACCTGGTCGGCCGCGGCTCGCCGGCCCATGTCCTGATCCTGCTCGGCGACGACCAGACGCGGTTCACGCGCAACGAGTGGGATCTCGCGTCGGGCCGTCACCGCGTGCTCGTCCCCGGCGACGGCGGACGCTGGCTCGCGACCGAGCCGTTCCCCGCCTAGGGGCGGCCCTCGCCGAAGTCCGTCGCCTTCACGACCGCCCCGGATCGGTCGAACGTCGTCCAGACGCCGACCTGGCGCCCGCGATCGAACGCTCCCGAGCGCATGAGCGAGCCGTCGCGGCGGAAGAAGGCCCAATCGCCGTGCATCTCGCCGTCGAGATGCGAGCCGCGAAGCTTCACGGCGCCGTTGTCGTAACGCTCCTCGTGCGGCGTGGCGCCGGTCCCATCTTCCATGCGCCAAGTATCAGCCGGGGGACAGCCGGCGGAAATCCGCGGTTGCGGCGTTCCGCGTTGAAACTCGCCATTGACAGACCGGTCGCCGATGCCGAGCATCCCGCGCATGTCGACGAACGTGGTTGATGCCCTTGCCCAGGTGCCCATGCTCTCGAGCCTGGATCGGAAGCACCTCGAGAAGCTTGCCAAGGACTTCTCGGAGCGGACGTTCCCGGCCGGCGCCGTCGTCGTCCGCCAGGGCGACGACCGTGGGATCGGGTTCTTCGTCATCGGCGCCGGCACGGCGGTCGTGACGGTCGACGGGAACGAGGTCTCGCGCCTCGGACCCGGAAGCCACTTCGGTGCGGTGGCCCTGATCGCCGATCGCGTCCGGACGGCCACGGTGACCGCGGAGACCGAGCTGACGACCTATGTGATGACGCTCTGGGACTTCCGCGCCTTCGTCCAGGGCGATGCCGAGGTCGCCTGGTCGTTGCTCGAGCAGCTCGCCCAGATGGTCCAGCGGTCCTCCGCCCCGCACCACTGACGCCCGCGGCGCGGCCGTCGCTCAGGCGACGCGCGCGCCCAGCGAGTAGAGGACAACGCGAGCGCGAGGAACCCGATCACGATCGTGGCCGACCAGGCCAATGCCTCGGTCAGCGTCAGCCCGAGGAACTTGCGGTTCTTCGTGACGCGCGTCGCCCCGAGCCAGATCAGGCCGATCAGCGCGATCGCGAACGGCTGCGGCATCAGCAGGAACGACACGATCATCGCCCCGACCGCGATGAACGGCAGGAACCGATCGAACAGCTCGGCGGGGGAGGGCTGCGGCGGGCGGCTCGGCGCGGGTGCGGTCGGCGTCGGATCGGTCACAGACGGCTCCTGATCTCCCACAGGTCGGGGAACACGGGTTGGAACAGCGTCGTGCGAAGGTACTCGACTCCGGCGGATCCGCCCGTTCCCCGCTTCGTGCCGATCGTCCGCTCGACCATCTTCACGTGACGGTAGCGCCACTCCTGGAAGCCCTCGTCGACGTCGACGAGCCGTTCCGCGACGAGGGCGGCGTCGGCGTCGCTGCGGTAGATCGCGACGAGGAGGTCCTGGACCCGCGGGTCCGGCTCGGGAGGGAGCGTGACGTCGCGCGCGAGCACGTCCTCCGCAAGGGCGTGGCCGCGCGCGTCGAGGTACTGGAGGAACGAGCCCCAGACGGAGCGCCGGCCCTGGGCGGCCTCGATCCGCTCCCGTCCGGCCGAGCCCTCGGGGTAGGCCCGCGGAGCCGAGCTGTCGCGCCGCCCGAGGACCGCCTCGATCTCCCGGAACTGCGCCGACTGGAAGCCCGAGGCGGACTCGAGCCGGTCGCGGAAGGACGTGAACTGGAGCGGCGTCATCGTCTCGAGGACGTCGATCTGGGCGACGAGGGTCTTGAGGATCTTCAGGACCCGGTTCAGGAGATGGAGCGTCCGGTCGGTGTCGCCCGCCTCGAGCGTCCGCTGGACCTCGCCGAGCTCGTGGAGGAGCTGCTTGAACCAGAGCTCATAGACCTGGTGGATGACGATGAACAGCAGCTCGTCGTGCTCGGGCCGGCCGTCCTCGGCGACCGACAGCGGCCGCTGTGCCGACAGCAGCTGCTCGAGGCCGAGGTACGAGCCGTAGGTGACGGCGCGACGGGTCACGCGGTCTGCCGGTCGCCCTGGTCGCCCGACGACGTGGGCGCGCTGGGCGCGTGGAGGGCGGCGAGGACCTGGTCGCGCGTCGCCTCCATGTTGTGGATCCGTCGGCCGTGGTCGATCGTCGCATCGACGACCTCGTCCTCGCCTCCCGTGACGGTCCAGCCGCAGGCACAGGCGTTCGTGTAGCTGGGTTCATCGGTCATCGTGTTCTCCTCAGCCCAGGTTGCGGAACGGCTCGGGGACGTAGGCCGCGAGCAGCGGGTGCCACGGCGCGGGCAGCTCCGCCGCGACGACGGGATCGTCCTGGACGAGCCACGCCAGGTGGCGGAGGCCGTGCTCGACGACCGCGCTCGTCGCGATGTCCGCCGGCGCGGCGGTCGCGGTCGAGCGAGCCAGCTCGGCGCGGTCGATCGGGACGCTCGACATCCCGTCGACCAGCTCCTGCCCGATCACCACCACGAAGCTCAGGATGACGGCATCGCGGTCGCGACGCCACGACGTGGAGTGGACGAGGATCGGCGGTCCGACGACATCGCGGACGATCCGGTCGACGACCTCGACGGGGTGCTCCGTCGCCCCGAGCTGGAGGATCCACGGCTGCGGGCCGTCCGGCCCGGTCAGGAGGATCCGGTCGTCGTCGAGCCAGACGACGAAGACCTCGGCCTGGACCGGGCTGTCGACATCCCAACCGGCGGGCGCGCGACTCACGATCCCATCGTATGCATGTCAGGACCGGACCGGTTCGTTCCGTAGACTCGGGATGTGACGAATCGCGCGATCGCCCATGCCCGGCTCCGGAACAGCCGGTTGATCGGGCCGGGGTTCGCGAGCGCGCAGGACGTGGTTCGCTGGTTCGGGGCGGTCCAGTCGCAGGACGTCCCGGGTGCCTTCTGGGCCGTTGCGCAACGGATGGCCCCCGTGACCACGATCGACGATGTTGGTGCGGCGTTCGACGACGGTCGGATCGCCCGGACGCACGGGCCACGCCCGACGTGGCACTTCCTCACGCCCGACGAGCTGCGCTGGATCGAGGCGCTCGTCGGGCCACGGGTCCGGCGGGCCAACGATCTCGTCGGTCAGCGTCGTCTCGGGCTGGACCGCGCCGACTTCGAACGAACGATCGGCGTCATCGAGAACGCGCTCGCGGACGGCCACGCTCGGACGCGCGACGAGCTCCGCGCGGCCCTCGTTGCCGCGGACGTCCCATTCCTGGACCCGAACACCCTCGGCCACGTCCTGATGAACGCGGAGCTCGACGCGCTCATCTGCAGCGGGCCGCGCCGGGGCAAGCAGTTCACCTATCAGCTCGTCCGGGACCGGATCCCACCGGCGGCAGCTCGGACCGCGGAGGATTCCCTTCGCGAGCTGAGCGTCCGCTACTTCACCAGCCACGGCCCGGCGCTCGCCCACGACATGGCGTGGTGGTCCGGGCTGACCGTGACCGACGTGCGGCGCGGGATCGAGTTGGCAGGCGACGCGCTCGAGGGCCGGACGATGGACGGGAAGGCGTATTGGGCGGCCGCCGGACGCGTTCGACCCGGGTCCCGTCACGGAGCCGTTCGTCCGGCTGCTCTCGAACTACGACGAGTATCTGGGCTCGTACACCGACTATGACCCGATCTTCGACCCGGCGCTGCCGAAGGCCCGGACCGTGGCCGATGTGCTCGGGGTGCACATCGTCGTCCGTGACGGCCTGGTGGTGGGCGGCTGGCGACGGGCGCTGGGTGCGCAGCGAGCGAGCGTCACGGTGACGTTGCTGCTCCCGCTGACATCGACGGAGCGTGACGCGCTCGCCGACGATGCCGAGGCGTTCGGGCGGTTCCACCGGCTGCCGGTCGACCTGACGGTGGTCGAGGCCTGATCGAGCGCCCGAGCTTGCAGTCCTGGTCACCGAGGCCTGCGCGACGGTGGACGAGGCGCAACGGCCGCGTCGACGCGCCTAGGCCCGCTCGCGACGGCGATTGTGGCGGCGCACGGGCCCCGACTCCTCCGTCGCCGGCTCCGGCGCCGGCGGCACGAGCGGCAGCTCCGTCTGGTCGACCAGCCCTGCGCGGAGGATCCGTTGCAGCTCGGTATCGATCGCCGGGTCCGTCTCCAGCTGGCGGTAGGCGCTCAGCCGGCGATTCACGTCGTCGGTCGCCCGCTCGTCGATCTCCTTCGCCCCGGCCTTCGTCCACGCCTCGCGGTTGTCGCGGTCGATCAGCGTCGAAGGCAGGAACAGCTCCTGCGGCCAGTGCTCGGTCGTGTGCGGCGCCATGATCAGGTGCTGGTCGGCCATCAGCTGGTCGATCAGCTCGTTGACCGGCAGGTCGCCGAGCTCGCGCACCTCCCGCACGAAATGCAGCACCTGGCCGCACATCGCGTCGTCGTAGACGAGCTTCGGCAGGGAGAAGACCAGCAGGAAGTCGAGCATGCCCGGGCCGCTGACGCTGTTCACGCCGGCGAGGGCCGCCAGCAGCGCGCTCCCGAACGTCTCCGCTCCGGCCTGGGCATCGAGCGTCTTCGCATCCGATAGGGCCATGTACGACTGGGTCGGCAGGCCGAGCCGCTTCGCGACCTCGACATAGGCGACGTCGAGCTGAAGCGCCTCGATCGCCGCCATCGGCGACGACGCGATCTTCATGTGGAAGGTCGCGGGCGCGCCGCCGAACAGGACCGGCGCGCCGGGCCGAACGACCTGGGCCATCGTGATCCCGGCGAGGACATCGATCGTGTGGAAGACGGTCGCGCCGACGAGGGTCACGGGCGCAATCAGCCCCATGAGCGTCACCGGCACGATCTCGACCGGGATGCCGGCTTCCACGCAGTCGATCAGGTTCTGGCACGAGTCCTCGCTGTACCGGAAGTTGCCGGTCGCGGTGATCGTGAAGATCGACATCGGGCGCGCGCGGAGGTCGTCGGCGCCGTCCCGGAACAGCCCCATCATCTCGGCCATCCGGACGACGCCGTGCTCGGTGAACGCGCCCGAGACGATCGGCTTCGTCGAGTTGGTCAGGCAGAGGTAGAGCCGCCACGCGTCCGAGACCTGCGGCTCGATGTCCGAGGTCGAGAACGCCGTCGCGAGGTACGGGATGTTCGCGAGGCCGTCACCGAGGCGGATGTACTCGGCGAAGTCCTGGCTCATCGCAAGGCGGGCCTCGCCCGTTCGGTGATCGAGGACCTTGAGCCCCGATGATCCCGGGATGAAGTGGACCCGGTCGTCGCCGAGGTCGGCCCGCGGCTCGCCCGCCCGGTCGAATAGCGTGAACGCGTGGGGCGCGACGCGGATCGCCTCCTCCACGACGTCGCGCGGGAAGAGGACTCGCCCGTCCGCTCGCTGCGGCAGGCCGGCCGCGACGAGGCGCTGTCGGAGGCCCGCGCCCCGGATCTCCATGCCGTGCGTGGACAGGACGCGCTTCGCCTCGTCGACGATCCGGTCGACCAGGGCTGGCTCGAGGACGCTCAGGCGGGGTCGCATCGTCGTGCATCATGCCGGACCGATCGGGGCCGCCGGAGCCTGCGCCCGTATCCTGAGCCGATGACCACGGGCCGCGTCGTCCTGATCACCGGCGCCTCCGGTGCCCTCGGCCGCGTCGCGGCGCGGGTGTTCGCCGAAGACGGGGCCCGGCTGGGGCTCGTCGGCCGGGATGCGGACCCGGCTCGGCCGACGGTCGCCGCCGAGGCCGGGATCGCGGACGACCGATGGGTCGCGCGCGATCGGCGGACCTGCGGGTCGCGGAGGAGGCCGACCGCGGCGGTCGGCGGCCGTCACGTCGACCGCTTCGGGCGGGTCGACGTCGCCCTCCATCTCGTCGGTGGGTTCGTGCCCGGTGCGTCGATCACGGAGCTGGATCCCGGACGCAGCTGCGGTTCATGCTCGACCAGCATCGTCTGGACGACCCTGCACGTCGTCCGGGCGGTCGTGCCTGGGCATGGTCGAGCGTGGCTGGGGCCGGATCGTCGCGGTCTCGTCGTTCACGACGGCCTCGACGCCGGCCCGGGCGGGGATCTACGCCACGACCAAGGCCGCCCAGGAGACGCTGCTGCGCGTTCTCGCGAAGGAGGTGGCGGCGTCCGGCGTCACCGTCAATCTCGTCGCGGTCCGAACGATCGATGCCGACCACGCCCGCGAGCGCGAGCCGAGCCCGAAGAACGCCAACTGGACGACGCCCGAGGAGGTCGTCGCGACGCTCCGCCACCTCTGCTCGGACGAGGCCGCGGCGATCAACGGCGCCCGGATCGCGCTGGACGGGCGCGCCTGACGACGGCGGCGCCACACGAGAGGCGGCGCCGGCAGCCGGCTTGTCCGTCCAGGGCCCGACCGTGATCCCCGCTTCGCACGGGTAGTCCGGTCCCCGGCGTCCGGTCCTGGCTCGCGATCATGTAGTTCCCGTGGCCGTCGAGGGCGGTGACGGCTCCGGTGAACCCGGCCGCGCCCCAGACCGGCCGCCGTGTCCCGGTGCTGGCCGACGAGATCCGGCGCCGACAGCGACACACGGGGTCGGAGTGCCGGCGTCGAGGCGGGGCGTTCGACGCCGGCGTGGGCTGCGGCGTGGGCTTCGGGCTCGGTTGCGGCGTCGGCGCGGCCGTGGGCGCGGTCGTTCGCGTCGGTGCCGGCGTGGCGCTGTCGGGTTCCGCGGTCGCCTGCGCCCGGTCTCACGCCACGTGGCGGTGCGGCGGCGCGACCCGGGCGCGGCACTGGCCGGGGGTCGCCTTCGGATCGAGGACGGACGGGGTCGACCCGATCGCGTCCGGCGAGGCGAAACCGGCGACAGCCCGTCCGGATGCCCCGGGCGTCCCGGTCGCCGCTGCGACGCCTCCCGACGGCCGGAGCGGCGCCCCGAAGACGAGGACGAACGCCGACGCCGCCAGCACGAGTGCGGCTCCGGCGGCAGCGAACGCGGGCGTTCGCCGCCGATCGGGCCGAGGGTCCGTTGCCCGGGGTTCGTCGTTTGCGACGCGGCGCCGACGGTGGCCGCGCGTCGTTGCTCGGCCGGGAGCGTGCGTAGGAGCGGCGTGGCGACCATCGAGACGCCGCAGGCGGGGCACCAGCCGACCGACCGAGCCCAGCAGCGCTGGCAGGCGTGGATCCCGCAGGCGCGACAGGTGGTCAGACCCATCCGGCTCAGGCTCGGCCACGGGGCCCGCCGGGCTCCCGCACCGTTCACAAAACTGGTCGTCTACCCGTTCCGCCGATGTCACGGCCCGGGGACGGGTCATCGGACGGGCGGGTCCGGCCGGCGCAACCGCATGTTCACCAAGCCGTCGTGTGGACCGTGCCGGGGAGTGCGTCGCCCGGACCCCCGCGTCGCAGCCGGCCGGCCACTCCGTGCACGGCGCCACCCTACTGCATCCGCCGGCCACCGTGTGGAGCCGACGGAAGCGCCGCGGGCGAGAGACGACCGATGGTCGCCGCTCGCCCGGGCGCTCGCCCGGCGGATCGGCGGCCTAGGCCGGGCTGCGAGGCGCTTCTCGCGGCGCCTCGGTTGGCGCCCGCACCCCGATCGGTTCCGGGATGAGACCCGGCGGCTCGATCGGCCCGAGGCCGTCGTCGCCCGGCTCGGCGGTGTCGAGGTCGAGCTGCCGGAGCGACGGGACGAGCATTGCCGTCGCGCCGACCACGACGAGCGTCAGAATTCCCCCGCCGACGACGCTCGGCACCGTCCCGAACAGCTTCGCGGCGAACCCGCTCTCGAACGCCCCCAGCTCGTTCGACGCGCCGATGAACACCCAGTTCACGGAGGCGACGCGACCGCGGATCCGCTCCGGCGACAGGACGCGCAGGATCGTGTTCCGGATGATCATGCTGACGCCGTCGGTCACGCCGGAGAAGAACAGCGCGATGAGCGAGACGGCGAAGACGGTCGACGCGCCGAAGATGATCATGCTGACCCCGAACCCGGCAACGCACAGGAGCAGGGTCCGGCCCGCGTGCCGGCTCGGCGGCCGGCGCGTGGCGATGAGCATCACGAGGAGGGCGCCGATCGACGGCGCGGTCCGCAGCACGCCGAGCCCGACCGACCCGACGTGGAGGATGTCCGTCGCGTAGATCGGCAGGAGGGCGATGGCCCCGCCGAAGAAGACCGCGAAGAGGTCGAGTGCCATCGAGCCGATCAAGGCGGGCGTCCGGCGGACGTAGCGGATGCCGCCGAGCAGGCTCTCGATGAACGGCTCGCCGGCGACCTGCGGCGGGATCGGCTTGCGCCCGATCGTCATCAGGCAGATCGTCGAGATCGCGAGGAGCACCGTGATGACCAGATAGGTCGCCGGGATCCCGATCACGGCGATCGCGATCCCGCCCGCTGCCGGGCCGAGGATCGCGCCACCCTGGCTGACGCTGCTCAGCACCGACACGCCCCGTGCGGCGTCCTCCCGCGGCACGACCTGCGCCTCGAGGGCCGTGAGCGCCGGCCGCTCGAAGCCGCTGGCGATGCCGGTCGCGAAGATGACGGCAAGGATCCCGACCAGCGTCGCGCCCATCGCGGCGAGACCCGCCAGCGCGAGCGCACAGAGCGTCACGAGCGCGCTGGTCACGACGACGATCGTCCGCCGCTCCCGCCGGTCCGCGACATGACCGCCGAACAGGACGAGCGACAGGGCAGGGATCGCCTCGACGAGGCCCGAGCCAGCCGAGCGCGAGCGGGTCGTGGGTCAGGACGTAGGTCTGGTACGCGACGACCGTCGCGAGGGCGCTGCCGGCGAGGGCGTTCGTCGCCCGGGCTCCCAGGAGCGCCTTGAATTCGCGAAGGGCGAAGAGGGAAGGCTGGGCCGGCTGCGGGGGCACCGCCGGATCGTACGGGACCCGCGCGAATCAGGGCGCGACGGCCACGGAGCGCTTCACTGTCCGGCAGGTGGAGCCGATCAACTGTTTGACGAGTCCGCGTGTGCGATAGAGTGGAGCCGATGAGTGACGACGCCCTCGACCGACTGGCACCCCTCGCCGACCCCGTCCGTCGGCGACTGTACGACTTCGTCGTCGGCCAGCCCGACGCGGTCGACCGCGATGCGGCCGCCGCCGGCGTCGCGATCGGCCGGCCGCTCGCGGCCTTCCACCTCGATCGCCTGGCGACGTCCGGCCTGCTGGACGTCGAGTACCACCGACGGAGCGGCCGGAGCGGGCCGGGCGCCGGTCGCCCGGCCAAGTTCTACCGGCGGGCACGTGGTCGCGAGACCAGCGTCTCGCTGCCGCCACGGCGCTACGACGAGGTGGCAGAGATCCTCGCCGAAGGCGTCGAGCGCTCGGCGGACGCGCGGGGCGAGGCCCTCGAGGCGGCCCGTCGGCGCGGCCACGAGATCGCCGCCGCGACGCCGGCGCCGCACGACAGGGCGGCCCTCCTCGAGGCGCTGACCGGGCGCGGCTACGAGCCCACGATCGACGCCGACGGCACGATCCGGCTGCGGAACTGCCCGTTCGACCGCCTGGCCACCGACCATCGCGAGCTCACCTGCTCACTGAACCTCGCGATGCTGACCGCGGTCGCCGAGGATCACGACGCGGCGGGGGTCGAGGCCCGGGCCGATCCGATCGACGGCTTCTGCTGCGTGGCGCTGAAGCCCCGGACCTGAGGTCGCCGCCCGGCTCGAATGCCGGTGCGTCGCTGCACCGTCGCCGCACCGCCAACGAACGAGCTCGCCGGTTGTTGATGCGCCGTTGATTCGAAAACGGGACGACCGGCGTATCGTCGGGTCATTCACTCCCTGTGCCCGGAGGAGGATCCCGTGTTGCACCGGAGCTGGCGGCTGCGTGCCGTCCTCATCTCGGCGGCCCTGTTGTCGGTCAGCCTGCTGTCGGCCGGTCCGGCCGACGCCGACGGCCACAACCAACCGTTCGGGAGCTACAAGCACCTCGTCGTGATCTACGAGGAGAACCACAGCTTCGACAACCTCTACGGGATGTGGGGCGACGTCAACGGGCAGCACCTCGACGGGCTTGCCGGCGCCGACCTGGCCCACACGACGCAGATGTCCCAGGCAGGCAACGCCTATGGCTGCCTCAAGCAGCTCGACGTCAACCTCGACACCGACGCCGCGGGTTCGACCTTGTCGAAGCTGCCGCAGTGCAACCCCGAGACCGTGACGTTCCCGGACGCGAGCACCGCGACCTACACGAGCCATTTCCCGAACGCGCCGTTCAACATCGACACGTACATCCCGGCCGACGCGACGACCTGTCCGCGACCCAACCAGGAGTTCAGCTTCCCGAACGGCATCCGGAACGGCGCCCTCCAGGCGGACGGCGTGACGCCCGTCGGCCTGCCCGGCGGCTGCACCCGGGACCTCGTCCACAAGTTCTACCAGGAGCAATACCAGCTCGATGGTGGCAAGCAGGACCGCTACCTGACCGGGAGCGACTCGGTCGGCATGACGATGGGCTATTACGACACGACCCAGCTGCCGATCTACGAGTACCTCCATGGCCAGGGCGCCCCGAAGTACGTGATCGCCGACCACTTCTTCCAGGGCGCATATGGCGGGTCGTACCTCAACCACCAATACCTGATCGCGGCCCAGCCGCTCGAGTGGCCGAACCCGCCGACGGCGCAGGTCGCGCTCCTCGATCCGACCGGGATCCCCCACGCCTACCCGTTGCTGAAGCCGTCAGGCACGATCCTCGATGGCAACGTGACGCAGGCCTGCGGACAGCCGACGACGCGGGCCGGCCTGGCCTGCGGCGACTGGGCGGTCAACACGCTCCAGCCGACGTGGGAGCCGCAGGGCAGCTTCGGCGCCGTCGAGCCGCCGACGGACGACCGGACGGTCGACCTGAACATCGGCGACCGGATGAGCGATGCCGGCGTCAGCTGGGCCTGGTACGCGGGCGGCTGGGACAACGCCGCGGGCAACATCGGTGGTCCCGGCTGGACGAATGGCTTTGGCCCCACCTGCAGTGACGCCAACGTGTCGACGGCCGACGGCAAGACCTGGCCGTTCTGCCCCGACTCGTCGTTCCAGTTCCACCATCAGCCGTTCAACTACTTCCTGCGCTACGCACCCGGGACCGTCGATCGCGCCGTCCACCTGAAGGACGAGGTGGCGTTCATCGGCGCGGCGAAGACCGGGCACCTGCCCGAGGTCAGCTTCGTGAAGCCGCTGGGCAACGAGAACGAGCATCCCGGCTACTCGAGCGAGCCGAACGGCAGCGATCACCTGGTCGACCTGATCCAGGCGGTCGAGAACGGCCCGGACGCGAACAGCACCTTGATCCTGGTGACCTATGACGAGTTCGGCGGTCAATGGGATCACGTCCCGCCCCCCGGCCTCGGAACGGACGGGGCCCATGACCAGTTCGGGCCGGGAACCCGGGTGCCCGCGCTGCTCATCGCCAAGAGCTTCCATGCGTCGGGCGTGGACTCCACGGTCTACGACACGACCTCGATCATGGCGACGATCGAGCACCAGTTCCATCTGCAGCCCGTCGATGCGCGGGGCGCCGTGACACCGCGCGACCGGATCGCGACGGACCTCCGGAACATGATCTCGGCGGGAAAGAACGGCCACTGACGGTCCGTCCCTGACCCGGCGCTCCGCGGCGCGGCCCGACCCCGGTCGGGCCGCGCCGTCACGTGTCCGGGCCCGTTCAGGAGAGGCGGTTCGACTCCATGATCCAGTTGACCTCCCACGTCGCGCCGTCGTCCGGCGAGAAGGCCTGCTCCCAGCGGCACGTGGTGGGCGTGATGTCCGACCATCGGAACCGGACGAGGATCGGCCGGCCGTTGAACGTGTCCTCGCCGATGAAGATGCCGACGCCATCCCGGAAGCCGCCGACGACGGGCGGATCGAGGTGGCGCGGGTTACGGCCGTCGAGCCACCAGATCGACCAATGGTCGGTCGCGGGATCGAACGAGCGCAGCGAGACCGCTCGGTAGGTGCCGCTCGGAGCCTCCAGGACGTTGTCGTCGACGTTGCCGGCGCCGTCCAGCAGCGCCCACGCCCGGGACGTGCCCTCGAACTCCTCCCACTCGTCGCTCCCGGCGAGGCGCGCCTTCAGCCGGCGGTGGTGGACGCGCCACGATCCCATGTAGAAGTCGAAGTCGTGGACGGCCGGACCGGGTTCGACCGTTCTCGGCGCGACGCCCGAGGCGGAGCTGGTTCCCATCGTCGTCTCCTGGCTGTCGAGGGTCTTCGCCCGTTGTAGTCGGCGAAGGTGCCAGGGCCCGTCACGATTCACGGAGGGATCCGGACGACAGCGACGATCGCGTGACGCTCCGCGTCTAGGCTCTCGGCCCATCCGCAGGAGACTCCGCCGTGGCCAGCGTCCGCATCCCGAACTTCGACCCCACGATCAACGGGCTGCCGTATCCCAACTACTGGCCGTCCAACCCGATCGAGCAGTTCAAGCTCGGGAACGTCGCCACCCTGAATATCGGCGACGCGGCGAACGGCTTGTGCGGCGGCATGTCGTTCGCGACCGCCGATCTCTACGCCGTGGGCCTGACGCCCGGCGACGCACCCCAGCCGAAGGCCGGCGAGGCGCGCTATCGCTACATCGTCAATCGCCAGATCACGAGCTTCGACGACGGCCGCCTGCCGTGGCGGTTCTACCAGCTGATGAGTCCCACCCGGTCGAGCAAGGAGTCGACGATCGCGGCGACCCTCGGACGGTTCGGCATCGATCGCCACAGCCGGACGTACACGATGGTCCACGAGGAGTGGCCCGCGATCCAGCGATCGATCGATGCCGGCAAGCTCGCGATGATCGGGCTGGTCCGGATCGTCAGTGCCGATCCGCAGGCCCTCTCCAACAACCACCAGGTGCTGGCCTATGGCTACGACACGAACGGATCGACGGTCGTGCTCCGGATCTGCGACCCGAACTGGCCGCGGGCGGACGACGTGACGATCACGTTCGACACGGCCGACCCGATGGGGGTGATGACGCCGACGTGGTCGAAGCAGGAGACGCACGACCTCCAGTGCTTCTTCACCTACCCGTACCAGGCGATCGATCCAGCGCCCTTCCGGGGTTGAGTCCTGGGCGCGGACCGACGCCGGTCTCCGCGTCCCTTTACGATTCCGTGAATGGACGAACAGGCGACCCGCGAGCTGCTGGTCGAGCTGCTCGGCGTGTTCTACGCGAAGGGCTGGGTGTCCGGCACCGGCGGCGGGATCTGCGGACCGGCCGACGGCGGCGGGCTGCTCCTCGCCCCGACCGGCGTCCACAAGGAGCGCATCCGCCCCGACGAGTTCTTCACCGTGGACCCCGCGGACTGCAGCATCCTCGCCCGGCCGGACGACCCGTCCCTCCGACCGAGCGAGTGCAACGCGATCTTTTCGCTCGCGGCCCGTGAGCGAGGTGCGCGCAGCGTCGTGCACTCCCACGCGCTCTCGGCCGTGCTCGCCGGCGACCTCGCCGTGGCCGGCGACGCCGACCATGTCGCGATCCGCGACCTGGAGATGCTCAAGGGCATCCGGGGCGTCGCCAACCGCGACACCCACCTGCTCCCCGTCATCCGGAACACCCCCCGGGAAGCGGAGCTGACGGACCAGCTCGCCCGGGTGCTGGACGACCCGCGGTTCCAGTCGTCGTTCGCCGTCATCGTCGCGGACCACGGCGCCTACATCTGGGGCGACGACGTCTGGGAGGCCAAGCGCCACACCGAGGTCTATCACTTCCTCTTCGAGGCGGTGGTCGCCCGACGCGACCGACGAGCAGGAGCCGACGAGATGAGCGGACACGATCACCCCGACGAGCACCTCTGCCCGACCTGCCAGCAGGTCATCCCTCACGCGAAGATCGACGTCATCGACGTGGCGGCGGCCGTGCGGCCGACAAGCTGACCGAGACGGACGTCTTCAAGCGGACGTACCTCGGCCACGGGACACAGTCGAGCGTGTTCGTCTTCCAGGGCCACGCCGGGCCGTTCCGGCGGCACGTCCACACACGCACGACGAGATCGGCTATGTCCTCGCGGGCACCGGCTCCGTGACCGTCGGCGGCGTGACGCGGCCCGTCAAAAAGGGCGACGTCTGGGTCATCCCCGCGAACACGCCGCACGGCGGCGAGTTCGAGGACGCCCCGCAGGTCCTCTTCATCTCGTCGCCGATCGACGATCCGGACAACCAGGACCGGGAGTGGCTCGACTGACGACGCGGGGCCCGACTAGGCCACCTTGTTCGCCTGGATGTCGTACGCGAAGTGGATCCCGACATCCAGCGACCCGTCCGCCTTCTGCGGCTTGACCTCCAGGTCGACCCTGGCGAACGCGAGCCCGACCTCCTCGCTGGTGACGTCGCCGCTCGCGGCGCTCGACACGACCGAGGTCACGATCACGTCGGTCATCTTGATGACGAGGTACTCCTGCGCACCCTTGCCGGCCTTCCGAACGGTGATCGTCCCGTCCTTGAGGTGCTGGCCGGTGGCGCAGGCCTTCATCAGGAGCGGCGAGGCCTTGTCGACGTGGTGCGTGAAGGACAGATCGTGGAAGCTCGCCTTGCCCGCTCCGCCGCCACCCCCGTGACCGACGGCTCCTGACTGCGACAGCCCCCAGGACCATGCGAGCACGTCGATCTCGTCCTTGTGCCGGCTGTCCGCCGACTCGCCCTTGATGTCGCCGACCTTCGCGAAGATGTCCGTCGCCATGGCGAGCTCCTCGTCGTGGACGCTGACCCCGCGCGTTCGCCGCCCCGATCAGGTCGGACGCCCCCACGGGCCGTACTGTAGAGGTGCGTCCGCCGCACAGCGTCTTGCGTCAGGGGCGGCCGGAATGTCGCCTGCGTCTGCTCACCACCCGCTTGGAGGCCCGAGATGAGTCGACTCATGGTCCTGGTCGCCACAGGACCCGAGAACCCGACGCGCGTCGCGCTCGCGCTGCTCGTGGCGAGGGCCGCGCTCGACGGCGGCCACGACGTCGACGTCTTCTTCGCAGGAGACGGAGTCTCGATCCTCCGCCCGGAGACGCTCGACGCGGGGCACGGGATCGGCACCGGCAGCCTGCGCGAGCACGTCGACGCGCTGGCGGCCGGAGGCGCCCGGTTCCACGCCTCCCGGATGTCCAGCAACGCCCGCGGGCTCACGGCCGAGTCGCTCGGCGGGCTGGACGTGCGGATGGCCCTGCCTGCGCAGCTCGTCGAGCTGACGTTCGAAGCCGACCGGGTCCTGAGCGTCTGACCGTCGAATGACCAGGACCGCCGCTCTCCGGGCCCGAGGGAACCGGCTCGTCGCTCGCCTCGAACAGCGGGACGACTACGGCCTCGTCCTGCTCCTGATCCTGGCGACGATCGTCATGATCTCGCTGGGTGCCGGCGAGGTTGGCCAGTTCATCAGTGTCTGCCTGAGCGGCTTCACGCTCCTCTTCGTCCTTCACACCTCGGACGCCTCTCGCCGGACCTACCGGACGTCCATGGCGATCGTCATCGCTGACGGTCGTCGGCGTGGCGTTGGGTCTTCTCAGCGGCGGTGTCCTGGGCCATACGGCGGCCGGTCTGATCGGGCTGTTGCTGGCCTTCGCCGCCCCGGTGATCATCCTGCGACGGATCCTGTCGTCCCCGACGATCACCGTCCGTCTCGTGCTCGGTGCGTTGGCGATCTACCTTCTGGTCGGCCTGACCTACGCCTACCTCTATCCCGTGATCGGCGTCCTGTCGAACGAGCCGTTCTTCCTCCAGACGCCCGCGCCCGCCGCGATCGACTATCTCTACTTCAGCTACGTGACGCTCACCACGGTCGGGTACGGCGACTTCACGGCAGCCACGAGCGCGGGCCGGATGTTCGCCGTGTCCGAGGCGCTCGTCGGGCAGCTCTACCTGGTCTCCGCGGTTGCCCTGCTCGTCGGCAACATCGGCCGGACCATCGTCCGCGGGACGGCCACCCAGGGCATCGAGATGGACGCGCGGCCAGGCGTCGGGCAGGACTCGGTCCGGATGGACGGCGACCCGGACTGAGCGGTCCCTCTCCGTCTGCCGGGAGTTGTTCTCGACTCACCGGTCGTCAGGCAGGCCGCTCGGCTGCGTACACGAGCGTCGGACCGAGGACGCCCTTGAGCTCGACGGGGCCGACCTCGCGGAACGCGACCGCCGTCCCGGCAGCCTCGTCGACGACCGCCTGGCTGACGAAGACCTCGCCGGCGTTCGCGTAATCGGCGATCCGGGAGGCGAGGTTGACCGTCTGGCCGTAGTAGTCGCCCTCCTGGAAGATCACCGGTCCCGCATGCAGGCCGACGTGGGCTGGCGGCAGCCCGGCCGCCTCGATGCCATCGATCATGTCGAGGGCGGCCAGCACGCCTTGAGCGGGGATCGGGAAGTGGAGCATGACGCCGTCGCCGAGCCACTTCACCGCCCGCCCGCCCTGCTTCACCGAGCTCCGCTGGACGACCCGGCCGAGCCGCTCCGCGAGGTCCGCCGCCGCGGCGTCCCCGCGCTCCTGGGTCAGGCGGGTGTAGCCGGTGATGTCGAGGAAGCACATCGCCGGGGGATGCTCCAACCGGCTGTGGAGGCCGGCGGCGGCGAGCTGGAACTCGAGCCCTTCGATGATGTTCGTGGTCCAGGCGTGCGTCTGCTGGAGGTGGTACATCGCGATGACCGACCGCTCCGTCAGCGCGCTCATCCGATCGCCGAGGTCGCCACCGAGGATCTGATCCGGGCGCACCCCTCGCTGCGTGGCCGGCCCGATCACCTCGGCCTGCCACATCGCGGCCTCCGTCTCCGCGACGCGGCGGAGGCTATCGCTCTGGGTGCGGATCATCTGCTGGACGGAGGCCGGACGGATCCCGCCTCGAAGGGCGGTGTCCATCAGCTCGACGATCGGGACCTCTTCCTCGCGGACTCGATCCTCCGGGTTCGGGATCGCGCCGCCCGCGGCCTCGCGGATGAACAGCAGGAGCTCCAGCGGAACGCCGGTTCGCCGCGCGGCCTCGGCGAAGGTCGACCCGCTGACCACCGAGAACCGGTCGAACGCCGACGCGTCGAGGAAGTCGAGCGAGACGTGGCCGCTCCGGATGGCGGCCCCGAGACCGTCGAGTGGAATGCCCGCGGCCATCAGGCTCCGGACCAGGTTCGCACGACGCAGCTGGCTCGCGCCGAACTCGCCGTCGGCGTTCGGCGTGACGATCCCCAGCTCGACAAGCCGGGACAGCTCGTCGACCGGGAACCCACTTCGCTGGGCGGCTTCGGCAAGGTCGTACATGCTCACGTCTCTACTGTAGGCGCGGGATCGACCGTGCTTCAGGCGCGGACGCCGGTGCTTCGGTGTGACAGCAAATCGACGCTGACCGCGGCGAGCAGGGAACCGACGGAGCCGGCCCAGCGTCTCCGCGCCAACGCGGCGTTCCGCCGCGCCCCCACACAGCTGCCGGAGTCTCGATGTCCGCTCGGAGCACCCGCCTCGCGGCATTCGCCGCCGTGACCGTCGCCCTTGTTGCCGCCTGCGCCGGGTCCGCGTCCCCGGCCGTACCCGCCTCGGGTTCCCCGTCGACCGCATCGTCAGCGACGCCCGTGCCAGACTCGCCTTCGCCATCAGCGTCGCCCTCGCCCGCCGCGCTCGTCCTGAAGGTCACCTCGGAAGGCGGGTTCATCAACCCGCTCGCGAACCTCGCCGCGCTCCCGATCGTCGAGGTCTACTCCGATGGGAAGATCCTCAGCCCGGGCCCGATCGAAGCCATCGAGCCCGGACCCCTCCTAGCTCCGGTCCAGGTCCGCGACGTCGGGCCCGCGGGAGCGAGCGCGATCGTCGCGGCGGTCCGGGCGGCCGGTCTCGACAAGGCGGCAGCCGGCGGCCCCGCCATCCCGGGCGACTCCGGGACGGACATCTTCAGCGTCAGCCTGGACGGCCAGACGACCGCGACGCGTCTCGCCGGTGGTGGGCCCGGACCGGGCGGGCCCGGTGTCGGCGGGAGCCAGGACCCCGGACGCGCGGCCGCGTTCGACCTGCTGAACCGGCTCCTCGACCCAACCGAGACGTGGGGGGCGGCGTCGGTCTCGGCCACCGCCTACGCGCCGCTCGGCTACCGCGTGTATGCCTGGCCGGGCGCTCCGCAGTCCGACCCGGCCATCGCCCAGAAGCCCGTGGCGTGGCCGCTCGCGCCGCCGCTCGACCAGTTCGGAACGCCGTCGGTTCCGGACCGCGGCGTTGCCGGCCTCCGCCAGGGCGCCGTCCTGGGCGCCGATGCGGCAACGCTCGGGCCGATCCTTTCTCGCGCTACGACCGCGACCGGGTTCACCTCGGGCGGCCAGATGTGGACCCTCGCCGTCCGCCCGCTGCTCCCCGACGAGCTCGCCGGCTGAGCCGTCGAAAGCATTCGCCACATCGCGGACGCAATGCCCGCGGTGACGAGCCCGGCCCATTCGCCGGGCGGCGAACAGCGAGCGAGCGTCATCTGCCGGTCTGCGCGACAATCCGCCCGGACCGGCGCCCGGCGCTCGCCGCGGCAGAAAGCCCCGGCCCCGGTTCGGGCGAGGCAGGGCAGCCGTAGATGAGCGAGCGATGAGTCGGGTGCCCGAGAAGACGGTCGCAGCCCGTGCCCTCCTGCCTCTCCGGTTCTTCTTCGGTGCCACATTTCTTTACGCCGGGTTCGACAAGCTCGTCGATCCGCGCTTCCTCGACCCGGCGAGCCCGGCCTCGATCCAGGCCCAGATGGTCGCGTTCACCCGGGTCTCACCGCTGGCGCCGCTCGTCCGGCTCGGCCAGCCCTTCGCGGTCGAAATCGGCGTGGCGATCGCCGTGGCGGAGATCGCGATCGGGATCGGGGCGCTGACCGGGCTCGCGTTCCGGGCGGCGGCGGTGGGCGGCGCGGCGCTGTCGATCCTGTTCTTCCTCACCGCGTCGTGGGCGACGCGACCGTTCTACTACGGGCCAGACCTGCCTTACGCGGCGGGCTGGATCACGCTCGCCCTGGCCGGCCATGGCGGCGTCCTCGTGGCGGACCGCCTGATCGTCTGGGCGAGCGGCCGGCCTCCCGCCTCCGCAACGGCCCGGGGTCGCGGAGGCCGCCGCGCGGCACGAGAGGCTGCGGCCGCGGCGGCCGCAGCCTCGCCGCTCGACGCGCCGCTGCGCGACCGGCGGACCGTCCTGCAGGCAGGAGTGCTGGGCGTTCTGGCCCTCGTCGCCGCGTCGCTCGCGATCCCCTTCCGTTCCGGTGCCCTCGAGACGACGACCGAGCCCGATGCGTCCGGAGCCGGAGCCGGAGCCGGAGCCGGGTCGGCGTCGGAGGCGGCGGGTGGGGCATCCGGGTCGCCGGCCGCCGGCGCGTCGGTATCGGCCCCTCCGGCCGGCGGGCTCGTCGTCGCCCACGTCGCCGATCTCGGGAAGACCGGCGCGCGAGCCTTCACCGTGCCGTTCACGGCCCCCGCGCCGCTTCCGGCCGGTGACCCGGCCGTCATCGTGAAGCTCGCCGACGGATCGTTCGTCGCGTTCGACGCGGTCTGCACGCACGCTGGCTGCACGGTCGAGTGGGATCAGGCCGACCGGCTCCTGATCTGCCCCTGCCATGACGCGGTCTTCGACCCGGCGGCGGATGCGGCGGTCCTTGCCGGCCCGGCGAGGCAGCCGCTCGCACCGATCCCGATCAGGGTCGATCAGGCGTCCGGCGCGATCTCGCTCGGAGCTTGAGCTGCGCCGTCTCGTCCAGGCGGGCGGCGCGACGCCACTCGAACTCGGGATGTGGAGCGGGAGACGGGGTTCGAACCCGCGACATTCAGCTTGGGAAGCTGACACTCTGCCAACTGAGTTACTCCCGCTCGGGAGGGCCACATTCTAGCGGCAGCGTCGATCGATGGGCGAGTCCACCTTGTTCCCGATCGCCCCCGGCCTCGCCCTTGCGACCGGTGTCTTCTCTGCGTGGGCAGACCAGGCATCGCATCGCGGCGACACGGGTGTCCCGCGAACCCCGGTTCAGTCCCGGGGCCGCGTCACCAGCCGGTCGACCGTGGCTCGCCAGGTCGCCCGGCGAGCGCCGGCTGTGGCGATCCCAGGCCAACTCGAACCCTTGATCCAGCGGTGGACCGACGTGCCGAAGACGGCGGCCGCTGCCGCCGGATGATGCTCGGGGTGGAGGCGCCGTTCCCGTTGGAGCAGCGCCCGGATCGTAACGTCTCGCTTCATCGGATGGCCGTCCTAGTTGATGATGAACCAGGCGAAGTAGGTCGTTCCCGTCACGGTCTTGTTCAGGTAGACGGTGAACTTCCCGGCCGTCGGGACGGCCGCCGCCACGTAGACGCCCGAGCGGTAGGTCTGGAGCGTCACGATCACGAGGTTGTAGGCCGTGAGCCCGGCGACCGAGATCGCCTTGGAGCGCTGCCCGGAGCTGACGGACGCGCGACCGCTTCGACTGAACGCCGTCCTGCCCTGGACCTTGAGCGCGATCGCGGTGCCATCGCCGCGGGCGAGAACGCCGATGTTGTCGAGCGGCTCTGGTGGGCTGACCGACCCTGAGTATCCGTAGACGCCGGAGCCGAACTGCCCTGGGGGCCCGAGCCCGTCGCCGATGCCGACCAGCGCGGGCGCACCCACGGCGAACGCCCCGATGGCCCCGGACGCCTCGACGCCGATGTCGCCGGTCCCCAGGACGCCGGGCTGGAGCGCGACGCCGCTGTAGCCGACGACGCCGGCCGAGATCCCGGCGATGCCGGGGTAGCCGTTCGGGTCGCCGCTCCGGCCGAAGACACCGACAGCTTCCGTGGAGTCTCCGACGACGCCCGCGCCGGACGACGTGTTCGTGCCTTGCACGCCGATCCCGCTGGGGCTATTCCCCTGGAGCGCGGTCGCCACGTCGCCGACCGTGGTCGCGAACCCGACCGAGGTATCGCCGTTCACCGATGAAGTGATCGACGTGGTGGCGGCAGTCGAGTTGTCGACCTCCGTCATCAGCGCGGCCGAAGCCGCGTCCGCCGACAGGGGCCGGACGAGCGAGCCGGCGACCAATGCGGCGGCACTTCCGGCGGCTGCGGCAAGCACCGCCCGACGGGAGCGCTGCTCGGAACCGATGGAATCCATGGACATCGAACCTCACCTCCATGCGGAACGCGGAATCGCGGTGACGGGTCGTCGATACGCGGGCGCTGGGCCTGGCGAGGTGGGCAACTCGCTGCGGGAAGAATACGCGTGCGACCAGTGGACGGCGTCGCAATTCGGCGTCCTGATGAACGCCTGCCGATCGACCGCGGGTGTGGCCTGGCTTCCGAGGCTGACCGTCAGGTCACGGGCGTGAACGTCGAGGCGGAGGTCATGAGCGAGACGATCGCGCTGCTTCTCCTCGTACGTTGGCGTCGCCCGCCGTGCCGATCGTCTGGATGACGACCGTGCCCGCGGCGCCGACATTGACGAGGCACGAGAAGGCCGATGAGCCGACCGGCACGCCGGCGGTGGCGACAAGCGCCGTTGCGTCCACGCACGTGAACGGCGTGCCGCTGACGGTCGATGAACCCTGCCGCGCCACCGTCCAGTTGGCCGGGTTCGTGGCCGCGGTCACGGCATCCGCGTACGGCGTTGCCAGGACGTTCGCCATGACCGCCGTCTGGAGGGTCGCCGGATCGGCGGGGACCGTGATCGGCTTCGGATCGAAGTAGCGGCAGGCGAGGTTCGCCGGCGTCGTCACGGTGTTCCACGTGCCCGGATATACGAGCTTCGCCACCGCAGCCCCGCCAGCTGCCGGCGCGAGATCACAGGTCCCCGCGGCTGGGAGGGGCGGGATCGACGGAAGCGGTGGCAGCGCGCTGGCGCTGGCGCCCGGCGTCTTGCTCGGGGCGGGAGTGGGTGACGGCGTGGGCGTCGGCGTGGGGCTCGGGCTCGCGCTCGGCTTCGGCGTGGCTGAGGCGGACGGCTTCGGCGTCGCCGAAGCGACGGGCGCTGCGCTCGCGGAGGGGCTAGCTGAAGCCTCAGGGGTCGGCGTGGGCCTCGTCAGCCCGACGACGAGATGCCCGTCGCGGTCCGTCAGGAGGACGGTGTCGCCGCGGTAGTCGATGAACGACACTCCCTGGAGGGCGGACAGGAACGCGGTCTCCTGGTCCATGACGGTCTGGTCACATGCCAGTCGAGTCGTCGCGAGGGGGCTGATCCGGAGCGCAGTCCCGTTCGTCCCATACGTTCCCGTGAACGAGTTGCAGCCGGCCGACCCACCCACGCTGGCGATCCCGAAGACCACGTCCAGCTGGGTTCCTGCGATCGGCGCCGTCACCGTGGACGGCGGGATGAGGAACGAGTCCACGTTCCACCGTCCAAGGACCGGGTTGCGCGGCGCCGCGTCGAAGACGAGGGCCGGCGAGCCGATCGAGTCGTAGATGGTCAGCGTCTCGTTCCGGACCGTATAGAAGCGGCTCGACTGCAGGAGGGCCAGGTACGTCTGCGCGAAGTCCATCGTCGGCTCGTCGCAGGCCATGAGGGTCGTCGAGGCCTGGGAAATCAGCAGCGTCCGGGAACCGGACTGGTACAACGCCCGGAACGTGTTGCAGCCGGCCTGTCCGCCGACGATGCTGCCCTCGAACGTGGCGTCCGCGAAGATCGTCTCGGGGACGATCGACAGCGTCCCGCCCTGCGCGTACGAGCTGAGGACCCACTGAGTGCCCTCGAGCTGGCCACCCGACCCCGACACGTTGGCGCAGGAGGCGAGGAGGACGCCGAGAAGGGCCGCGGTGACGGCACGCCGAGAGAACATGTGGATCGCCCCGATCGGACTACTGGAGCTTGCTGGCCACGTACAGCGCGAACAGGCGCAGGGCGTAGCCGAAGCCGGCCACGATGAAGGCGAGGAAGATCGGTGTGCCGATCGCGGTCGCCGAGATCGCGAACGCCTCGAGGAAGTTGAAGGCGGCGCTGGACGCGAGCTGGATCCACCAGATCACGCCGGCGATCACGGCGTAGATGACGGCAACCCAGCCGACGATGATGAAGACCGAGGCGATCGACGCGAGCCGTCGAGCGTCGTTCATGGGATTCATGACGCATCTCCGTGGCGGGCCGCCGAGCTTCGGCGTATCCCCCCGAGCGTACGCGATCCGCCGTTCGGGCGGGGGAGTGCAACGCCAGGGGCAAACCGATTGGCCGAGGACTCGGCGGGTCGTCCGGGTGCCGTGGCGACCGAATGCGGGATGTCACGTCTCGGTGAACGCGGCGAGTCGGTCACCCTGGTCGACGTCATCGAGCAGAGGCTGCCCGGGGTGCCGCCCCGGTGCGCTGAGCGTCAGTCCGGGCGGCGCCGGCCAAGAGCGAGCGCCACGCCACCGACGGACAGGAAGAGCATCAGGATCCCGGCTGCCCAGAGCGTTCCCGATCGGACCGGCCCGATCGGCGTCGCCACGATCGCGTCGGCATCGGTAGGCGGCAGGCTCGCCGTCACGGTGATCGTCAGCGTCCCGTCGGCGCAGACCGTGGCGTCGTTCGGGCTGCAGATCCGGTAGATCACCTGGTCGACACCGCTGAACCCGGCATCCGGCGTGTAGATGATCGAGCCGATCGTCGCCGTGCCGTGCGCGGGCTGCCCGATGATCTGGAGAGGTCCGGCGTCGCCGATGTCGTTGGCCTGGACGTCGACCTCGACGGTCTGGCCCTCGGCGGTCACCTGGCTGTCCGGGACCGCGACGGGGTAGATGGCGACCGACACGGTCCCGGTGTCACAGCCCGGGATCGTCGCGTCGTCGCACCCCTGGATCGTGAAGGTGTCGCGCCCGGTGTACGTGCCCGTGGGCGTGTAGGTGAACGAGCCGTCGCTCGCGACCGTCGCGGTTCCGTGGGCGGGCGCACCAGACAGGACGAACGTCACGGTCTGGCCCGTGTCCGGATCGATCGCGGTGACGGCTCCGGCGACCGTGGCCGTGGCCGTGGTCGAGATGCTGACGTCCCCGACCGTCGGGGGCGTGTTGCCGACCGTGAGCTGCCCGTCGATGTAGGTGATCGTGTAGTTCGACAGGCCCGTTCCGGTGGCGGCGGAGATGGCGATCGGGTAGGCGCCCGGAGCGGCGAGGGCCGGCGATCCGGCACTCGTGAGGGTGGCGGAGTCGACCGTGTCGCCGTTCACGAGGCCGAGCGTCGAGAACTCCGTGCCGGCGAAGATGAACGTGACGCCGAACGGCTTCGACTGGTCATTCGCCGTCACGGTCAGCGCGGCCGGCGTGACGGTCAGGTCGCCGTCGACGTAGCTGATCGTGTAGTTGCCGAGGCCCGAGCCGACTGGCGGCCGAGGGGGTGATCGGGTAGGGGCTGCCGGCGACGGTCGCCGTGGCGGCGGCGCCGGGGCTGGTGAGGGTCACGCTCGTGACGGTGTCGGTCCCGAGCAGGCCGCTCGTGCCGAACTCCGTCCCCGCGAACACGACCGTCTGGCCGTAGACCTTCGTCCGGTCGTTCGCCGTGATCGTCAGCGGGGCCGGGCTGATGCTGTTGGCGACGGTGCTGGCATCGGGAGCGTAGTTGCCGCTCGGATCGCTGAAGGTCCACGTGTCGAGGTAGGCCCCGACCAGGGTGTGGGTCGTCGCCGACAGGTCGAGCCCGGCCGAGAGGTCCTCGCCGAACACGCCGGTCGCGGTCCCGGTCGCGGTATGGGGCAGGGCATCATAGGTGACCGCGTAGCCGGTCACGACGATGACCGCCGCTGCCGGGGTCACCCCGAGGTCGCCGTCGAAGTAGCTGATCGTGTAGTTGCCGAGGCCCGAGCCGACCGCGGCCGAGGGGGTGATCGGGTAGGGGCTGCCGGAGACCGGAGCCGTGGCCACCGCACCCGGGCTCGTGAGGGTCACGCTCGTCACGGTGTCGGCGTTGAGGAGGCCGATCGTGCTGAACTCGGTGCCCGTGAACACGACCGTCTGGCCGTACGTCTTCGTCCCGTCGTTGGCGGTGATCGAGAGGGCTGCCGGCGTGACGGTCAGGTCGCCGTCGACGTAGCTGATCGTGTAGTTGCCGAGGCCCCGAGCCGACCGCGGCCGAGGGGGTGATCGGATAGGGGCTGCCGGCAACCGTCGCCGTCGGCGACCGCGCCCGGGCTCGTGAGGGTCACGCTCGTCACGGTGTCGGTGTTGAGGAGGCCGCTCGAGGTGAACTCCGTGCCCGCGAACACGACCGTCTGGCCGTAGACCTTCGTCCGGTCATTGGCCGTCACGGTGAGGGCCGCCGGGCTGACGGTCAGAGCCCCGCTGGCATAGCTGATCGTGTAGTTGCCAAGCCCCGAGCCGACCGCGGCCGACGGAGTGATCGGATAGGGGCTGCCGGCAACGGTCGCCGTGGCGGCGGCACCGGGGCTGGCCAGGCTGACGCTCGTCACGGTGTCGGCGTTGAGCAGGCCGCTCGTGCTGAACTCGGTCCCGGCGAACACGACCGCCTGGCCGTACGTCTTCGTCCGGTCGTTGGCCGTGATCGTCAATGGGGCGGGAGAGACGGTCAGAGCCCCGCTCGCATAGCTGATCGTGTAGTTGCCGAGACCCGAGCCGACCGCGGCCGAGGGGGTGATCGGATAGGGGCTGCCGGCAACCGTCGCGGTCGCGACCGCGCCCGGGCTCGTGAGGGTCACGCTCGTCACGGTGTCGGTGTTGAGGAGGCCGCTCGAGGTGAACTCCGTGCCCGCGAACACGACCGTCTGGCCGTATGTCTTCGTCCGGTCGTTGGCCGTGATGGTCAGGGGGGCGGGCGTGACGGTCAGGTCGCCGTCGACGTAGCTGATCGTGTAGTTGCCCAGGCCCGTGCCGACTGGCGGCCGAAGGGGTGATCGGATAGGGGCTGCCGGCGACCGTGGCCGTGGCGGCGGCACCGGGGCTCGTGAGGGTCACGCTCGTCACGGTGTCGGCGTTGAGCAGGCCGCTCGAGCTGAACTCGGTCCCGGCGAACACCACCGTCTGGCCGTAGACCTTGGTCCGGTCATTCGCCGTCACGGTCAGGGCGGCCGGCGTGACGGTCAGGTCGCCGTCGACGTAGCTGATCGTGTAGTTGCCCAGGCCCGTGCCGATGGCGGCCGAGGGGGTGATCGGGTAGGGGCTGCCGGCGACGGTCGCCGTGGCGGCCGCGCCCGGGCTGGTGAGGGTCACGCTCGTGACGGTGTCGGTCCCGAGCAGGCCGCTCGTGCCGAACTCCGTCCCCGCGAACACGACCGTCTGGCCGTAGACCTTCGTCCGGTCGTTCGCCGTGATCGTCAGCGGGGCTGGGCTGATGCTGTTGGCGACGGTGCTGGCATCGGGAGCGTAGTTGCCGCTCGGATCGCTGAAGGTCCACGTGTCGAGGTAGGCCCCGACCAGGGTGTGGGTCGTCGCCGACAGGTCGAGCCCGGCCGAGAGGTCCTCGCCGAACACGCCGGTCGCGGTCCCGGTCGCGGTATGGGGCAGGGCATCATAGGTGACCGCGTAGCCGGTCACGACGATGACCGCCGCTGCCGGGGTCACCCCGAGGTCGCCGTCGAAGTAGCTGATCGTGTAGTTGCCGAGGCCGGACCCGACCGCGGCCGAGGGGGTGATCGGGTAGGGGCTGCCGGAGACCGGAGCCGTGGCCACCGCACCCGGGCTCGTGAGGGTCACGCTCGTCACGGTGTCGGCGTTGAGGAGGCCGATCGTGCTGAACTCGGTGCCCGTGAACACGACCGTCTGGCCGTACGTCTTCGTCCCGTCGTTGGCGGTGATCGAGAGGGCTGCCGGCGTGACGGTCAGGTCGCCGTCGACGTAGCTGATCGTGTAGTTGCCGAGGCCCCGAGCCGACCGCGGCCGAGGGGGTGATCGGATAGGGGCTGCCGGCAACCGTCGCGGTCGCGACCGCGCCCGGGCTCGTGAGGGTCACGCTCGTCACGGTGTCGGTGTTGAGGAGGCCGCTCGAGGTGAACTCCGTGCCCGCGAACACGACCGTCTGGCCGTAGACCTTCGTCCGGTCATTGGCCGTCACGGTGAGGGCCGCCGGGCTGACGGTCAGAGCCCCGCTGGCATAGCTGATCGTGTAGTTGCCAAGCCCCGAGCCGACCGCGGCCGACGGAGTGATCGGATAGGGGCTGCCGGCAACGGTCGCCGTGGCGGCGGCACCGGGGCTGGCCAGGCTGACGCTCGTCACGGTGTCGGCGTTGAGCAGGCCGCTCGTGCTGAACTCGGTCCCGGCGAACACGACCGCCTGGCCGTACGTCTTCGTCCGGTCGTTGGCCGTGATCGTCAATGGGGCGGGAGAGACGGTCAGAGCCCCGCTCGCATAGCTGATCGTGTAGTTGCCGAGACCCGAGCCGACCGCCGCCGAGGGGGTGATCGGATACGGGCTGCCGGCAACCGTCGCGGTTGCGACCGCGCCCGGGCTCGTGAGGGTCACGCTCGTCACGGTGTCGGTGTTGAGCAGGCCGCTCGAGGTGAACTCCGTGCCCGCGAACACGACCGTCTGGCCGTATGTCTTCGTCCGGTCGTTGGCCGTGATGGTCAGGGGGGCGGGAGTGATCGTGAAGGAGGCGCTCGTGGCCCCGGTGAGCCCGGCGCTCGACGCACCGAGCGTATCCGTCCCGACCTGATCGACCGTCAGGTTGGCGAACGTCGCGACGCCGTTGACCGCGGCAACGGACACCGACCCGCCGAGGGTCGGGCCCGGCGGGGCGATCACCAGCGAGACGACGGCGCTGCTCTCCGTGACGACCAGGCCGTTGTCGTCGAGGACGACGACCGTGACGGCCGGGCTGATCGTCGCGCGATAGACCGTGTTGGTCGGCTGCTGGAGGAACCCGAGGTGCGTGGCGCGGTTCCAGGTGACCGTGTTGTCGGTCGAGGTCGAGACCACGTTGGCGTTGCCGGCGAGGTCCGTCGCCACGCCGGCGGCGATCGACGCGACGACGGTGCCCGAGATCGTCATCCCGGTCACCGAGACCGAGTAGGTCGCCGGGCCGCCACCGACCGTGCCGGTCTTCACGCCACCCGACGTCCCGCCGACGGTCACGTCACCGGTGGCGAAGCCGACGACGGACTCGTTGAACACGGCGGTGAAGGCGATCGGAGTCGCGTTCGTCGGATCGGGCTGACCCGCGGCCTGGTTGATCGTCACCGTCGGCCCGGTCCGGTCGATCGTGACGGTCGGGCCGTCGGCCTGGGCGTTGGGATTGCCCGTCAGGTCGGCCACGCCGCCGGCCGCGAGGCGCAGGATGACGGTGCCCTGTGAGCAGCCCGTCAGGGTGACGTTGTACGCGGCGAGGGATCCGGCCGGGGCGCCGATGACACAGCCCGTCGCGGTCCCGACATTGGACAGGTCGCCCGCGGCCAGCCCGACCACGGTCTCGCTGAACGTCAGGTCGAAGACGAGGTTCGCCGCGTTCGTGATGTCGTCGCTGTTCGACGGCGCCGCTGTCCGACGCGGCGCGCAGATCGATCATGACCGTCGGGGGTGTCGCATCCCAGCTCACGGTGTTGTCGGCCGACGTGGAGGCGGCGTTGTTGTTGCCCGCGAGGTCGGTCGCTACACCGGCAGCGATCGTCGCGGACGACCGTCCCCGGCGTCGTCATCCCGGTGACGGTCACGGTGTAGGTCGGCCCGATCCCGCTGACCGTGCCGGTCTTCACGCCGCCGGACGTCCCGCCGATCGTCACGTCGCCGGTCGCGAAGCCGGTGACCGCCTCGCTGAACACGACCGTGAAGGTGATCGGGCTGCGTTCGTCGGATCCGCCTGCCCGACGGCCTGGTTGATCGTCACCGTCGGGGCGACGACATCCCACGTGACCGTGTTGTCGGTCGAGGTGGACGCGACGTTGTTGTTGCCGGCGAGGTCGGTCGCCCGGGCCGCGGCGATCGTGGCGATCACCGTGCCGGAGGTCGTCATCCCGGTGACCGAGACGGTGTAGGTTGTCGGGCCGCCGCTGACGGTCCCGACCTTCGCCCCACCGGCCGTGCCGGCGAACGTGATGTCGCCCGTGGCGAAGCCGATGACCGGCTCGCTGAAGACGACCGTGTAGAGGATCGGGCTGGCGTTCGTCGGGTCGGGCTGTCCGGCCGCCTGGTTGATCGTCACGGTCGGGGCGACGTTGTCCCATGTGACCGTGTTGTCCGTCGACGTCGACGCGACGTTGGCGTTGCCGGCCGGGTCGGCCGCGACCCCGGCGCCGATCGATGCCGTGACCGTGCCGGGCGTCGTCATCCCGGTGACGGCGACGTTGAACGTCGTCGGGCCGCCGCTGACCGTGCCGACCAGCACCCCGCCGGCCGTCCCGCTGAGGGTCACGTCGCCGGTCGCGAACCCGACGACCGGCTCACTGAACACGACGGTGAAGTTGATCGGGGCTCGTCCGGGCCGGATCGACCTGGCCGACGGCCTGGTCGATCGTCACCGTCGGGGCGACGTTGTCCCAGGTGACCGTGTTGTCCGCCGAGGTCGACGCCGCGTTGTTGTTGCCCGCAGGTCCGTCGCGACACCCGCGCCGATCGAGGCGATGACCGTGCCCGGGGTGGTCATCCCGCTGACGGCGACCGTGTAGGTCGTCGGGCCGCCGCTGACGGTGCCGACCTTCACCCCACCGGAGGTCCCACCGATCGTGACGTCGCCGGTCGCGAAGCCGACGACCGGCTCGCTGAAGACGACGGTGAAGTTGATCGGGCTCGCGCTCGCCGGGTCGGCCTGCCCAGCCGCCTGGTTGATCGTCACCGTCGGGGCGACGACGTCCCACGTCACGGTGTTGTCGGTCGAGGTGGATGCGGTGTTGTTGTTGCCCGCGAGGTCGGTCGCGCGATCCGCGGCGATCGTCGCGACGACGGTGCCCGACGTCGTCATCCCGGTGACCGTGACGGTGTAGGTCGTCGGGCCACCGCTGACCGTCCCGGTCTTCGCGCCGCCGGAGGTGCCGCCGACGGTCACGTCGCCGGTCACGAACCCGGTCACCGGCTCGCTGAAGACGACGGTGTAGAGGATCGGACTCGCGTTCGTCGGATCCGGCTGGCCGGCGGCCTGGTTGATCGTCACCGTCGGCGCGACGTTGTCCCAGGTGACGGTGTTGTCGGTCGAGGTCGACGCCGCGTTTGCGTTCCCCGCGAGGTCCGTGGCGACCGCGGCCGCGATGGTCGCGGTGACGGTACCCGGCGTGGTCATGCCGCTGACGGCGACGTTGAATGTCGTGGGGCCGCCGGTGACGGTGCCGATCTTCGCTCCGCCCGACGTCCCGCCGATCGTCACGTCGCCGGTCGCGAAGCCCGCGGCCGGCTCGCTGAACACGACGGTGAAGTTGATCGGGCTCGCGCCGCGTCGGATCGACCTGCGCTGCCGCCTGGTCGATCGTCACCGTCGGGGCGACGTTGTCCCAGGTGACCGTGTTGTCGGCCGAGGTCGACGCCGCGTTGTTGTTGCCCGCGAGGTCGGTCGCGACGGAGGCGCCGATCGTGGCGACGACGGTGCCCGGCGTGGTCATCCCGGTGACCGCGACGGTGTAGGTCGTCGGGCCGCCGCTCACGCGTGCCGGCCTTGACCCCGCCCGACGTCCCGCCGATCGTCACGTCGCCCGTGGCGAAGCCGATCACCGGCTCGCTGAAGACAACGGTGTAGCTGATCGGGGTCGCGCCGGTCGGATCGGCCTGCCCGGCGGCCTGGTTGATCGTCACGGTCGGCGGCGACGACGTCCCAGGTGACGGTGTTGTCGGTCGAGGTCGAGGCGACGTTGTTGTTGCCGGCGAGGTCGGTCGCCCGGGCCGCGGCGATCGTCGCGATCACGGTCCCTGCGGTCGTCATGCCGGTGACGGTCACGGTGTACGTCGTCGGCCCGCCGCTGACCGTGCCGGTCTTCGCTCCGCCGGCGGTGCCCGCGAAGGTGATGTCGCCGGTCGCGAATCCGATGACCGGCTCGCTGAACACGACGGTGTAGAGGATCGGGCTCGTGTTCGTCGGATCGGCCTGGCCGGCGGCCTGGTTGATCGTGACCGTCGGGGCGACGTTGTCCCAGGTGACGGTGTTGTCGGCCGAGGTCGAGGCGACGTTGTTGTTGCCTGCGGCATCGGTGGCGACACCCGCGCCGATCGAGGCGATGACCGTGCCCGGCGTCGTCATGCCGGTGACGGCAACCGTGTAGGTGCTGGGCCCGCCGCTGACCGTGCCGACCAGCACCCCGCCGGCCGTCCCGCTGAGGGTCACGTCGCCCGTCGCGAACCCGACGACCGTCTCGCTGAAGACGACGGTGAAGTTGATCGGGGTCGCGCCGGTCGGGTCGACCTGGGCGGCCGCCTGGTTGATCGTGACGGTCGGGGCGACGACGTCCCAGGTGACGGTGTTGTCGGCCGACGTCGAGGCGGCGTTGTTGTTGCCGGCGAGATCGGTCGCGACCGAGGCCGCGATCGTCGCGGTCACGGTGCCCGACGTCGTCATCCCGGTGACCGCGACGTTGTACACGGAAGGACCGCCGCTGACGGTCCCGGTCTTCACCCCACCCGACGTCCCACCGATCGTCACGTCACCGGTGGCGAAGCCCGCGACCGGCTCGCTGAACGTGACGGTGTAGTTGATCGGGCTGGCGTTCGTCGGATCGGGCTGGCCGACCGCCTGGTTGATGGTGACCGTCGGGGCGACATTGTCCCAGGTGACGGTGTTGTCGCCCGAGGTCGAGGCGGCGTTCGGGTTGCCGGCGGGGTCGGTCGCGACGCCGGCCGCGAGGCTGGCCATGACCGTGCCCGGCGTGGTCATCCCGGTGACCGCGACGGTGTAGGTCGTCGGGCCGCCGCTGACGGTGCCGGTCTTCACGCCGCCCGATGTTCCGCCGATCGTCACGTCACCGGTGGCGAAGCCGACGACCGGCTCGCTGAACGTCACCGTGAAGTTGATCGGGCTGGTCCGGGCGGGATCCACCTGGGCTGCCGCCTGGTTGATCGTGACCGTCGGGGCGACGCTGTCGACCGTGGTGTTCACCTGGTTCGACGTCACGCTGGCGCCACCGCAGTTGCCCGTGCACGTTGCTGCGGCGGTGTTGGAGTACACGGTCCCGTCGGTCGCTCCGCCGGGAACCGTGACCGGGACGGTGACCGTGTAGGTGGCGTTGTTCGCCGGCCCGGTCAGGGTGCAGGACACGTTGTTGCCCACCGTCGCCGCACAGCTCGACGCGCCGCTCGAGCCGACCCCGCTCACAATTCCGACGGTCAGAGCGCCGGGCACGGCGTCAGTGATGGTGATGTTGCCCTGGTTGCCGTTGCCGGTGACCCGCAGGGTGTAGCTGAAGCCCGCGCCGGGACTCGTCGTGGCCGGGCCGGACTTGCCGTTGGTGCCGCCGATCCAGGTCACCGCAGCGGCGACATATGGCCCGACGAACGGACCGCCCGGGCCCGTTGGTGCGGCGCCGGCCGGCTTCAGCGGATCGCTGCCGTCGTCGGCGGCTGCCTGGGCGAGGTCCAGCCGGCCGTTGCCCGTCTCGGATCGCGTGCCGACCGGGGCCGCGGAGCGAGCCAGGCGACCCACGATCACGCCGTTGGACGCGCCCGGATCGATCGCCCGAAGGAGGGCGGCGGCGCCCGCGACCTCGGCCGACGATGCCGACGTGCCGCTGATCGACGTCGTGCCGCCGCCAGGCCGGAGCGTCACGATGTCGGTTCCCGGCGCGCCGAGGAACGTGTCGGCCCCGTGGTTCGACGAGCCGTCGAGCCGGTCGGACTCGTTCGTGTTCGAGACGCCGACGACCCCGTGATCACCGGCCGGATAGGTCGTGGCGCTCGAGCCTTCGTTGCCGGTCGCCGCGACGACGATGACGTCGTGATCCCAGGCGTAGTCGATGGCCGCCTGGAGGGCCGCGCTGTAGCCCGGGTTGCTGAACGACAGGTTGACCACGTTCGCGCCGTGGTCGACGGCCCAGACGATCCCTTCGATGATGTCGCTGTCGCGCCCGAGGCCGTCGGCATCGAGGACCGTCACGGGCATGACCCGGACGCCCGCGAAGCCGATCCCGGCGATGCCGACGTCTGTTGTCCGTCGCCGCCGCGATGATGCCGGCCATGGCCGTGCCGTGGCCGTTGGGATCGAGGTCCGGATCCTGTCCGGCGAGCAGGCTCGTGCCGGGCACCAGCTTGCCGGCGAGATCCGCGTGACCGGCATCGACGCCCGTGTCGAGGACCGCGACGATCGAGGACCCCGAGGGGTGGACCGACCCATGGACGTGGTTCCAGCCGATCAGCGGCAGCGACCACTGGGTCTCGTAGCCGGGATCGCTGGCTCCGGATTCGGCAGCCCGCATGCGGTCGGGCTCGACGCGAGCGACCTCGGTGCGCGACTTCAGCGCGTCGACGACCGAGGAGCCGGTCGCCACCCGGATGACGGCGATCCCGAGCGGCGCGATCGAGTCGACGACCTGCGCTCCGGCGTCGGCCAGGATGCTCGCGCGCGCCGATGAGCTCGTTCCGGGCGTGAAGGTCACGACGTAGTCGCGGGGATTGGCGGGCGCGGGCGTGGCGGAAGGGACCACGTCGGTCGGCGCCGCGGACGGCGCGGGGGTCGGCTCCACGCTCGGCTCTGCGCTCGCCGTCGGCACGGGCTCGGCCGACGGCGGATCCGTCGGCTCCGCGCTCGCGGTCGGGGCGGGAGCTGGAGTGGGCTCGGCGGTCGGAGCCGCCATCGGCGCAGCCGTGGGCGCGACCGTCGGCGCGACCGTCGGCTCCGCGGTCGCGGAGCGTTCGGGGCCGGGATCGCTCGATGGCTGGGACGAGCTCGGCGCCGGCGTGGCGGGGTCGCTACCTGGATCCGCGGCGAGCCCGGACGAGGGAATTGCCAGGCACGCGACGAGCAGGGCGATCTGCGAGAACGCCGCGAATCGGATCCGGGTGGCTCTGGTTCGGTCAGTCAAGGTTCGGTACGCGCGTAGACACGGGCAGACCATGCCGTCCGAACGGGCGACCCCGCCATGGGACTCCCGGTCCATGGGAGCGGCATTCGTACCATCGGCCAACGGCGACGGACGGAAGGCTCTCGAGAGAACGTCCGCTCGACGGACGTGCTCGATCCGGCGCCGGCGTCCCTACGACCGGGACGCCCGGCCGCGGCCGTCACGGGCGACCCGAGCACGATTGCCGTCTCGCCCGGCGCTGACCTCCGCGCCGTCGGTTGACCTCCGGCCCCCGCGTCCATCGAGCCGATCGGGCGAAACGGCCCGGATCGCTAGGCCCGGGAGCCCTTGTCGTCCGCGACCCTCTCGATCCAGGGTGGGGCATGGAAAGGAGGTCCTCGATGGAGCTCAACATCGCACTCGGACTGGCGGGTTGGATCATCCTGGTCGCCGGGGCCCTGTTGTTCGGTGTTGCGGCGCAGCTCGTGGGCGAGGCCCGCAGCACGTACGAGTGGATCGTCGACGCGTTTGCCGCCGGCATCGGAGCGCTCGTCGCGAGCGAGTTCATCGTCGCCTGGCAGGAGACGGGTCCGGTCTATGACGGACTCGCACTGGTCCCGGCGCTGGTTGGTGGACTGGTCGTCGGTCTCGTCGTGGCAGTCGCCACGCGGTACCTGACGAGCGGCCGAACCACCCACGGGACGACCGCCGCCTGAACGTCCCGATTCGGGGCGCGAGACGGACATGGGGCCCGCCGGCCCGAGGGGGCCGGCGGGCCCCGGATTCCGCGGGCCGACGTGCCGACGGGGTGCCATGTGGCCCCCGTGATTCCCGCCGGCAGGCACTGCCGGGGATCGTGGCGGCTGGCGATGCTCGATCCAGAACGAGGTGACGAACGTGGTCGAGCCCCTGAGCCTGGTGATCTTCTCCGGCACCGACGACAAGCTCCAGGCAGCCGCGGTCCTGACGGCCGGGGCGGCCGCCGATCGGTCGTCCGGTCCATCTGTTCCTCCAGTACTGGGCCGTGGACGCGTTCCGGGCGGACCGCATCGCCCTCGACCACGGTCTGGCGCCCGAGGCGGGCCCCGAGGGAGCGGCCGCCGTCCGACGACTCGCCGCTGCCGGTCAGGCGCCGTGGCGCGAGACCATCGCGCTCGCGAAGGAGATCGGGGAGGTCGATGTCCGGGCCTGCTCGCTGTCGATGGACCTGTTCGACATCGAGGAATCCGATCTCGATCCTCTGGTCGACGGCGTGGAGGGCGTCACCGCGTTCCTCGATGACGCCGCTTCCGGCCCGATCATCTTCATCTGAAGGGAGTCCGTCATGCCTGTCTACGCGATCGCGATGCTCATCGATGCACGCGGACTGACCTGTCCGATGCCGATCGTCAAGACGGCCCAGGGGATGCGGTCGGTCCAGCCTGGCGATGTCGTCGAGGTCCTCGCGACCGACGCAGGCGCCGTCCGTGACTTCGATGCCTGGTCGAAGACGACCGGGCATCAGCTGCTCGAGTCCACCTCCGACGGGGCGACCTACCGCTTCGTCATCCGCCACAAGTGAGGGCGCCATGACCACCGCAACCATCGATCGCCCACGTACGGTCAAGCCGCCGGTCGCCCCACCGGTCACCGAGGTCGCGCCCCAGCCCGCGGATGACGCCGCGGTCGCCACGAAGGAGCTGGTGATCGTCAGCTGGTCGGGCGAGCTCGACCGGGTCTGGCCGATGCTGATCCTGTCATCGACCGCCGCCGCCTCGGGTGTGCGAGCGCGCGTGTTCGTCACGTTCTGGGGCCTGTTGCCCTTCGTCCGCGACGGCGTCCGCATCACCGGCGAGAACTGGATGCAGCGAATGCTCGCGGCGATGCAACGGCCCGGCATCGACCACCTGCATCTGTCGAAGATGAACTTCCTTGGCATGGGCCCGTGGATGATGCGCAAGCTGTCCCGCCGCTACGGCGTGGCCAGCCCGCGCGAGCTCCTCGAGGCTGCCCAGGCGCTCGGTGTCGAGTTCGTGCCCTGCCAGATGACGATGGACCTCCTCGGGATCCGCCGGGAGGACCTCATCGACGGGATGGGCGAGCCTGCGGGAGCTGCCACGGCCATCTCGATCATGACCGAGGCCGACGCCTCCCTCTTCATCTAGGAGGCCGACGATGGCCGCAACCCAGCCGCTCACGATCAGCCGCCTGGTCGACGCTCGCGGCAGCTACTGCCCGGGCCCGCTGATGGAGCTGATCCGGGCCATCCGCGAGAGCCAGGTCGGCGACGTCATCGCCGTCCGCTCGTCGGATCGCGGGTCCCGGACGGACATCCCGAAGTGGGTCGAGAAGGCCGGCCACCGGCTGATCAGCGTCATCGAGTTCGACGGCTACGACGAGATCGTCGTTCAGAAGGCGCGGTAGGAGCATGCCATGCAGCGCGTCCTGATCCTGGGTGGCGGCGTCGGCGGGACGATCGTCGCGAACCAGCTGGCTCGTCGCCTGCACGGACGACCCGACACGGACCTGACCGTCGTCGACGAGACCGGGCAGCACGTCTACCAGCCCGGCTTCATGTACATCGCGCTCGGGCACGAGCAGGCGCGGCACCTCGAGCGCCGGGAGCGATCCCTGCTGAACAAGCGGGTGAACCTCGTCGTCGGTGAGGTGATCCGCGTCGCAGCCGACCCACAGGTCGTCCTCCTGGCCGATGGTCGGGCGTTGCCGTACGACTACCTCGTCCTTGCGACGGGCTCCCGGATCGCACCCGAGGAGATCGAGCACTTCGACGAGGAGGCCCACCACTTCTACAGCGCCGAGGCGGCCGGGAGGCTCCGTCACGCGCTCGACGCGTTCGACGGCGGCCGGATCGTCATCGGGATCGCGGGCATGCCCTACAAGTGCCCGCCCGCGCCCCTCGAGGTGGCGTTCCTGATCGAATCCGAGCTCCGCGATCGCCACCTCCGCGAGCGGACCGAGATCCATTTCTGCTCCCCGATCGGCCGGGCGTTCACGATCGAGAGCGTCTCGGACATGGCGACGCCGGTCCTGGCCGATCGCGGCATCGAGCTCCACACGTTCTTCAACGTCGAGGCGATCGACCCGGCCCGGAAGGTCGTGCAGAGCCTCGAGGGCGAGGAGCTCCCGTACGACCTCCTGATCCTCGTCCCGCCGCATCACGGCGCCCGGTTCCTGATCGACTCGAAGCTCGCGCCCGCGCCGGGCGGCTGGCTGCCGACGGACCGGACGACCCTCGAGGTCGGTGGTCGGCCGAACGTGTTCGCCCTCGGCGACGCGACCGACCTTCCTCTCTCGAAGGCGGGATCCACAGCCCACTTCGAGGCACCGGTCGTCGTCGAACGGATCGTCGCCGCGATCGAGGGCCGGCCCGTCCAGCACGCACGAGGCGACTACCTCGGCCGGGTGATGTGCTTCTTCGAGATCGGCGACGGCAAGGGCACGCTGTTGCGCTTCGACTACGACCACCCGCCGGACCCGCCGCGGCCGAACCGCTTCTGGCATCTCGGCAAGATCGTCTTCAACAAGATGTACTGGCTCACCGTGCCCAAGGGTCGCGTCTAGGGTTCCGCGGGCGGCTCGACGGTTGCCGAGGTGGCGCCGTCGGGTCCATGCTCGGGGCGTGTCGCGATCGATCATCCTGCTCGCGCTGCCCGCGATCGCGGTGCTTGCCGGCTGCGGGTCTCCGGCCGCTCCGACGACGGCGCCCGCCTCATCCGTGCCCGCGGCGACCGCGGACCAGGCGTCGCCCGTTTCTCCTGCCGCCGACGCCTCGGGCCCGGCTCCGACCGCGAGCGCGACCGCGGCGCCTTCGTCGCTCGCCGGCGGCTCGGCGTCGCCGCAGCCGACCGCACCGAGGCTGACCCTGACGTCGAGCGCCTTCGCCGCCGGCCGGCCGATTCCGACCGCGCACACGTGCCACGGGACCGACCGTTCGCCGGCCCTCGCCTGGTCCGGCGTCCCACCGGACGCGAAAGCGCTCGTCCTGTTCGTCGACGACCCCGACGGCCACGACTGGGTTCACTGGTCGGTGCTCGACCTCGCACCGACGACGACCGGCCTCCCGGGCGGCGTGTCACCCTCGACGACGGATCTGCAGCAGGGCACGAACGACTTCGGCAACGTCGGCTATGGTGGCCCGTGCCCGCCGTCGGGTACCCATCACTACCGGTTCACCCTGTCGGCGCTCGCGGCACCGCTCGGGCTCCGCCGGTCATCCGGGCGGAGCCGCCGTCCGTTCGGCCCTGAAGAAGGCGCAGGTCATCGACCAGGTCACGCTCGTCGGCACATTCGCCGCATGACGGCCCATCGTCGGCTCATCGCCATCGGCGCTGTCGCGGTCGTCGCCCTCGCGCTCGCCGGCTGCGACCTGATGGTCGCGACCGTGACGCCGCAGCCGAGCCGATACAGCCGGACGCCGGAGCCACTGCCGTCGGTCGCCGACGAGACCGACGAGGTCCCCACGCCTCGCCCCGAGCCGGCCGGCGGCGGCCCGGACCTCGTCGACGCCGCGAACGCCCTCGCCGACCTCGACTCCTACCGCGTGTCCGTCGTCAGCCGGGGCCTCGTGCCGGCGACGACTCCGGGCGGCACCGTGTCGATGACGTCGACCCTCGTCCAGGGGGATCGCCCGGCCGCCGAGTTCACGATGAGTGGCGTCGACGGACTCGACGGCGGCCGGCTGGAGGCGATCGTCATCGGCGACGAGGCCTGGCTGAAGCCGGGAACCGGGCACTGGGCGAAGAGCCCCGGAGGCGCCGCAGACTTCGACGCCGCGTTCACGACCTTGTCGCCGATCGATCTCGCCAGCGGGTTCGAGAGCCTCACGACGGCGATCAAGGCAGTCGGCTCCGGGAAGAAGAACGGTGTCTCGGCGCGTCATTTCCGCGCCGACTCCGCCGACGCGGCGACCGCGGCAGCGGGCCTGACGAGCGGCACGGCCGACGTCTGGCTGGCGACGGGCGGCGGCTACCTCGTCTCGCTCGACGTCGCCGGAATCTGGGACGTGGACGGCGACCCGACCGAGGTCATGCTCCGGATCGACGTGACCCGGGTGAACGACCGTGCCAACGTGATCCGCCCGCCCGCCTGACCGAGCCGTTGCGAGCTCGTTACTGGCCCGTGATGGCCGATCGCGGGCTGCCTGATATCGTGCGGACGTGGACCTTCCCCGCCTGCCGGGCGACCGTGATCCCGTCACGCCCGCGCCTCCGATCGAATCGCCGGAGACCGGGCCGCTGACGGCGACGTGGCTCGGTCGGATGCCGTATCGCCGGGCCTGGGCACTCCAGAAGGAACTGGCCGCGGCCCGTGCGCGCGACGAGATCGGCGACCGGCTCCTCCTCGTCGAGCACGAGGCGGTCCTGACCCTCGGTCGCCAGGCGGATGCGTCCCACGTGCTGGCGACTGCGGCGGAGCTTGACGCCCGCGAGATCGAGGTCATCCGGGTCGAGCGGGGTGGCGAGGTCACCTATCACGGCCCCGGTCAGCTCGTCGCCTATCCGATCATCGCCCTTGCCCGACGCGGATTGATGCTCCGACCCCTGGTCCGGGCCCTGGAGGCGGCGATGATCGAGACCTGCGCGGCGCTCGGTGTGACGGCGGCCCGTCGCGACGGCCACCCAGGCTGCTGGATCGATGCAGAGGGCCCCGTGCCCCGCAAGGTCGGCGCGCTCGGCATCCGGGTGGAGCGCGGCGTCAGCTACCACGGCATCGCCCTGAACGTCGACCCGGACCTCGCGGACTTCGCGCTGATCGACGCCTGCGGGATGCCCGGCGTCGCGTCGACCTCGATCGCGGCCGAGGCCGGCCGGCGGTCGGAGCGGCCCTCGACCGCCGCCGTCGAGGAAGCCGGACGGATCTTCGCCCGGGCGTTTGCCCGGGCGCTCGACGTGGATCTCGTCGATGAGGAGTCGCTCGAGCCGGTCCGCGCGACCACCCGGGCTCTCGTCGGGACGCGCTGACGTGGCCGCCGGCCTGTTCGAGCTGCGCAAGGACGCGATCACCGGGTGGTGGGTCGCGACGGTCGTCGATCGCGCCTTCCACCGCGACCGGTTCGCCCGCGCCGCCGAGCCGATCGACGACGGCGGCGACTGCCAGAACTGCCGGCTGCCTCCCGGCGAGGGCGTTCGGATGCGAACGCTGAAGGACTACGCGTTCCACGTCATCGGAACGGGTGAGCAGGCGCGCGAGCTCGAAGGGACGGTCGCCCAGGTGTCGCTCGGCGACGCCCGGGCCAGTGGGAGCTGGCGGACGGTCGTCGCTCCGCCCGGTGAGCATCGGGCGCTGCACGCGGTCGGGACCGAGATGATCACGGCGCTGCTCAGCGGCGTCCGGGGCGCCCTGGCCGAGGCCCGGCGGACGGCCCAGACGGACCACCTCCAGGTCGTCCAGAACTGGGGGGCCCAGGCCGGGGCCCGGACCAACCACCTCTGCCTCGACCTGTACGACCTGCCGCACATCCCCCACCGGATTGCGGAGGAGCTGGGCGGGGCCGCCAGGTTCGTCATCCGCGAGGGCGAATGCCCGTGGTGCCGCCTCGTTCGGACGGAGGCGATCCGCCCCGATCGCCTGATCTGGCAGGACACCGACACGGTCGCGTTCGCACCGTTCGCGTCGCGGTCGCCGTTCGAGGTCTGGGTCGTGCCCCGTCGCCACGACGCCGACTTCGGGCGAGCGTCGGACGCCGACGTGACCGCCGCAGGCGAGGCGCTGCGCCAGGTGCTCGGCGCGCTCGCCGTGACCCTCGACGGCCCGCCATACAACCTCGTCCTCCACACCGCGCCGCTGCGCGAGCAGGTCGATGCGACCTACCACTGGCACTGGGAGATCCACCCGCGGCTCCGGGAGATCGCCGGCCTCGAGCTGGGGACCGGGCTCCCGGTGAACCCGGTGTCGCCGGAGGATGCCGTCGAGGAGCTGCTCGCGCACACGCGGCGCGCGCGCGAGGGCGCAGCCGAGGCGATCGGCTGATGGGCTCAACGCCGCGGGAGGGACGGCGTCACACCGATCGGATGCCTCTCGTCTCAGGGCCCAGGAGCGCGCGCCCACACCTTCGCGCTCTCGTCCCATCCCAGCGAGAGTCGGAGGTTCCATGGTCGCCGCGCTCGACAACCGAATCGGCAGGAGCCGAACGTTCGGTCGGCGCACGGCCATGAGCGGTGCCTGGGAGCATGACGCCGCCGCCGGGTTCGTCGAGGAGCTGTTCGCGGCGCATCACGGCGAGATCTACGCCTACCTGATCCGGATGCTGCGCGATCCGGACCTCGCCGCCGATCTCACCCAGGATGCGTTCATCAAGGCGTACCGGAACTACGACACGCTGGAGAAGCCGGAGAACGCCCGGGCGTGGCTGTACCAGATCGCCCACCGGGTCGCCCTCGACCACATCCGCCGCCAGAAGATCGTCCGCTTCCTGCCGTGGACCGGCGAGAGCCGCGGCGCCGCCCCGTCCACCGAGCGTCTCGTCATGGACGCCCATCTCTCGTCGGACATGCAGCGGGCGCTGGAACGCATCCCCGAGCGGCAGCGCGCCGCGCTCCTCCTCGCCGAGCTGCACGACCTGACCGGTCTCGAGCTCGCCGCGGCGCTCGGGGTGAGCCACGTCGCCGCTCGCGCGCTCCTGACCCGCGCTCGCGAGAGCCTTCGCCAGGCCCTCGCCACCGAGCGCGCGGCCGAGGCGGCGGCCGATGCCCAGGCCGACGCCCGCAACGCGACCAATCACCCGTCGCGAGGCGCCCGATGACCTTTCCGCGGCGTTCCCGCCGGCCGGACGAGTGGCCCACGGACCACGCCCGCGCCCAGGCCGCGCTGTCGGACCGACTCGACGGGTTCGTCGAGCCCGACGAGGACGCCTGGCTGGAGGGGCACCTGGCCGGATGCGCGGACTGTCGCGCAACCGCGGCCGCCTACGAGACCCAGCACAACGAGCTCCGCTCGATGCGCGACCAGCCGCCGATCCCGCCCCGTGACCTGTGGGCGCGGACCGCAGCCGCCATCGAGCACGAATCCCGCTTCCGTGATCAAGGCGTCGCCTCCGGCGGACCCCGCCGGCGCCGGCTCTTCGCCCCTCTGTTTGCCGCGGCGCTCGTCGTGGCCGTCGTCGTCGGGACGCTGACCTCCTCCCGGCTTCTCGTCGACGGCGGCCCGACAGCGCAACCCTCGTCCGCCGATACCGCCGCGGGCAGCGTCGCGCCGGCGCCGTCCGATGTCGCGTTCGCCACCCCGATCCCCGTCGGCCAGCACGTCCAGTGGATCAGCCGCGACCAGGACGGCAGCTATCGGCTGAAGGAGGCCGACGTCCGCGCGGTCTGCCCGAACGAGAACGACCCGTGCGCGGCCGCCGCCCCGGTCCAGGACCAGCCGGTCGACTTCACGACCGAGCCGCAGACGGTGTTCGGCTCGCGTGACGGGTCGCAGCTGATCGTCGTCAACCGGGCGGGAACGAGCCAGTCCGCGTCGATCGCCGTCGTGAACATCGCGCCGCCGACCCCGACCCCGAGCCCGAGCCCGAGCCACGAGGCCTCGGCCACGCCGACCGAGCCGGCCAGCCCGCCCGCCTCTGCCGCGGTCACGCCGAGCCCGACCCCCACGCCCGACCCGTCGAAGGCACCGAGCGGAAGTCCCACCACGGCGGCGAGCCAGACGCCGACACCGTCGGACAGCCACGCGACGCCGACGCCGCCGTCGAGCCGCGCCGTCCGTCGAGCCGACGCCTTCCGTCGAGCCGACGCCGACGGTCTCGGTCACGCCCTCTGCGATCCCGGGTGGAACCGTCGACATCGCCAAGGACGTCGTCCTCGTCGGCCAGTCCGCAGCCTACTCGCCGAGCGGCGACTGGTTCGCGTTCACGGCCCGCCCGTCGGACGGATCGAGCGGCCCGGACATCTACGTCTGGAAGGTCGGCGAGAAGACGGCGCGAGCGATCACCACCGACCATCGCTCGGCATTCGGGTCGTGGACGGCCCATGATCAGGTGGTCGGCAGCACGGCGCCGGACGCCGCCACGTCGACCGACCACGCCGGTTCGTCCTTCGTTCTCGACCCGGCGACGGGCGACAAGGTCTCGTTGCCGCAGACCGGAAGCACGTGGCGGCCGTCCGTCGACCCGTCGGGTCGACGCGCGGTGTACTGGACCGGCTCCGTCGGCCGCCGTGACGATGTCCCCGTGGACGTCCCCGGTGACGGACGCCTCGTCATCGGCGACTGGGCTGCCGATGGGGCGACCCCGAGCGGCAGCCCCGAGGCGACGGCCCTGGCCGGCAACCAGGCGGACATCCGCCACGAGACGACGATCACGACCGGGCCGATCGCGGACTGGGATGCGCGCTGGGATGCGAGCGGGACGAAGCTCGCGGTCTGGATCGCGGACCCGAAGGATCCGACCGTCGGGGCATTGAGCCTGTACGACGTCGATCCGTTCAACGGTCGCGTCGACCTCAAGAAGCCGCTCCTCGACGCCCAGCGGGCGACGGCCGGCTTCTCGATCTCGGACGGGAAGCTCGTCTGGGCCGAACCCACGACGGATGGCACCGGTGGCGGACGGATCCTCGTGCTCGCGTGGACCGATCAGGGCGCCGGCACGATCGAGACGCTGCCCGACAAGGTGTACGTCATCCGCTGAACCCGTGATCCGTCGGGTGCGGCGACCGTCGCATGACTACGGCGTTTGCGGTATCGTGCGCCGATCGTGCGACCTTCCAGGATGGTCGTAGGCGCGGTGCTCACTGCCGCCCTCGCCCTGGGGGCGTTGCCGGGAATCGCCGGATCGGCTGGGCCCACGCTCGCTGCCGTCGTCGACCCGGCCGCGTTCCAGTCAGTCCAGGTCCCGGCGTTCGCGGCGGCAGAGCATGCCGTCGGATCGTTGGATTCGAGCTACCTGTCGGCGGCCCGGATCGACTCGTCGACCGTGTTCACGGAGCCCGGCACGGCCGTGGCGGCCCCGCGAGTGACCCGGCCGACCGTGGCCTTGCCCGAAGCCCATAGCGGCTCGGCGCAGAAGCCGCCGCGCTACAAGATCAGCGGCTACGCGACGTTCTACGGGAACGGCACGACGGCCATGCGACTGCCGCGCGGGACGACGATCATCGTCTGTGGCGGCGGCGGCTGCATCGAGCGGGTGGTCAACGACTACGGCCCGGTCGCGTCGACGAAGAACCGCGTGATCGACCTCTACACGCCGGACTTCTTCGACATCTGCGGCTGCCCGTCGTATTCGGGCACGACCTGGGTGACCGTCTCCGTCTACTGAGTCGGCCCCCTGCATGCTGAGTCGGACCCAGACTGCGTTGTCGTCCGTGCGCGACAGCCTCAGGGTATGCTTCAGAGCAACCTTTCAGACGGCCCCGTGAGGCCGCTTGAGCGCCCAGAGAGGCCCGGGAAGGAGCGATGAGCGGCCGGCAGATCATGACCGCGGACGAGATCCGTCGCGCGACGATCCGAATCTCCCACGAGATCGTCGAGAAGCAGGCGGGCACCTCCGGTCTCGCCCTCGTCGGGATCCAGCGCCGGGGCGTGCCGCTGGCGCGTCGGATCGCCGCCGCGATCGCCGAGAACGAGTCCGCGTCCATCCCTGTCGGCGCGCTGGACATCACGTTCTATCGGGACGACCTGTCCCTCGTCGCCCAGCAACCCGTGGTCAAGGGCACGGACCTTCCGTTCGATCTGAACGGCTCCACGGTCGTCCTCGTCGACGACGTCCTCTACACGGGCCGGACGATCCGCGCCGCCATGGACGCGCTCGTCGACTTCGGCCGGCCGCAGGCGATCCGCCTGGCCGTGCTGGTGGATCGCGGACACCGCGAGCTGCCGATCCGGGCGGACCATGTCGGCAAGAACGTGCCGACCTCTCGCGAGGAGGTCGTCCGGGTCCAGCTCGAGGAGATCGACGGCGAGGACGCCGTCCTGATCGATCGGGCCGTCGAGCCCGCGGTGGCGCCGGTCGGATGACCCTCGTCGATCGGGACCGGGCCGAGGCCACCGAGTCGATCGCGGTCCCGATCGTCAATTCCCCGCCGGACGAGCAGCCCGTCGCGTGGCGCCATCGCCATCTCCTCGACGTCGACGTCCTGTCGTGGGACGACATCGAGCTCGTCATGCGGACGACGGACGCGATGCGGGAGGTCCTCGGACGGCCGATCGCCAAGGTCCCGGCCCTCCGCGGTCGGAACGTGACGATCCTCTTCTACGAAGCCTCGACGCGGACGCGGGTCTCGTTCGAGGTCGCGGCGAAGAATCTCTCGGCCGATGTCGTGAACATCGCCGCGGCGACCTCGTCGATCGCGAAGGGCGAGTCGCTCGTCGACACGGTGAAGACCGTGGAGGCGCTCGGAGCGCAGATGCTCGTCATGCGCCATGCGGTCTCGGGCGCGCCCTATCTCGCCGCCGAGATCTTCTCGGGCTCGGTGCTGAACGGCGGCGACGGCTGGCACGCCCACCCGACCCAGGCCCTGCTCGACCTGTACACGCTGCGGTCGCGATTGCCGGGCGCTCCGGCCGCCTCGCTGAAGGGCCGGAAGATCGTGATCCTCGGCGACATCCTCCATTCGCGCGTCGCCCGCTCGAACCTCTGGTCGCTGACCGCTGCCGGGGCCGACGTCTGGCTGTGTGGTCCGGCGACCCTGCTCCGTGGGTTCGACGCCTGGGCGATGCGGGCGTCGACTGCCGGTCGGTCCGTGCACGTCACCTCGTCCGTGGACGAGGCGCTGCGCGACGCCGATGCGGTCATGGCCCTGCGGATCCAGAAGGAGCGGATGGCATCGGGGTTGCTGCCCTCCCTGCGCGAGTACGCGGCGCGCTACGGGCTGACCCGCGAGCGCCTGGCGCTCGCCCGTCCGGGCGCGCTCGTCATGCATCCGGGCCCCATGAACGAAGGTGTCGAGATCGCGCCGGATGTCGCCGCGGGTGCGCAGTCACTGATCGAGGAGCAGGTCCGGAACGGGGTCGCGGTCCGGATGGCGCTGCTCTATCTGCTCGCCGGAGTGCGCGGGTCGTGAGCGCGGTGGCGCCCATCACGGGCGAGGTCGGACGGATCGTCGCCGACCTCGAGATCTCGCGTGCCTGGCTCGTCGATCCGATCTCGGGGCGCGAGGGACCGGGCGAGATCGTCGTCTCCGACGGGCTGCTCGAGGCGGTCACCTGGCTCGACAAGGGCGAGGCGGACGGGATCGACGACCGCGGAGTGATCGTGGCGCCCGGGTTCGTCGACCTCCACGTCCACCTGCGCGAGCCGGGGAACGAGGACGCGGAGACGATCGCGTCCGGGTTGGCGGCTGCGGCGCACGGCGGGTTCACGACGGTCTGCGCGATGCCGAACACGACGCCCGCGCTGGACGACCCGGCGGTCCTGGCGCGCGTCGCGGGGGCCGCGGCCGCGTCCGGATCGCCGGTCCGGGCACTCGCCTGGGGCGCGATCTCGGCGGGACGTGCCGGGGAGACGCTCGCTGCCCTGGGGGAGCTGGCCGATGCAGGGGTCGTCGGGTTCAGCGACGACGGTGCACCGATCGCCTCGCCGGCCTTGATGCGGAACGCGCTCGCGTATGCGGGAGCGCTCGGGCTGCCGATCGTCGAGCACGCCGAGGAGCCGGCGCTCACGGCGGGCGCCGAGGCGAACGAGGGCTACATCGCCACGGTTCTCGGGCTGCGCGGCTGGCCGGCGGCGGCCGAGGAGGCCGCGGTCGCGCGCGACCTCGCGCTGCTCGCGGACGTCGTTCGGGACGTGCCGGGCGCGCGGCTCCACCTCACGCACGTATCGACAGCCGGCGCCCTGGACCTGGTCCGACGGGCGAAGGCGGCTCGGCCTGCCGGTGACATGCGACGTCACGCCGCATCACCTCGCACTCTCCGACGAGTGGCTCGCGGGGGCACGGCGCTGGTCCTGGGACGGGAGCGGCGACCCGTGGGGCGACGGTCCGGCCGCGATCGTCGCGAGGCCCTACGCCTCGTCGCTCCGGGTCAACCCGCCCTTGCGATCCATCGCGGACGCGGCCGCGTGCCGGGAGGCGCTGCTGGATGGGACCGCGGATGCGATCGCCACGGACCACGCGCCGCACGCCAGCGTCGACAAGGACGTCGAGTTCGGGCTGGCGGCGAACGGGATCAGCGGGCTCGAGACGGCGTTGGGTGTCGTCCTCGCGATGGTCGACGCCGGCCTCGTGCCCCTCGCCCGCGCGATCGCCGCCCTCACGGCCGGACCCGCGCTCGTCCTCGGCTCGGGCTGGGGTGACCGCCCGACGCCGGGGTTGGTCGAGGGCGGACCGGCGGACCTCGTCGTGTTCGATCGATCGGCGACGTGGCGGGTGGAGCCCGACGCCCTAGCGTCGCGCGGCAGGAATACGCCGTTCCTCGGCCGCGATCTCGCGGGGGTCGTCCTGCTCACGGTCGCGGGCGGGCGAGTCGCCTACGAGGCCCCCCCGGACTGAGGACCGGCTCATCCTGCCGGACTCGGGGTACCGACCGGCGACCCGTCGGCTACGCTGCGGCGCGATGTCGATGCCGACGAGCCCGGCCGCGTCCGGGCTGAACCGCGACTACGAACGGCGGCCGTACTGGCACGCGACGATGCCCACGCTCCCGTCGCGCCGGGATCGGCAGCTCCCCGACGTCGCCGACGTCGTCGTGATCGGTGGCGGCTACACCGGGATCAACGCAGCGCGCACGCTCGCCCGCGGCGGCGCCTCGGTCACCCTCATCGAGACGGAGCAGCTCGGGTTCGGCGGCTCCACCCGGAACGGCGGGATCGTCCATCCCGGCTACAAGTGGGGCCCGCAGGAGCTGATCGACCGCTACGGCGAGGAGACGGGCCGGGCCCTGTTCGCGGAGACGATGGCGGCGTACGACCTCGTCAAGCGGCTGATCGCCGACGAGGCGATCACTTGCGAGTTCCGGGAGTGCGGCTATCTCGACCTCGCCTGGGCGCCGTCGCACGTGGACGAGCTCCGGTCCTCGGTCGAGACGCTCCGGCGGTTCGGGATCGAGACGACGTTCGTCACGAAGGCCGACCTCGGGGCGGAGATCGGCTCGACGTTCTACCACGGCGGGCTCGTCTTCCCGCCGAGCGGGCTGCTCCATCCCGGCAAGTACTTCGCCGGCCTCGTCGGGGCGGCGGAGCGCGCAGGCGCGGATCTCCACGAGGGCGTCCGGGCGACTTCGATCCGGCGACAGGCCGACGGCCGGCTCGTCGTCGAGACGACGCGTGGTGCGATCCTGACGAAGGAGGTCGTCGTCGGGACGAACGGCTACACGGACGGCGTGGTGCCGTCGCTGCGACGGCGGATCATCCCGATCGGGAGCTACATCATCGCGACGGAGCCGCTCCCCGAGGAGCTGGCACGGACCGTCTCGCCCCGCGGCCGCGCCTTCTTCGACACGAAGAACTTCCTCTACTACTGGCACGTGTCGGAGGACCGGCGGATGATCTTCGGCGGCCGGGCGAGCTTCCTGCCGACGAACGTCGACCACACCGCGGCGATCCTCCACAAGGGGATGCTGCGAGGTGCACCCGCAGCTCGCCGGCTCTCGCGTCGAGTACGCCTGGGGCGGCAACGTCGGGTTCACCTTCGACCGCATGCCGCATGTCGGGCGGAAGGACGGGATCACCTACGCGATGGGCTGCTGCGGGACCGGCGTCGCCCTGATGACGGCGCTCGGAACGTCGGTCGGCGAGTGGCTGGGCGGCGGCCCGGCGCCGGCGCTCTCGAAGCTCTCGTTCCCGCTCGTGCCGGCCCCCTACGAGGGCCGGCCATGGTTCCTGCCGTTCGCGGGTGAGTGGTTCCGCCTGCGGGATCGGCTGGCCCGTCGGGGGTCGGACGGAGCGAGCTGAACGGGACCGGGCGGAGGGCCGCCCGGTCCCATTCGGAGCCGCGGGTCAGGCCGCGATGCGCGTCTCCTCCACGGCATCGTCAGCTGGGGCCTGGCTCCGGCCGAGATTGACGAGGAACCGGACGAACAGCGCCATCCCGGTCAGGGCGAACAGACCAATGCTGATCCACAGGATCGGCCGGGCGAGGGCCAGGTTCGTGGTGCTGACCAGCGAGCTCGGCAAGCTGCCGAGATACGCCTGGTCGGCGGCCTCCATGCCGTAGACCTGGGGGACGATGTAGAGGACCGACGCGGCGACGAGGATGAGGCTGACGAGCCGGAACGCCGCGGGGTCATCATCCGCGTCACGGATCAGCTTGACGACGAGCGCCCAGAAGAGCAGGACCGCCGCAAACGGAGCGGTGATCGGGAGGCCGACCTTCAGGTAGAGGTTCGGCATGAGGAAGATCATGCTCAACCCCAGCGTGATGACCAGGAGCGCATCCCGGATCAGGACATAGGACAGCCACCACACGTCACCCCCGAACCGAAGGGTCAGCAGTCGGAGGAACCGCAGCACGTAGGGCCGGGCGAAGTGCATCGCGAGGGTGAACGCCCACAGGATCGGCAGCACAGCCGCGATCGACAGGACCAGCCAGCCCGAGGCCCCCGTGGTCAGGGCGGTTGCGAGATCGTCGCCACTCATCGGTTCGCTCCTTCCGGCGCCGACTCGACCGGCCGGCGACGACTCGTTCCGCGCAGGTTGTAGACGACGGCGATCACGCCGCAGATGCCGGCGAGGATCCCCGACAGGTAGCACAGCGGCAACGCGAGGTCGGGGTTCTTCGAGCTCACGAGCAAGGGCATGATCACGTCGACCCGCTGACCCGTCAGTTGCGTCATCTGGGTCCCGAGGAAGTACGGCGTGATGTACAGGGCGGCGCCGATCCCGATCAGGATCACCTGCCAGCGATAGCCGTTGACGTCGGCGTCGCCCCTGGTCATCAGCTTGATCAGGAGTGCGGCGAATGCACAGACCGCCGCCAGGCCGCCGGTGATCGGCAGGTCCTGGCCCGTGACGACGTCGGGGTAGAAGAAGATGAAGCTGCCGAGGAGGACCTGGACGAGGATCAGGTCGCGCAGTGCGACATAGATGATCCACCACAGATCCGCCCCGAGCCGGAGGGTGAACTTGCCGGTGTTCCGGACCATGTACGGGCGGCCGAGGTGCATCGCCACGACGAGCGTCCAGAGCACGACGAGGGCGGCCGCGATCGTTCCTTCGATGAAGCTCTCACCGGCATCGAAGAAGCCCGAGACCTGATCCGGGGTCATTGCACACCTCCTGGGACTGCGGGGCTCGTCGGAGCCTGGCCGGGGACTGTCGGTGGATGCGGGACGCCGGGCCGGTCGGCCGGACCACGGCCGCCGAGGACGTGGACGCTCCCGCATCGATCGACGGCGTCGCAGCGGAAGCAGCGCCCCGCCTCGCCGACGGCGATCGCGGGCTCGAAGCCGGCCTGCGTCGGTGCGAAGGACGTGGGATCGACGACGTTGAGCGCCGGATGGGCCCGCGGCCGCGGTGTCAGGTCGACCGTCAGCGTCGCCTCGTGCGGGGTCGGGTAGCGGACGGTCCTGAGGATCTCCGCCTCGGGGTCGGCGACCCCCGCCAGGTAGCCGTGGATCGAACCGGCCGCTCGGCGACCGGCCGCCACGGCGTCGATGATCGTCTTCGGGCCGGAGACGACGTCGCCGCCCGCGAAGACCCCGACCTGGCCGGTCGAGAGGGTGCGGGCGTCGGCGACGACGCCGGCCCAGCCGCTGATCTCGATCCCGGTGCCTTCGGGCAGGATGGATGGATCCGGTTCCTCGCCGATCGCGACGAGGATCGTGCGAGCCGGCAGGTCGGTGACCCGGGCCGACGGCCCACCCGCCGTGCAGCGGAGCGCGACCGCCACGCCGTCGCGGACGACGACCTGGTCGACGACGAGCTCGGTCCGGATCTCGATCCCCTCTCGCTCGGCGGCCTCGATCTCCTCGACCTGGGCGGGCATGTCGGCGCGCCGCCGGCGGTAGGCCACGACGACCGATTCCGCGCCGCTCCGAAGGGCCGACCGGGCGGCATCCATCGCGGTGCTGCCGCCGCCGACCACGATCACCGGACCACTGAGGCGCGGCGACTCGCCGAGGTTCACCTGCTTCAGGAACAGCGTGGCCGGGACGACGCCTCCCGCCTCGTCGCCGGGCACGCCGAGCCGCCGGCTCTTCGAGGCGCCCGTGGCGAGGAAGATCGCCGCGTACCCGTCGCGCTGGAGATCGCCGAGCGTGAAGTCGCGTCCCATGGCGGCGTTCAGGCGGAGGTCGACGCCGAGCCCGACGATCCGCGCGATCTCGGCCTGGAGGACATCCCGCGGCAGGCGGTATGCGGGGATCCCGATCGCCATCATCCCGCCCGGCACTGGCATCGCCTCGAACACGGTCACGGGGTAGCCCAGCCGGGCCAGGTAGTAGGCGGCCGACATCCCGGCCGGTCCGCCACCCACGATCGCCACGCGACCCGTGCGCTTGACCGTCGGGGCCGCGACAGGAGGCAACGTGCCGTGCTCCGTCGCGAACCGCTTGATCGTCCGGATCGAGATTGGCTCATCGAGGACGCCCCGCCGGCAGGCCGCCTCGCACGGCGCCGTGCAGATCCAGCCGCAGACCGACGGGAAGGGGTTGACCTCCGCCGCCACGGCGTAGGCATCGTCGTAGTGACCCTGGCCCACGAGCCCGACGTAGCGTCCGGCGTCGGTGCCGGCCGGGCAGGCGGTCTGGCATGGCGCCTGCGGGGCCTGGCGGGCCTCGATCGGCGACACCCCGTCGGGGCCGGCGGCCGACCGTTCGTTGGTCGCCCACTGGAACAGGTCGCCCCACGGTGACGGGTGCGTCGGCTTGAGCGACTCGAGGGTGACCTCCGAGAGTGCCGACCAGCCGACGTCGTTCGTCGGGGGTCGATGGACCGGTCCCTGTCGAGGAGCGAGCTCGGTCGGGCCGGCCTGGCTGGCCAGGCTCACCACCCCGACGGGGCATTCCCGGACACAGATCTGGCAGCCGATGCATTCGCCGACCTGGACCGGATGCTCCATCGTCCACGGCATCGGCCGGTCCGGTCCCTGACCCGTCTCGATGCCCGGCGCCAGCGGGCGACTCATGTCCAGTGCCTCGACCGGGCACACGTCCATGCAGATCCCGCAATTGATGCAGCCGCCGTGCTCGATGTCGATGCGATAGCCCATGACCGGCCTCCGTCGACCTGCGTTTTGCAGAGCATCGAAGGCGGAATGCCGCCGGCCTAGGTTCGATCGGCCCGGGTGGCCCCATCCTTTGGGCTAGGCACGCCGTCCGATCCGCACCTCGGCCGCGGACCGCTCGGTCAATCGCCTCGAAGGAGACCCTCGCGCATCGCCCGCGTCGCCAGCTCCGTCCGGCTGACGGCCTGGAGCTTCTCGAGGATGTTCCGGAGGTGGAACTTCACCGTGTTCTCGGTGATCCCGAGACGGGCCGCGATCTCCTTGTTCCGGAGCCCTTCGGTCACCAGCTCCAGGACGTCGTGTTCGCGCTGCGTGAGCCGGCGATCGCCTCCCGCAGACCCGGGTCCGGCCGGGGTGGGCTCGGCGAAGAGCCGGATGATCCGGAACGCCGTCGTCGGGGCGATCGCCGCTTCGCCGCGTGCCACGGCGTCGATCATCGAACGGAGCTGAGCCCCTTCGAGGCTCTTCAGCAAGTAGCCGCGAGCCCCGGCCCGGATGGCCTGGAACAGGTCGTCCTCTTGCTCCGACACGGTCAGCATCACGATGGCGACGTCCGGATGCGCCTCACCGATCCGGCGCGTCGCCTCGAGGCCCGTCATTCCCGGCATCCGGACGTCCATCAGCACCAGGTCCGGTCGGAGAACGTCGACGAGGCTGACCGCCTCGCTCCCGTCTCCGGCCTGACCGACCACCGTGTGGCCCCAGGCGTCCAGCAGGGACGCCACGCCGTCTCGGAAGAGCGCGTGGTCATCGGCGATCAGGATGCGCATCAGGATGCGACCGCATCGGCGCCGGAGGCGATCGGCACGGCAAGCGTGACCACGCCGCCGCCGTCGTCCGCGTTCGACCACTCGAGCCGCCCGCCGATCGCGACCGCGCGCTCGCGCATCGCCGCCAGCCCGTAGTGGGGCCAGTCGCCGCCGGTCTCTGTCCCCGCCGCGAACCCCCGGCCGTCGTCGCTGATCCCGACGCGCAGGTGATCGTCGTCCCGATCGAGACGGATCACGACCCGGCCGGCGCCCGCGTGCTTCCGGACGTTGGTGAGGCTCTCCTGGACGATGCGGAAGACATTCGCCTCGACGCCCGGTCCGAGATGGGTCGCGCGGGCGGCCGGCGTCGCGACGACGTTGACCCCGATCTTCGCGGCGTCGGCGAACCGCTTCCCGTAGTCCTCGATTGCGCCGACGAGACCGATCCCCGGGCTGATCGGGCTCCGCAACCCCAGGATCGCCTCGCGGACGTCGACATAGAGCGATCGGGCGGCGGCGCCGAGCTCCGCCATCTGTGCCCGAGCCGCGTCGATGCGACCCGCTGCCAGCAGCTGCTCGACAGCCTGCGACTTGGTGCTCACATAGCCGAGGACCTGGGCGAGGCCATCGTGCATCTCCCGCGCGATCCGTTCGCGCTCCGATTCGACGGCCAGGTCGCGAAGCCGATCCTGCAGCCGCGCGTGCTCGATGGCGATCGCGGCCTGGTCCGCGAGCGACGCGAGCGTCTCGACGTCGTCCACGTCGAACGCCCGCTCGGCGCGGGATCCGACCGCCAGCAGACCGATCGTCTCTCGTCCCCGCTGGAGCGGTGCGACGAGCCGGGTCACCGAAAGCTCGGCCGGGAGGTATCGAGCGAGGTCGTCATCGCCCGACGCCGGCAGGCGGCCGCTTCGATCGATCGCGCCCGTCGGATCGCTCGATGCGGCGTGGTGGAGGCGACCCTCGCCGTCGGCGAGGAGCAGCACCGCCGCGTCGACGCGGATCAGTGTCCGCGCGTTCCCGACGATCGCGTCGAGGATCTCGGGCAGGTCGACGAGCGCGGTGATCGCGACACTGACCCGCCGCAGCGCCGAGGCCGAGGCCGCGCGTTCCTCGAGCTCGCGATTGCGGACGGCCAGCGTCGCCCGAAGCGAATCGATCCGTCGGTACGCGGTCCCGGACAGGGCGGCCGCCAGGACGAGGACGACGAGGGTCATGAGGATCGCGTCGCCCGGAAACGGGAGGGCCGCGTCGAGAACGGTGTCGCTGACGACCTCGATCCCGCCCACGACGAGCGCCGGGATGACGATGATCAACAGCCGCTGTCGTGACATGGGCTCGTCCGCCTGCTTTGCGACGCGGTGACGGATGCGCCGATCGAGCCAGCTCAGGATAGTCGCGCCCCTGACCCGATGCCGGCGCCGGAACCGCGGCGAGCCGACGGCGGCGCACGGGCCGGGCCGCGGCGCGCCGGCGTGGCGCCCGGTACCATCGCCGCTCGTGATCAACGAGCCGTCGGTCCAGTACAAGGGCGAGGATCTCGATGCCGGACGAGGCCCGGGGCTCGGCTGCTTCCGGTTCCAGGTCGGCGTCCTGGTGGTCTTCATCGTCCTGACGCCGTTCACGGTCGTCTGGGGCTGGCCGACCTGGATCAGCGGCGCCCTCCTGTTCGCGACGATCGCGCTCCTGCTCGTCGCCGGCCAGACGATCATCTTCCTGCTCCGCCTCGTCGCCGCGGATCGGCGCGGTCGGCGCCGCCCGCTGGCGAGTGCCATCAAGACGGTCGGCGAGCTCGAGGACGACGGGGCCGCCGAGGCCGCGGCCGCGGCCGCCGAGACCGGGGCCGCGGCCGCCGAGACCGAGGCCGCCGCCACCGAGGCCGCCGACATCGGTGCGGATGACACCGGTCAGCCACCTCCGTCGGACGAAGGCCCCGTGCGACAATAGGCCGCCGCGATCGGCTCGATCGCGATCCGGCGTCCCGGATCGATGGACAGGAGGAGTGGAGTCCGTGCCTGTGCTGGCGACCTACTTCTCGGTGCGTCGCGGACGCGATCCGTTCTTCAAGTTCTACATGCGGACGATCTTCGCCCGCCAGCTCCGGCAGTACGAGCAGAAATACGGGATCAAGTTCCTCGGCTGGTACAACGTCGCCCATGGCTGGGACTTCGACAACGTGATCCTGCTCGATCTACCGGACTACGCGACACTGGACAAGCTCGAGGCCGACGAGGGCATTCGCGAACTGGGCCATCGGGCGGGGGAGTGGATCTTCCAGCGCCACCACTCGATGTTCCTGCGCCAGCGAATGGGCCCCGACCTCGAATATCACGAGTAGATCCATGAGCTTCTACCGCGGTCGATCGTCGGCCGACGACCAACCGCCTGATGGGCACACCGGACAGGGGAAGGGAGGCGATGCGATGGACACGAGCCGCAACGACCTGCTCGGCGAGATCGCGGGTGACGCCGCCCTCGAGCGGTCGGACTTCCTCGTCCAATCGACCGAACAGCTCCGCAAGTTCCTGAACGCCAACCGCGAGCGGATCAGCGAGCTCGGCGGCTTGACGCTGATCGACGAGGACCCGGACTACCTCGCCATCGCCCCGGACCTGACGTTCCGCAGCCGGACGCGCTACCTCGACGACGTCACGAACGAGTGGACCTCCGAGACGGAGGTCATCGAGACCGCCTCGGAGCTCGTCGAGCTCTACAACCCGGCGGACATCTACCAGGCGTTCGCCGAGGCCGCGCGCGAGGGCGCCGGCCTGGCCCCGGAGCCGACGGCCGAGGGCGACGTCCTCGAGGCAGCGGGGATCGGTGTCGAGGACACGGTCTCGCTCGGTGGTGACCCGTACGCCGCGGCTGCCGACGACTGGGCCGCCGCCCAGCCGGAGCGAGTCGACGTCGACGACGACGAGCTCGCGGCCCAGCGGCTGTACGACCTCGCCCTCGAGTTCCAGGAGCGCAGCCAGCGCAGCGAATCGCGGCTCCTGGAGCAGTTCGAGGAGGCTTCCGAGAACCTCATCGCGAAGATCGGCGACCTGGTGATCAACGACGACGACGACGAGCGACTCACGCTCACGGCGTCGGGCGAGTTCCGAGCCGAGGTCCTGACCGAGGAGGAGAACGAGTGGCGGCCGCTGAAGACGGCCGAGGAGCTCGTCGAGTACTACGACCCGACCGACGTCTTCGGCGACCTGGCCGACGCGCTCGCCGAGGCGTTCCCGGGGATCGCCCCGGAGCTCGCGGCATTCCAGGCCGACGGGACCGGCGGGAACGGGACGGCCGCACCTGTCGCGGCCGACGGCAGCCTGGACGCCGATCCGCCGCATGACGCCGACGACATTCAGGACGACGACGCTCAGGACGGGGAGGACGACGCCCACCGGTGACGATGCGGCTCGTCCGGACCGAGCTGGTCGACAGCCGGGAGATCCTCCCGGGTCAGTGGCTCCAATCGTTCCACGCACCTGAGCTCGCCAGCGGATCACGGGCCGGGCAGTTCGTGCACGTCCGAACCGGCGACCTGTCCGGGCTCGTCCTGCGCCGGCCCTTCTCCATCAACACCGCCGACCCGGTCACCGGGACGATCACGATCCACTACCGGACGATCGGTCGCGGCACCGAGTGGTTCACCCACCTCCGCGCCGGCGACCCGGTCGACATGCTGGGCCCGCTCGGGCGGCCGTTCGAGGTCGACAGCCGGTCCCGGCACCTCCTCCTCGTCGCGGGCGGGCTCGGGATGGCCGGCGTCCGGTTCCTCGCCGACGAGGCGCTCCGCGACGGGCGCCAGGTGACGATGCTGTTCGGAGCTGCGTCGGCCCGTGACGTGTATCCGTCGTCGCTGCTGCCCGACGAGGTCGAGTACGTGATCGCGACCGACGACGGGTCCGTCGGGCACCACGGGTTCGTGACGGAGCTGGTGCCGGACTACGAGGCCTGGGCGGACCAGGCGTTCGCCTGCGGCCCGGCGCCGATGCTGGCGGCCCTCGCCCGGCTGGCCGCCGGGCGCCGGGAGCGGCTCGGCGTGGCCCGTCTCGGCCGGAAGCGCGGCGGCGGAAAGGCGGACCCGATGGGCTCGCCGGCCGCGCGGCGCAAGGCCTTCCTCCAGGTGTCGATGGAACAGAACATGGGCTGCGCGGTCGGAGCCTGCCTCGGCTGCGTGATCATGGGCGTGAACGGTGCCCCGCAGCGGGTCTGCCGGGAGGGGCCGGTCTTCGCCGCCGAGGAAGTCGCCTGGGAGTCCGGCTGGTGAACCATCGCGGACTCCCTCCTCGGCGCTTGGTCCGCCCGACGGACAAAGCGACCGCCAGTCGCCTGGAATCGAGCCCGACGCGGGACCTCCACGGTCCGATGGTGCGGTGCCCGGACCATGCGGTGGCTGGAGGCGGGTTTGGCGGTCCGTTGGTCCGGTCGGCGGACCGCGGCGGTCTGGGAAACGACCCGTGAAGGCCAAGCGCAAGGTCACGACCGCGAACGGCGTCCGAGTTTCGACGAAGCGGACGCCGACGGTCCGGAAGGTCAAGCCGATGATCGGGTCCGGGGCGTCCCCGGCCGGGCTGCGACCGCGGCCCGCGCCGGGGTCGCCGATCTCGGCGGTCGGCGACCGCGACGTGCCCGGCGCGGCCGTCGACCTGTCGGTCGATCTCGGGCGTGGGCTGGTCCTCGCGAACCCGATCCTCGTCGCGTCGGGGACGTTCGGCTACGGGATCGAGTACGGCGACGTCGTGGAGGTCGACCGGCTCGGGGCGATCTGCTGCAAGGGAACGACCCTGAAGCCACGGATCGGGAACATCACGCCGCGGGTGACCGAGACACCGGGCGGGATGCTGAACTCGATCGGCCTCCAGAATCCGGGCGTCGATGCCGTCATCGAGAAGTACGCAGGAACCTGGACCGGCTGGAAGACCCCGGTCATCGTCAACGTCGCCGGGGAGTCGGTCGCCGACTACGTCGAGGTCGTCCGGCGGCTCGACGGCGTGCCGGGGGTCGCCGGGATCGAGCTGAACATCAGCTGCCCGAACGTCGGCCGCGGCGGGCTGCAGTTCGCGATCGACGCCGGCGCCGCGGGCGAGGTCACGGCAGCGGTCCGCCGGGCGACGGACCTGCCACTCCTCGTGAAGCTGTCGCCGAATGTCGCCGACGTCCGCCCGATCGCGCGCGCGATCGCGGACGCCGGAGCGGACGCCCTGACCGCGGTGAACACGCTCAGCGGGATCGCGGTGGCGCCGTCCCGCCGGAAGCCGCTCCTCGGCAACATCTACGGCGGTCTGTCCGGCCCGGCGATCAAGCCCGTCGCGCTCCGGATCGTGTACGAGGTGAGCCAGATCGTCGACATCCCGGTCGTCGCGATCGGCGGCGTCACGGAGCTCGCCGACGTCCTCGACTTCCTCGCGGTCGGCGCGGTCGCGGTCCAGGTCGGGACGGCGATCTTCGCCGACCCGACGCTCCCCGTCCGGCTCGTCGACGAGCTCACGGGTGAGTGCCGCCGTCGCGGGCTGAGCTCGTACCGCGACCTGATCGGGACGGCCCTTCCGCGAAGGCCGGGCGCCCCGTCGTCGAAGGGCGTCGAATACCGGCCCTGATGGCCGGTCGCCGCTAGACTTCGGCGCGATGACCACGATCAAGCCCGCGCTGGAGATCGGCGCCCGAGCGGCCATCGCGCTCCGGACCGAGGAGCTGTTCCGCTCGTCGGGCGCGCTGCGCGAGGGCCACTTCCAGCTGAAGAGCGGCCGCCACGGCGACGCCTACGTCGAGAAGTTCGCCGTCCTGAGCGATCCCGCCGCGACGAGCGAGCTGTGCGGGTTCTGGGCGGCCTCGCACGGCGCGGACGAGGACGGCGACGACACGCGGGTCGACCTCGTCGCGGGGCCCACGACCGGCGGCGTGATCCTCGCCTTCGAGACCGCGCGCCAGCTCGGCGTCCGGGCGATCTTCGCGGAGGAGGTCCGTGACGCCGACGGGACGGTCCACCGCGCGTTCCGTCGCGGATTCGGGATCGAGCCGGGCGAGCGTGTCCTGCTCGTCGACGACATCCTGACCACCGGCGGCTCGCTCCTCGCGATGATCCCCGCGGTCGAGGCGCTGGGCGGCGAGATCGTCGAGTGCTCGGTTCTCGTCGACCGGAGTGGCCGCGACGCGAACACGCTGACCTCGCCGACGACCGGCCGGGCCTACCCGCTCCGGCCGCTCTGGCGCCTCGACCTGCCGACCTACGAGCCGGGTTCGGACACCTGCCCGCTCTGCGCGAACGGCACGCCGCTCGACACGCCCGGGAGCAGCGGGACCGGGGCTTGACGACCGACCCCACGGCGGCGCCGGCAGCGCCCGCCACGCGGTCGAGCGCCGGCACGGGCCGCGGCCGGCTGGCCCTCCTGCTCGGCGCGGTCGCGCTCGTCGTCCTGCTCGCCGTCGTCGCGACGACGGCCCTCGGCGGGCCGGGTCGCCAGGTCGAGACCGGGGTCGTCGTGGCCGTCCAGGCGACGAGCCTCAGCAACGTCGACGGGTTCTCGATCCGGACGGCCGACGGCCGGACCGTCGACTTCCGGGTCGGCTCGATCGAGAACGCGACGCAGTTCCCGCCCGGGCACCTGGCCGAGCACAAGGTCAGCCTCGTGCCGATCCGGGTGACCTACGTCCAGGAATCGAGTGGCCCCGTCGCGGTCCGCCTCGAGGACGCGCCCTAGCGGGCCGGTCGGCGCACGACCGCGATCAGCCGGCCGAGACCGCCTTCACCGCCGCGTCCAGCTCGCCGGGCGAGAACACGAGCTCGAACGATGCCGTCACCTTCCCGTCGGACCCGACGACGAAGACGTACGGCTCCGACAGGAGCTTGAACGCCGTCGTCGCTTCAACCGGGATCAGCTGGTTGTCCGCGCTCAGGACGGGCTGGAGCGACCCGCTCGCGTCCGTCAGCTGGTAGGGCTCGACGTTGATGAACGTCACGTCCGGATATGCGGCGGCGATCGGCTTGACCTTGTCGAGCGTCGGGCCGCACGTGGCCGACTTGCAGAACTTGGGCGTCGCGAAGACCAGGACGAACGGCTTCTTCGCCGCCAGCGCATCGGCCTCCGACGTCTGGTAGAAGCGGGGGACCGGGTTCGTGTCCGTCGAGATCTTCGTGACGTCGCCGCCGACGTCGGCGAGCGTGGGGGTCTTGACCGACGGCGCCGGATCGCCCGGGAAGACGACGGCCGTGTGCGGCTTGACGGTGAAGGAGAACGAGACGGTCGATGCCGGGGAGCCGGGCGCGCCGCTGGTGAAGTCGGCGACCCACTGCCCGGCGCTGGCGAACGTCGCCGAGCCGATATATACGCCCTCGACCCCCTCGATCGCCCACGTGAACGTCGTCGGGGCGGACGGGATCGTCTCGCCGTTCGGGCCGTGATAGCCGATCGACAGGGTCCGATCCGGCGACGCGGCCGACTTCGTCCCGGTCGTGTCCAACAGCCCGAACACGACCCGGTTCGCGCCGACCCCGAACTCCGACGACACCGGCACCGGCAGGAATGACGCCGAGCCCGCGGGCCTCACCGCGGACGCAGTCGGGCCCGAAGCCGACGGCGTGGACCCCGCCGCAGTGCAGCCGGCGCTGACGATCAGGGCGCCGACGAGCACGGCGGCGAGCCGGCTGGGGAGGTGCATGACCACAGCCTACGGCCCACCGCTCACTCGCGCATTCCGGCACGAGGAGCAGGGGTGCGGCGCTAGAATGGCGCGCGTCCCGATCGCCCTCCGAGGAGACCCGTGACCCGCTTCCAGAAGCTCGCAGCGGCGACCGTCGTGACCGCAATCCTGCTGGTCACGATCGGGGTGATCGTGCGGGCGACCGGGTCCGGCGTCGCCTGCCCGAACTGGCCGGGCTGCTTCGAGGGCCAGTTCCTGCCGTCGCTGTCGAGCGGCTACCAGGTCTGGCTGGAGTGGATCCACCGGACGGTCGCGGTGATCATCGGCTTCGAGGTCATCGGGCTCGCGATCCTCGCCGTCCTCGACCTGCGCTCGCGCCGGACGCTCGTCGTCGCCACGATCGTCGCCGTCCTGCTCGTCGGGTTCCAGGCGTGGCTCGGCCGGGAGACGGTCCGGCTCGGCAACTCCGGCGAGTCGGTGACCGCCCACCTCGCCTCCGCGATGGCCCTCCTCGGACTGCTCGTCTGGATCCTTGCGCGATCGCTGTACCCGGCCCGATTGTCCGGCCGCGGGAGCCAGCGGTTCACCCTCCTCGCCGCGCTCGGCGCGGGCTCCGTCTACGCCCTGCTCCTGTTCGGATCGCACGTGACGGCCACGTCGCAGTGGATCGTCTTCCCGGACTGGCCGCTGATGAACGGCTCGGTCTTCCCGGCGCTGACCGACGCGAACTCGGCCCACGTCCTCCACCGCTGGGTGGCCGTGATCGTCGGGATCATCGTCGCCGCCGTCGTCGTCGCCGCCTGGCGGCACCGGCCGCGGACCCGTCCGATCGTGCGTCTCGCGACGATCGCCGCGATCCTCTTCCCGATCCAGGCGGTCGTGGGTGGCCTACAGATCATGACGGGGCTGTCCGGCTGGAGCCAGACGCTCCACCTCGCGCTCGGGGCGATCATCTGGGCCGTCCTCGTGGCGCTGGTCTCGGTGTCCTACTTCGAGGCGCGGACCGCGCCCGCCGACCTCGTGGCGGGCGACGGCGACCGAGCGGACGACGACGCCACCGACCCCGCATCCGCCGCCCGTCCGACGCCGAAGGACACGGTTCGGGCCTACATCGCCCTGACGAAGCCGCGGATCATCGAGCTGCTGCTCGTCACGACGGTCCCGGCGATGGTCCTCGCCACGAGGTTCGTGCCGGGCGTCCAGTTCGGCCACTGGGCCTGGCTGACCGTCTGGACGCTGATCGGCGGGACGCTCGCCGCGGGCAGCGCGAATGCGATCAACTGCTATCTCGACCGCGACATCGACGAGCTGATGACCCGGACGCGGCGCCGGCCGCTGCCCGCCCACCAGGTCGACCCGCAGCGGGCGGTCGTGTTCGGGCTCGCCCTCGGCGTCATCGCCTTCGCCGTCCTGGCGTTCTTCGTGAACCTCGTCGCGGCGTTCCTGGGGCTGCTCGCGATCGCGTTCTACGTCGTCGTCTACACGATCATCCTGAAGCGCTCGACCCCGCAGAACATCGTGATCGGCGGGGCCGCGGGCGCGCTGCCGCCGGTCATCGGCTGGGCGGCGGTCACCGGCAACGTCGGCGTGCCGGCGCTCGTCCTCTTCGCCCTGGTCTTCTACTGGACGCCGCCGCACTTCTGGGCGCTGTCGCTGCGGATCCGGAAGGACTACGCGGCGGCCGGCGTGCCGATGCTCCCCGTCGTCCGCGGCATCCCCGAGACGACCCGCCAGATCGGCCTGTACACGGTCCTCATGGTCGCGATCTCGCTCGTCCTGTTCGCGGTCGCCCGGATGGGCCCGATCTACCTCGTCGCGGCGATCGTCCTCGGAGCGCTGTTCCTGCGCCAGGCATACGGCCTGTGGCGGCGCGGCGACTCGGAGGAGGAGTCGACGGCGGGCGCGATCCGCCTCTACAAGTACTCGATCTCGTACCTGACGCTGCTCTTCGCGGCGATCGCCCTCGACGCGATCGTGATGTCCGCGATCGGCTGATCGTCGCCGGGCGGCCCGAGCTCGTCGCCGCGCCGCCCCCGGCCTCGTCGCCGCTCACGCGCCCAGCGCGTCAAGCGACACCTGAACGTCCCGTTGCGGCCCTTCGTTCACCCGAATCCGCGCGTTCGCGCGTCCGTTCATGCGCCCCGCGCGTGAAACGTCGACGGAGGGCGTCGCCGGCTGTCGTTTGACGCGTCCGGTGCGTAAGCGGCGCGGCGTGAGCGGCAGGGGCCGCGGGGTCGCGGCGCGGCCCGACGGGCGCCGGACCAGGGACCCCGGGACCTGGCCGCGCCGGCGGCACGAGGCCCGGAACGGTCCGGACTGGCACACTCCGCGAATGGACCTCCACTTCCTCGGTGGCGCGACGACCGTCACCGGCTCCCAGTACCTGCTCGAGACGGGACGGGCGCGCGTCCTCGTCGACTGCGGCATGTTCCAGGGCAGCCCGAACGAGGCGATGCGGAACCGCGTGCCCCTCGCCTACGACCCGGCGACGATCGACGTGCTCCTGCTCACCCACGCCCACCTCGACCATTGCGGGCTGATCCCGCACGTCGTGAACGAGGGCTATCGCGGCCGGATCATCGCCACTCGGGGCACCTGCGAGCTGGCCGAGCTCGTCCTGCTCGACTCGGGCAAGCTCCAGCAGGAGTTCGCGAAGCGTGAGGCCCGCTGGGAGAAGCGCCACCCGGACCTCGTCGCCGCGGACGATGCGAAGGACGCCGCGGCCTACCAGGAGGCCCTCGACGTCGCCGCGGGAACGATCCCCGCGCCCGCGCTCCACGAGCACGTGGACGATGCGCCGCCACCGCCGGCGGGCCCCGTGACGCTGCCCGCGCACCGCGGCGGTGGCGATCCCGACATGGACGTCGAAGCGGACCTTCGCGCCCAGCCGGCGAGCGTCGACGTCGACCTCGACGCCCCGCTCTACACGGCCGACGACGCCGAACGGGCGGTCCAGCAATTCGACGGGATCGACTACGGCGAGGAGCGCGAGGTCGCACCCGGCGTCCACGCGACGTTCTTCGACGCCGGCCACATCCTGGGCTCGGCGATGATCCGCGTCCGGGTCGAGGCGGCCGGACCGGCCGGACCCGGTCCCGAGCGCGAGACGACGATCCTCTTCTCCGGCGACATCGGCCGGCCGGACACGCCGATCATCCGGGACCCCACGATCCAGACCACAGCCGACTACCTCCTCGTCGAGTCGACCTACGGCGGGCGCGAGCATGAGCCGGAGGACGAGGCGATCCGGATCCTCGCGGAGACCGTCACGATGGTCGACCAGGCGGGCGGCGTCCTCCTCGTCCCGTCGTTCGCGATCGGCCGAACGCAGGAGATCGTCTACCAGCTCGACCGGCTCCTCGAGCAGGGGAAGATCCCGCAGCTCCCGCTCTACCTGGATTCACCGATGGCATCGAAGGCGTCGGACATCTACCGTCGTCATGCGGAGTACTTCGACGACGAGGCGCAGCGGCTGCTGAAGAGCGGCGACACGCCGCTCGACTACCCGAACCAGACGGTGACGCGCGATGTCCACGACTCGCAGGCCATCGCCACGGCCCAGCGGCCGTACATGATCGTCGCCTCGAACGGGATGCTGACCGGCGGGCGGGTCCTCGGCCACCTCCGGAACCTGATCGACGATCCGGACGCGACCCTGCTGTTCGTCGGCTACCAGGGCGAGGGGACGCTCGGGTCGCACCTCCAGGCCGGGGCGACGACCGTGAAGCTCGACGGGGTCGTCCGCAATGTGAAATGCAGGATCCGCTCGATCAGCGGCTTCAGTGCCCACGCGGACGAGCACGAGCTGCTCGCCTGGCTCGGCCACTTCGCCGACGGGAAGGCACCGGGCACAGCCGGCTTCCCGCGGACCGTCTTCATCGTTCACGGCGACCCGGAGGCCCAGATCCTGATGGAGCCGAAGGTCCAGGCCCTGGGCTTCACGACGAAGATCCCGCACTGGCGCGAGGTCGTGACCCTCACCTGAAGCGACGGCCACGGGGCTCGCCAGGGGCCGTCGCGACCGCAGCGGCGTGTCGCGGGAGGCGGAACGGCGGGTCCGCCTGATGGAACCCCGAGGGCATTGGAATGGGGCCATGTGACGATCGGGACATGCCGGACACGACGATCCTGACCCAGGCCGAGCTGGATTCGATCCGCCAGCCATATCGCGGTGCGCGACTCCTGCCACGCCGCGCGTACCACGACGCGGCGATCTTCGACTGGGAGCGCGACCAGATCCTGCGCCGCGACTGGGTCATCGTCGGGCGCGAGGACGAGGCGCCGGATCCCGGCAGCTACTTCCAGACCGAGCTCGACGGCGAGCCGCTGCTCGTCGTCCGCGGCAAGGACGGGGCGCTGCGCGCGTTCTACAACGTCTGCCGCCACCGCGGGACCGCCGTCGTCGAGGCGGAGTGCGGGACGGCCGTCCGGTTCCAGTGCCCGTACCACGCCTGGATCTACGACCTCGAGGGCAAGCTCGTCCGGGCCAAGCACACCGACGACCTGGACGACTTCAGCCTCGAGACGTACGGGCTCAACCCGGTCGGCTGCGCGACCTGGCAGGGGTTCGTCTTCCTGAACCTGGATCCGGACGCGGCGCCCCTGGCGGACCAGCTCGGCGACCTCGACGAGCACCTCGGGCGGTTCGACTTCACGGACCTCCGGCCGGCCCGGACGATGACGTACGACGTCGCGTCGAACTGGAAGTTCATCGCCGAGAACTACTCCGAGTGCTACCACTGCCCGCCGCTCCACCCGCAGCTGAACAAGCTGACTCCGTACGACGTCGGCGGCGACTACGACCCCGACGGTGCGTGGCAGGGCGGCTGGATGGAGCTGATCGCCGGCGCCGAGACGATGTCGCTCGATGGCGGACAGGGCTCGCGCCACGGCCGCCCCGCGATGTGCGGGATGACGGCGGACGACGAGCGGAAGATCTTCTACTACGTCGTCTGGCCGTCGGTGTTCCTGTCGATCCACCCCGACTACCTGCTCGTCCACCGGCTCGTTCCGGTCGCCGCCGACCGGACGACCGTCGTCTGCCAGCTGCTGTTCGAGCGCGAGACGATGGCCCGGCCGGACTTCGACCCGTCCGATGCGATCGCCTTCTGGGACCTGACGAACACCCAGGACTGGCACGTCTGCGAGCTGCAGCAGCGGGGGACCCGCTCGCGATCGTGGGTCAGCGGTCGCTACTCGAACCAGGAGGCGTCGGTCCACGCATTCGATCGGATGGTCGCCGACCGCTACGCGGGGGAGCCGTTCACGCTCGCCCGGACGGTCCGCGAGCGCTACGACGTGCCGCCGCCGAAGGAGGAACCGGTCCGACCCGTGACGGCGGCCGAAGCGGCGACGGCCCACCCGGCCGGCGGACGCGGCTCCTTCGAGCATGCCGAGGCGAGGACAACGGCCCGCTCGAAGGCGAGCGTGAAGGGAAAGGCCACGGGGAACCGCAAGGCCGCCGCGAAACCCTAGGTGGCGGGCGCGTCCTCGACGGCCATCGACGGGCGCTGCGTCCGGAACGCCCCGAGCCGCCAGGCGATGAACAGGGCGATCGAGACGACGGCGACGATGATCGTGCTGATCGCGTTGATCTGGGGCGTCACTCCGAACTTGATCGAGCTGTAGATGAAGATCGGCAGCGTCGTCGAGCCGACCCCGGCGTTGAACGACGTGACGACGAGGTCATCGAACGACAGCGCGAAGGCGAGCATCGCCCCCGCGAGGACCGCGGGCATGATGAGCGGCAAGGTCACGTAGCGGAACGCTCCGAGGGCGGTCGCCCCCAGGTCACGGGCGGCCTCCTCCAGCCGCGCGTCCATCCCGATCGCCCGGGCCCGGACGGTCACCGCCACGTACGAGATGCAGAACGTGATGTGGGCGATGACGATCTGGAGGACCGACCCGACCCCGCCGATCGCCTGGTAGAAGAAGATGAGCAGGCTGATCCCCATGATGATCTCGGGGGTCACCATCGGCAGGAGGATCAGGGTCTCGGTCGAGCCGCTGCCGCGGAACCGCAGCCGGGCCAGACCCAGCCCGAGCAGCGACCCAAGGATCGTCGCGCAGAGCACGGCGATGACCGCGACGACCATCGTGATCCGGAGGGCCTCGAGGAGATCGGCGTTCTCGAACAATCGCGGATACCAGTCGAGCGTGAACCCGCGCCAGATGAACGTCCGCCGCGAGTTGTTGAAGCTGAAGATGATCAGGACGACGATCGGGGCGAAGAGGAACGCGTAGATCAGCACCGCGAACGCGGTCAGCCAGCGGTTGCGGCCCCTCACGCGAACGTCTCCCGGCGCAGCGAGCGCAGGGCGAGGAGCGTCCCGCCGAGCGTCAGGATCATCAGGATGAACCCGAGGGCCGACCCGTACGGCCAGTCGCGGCCGCTCGTGAAGAGGACCTGGACCAGCTTCGCCGCGGTCGTGGTCTGGGCGCCGCCGAGCAGGTCCGGCGTCACGTAGTCGCCGATCGCCGGGATGAACGTCAGGAGCGCCGCCGCGATGATCCCCGGCATCGTCAGCGGCAGCGTGACGTGGAGGAACGCGCTCCGGCCGCTCGCATAGAGATCGCGAGCGGCGTGGACGAGGTTCCCGTCGAGCCGGTCGATCGAGACGTACAGCGGCAGGATCGCGAACGGCAGGAAGCCGTAGGTCATCCCGAGGATCACGGAGATGTCCGTGTTCAGGAGGACCAGCGGCTGGTCGATCAGCCCCAGCGTCTGGAGGATCCCGTTCAGGACGCCGTTGTCGCGCAGGATGATCATCCAGGCGTACGTCCGGATCAGGTAGCTCGTCCAGAACGGGAGCATGACGAGGATCAGGAGGAGGACCTTCCGTTCGCCGCCGTAGCGCGAGATCCAGTACGCGATCGGGTAGCCGATCGCGATGGAGAGGACGGTCGTGATCGCCGCGTACCGGAGCGAGTTGAGGAAGGCCGGGATGTACTCCGGCCGCGTCGCCTGGGCGTAGTTCTGGAGTCCGAGGTGGTTCAGCAGGACGTGGCCGGCGGCATCCTTCGTGCCGAGGCTGACGATGAAGATGATCACCAGCGGGACGAGGAAGAACAGCGCGAGCCAGGCGACGCCCGGCACGACGAGGACGAGCGCGCCGCCCTTCTCCCGGACGCGGCCGCCCCACGTCCGCTTGACGACGAGCGGCGGCGCGATCGGCTCGACGGCGACGGGCGTGCCGGTGCCGACGCCCGTTTCCGCGCTCATCGGCCCGTGTCGACCCGCGCCGCTGCCGTCACGCCTTCAGCTGGTTCCAGCGCGTCGTGTACTTGTCGAGGTCCGCGCCGAGGTCGAGCAGCTCGACGAGCTTGTCGAGCGTCGCCAGGTCCGGGTTGACGGTCGGGTCCGACAGGATGTCCTTGCTGATGTACTGCATGGCGGCTGCGTTCGGGCCCATGTAGCCGATGAAGTTCGTGTTCGCGGCGCTGACCTGCGCGTCGAGGTTGAAGTTGATCCACATGTTGGCCGCGACCGGGTGCGGCGCTCCCGACAGGACGACCATCGTGTCGGAGCCGCGGATCGCCCCCTCCGAGGGGATGACGTACTTGATGTTCGGGATGTCGGTGGCCATCTGGTACACGTCGCCGGACCAGGCGTGGCCGATGATCGTCGACCCGCTGACCATCGTGTCGATGTCCGCGGTCGTGTACGTCCGGACCAGCGGCTTCTGGTCCTCGAGCATCTGGAGCATCCTGTCGAGGTCCGCCTCGGACCGGGTGTTCGGGTCCAGGCCCAGCCGGAACGCCGCGACCGCGAACGTCTCGCGGATGTCGTCGAGCATCATCAGCTTGCCCTTGTAGGCAGGATCCCAGAGCGACGCCCAGCTCGTCAGCTCGTCCTTGATCTTCGCGCCGTCCCAGCAGAACCCGGTCGTCCACCACATGTACGGCATCGAGTGCTGGTTGCCCGGGTCGTAGCCCGGGTTCTGCCACTGCGCTCCGAGGTTCACCGAGTTCGGGATCAGGCTCTGGGTCAGCGGCTGGACGACGCCCTCGCTGACGAGGGCCGGAATGTCGGTCGAGGTCGGGTAGCAGATGTCGAACCCGGCGCCCTTCCCGTCGCTCCGGATCTTCGCGAGCATCGTCTCGGCCGTGTCGAACTTGTCGTAGTGGACCTTGATCCCGGTCGCGTCCGTGAACTTCTTCTGGGTGTCCTCGCCGATGTAGGCGTCCCAGTTGTAGACGTTGAGCTCCGCCTCCGGCGAGGGGATCGGTGTCGGCGAGACGCTGGGTGCGACGCTCGCCGCGACGCTGGGCGCCACAGCCGCGGTCGACGGCGTGACGGATGGCGGTGCCACGGACGGCTGGGGCGTGGCGGCGCCGCCGCAGGCGGCGAGGATCGGGGCGATGGCGGCCACCGGGCCGACCTTCGCGACGACCTCGAGAAGCTGGCGCCGGCTGATCCGGTGCTCCGCGAGTGCCCGCAGGAACGCGAGCTCGAGATCGGCCGGGACGCCACTCGTGACGGGTTCGGCGGCGCTGCGTCGCGTGAGCGATTCGGTCATGCCAGGGCCTCCTCCTGCGCGGATGCCTCGGCGAGGACGAGCGCGTCGCCGGGCGACCAGGTGATGTCGACGGCGCCGCCGATGGGGATCCGCTCCCCCGTCTTCGGCACCAGGACGGTGATCGTGAGCCCGCCCGCCGAGCGGACGAGGTACTGGACGGAGCCGCCCAGGTAGGCGACCTGGACGACCGACGCCGCGATCGAGCCGCGCGCATCCGACGGCCCGGAGCCGTTCGTGATCTGCAGTGCGACGGCCTCGGGCCGGACCGACAGCTCGACCGCCCGGCCCACGGCCAACCCGGCTCCGCCGGTCAGGCATGCGTCGCCGGAGGTCAGGCGGACGAGCGCCGTTCCCCCGTCGACCGCTTCGACGGTCCCGCCCATCAGGTTCGAGGTCCCGATGAAGTCGGCGACGAACCGCGTCCGAGGGTGCTCGTAGAGCTCCTCTGGGGTGCCCAGCTGCTCGACCTTTCCGCCGTGCATGACGGCGATCCGGTCGCTCATCGTGAGCGCCTCCTCCTGGTCGTGGGTGACGTAGACGAACGTGATCCCCACCTCCGACTGGACCCGCTTCAGCTCGATCTGGAGCGCCTTGCGGAGCTTCAGGTCGAGGGCTCCGAGTGGCTCGTCGAGGAGGAGGACGTCCGGTCGGTTCACGAGAGCCCGGGCAAGCGCGACCCGCTGCTGCTGGCCGCCCGAGAGCTGGTTCGGCTTTCGCTTGTCGTAGCCGGCGAGGTGGACCAGGTCCAGGGCCTCGGAGACCCGGCGCTTGATCTGGCCCTTGTCGACGTTCTTCCGCTGGAGCCCGAAGGCGATGTTTCCGGCGACGTCGAGGTGGGGGAACAGGGCGTAGTTCTGGAAGACCATGTTGACCGGCCGTTTGTCCGGAGGGGCCATCGTGACGTCGCGTCCGCGCAGCTCGATCCGGCCGGCCGTGGGGAGCTCGAACCCGCCGATCATCCGGAGGGTCGTGGTCTTGCCGCAGCCGCTCGGCCCGAGCATCGAGAAGAACTCGCCCGTCCGGATGTCGAGCGAGACGCGGTCGACCGCACGGACGTCCCGGAAGTGCTTGCTCAGATCCGTGAGGCGGATCTCCGGCGTCCCTGCAGAGGGGTCGATCATCGCGCGCGAGCCTAGGCGAGCGTTCGGGAAGCGAACGGGCGTCGTTTCGGACCGCGCAACCATTCCGAGCGGCGTTCTTCCCGATTGTTGACCGCTTCCGACGGCATCCGGTCGTACAATTCGGGCATGCCCACCTCCAGCGGCGTCGTCACCCTCGACCCCACCGATCACGATCCGGGCAGTGACGCGGCCGCGTCGCGCGCGGCCCCGTTCGAGACGACCGCCACGGAGCCCATCGAGTCCGGCGGCGGCCGGGTCCTCATCGGCACGGCCTCCTGGACGGACCCGACGATGACCGCGTCTGGGGTGTTCTACCCGATCGGCGCGGATCGTGCCGAGGAGCGCCTCGCCTACTACGCCTCGACGTTTCCGGTCGTCGAGGTCGACGCGACCTACTACGCGCTCCCCGCCGAACGGACCGCCCAGCTGTGGGCCGAGCGGACGCCGCCGGACTTCACGTTCGACATCAAGGCGCACGCCCTGATGACGGGGCAGGGGACCGAGACGAAGCGGCTGCCGAAGGCGATCCGCGAGGCGCTGCCGGAGGCGCTCCAGGCGAAGAGCCGGGTCTACCTCAAGGACTTCCCGGACGAGCTGAACGACGAGGTCTGGCGCGTCTTCCGGTCCGCGCTCGCGCCGCTCGAGGCACGCGGCCAGCTCGGGTCGATCCTCCTCCAGTATCCGAAGTGGGTCTTCCCGTCGAACGAGAGCCGAGCGCTGATCGAGGATGCCGTCGAGCGGCTCGACGGGTGGACGGCCGCGGTCGAGTTCCGGAACGGTTCGTGGCTGAACGAGAAGAACCGTGACCGGACGCTGGCGTTTCCTGTCCGAGCGATCGATCCCGTTCGTCATGGTCGACGAGCCGCAGGGCTTCAAGAGCAGCGTTCCGCCGGAGGTGGCCGTCACCTCGCCGGACCTCGCGATCGTCCGATTCCACGGCCGCAATGCCGCGACGTGGGAGGCGAAGGGGATCACGCCGGCCGAGCGGTTCCGCTACCTGTACTCCCGCGACGAGCTGTCGGAGTGGGTGCCGCGGATCCGTGAGGTCGCTTCGCAGGCGCAGGAGACGCACGCCCTGTTCAACAACTGCTACGCGAACTACGGGACGACGAACGCGCGGGAGATCGCGGCGCTCCTGCTCGACCTGGAGGCCGGCGCCGCCTGAGCTCGATGGCGCGGCGCGACCCGGTCAGCGGTCGCGCAACCGGGCGCTCGACTCGTCCAGGTCGGCCACGCGTGACACGCCGAGCAGCTGCATCGTACGAACTGCCTCCTTGCGGAGGAGCTCCCCAGCCCGCGCAACCCCCCGCTCGCCCCCGGCCATGAGCCCGTAGAGGTAGGCGCGGCCGACGAGCACAGCGTCGGCGCCGAGCGCGACCGCCGCGATCATGTCGGATCCGGAGAGCACGCCGCCGTCGAGGAAGATCTCGGCCTGGCGGCCGATGGCCCGCCGGATGGGCGCGAGCTGCTCGAGGGGCGTCGAGGCCCGGTCGAGCTGGCGGCCGCCGTGGTTCGAGATGACGATCCCGTCCGCGCCTGCGTCGACGACCGCGCGGGCGTCCTCTTGCGTCTGGATGCCCTTGATGACGATCGGCCCGTCCCAGGCCTCCCGCAGCCAGGTCAAGTCGGCGATGGTGATCGTCGGGTCGAAGACCCGGTTGATCAGGTCCGCGACGGTGCCCCCGGTTTCGGTGAACACGGCGAACTGGAGCGGCTCGGTGGTCAGCTTGTCGAACCACCAGCCGGGGTGAAGCCCGATGTCGATCAGCGTCCGGACCGAGAGCGTCGGCGGGATCGTGAACCCGTTATGGACGTCCCGCAGGCGCGCGCCGGCGACGGGCGTGTCGACGGTCAGGATCAGCACCCGGAAGCCCGCCACCCGCGCTCGCCGCACGAGCTCGAGAACAGCGTCCCGGTCGTTCCAGATGTAGAGCTGGAACCACAGGTCCGAGCCGGGCAGGGCCGCGGACAGGTCCTCGGGTGAGGTCGTCCCGAGCGTGGAGAGGGCGTACGGGATGCCCATCCGGGCGGCGACCCGCCCGACCGACGGCTCGCCCTCCGCGTGCATCAGCCGGGTGAAGCCGGTAGGCGCGAACACGAGCGGCATCGCCGACGAACGCCCGAGGATGGTCGTCGAGAGGTCGATGCCGGACACGTCACGGAGGACGCGGGGGACGAACTCGACGCGCTTGAACGCGTCGCGTGACCGCCGCAGGCTCGTCTCGGTCTCGGCCGCGCCGTCGGTGTAGTCGAACACGGCCCGGGGGACGTGCCTGCGCGCGACCGACCGCAGGTCCCAGATCGTCGCCGCCGCGGCCAGCCGCCGTTCGATCGGCCACAGGCGGACGGGACCCGTCCGCAGGTACGGACGAAGCTCGGACGGGCGCGGGATGCGGCGACTTGGCATGTCGCTAGCCTACGGGTGCGACCGGGCGGCGCCGCGGCTCGAACCGGCGGAGAGGCTGGGTCGCGGCCACGAGCGACCGCAGCGCTCCGAGGTCGCCGTCGACGAGCCCGTGTGCGCGGGCCTGAACGAGGACGTTCCCGACGGCGGTCGCCTCGACCGGGCCGGCGACGACCGGCAGGCCGCAGGCGTCGGCGGTCAGCTGGCAGAGCAACGCGTTCTGGCTCCCTCCACCCACGATGTGGACCACGCCGACCCGGCGGCCCGTGAGGCGCGCGGCCTCCGTCACGGTCTCCGCGAACGCGGCCGCCAGGCTGTCAAGGATGCAGCGGACGATGCCCGCTCGTCCAACCGGCTCGCGTCCGTCCAGCCGGTTGGCCGCGGCGGCGATTCGAGAGGGCATGTCCCCGGGCGGGTAGAACGCCGGATCGTTCGGATCGACGTAGGGGCCACCGGGCGGCAGGTCCGCCGCCGCCCGGAGCAGCGCGTCGCGGTCGACGCTCGACCCGTCGAGCTCCCACGTCCGGATCGACTCCTGGAGGAGCCACAGGCCCGTCACGTTGCGGAGATATCGGACGCGCCCGTCGACGCCGCCCTCGTTGGTGAAGTTCGCGAGGCGGCTCGCCTCCGAGCGGACCGGCGCATCAACCTCGATCCCGACGAGTCCCCACGTCCCGCACGAGATCCAGGCGGCATCGTCCGCCGCAGGAACGGCGACGACCGCCGAGGCGGTGTCGTGCGAGCCGACGAGCGTGAGCTCCGTCGAGGGACCGAGGCCGGTGGCCTCGCGGACCTGGTCCCGCAACGGCCCGAGCCGGTCGCCGGCGATCCGGATCGGCCCGAGGATCCGGTCCGGGATCCCGAGCTCCGCCGCGAGTTCCGGCATCCACGCGCCGCGCACGACGTCGAAGAGGCCAGTCGTCGAGGCGTTCGTCGCCTCGGTCACCTGGACGCCCGCCAGCCAGAAGCCGATCAGGTCGGGCATGAGGAGCATCCGCGCGGCCACTCCCAGCTCTGGGGTGCCGCGCTGCCGCCGCCAGCTGGTTGATCGTATTGAAGGGCATGACCTGGAGCCCGGTCCGCTCGTACAGCGCCTCGGGCGCGATCGCAGCGTTGACGATTGCCATCCCGCGCGCCGAGCGGTCGTCGCGGTAGTGCCAGGGATTGCCGAGAAGCCGGCCGTCGGCGTCGAACAGGCCGTAGTCGACGCCCCACGTGTCGATCCCGATGCTCACGGCGGCAGGGGCCCGGCGGGCGGCCAGGCGGAGCCCCTCGAGGACCTCGCGATACAGGGCGAGGACGTCCCAGTGCAGCCCGTCGGGCAGGGCCACGGGATCGTTGGCGAAGCGATGCACCTCGGTCAGCTCGAGGACGCCCGGCCCCACCCGGCCGAGGACGACTCGCCCGGACGACGCGCCGAGATCGACCGCGATGACGGCCCCCTGAGGTCGCCGCGCGCTCACCGCAGGAACGCGGCCGCGACTCCCGCGTCGACCGGGATGTGGAGGCCGGTCGTCTGGCTCAGGTCGCCGCCGGTCAGGGCGAACACGGCCGCAGCGACGTGCTCCGGCAGGACCTCTCGCTTGAGCAGCGTCCGCTGGGCGTAGAACTCGCCTAGCTTGTCCTCGGGGATGCCGTACGTGCGGGCGCGGTCGGCGCCCCAGCCCTTGGCGAAGATCCCCGAGCCCCGCACGACGCCGTCGGGGTTGACCCCGTTGACCCGGATGCCGTACTGGCCCAGCTCGGCCGCGAGCAGCCGCACCTGGTGGGCCTGATCGGCCTTCGCCGAGCCGTAGGCCACGTTGTTCGGCCCGGCGAAGAGGGCGTTCTTGCTGACGATGTAGACGAGGTCGCCGCCCGTGTCCTGCTCGATGAGGATCCGGGCGGCCTCGCGCGAGACGAGGAATGACCCGCGTGCCATCACGTCGTGCTGGAGGTCCCAGTCGCGGGCCGTCGTCTCCAGGAGTGGCTTCGAGATCGACAGGCCGGCGTTGTTGACGACGATGTCGATGCCGCCGAACGCGAGCGTCGCCCGCTCGAATGCCGCGATCACCTGTGCCTCGTCGGTCACGTCGGCGACGACGCTGATCGCGCGATCCGGCCCGCCGAGCTCCTCGGCGACGGCTTCGGCGCTCGCCCCGTCGATGTCCGCGACGACGACGCAGGCTCCCTCGGCGGCCAATCGGTGGGCGATCGCCTTGCCGATCCCGGAGCCCGCACCGGTGACGAAGGCGACCTTCGTCGCCAGCGGCCGCGGCTTCGGCAGGCGGGCCAGCTTGGCTTCCTCCAGCGCCCAGTACTCGATCCGGAACTTCTCGGCCTCGGGGATCGGGGCGTACGTGGAGAGCGACTCCGCCCCGCCCATCACGTTGATCGCGTTGACGTAGAACTCGCCGGCGACGCGCGCCGTCTGCTCGTCCGCACCGAACGACAGCATCCCGACACCGGGGATGAGCACGATGGCCGGGTCGGCGCCGCGGATCGGCGGGCTGTCGGGGGTCGCGTACTGGTCGTAGTAGCGGCGGTAGTCGGCCCGATACGCTGCGTGGAGCTCGCGCAGGCGCGCCCGGACCTCGTCGAGGCCGGCCGTGCCCGGGAGGTCGACGACGAGCGGCCGGACCTTGGTGCGCAGGAAGTGGTCCGGGCACGACGTCCCGAGCGCTGCGAGACGCGGATGCTCGGCGCGGGCCAGGAAGTCGAGGACGACCTCACTGTCCGTGTAGTGGCCGACCTGCGGCCGGTCCGTCGAGACCAGCCCGCGAACCAGGGGGAACAGGGCGGCGGCACGGTGATGCCGCTCGTCCGTCGGCAGCGGCTCATTGCCTGCGACGACGGGCCCGAACGGATCCACCCGTCCGTGGTCCGCGATGAACGTCTCCGCCGTCCGGATGATGTCGAGCGAGCGGCCCTCGCACTCGGCGGAGGTCGATCCCCACGCCGTGATCCCGTGGCCGCCGAGGATCGCCCCGATCGCCTCGGGCCGGGCTCGTCGGATGTCGGCGATGTCGAGGGCGAGCTGGAACCCCGGGCGGCGCCAGTCGACCCAGGCCACCCGCTCGCCGAAGCAGCGCCGGGTCAGCTCCGGGCCGTCGGCCGCCGTCGCGAGGGCGATGCCCGAGTCCGGATGGAGGTGGTCCACGTGGTCGGCGTCGATCAGGGCGTGCATCGCGGTGTCGATCGACGGCGCGGCACCGCCCCGGCCGTGGAGGCAGTAGTCGAATGCGCCGACCATCTCGTCCTCGCGTTCGACACCAGGGTACGTTTCCTGGAGAGCCCGTAGCCGGTCAAGCCGGAGGACCGCCAGCCCCGTCTCGGCCAGCGTCCCGAGATCGCCGCCGGAGCCCTTGACCCACAAGAGCTCGACCGGCTCGCCGGTCACCGGATCGATCGCCGAGCCCTTGGCCGACGTGTTGCCGCCGGCGTAGTTCGTGTTGCGCGGGTCCGCACCCAGCCGCCGGGAGCGGGCGAGCAGCTCGTCAACCGGGGTCTCGACCCCGACGCTCATGCACCCCACCCCGCTTGCTGGCCGCCGACGCGCTCGGTCGCGATCCTGGCAGCGTATCCGGACGCGGCGTAGGCGCGCACGGGGTCCGGGTCGAGGCCCATCTGCCCACGAACGTCGGCCAGCAACGGCCGGACGTCGGTGTTGTAGGCGTCCATCAGGACGCCGTGCGCACCCAGGACGTCACCGGCCTGCTGCGCGGCGGCGATGGCATCCCGATCCACGAGCAGCGCCTTGGCCGTGGCTTCCTGGACGTTCATCACGGACCGGATCTGGCCGGGGATCTTCGGCTCGATGTTGTGACACTGGTCGAGCATGAACGAGACGCCGCCCTCGGGGCGGAGGGCATCGGCCTTCACGACCTCGAACATGATCCGGAACAGCTGGAACGGGTCCGCCGCGCCGACCATCAGGTCGTCGTCCGCGTAGAACCGCGAGTTGAAATCGAACCCGCCGAGCCGGCCCGCGCGGAGGAGCGACGCCACGATGAACTCGATGTTCGTGCCCGGGGCGTGGTGGCCGGTATCGACCACGACAGCGGCTTTGTCGCCGAGCGCGACGCAGTGGAGCAGCGCCGTTCCCCAGTCCGGCACGTCCATCGTGTAGAAGGATGGCTCGAACAGCTTGTACTCGAGGACGATCCGCTGGTTCGGGCCGAGCCGGTCGTAGACCGTCCGAAGCGAGTCGGCGAGGCGGTCCTGTCGGGCGCGGAGGTCGTCCTGGCCCGGGTAGTTCGTGCCGTCGGCGAACCACAGCTTGAGGTCGCGCGAGCCGGTCGCGTCCATGATGTCGACGCAGTCGAGCAGGTGGGCCACGGCCTTCTTCCGGACCCGCGCGTCCGGGTGGCAGACGCTGCCGAGCATGTAGTCGTCGTCCTGGAACGTGTTCGAGTTGATCGTCCCCAGCGCGACGCCGAGATCGGCGGCGTGGCGAGCCAGGGCTGCATAGTCGTCGACCCTGTCCCAGGGGATGTGGAGCGCGACGGTCGGCGCGACGCCCGTGAAGCGGTGGACCTGCGCCGCGTCCGCGACCTTCTCGTAGGGGTCGCGCGGGACGTCCTTCTGGGCGAAGACCTTGAACCGGGTGCCCGAGTTGCCGAACGCCCACGACGGCAGCTCGATCCGTTGATTCGTGAGGGCTGGGACGATCGCCGACGGTGTGGTCAACGTAGCAACCTCCTCGAGGCGTCCGGACGCGGACGGATCGTGACTGCTCGCGCGGGAGGGCGCGGGGACTGCTCGCAGGAGGAGGAGTCGAGCAGCCCCCACGTGTCCCATGTCGAGCGTGCCACAAGTCGCGCCTGTTGCGGCAGACGGCGCGTCTCAGCGGCTCGACAGGTAGACGGCCGCGGCGACGATCAGCAGGACCGACAGGGCGACGCCGCCGACGACCGCGCCGATCACGGCATTCCGGCTGCGGATCGGCTCCGGGGCCGTCGCCGGATCCGCCCGAGGCTTCGTGGCCCTGGCATCCGAGGCCGCGGTCGCCGACCCCGACGCCGGACTGGCTCGCAGCCGCTTCCGCGCCTTCCTGCTCACGCCGGACTGCGGTCTCTCACGCGGGCGCGGTGGTCTTGCGCGGCCGCGTCCGGGCGGCGATCCGGGAGAGGGCAGCGTCCCAACCGGCATCGAACGCCAGGCCGGCCTCATCGAGGTCCATCACCACCGGCGCGTGATCCGACGGGATCGGCGGGCCCTTCCGCGCTTCGCGGTCGATCTCGGCCCAGACGATCCGGCCGGCGACGGGCTGGGTGACGTAGAGCAGGTCGATCCGCATCCCCTCGTTGCGATGGAACATCCCGGCCCGGTAATCCCACCATGAGAACCGGCCGCGGGCGTCGCCGGCCGCGGCGCGATAGGCGTCGATCAGGCCCCAGTCGCGGAGCGTGGCCAGCGCCGCTCGCTCCGGAGCCGAGACGTGCGTCCCGCCGTGCGCGGCGACCGCGTCCCACACGTCATCGTCGGACGGCGTGGCGTTCAGGTCGCCGCCGAGCACGAGCGGCTCGTCCGGCGCGCACGTCTCGTCCAGCCAGCGACGGAGCCGCTCGAACCAGCGGAGCTTCCCGTCGTAGAAGGCGCTGCCGACGACGCGCCCGTTCGGGGCGTAGAGACTGACGACGCGGATGCCGCCGCAGATCGCCGAGACCATCCGGGCCTCGTCGAACGGATCGAAGTCGTCCTCGCCGACCGCGACGTCGGCGCCGGACCGGCTGTCGCGGACGGGGCCGTCCCCGAAGTTCGTCACCACGTCCGTCGCGCCGACACGGCTGGCGATCGCGACACCGTTCCAGCGGCCCTCGCCGTGGTGGACGAGCTCGTAGCCGAGCATCCGGAACGGCAGCTCCGGGGCGTCCTCGTCGGCGAGCTTCGTCTCCTGCATCAGGAGGACGTCGGGCGAGGCCCGCTCCAGCCAGCGCTCGACCGCGTCGGTCCGGGCCTTCAGCGAATTGACGTTCCAGGTCGCGATCCGCACGACGACAGGGTAGGGCCAACGCGGCCCGGGCGGGCCCGGCCCTGCCGCTCGCGTACGATGCCCGCCATGGGACCTGCGACGACGTCGGACGCACTGATCGCGTGGATCCGCGCGTCCGTCATCGGTGACGATGAGGCCGTGGCCGGGCCATTCGGGGTGCGGCGAGTGACGTACGCCGACTACACCGCCTCCGGTCGCGCCCTCGACTTCATCGAGGACTACCTGCGGGACGCCGTCCTGCCGCTCTACGCGAACACCCACACCGAGTCGTCCGGGACGGGCCTCCAGACGACCCGATTCCGGGAGGACGCCCGGGCGATCATCCGGGACGCCGTGGGCGCCTCGACCGAGCGCCACGCGGTGATCTTCACCGGATCCGGCATGACCGGCGCCATCAACCTCCTCGTGGGGATCCTGGAGCTGCGGATCCCGGCCGGCCTCGACGACCGCTACGGGCTCAAGGCCCGGATCCCGCTCGACGAGCGGCCGGTCGTGTTCATCGGGCCGTACGAGCATCACTCGAACGAGCTGCCCTGGCGCGAGTCGATCGCTGACGTGATCACGATCGGCGAGGACCAGGACGGGCGGATCGACCTGGAACAGCTCCGCAACGCGCTGGAGAGGACCGCGGGCCGGCCCCTCCGGATCGGGTCGTTCTCCGCGGCGTCGAATGTCACCGGGATCCTGTCGCGACACCCGGGCGATCTCGGTCCTCCTCCACGAGCACGGCGCGCTGTCGCTCTGGGACTTCGCCGCGGCCGGGCCGTACGTCGAGATCGAGATGGAGCCGCACCGGCCGGACCCGGGCGACGACGTCCCGGACGGCAACGCCGGGCTCGACTACAAGGACGCGATCGTCGTCAGCCCCCACAAGTTCATCGGTGGTCCGGGGACGCCGGGCGTCCTCGTCGCTCGTCGCTCCCTCTTCCGCAACCGGGTGCCGACCTCGCCGGGCGGCGGGACTGTTGCCTACGTCAACCCGCTCGAGCACGTCTACCTGGACGATCCGGAGCACCGCGAGGAAGGCGGAACGCCGGCCATCGTCGAGTCGATCCGCGCCGGGCTCGTGTTCGCGTTGAAGGAGCAGGTCGGCGTCGACGCGATCCGGTCTCGCGAGGCGGCATTCATCGAACGGGCCATCTCGGCCTGGCAAGAGGTGCCGGAGCTGGAGATCCTCGGCAATCCGGCCCTGCCGCGGCTGTCGATCGTCTCGTTCGTCGTCCGGCACGCCGGGCGGTATCTCCATCACAACTATGTCGTCGCGCGTGCTGAACGACCTGTTCGGGATCCAGTCGCGCGGTGGCTGCTCGTGCGCCGGGCCGTACGGCCACCGATTGCTCGGGATCGACATCGAGACGTCTCACGCGTTCGAGCGCGAGATCGCGCGCGGCTGCGAGGGGATCAAGCCCGGCTGGATCCGGGTGAACTTCAACTACTTCATCAGCGAGGCCGTGTTCGCGTACCTCGTCGACTCGGTCGCACTGGTGGCCCGCGAGGGGTGGCGACTGCTGCCGTGGTACCGGTTCGACCCGGCGACGGGCATCTGGCGCCATGTGGCCGGGTCGATCGAGCCGCCGCTGTCCCTGCGCGACGTGTCGTTCACCGGGGAGGGTGTCTCGTATCCGTCCCACCGCCACCATCTCGGCGCCGATGCGCTCGCCGATCACCTCGCCGAGGCCGAGCGGATCTTCGACGACCCGGTGGCGGCCCTCGGTGCGCCGCCCGCACCGGCCCGCCCGGCGCTCGTCGGCGGCGATTTCGAGGAGCTCCGCTGGTTCTGGCTGCCGGACGAGCTCCGCGAGGTCGATCGCGGCTCACTGAACGCGCTGCGGCGACGCGACGCTCGAGCAGGGCCGACCGCCGCGACGGTCGGTTCCACTCGGCGGCCGGGCTCGTACCATGGGCGGCCAGCCACAGAGGGAGCGAGAAGTCGATGGCCATCTCCACGTCCGATCCGTCATCGGCGTCGATCGTTCGGACCCAGGCGTTCATCGGTGGTGACTTCGTCGACGCCGCGAGCGGGCAAGACCTACGAGGTCGAGAACCCGGCGAACGGCCGGCGGCTCGCGAACGTCGCCGAGTGCGACGTCGAGGACGTCGACCGGGCCGTCGCGGCGGCGCGTCGCGCGGCGTCCGGGCTGGGCGCGACACGTCGCCCGGCCGAGCGAAAGCGGATCCTCATCCGGTTCGCCGACCTGATCGACGCCCACGCGCGACGAGCTCGCCCGGATCGAGACGCCTCGACGTCGGCAAGCCGATCAGCGACTCGCGCTCGCTCGACATCCCGGATTCCGCCGCGACGATCCGCTGGCACGCCGAGGCGACCGACAAGCTCTACGACCAGGTCGCCCCGACCGGTCCCGCGCGCCGTCGGCGATGGTCGTGCGCGAGCCGCTGGGCGTCATCGGCGCGATCGTGCCCTGGAACTACCCGCTCCAGATGGCGGCCTGGAAGCTCGGCCCGGTCCTGGCGACCGGCAACGCCGTCGTGATCAAGCCGGCCCAGGTGACGTCGCTGAGCCTGCTGCGGACGGCCGAGCTCGGCGCCGAGGCCGGGCCTGCCCGAGGGCGTCCTCAACGTCGTGACCGGGCCGGGCCGAGTCGATCGGGCACGGCGATCGCGCGCCACCCGGACATCGACGGCGGTCGCCTTCACCGGCTCGACCGAGGTCGGCCGGACGTTCCTGCGCCACGCCGCCGAGACGAACCTGAAGCGGGTCGTCGCTCGAGCTCGGCGGCAAGAGCCCGCAGATCGTCATGGCCGACGCCGCCGGACCTCGACACGATCGCCGACCAGGTCGCCAGCGCGATCTTCTGGAACATGGGCGAGAACTGCTCGCGCCGGCAGCCGGCTGCTCGTCGATCGCCGGCGTGAAGGACGCCCTGCTCGACGCGGCTCGTCGCCGATCGCGCAGCGCGACTGGATCGTCGGCGACCCGCTCGACGAGGCGACCCGGATCGGCCCGATGATCACCGCAGGCCCACATGGAGAGGGTCCTCGGCTACATCGAGCCGGGTCGCGCCGAGGGCGCCGCGGCGATCGTCGGTGGCGGCCGCGTCCGCGAGGACAGCGGCGGCTGGTTCGTCGAGCCGACGATCTTCGACGGCGCGCACGAACGACATGCGGATCGCCCGCGAGGAGATCTTCGGCCCGGTCCTGTCCGTCATCGAGTTCGACGACGAGGACGAGGCGATCGCGCCTGGCCAACGACACGACTACGGGCTGGCGGCCTCGATCTACACGGAGAACGTCCGCGACGGCCCACCGCATGGCCCGCGCGGTCAAGGCCGGCGACGTCGGCGTCAACACCTATGCGAGGGCGACCTGACGACGCCGTTCGGCGGGCTACAAGCAGTCCGGCTTCGGTGGCCACGACAAGTCGCTCCACGCCCACGACCAGTACACCGAGCTCAAGACGATCTGGATCGACATGGGGATTAGAGCTGACTTCCGGCTGTCGCGCCTGGACGCACGCTGAAGCCTGCGTCCTCGCTCACGGGCCTTCAAGCCCGCTCGCTCCGGTGCTCGGCCTCGTCGTCTGACCGCCAGGGCGCGACCAGCAGGTGGGACCTGTCGCGTCCTGACCGCGCGACATGCCACGATGCTCGCCCGCAGTGAGGTGAACCGATGACCCGATCCGTGCTCGCCGACGCGTTCGACCACCACGTCTGGGCGACCCTGACGATCCTCGACGCCTGTGCGGCCCTCACCGATGAGCAGCTGGCGACCACCGTTCCGGGCACCTACGGCTCGATCCTCGACACGATCCGCCACCTCGTCGGGGCCGATCGCTGGTACCTCTTCACGCTGACGAGCGGCACGGTGTCGGAGATCGACGAATCCGGGATGGGCGTCGCGGAGCTGCGAGCGGCGATGGATCCGGCGGCGGCGGCATGGGCCGGGCTCCTCGCCACGAACCCGGATCCGGACGAGATGTTCACCCTCCATCGCGAGGACGGGACGAAGAGCCACGCCACGTGGGGCGTCCGTCTCGCCCAGGCGGTCCATCACGGGACCGACCATCGGAGCCAGGTCTGCACGGCGCTGACGACCCTCGGGATCGAGCCGCCGTCGATCGACCTCTGGGACTGGGCGTTCGCGAACCACAAGCACTGGGACGACTGACGCCGAGCGCTGGCCGCGCGACGCGCGTCGGGCTCAGTAACGGCGGCCCTTCTGGCGGACGAGGTCGAAGCTGGCCGTGTCGGCGATCGCCATGACGGCCATCGTCCCGGCCTGGACCGGGTCGCTGACGACGAGATCGACGTGGTCGGTGATCGAGCCGACCATGTTCAGGGCGATGATCGGGACGCCGACGGCCCGGAGCTCGTCGGCCGCGGCGCTGATGTCGCCGCCCATGATCGAGCCGGCGAGGACGAGCAGCCGCGCCCGCGGCAGGTCGGCGACGGCCCGGACCGCGGCGGCGATGTTCGCCTCGCCGACGAGCGGGATCGTGTCGACGCAGATCCGCTCGCCGCGGAGGTTGTGGCGATCGGCCTCGCTGACCGCGCCGAGCGCGACCTGGGCGACCTGGGCCCCGCCGCCGACGACGATCACCCGCTTGCCGAAGATCGAGCCGAGGGCCCGCGTCCGGCGGATCGCCTGGACGTCCGGCAGGCCGTCGAGGCAGTCGACCAGCTCGTCCTCGGTCAGGCCGTCGACCTCGATCTCGATCTCGGCCTGCGGCGGATCGGTCTCGAGCGATCGGACCGTCGCGACGGTGCGCACCCGGCCGCCGCGCTCGGCGAGCCGCCCGACGATCGCCGCGACGGATGCGGCGCCCTCGAGGACGTCGAGGCGAACGGCGCGGCCGCGTTCGACGGCTCGGCGGGCGTGCGGGACATGACGTCCGTCGAGCCCGCGGGTCAGCGGGTGATGACGTCGGCGATCGACATCTTTCCCGGATCGCCGTTCTCGGCCCCGTGGGCCTGGTACGCGATCCCCGCCGCGTCGAAAGCCGCCCGGGTAGCGTCCGCGTCGCTCGTCTCGAGCATCAGCTCGCCGTCGGTGTCCTCGGCGATTCCCACGATCCCGGCGATGTTCACCCCGCGCTCTGCGAGCGCCGCTGCCATGCGGGCGAGCGCGCCCGGTCGATCGTCGAGCTTGACCGTGAACCAGACCGACACGCGGGCACCTCCTGTGTCGGCCGATGGTACCCGCCGCCGGTGGCGCGCGGCTACGCGCCGGACGCCGCTACGATCCGCCCGTGCCCGACCCGAGCGTCCAGATCTTCGGCCACGACCGTGACTCGGCCACCCGTGCCGCGGTCCGATTCTTCAAGGAGCGGCGGATCGCGATCCACCAGGTCGACCTGACCCGCAAGCCGATCGCCCGAGGCGAGCTGCGTCGGTTCGTGGAGCGGCTCGGGGCGCGCGGCGCTTCTCGACGAGACGTCGAAGGCGTATCGCGACGCCGGAATGGGCTACCTGCGGATGGACGACGCGGAGATCGTGGAGCGCCTGCTCGCGAACCCTGCGCTCCTGCGGCTGCCGCTGGTCCGATTCGGCAACGACGTCGCGGCGGGCCGTGACGAGCCGACGTGGAAGGGCTGGCTCGCGCGACCGTGACGTTCGGGTCAGGCGCGACGCGACCGCAGCTCGACCGCGCCGATCGCGAGCCCCGCGAGGACGCAGATCACGCCGACCCACGCCCAGAACGGGTCGCCGGTCATGAAGCCGCTGCCCTTGATGAAGGCCGTGCCCTGGCCGATCCAGACCAGCCCGATCGCGATGAGGATGAAGGCGCCGATCGCCCGGGTTCGATGCATGTTGTCTCCGAAGGAAATGCGATGCTACTTCCATGAACGACGGAACGGGTGGGAGCGGTTCCGAGCGGCGCTCCGGCCGGGTGGTCATGCGCCGCGACGCGGCCAGGCGGATCGGCAAGCGGGGGACGACCGAGGACGAGCAGCTCCTCGAGCGACAGCCGCGTGCCGAGGGCCGGCCCGCCTTCGTCGATAGCGACCCGTGGCGCGCCCTCCGGATCCTGAGCGAGTTCGTCGAGGGGTTCGACGCGCTGGCCGGGGTCGGGCCGGCCGTGACCGTGTTCGGCTCTGCGCGCGTCCAGGCCGGCCACCCGGAGTACGAGCTGGCGCGGGGGATCGCCCGACGCCTCGCCGAGCGCGGGTTCGCGATCATCACCGGCGGCGGTCCGGGGATCATGGAGGCGGCGAACCGCGGCTGTCGCGAGGGCGGCGGCCTCTCGATCGGTTGCAACATCGAGCTGCCTCACGAGCAGGGCCTGAACGCGTACGTCGACCTCGGGATCGAGTTCAAGTACTTCTTCGCCCGGAAGACGATGTTCGTGAAGTACGCCGACGCGTTCGTGATCATGCCGGGCGGGTTCGGCACGCTCGACGAGCTGTTCGAGAGCCTGACCCTCATCCAGACCGGCAAGATCCGCGACTTTCCGGTCGTGCTGGTGGGGACGGCCTATTGGCAGGGCATGCTCGACTGGATGCGCGCGACCCAGATTCCTGCCGGGGCGATCACGGACGCGGACCTCGGTCTGCTGAAGCTCACCGACGATCCGGACGAGGTCGTCGGAATCATCCTCGCCGACGTCGCGAACGCCCACCCCGAGGACGTCAACGAAACGGAGATCCGCTAGGGCTCGAGCGGCAGTGGCGCGACCGCGCCGCCCGGGACCGTGACCTCGATCCGGCCCTCGACGATCCGCAGCGGGTAGTAGCGCAGCCGGCGGACCCGCGTCAGGCGGCGAGCCTCCGCCTTCTTGCCGGGCGGGTCGACCTTCGGCTCCTTGCCGGCCGGCGACCACGTCGGGACGTAGGTGCCGTCAGCCTGGAGGCCGCCGGTCGTCGGCATCTGGACGACCTCGCCGGAGCACAGGTCGAAGTGTCCCTCGTGGAGCGGGCAGGCGACGACGCAGCCGTCGAGATCGCCGATCGAGAGCGGCGCCGACATGTGCGGGCAGCGGTCGTCCACGGCGAAGAGACCGGCCGGCGTGTGGGCCACGAGGATGTCGAGGTCCGCGTGCGTCACCCGCCGCATCGAACCCTCGGGCAGATCCGCGAGCGAGCCACCGTCGACGGCGACGGCCTCGGGTGCTGCGGACCCCGGGGCGAGGAGCTCTGCAGGGTAGGCGGCCGGGATCGGCGGGGTCGGTCGATCGGTGATCACGGAGCGATCGTAGCGCGGTGCCTCACCGAACGCGGAGGGCGGCCCGCCCACTGCGCGCCGTGGACATGAACCGACCCCGGCGGGCAAGCCCGCCGGGGTCGGTGTGGTTCGTCGGATCCGCCGCCGGCGGCGGCGTTCGGCGGGTTACTCGGTCGCCGGCGCCGTCGGTCGGGACTGCGCGTCGGCGGCAGCCTTCGCCCTTGCCGCCGCGGCCGCCTCGGCCGGGGTGTGCTGCGTGAGGGCAAGCTCCTTCATCCCCAGGGCCGCGATGACCGCGAGGACCGCGCCCGACCACGCCGATCCAGAATGTCTGGGACACCGCGAGGCTGAACGCGGACAGCACGCTGCTCACGAACTTCGCGACGTCGTCGGCCGGCATCGTCGGGAAGGCCCCCTGGACCTTGGTTGCCAGATCGCCCGTCCCGATGAGCTGGTTGAAATCCAGGTTCCCGGACTGGGCTGCCTGGCCGATCTGGCCGAGCGACGCGGGGGACATCCCCGAGGCGCCGACCTGGACGGGAAGCTGCTTGACGATCTCGGTGCTGAAGACTGTTCCCACGATGGCGAGGGCCACCGAGCCGCCGATCTGGCGGAAGAACGTCAGGTTCGACGTCGCGACGCCGAGGAAGTGGAACGGCACCGCGTTCTGGACGACGAGCGTGAAGACCGCGAACGTCGGGCCGACGCCGAGACCGGCGATGAACATCCAGAGCCAGACGATCGGGACCGGCGTGTCGGCCCGGAGCTGGGTCATGAGCAGCATCGCGACGGCCATCAGGGGATGGCGCCGACGAGCAGCCACTTGTAGCGGCCCGTCCGGGCCACCAGCAGGCCGGAGCCGATCGAGCTGCCGATCAGGCCGATGACGAGCGGCAGGGCCGCGAGGCCGGAGTTCGTCGGGCTGAAGCCCTGGACGATCTGGAACCAGCGCGGCAGGAAGACGATCGCCCCGAAGAACGCGAAGGACGCGAAGAACGTCGAGATCATCGACGACGCGTAGGTCCGGTTGCGGAACAGGTGGAGCGGGACGATCGCCTCCTTGGCCCGGGTCTCGGCCCAGATGAACAGCAGGTAGCCGACAAGACCGATGAGGATCAACCCGCCGACCTGCCAGGTCGTCCACTCGTAGAGCGCCTTGGTCGTCGGATCGATGAGGCCCTTCTGGGTCAGGCCGATGAGCAGCAACGTGGTGGCGATCGTGAAGATCACGCCGCCGAGGATGTCGAAGTTCCGCTCGGCCCGCGGGTTCTTGACCGTGGGCAGGAGCCGGGAGATGACGAACAGCGCGACGATCCCGATCGGGATGTTGACGTAGAAGATCCAGTGCCAGCCGACGTTCTCGGTCAGCCAGCCGCCGATGAGGGGGCCGGCCACGAACGCGACGCCGAAGACGGCGCCGAACAGGCCCTGGTACTTGCCGCGCTCCGCCGGGCTGAACAGGTCGCCGATGATCGCCAGCGCGATCGGGAAGAGCGCGCCCGCGCCGATGCCCTGGATGCCGCGGAACAGGATCAGCTGCTCCATGGTCTGCGACAGACCGGACAACGCCGAGCCGATCAGGAAGATGACGATGCCGATGATGAACATCGGCTTTCGGCCGTACAGGTCGCTGAGCTTGCCCCAGAACGGGACGCTGATCGTGCTGGTGAGCAGATAGCTGGTGACGGCCCAGACGTACAGGTCGTTGCCGTTGAGCTGGGTCACGATGGTGGGCAGCGCCGGACCGACGATCGTCTGGTCGAGCGCGCCGAGGAACAGGCCGAGCATGACCGCGAAGAGGATCTCCATCTTCGCCCTGTGGCTCAGGCCGAGCGCGGGATCCTCCTCGAGGGAGGGTGTCCAGTCGCTCTCTGTGGGGAACGCTTCCATCGAGGCTCCTTCCTCCAATTGGTGGCGCGGTTCGGTCGCGGCGGGGCGGCCGCGAGGTGGGTCGGGTGGCGGATCGGCCAGCCGTGGTCAGGTCAGTTGTGGTGGACGTGCTCCGCGAGGTGGTCGGTCCCGATCTCGTCGACAACGGCGGTCCGGAGGTCGCCGACGGCGCCGAGGATGCGCTCGAGCTTGTCCGGCCCGAGCCGCGCGAGGATCGACCGCATCCGGTCCAGCTTCAGGGCCTCGATCTCGTCGCGGATCTTGATCCCGTCGGCCGAGGCCCGCACGAGGACGACCCGGCGGTCCGACGGGACGCGGACGCGCTCGACGAGGCCCCGCTCCTCCATCCGGTCGATGAGGCCGGTGGCGTTGCTGAGCGACACGTCGAGGAGGTCGGCGAGCCGGCTCATCGGTCAGGTCACCGTGATGCTCGAGAACCCACAGAATGTGGAGGTGGGTCATGCTGATGCCCGCCTTCACCATCCGGCCGGTGCCCGCACAGCGCAGGCTGCCGATCGTCTGCTGGAGGTCTCCCACGATCGAGTCGATCAGGGCCTCGGCGCTGACCGGGGCGGTCGTCGAGGCCGGTGAGCGGCCCGCGACGGGGGTGGGAGCGGCAGCCGGCACAACCGGCGCCGTGGTGTTCGTTCGCATCGAGTGAATAATCTACCCGCTGTCAATGATCGCGTCAAGCGCGATCGTTCGGTCGACCGCGAGGAACGGGAGCAGGGAGGACACGGATGCGCTTCGCCTTGATGATCGAGCCGCAGCAGGGCCTGACCTACGAGGAGCAGCTGGCGGTCGTCCGCCGCGCCGAGGACGCCGGGTTCGAGTCGTTCTTCCGCTCGGATCACTACCAGAGCTTTCCCGGGCCGGCCGGCATGCCGACGACCGACGCCTGGGCCGTCCTGGCCGGGCTCGCCCGGGAGACGACGCGGATCGGTCTCGGGACGCTCGTCACGCCGGTGACCTTCCGGACGGTCGGGAACCTGGCCAAGGTCGCGACGACGGTCGACGAGATGAGCGGTGGGCGGCTGGAGTTCGGGCTGGGGGCGGGCTGGAACGACGCGGAGCACCACCAGCTCGGCCTGTCGTTCCCGGAGATCGCCGAGCGAGCGGACATCATGGAGGAGCAGTTCGCGGTGCTCCGCGGGCTGTGGGGCGAGCCCGATGGATGGTCGTTCGAGGGCAAGCACGTCCAGATCCGCGAGGCGAACTTCCACCCGAAGCCGGTGTCCCGTCCCGGCCGGCCGACCGGCCCGAACGGCGCCTCGCGACCCCGCCTGCTGGCCGGCGGCGAGGGATCGCCGCGGTCGATGCGGATCGCGGCCCGCTACGCCGACGAGTTCAACCTGTCGTCGTCGTCGCCCGCGACGGCGAAGGAGAAGTTCGCCGCAGATCGACGCCGCGTGCGAGGCGATCGGGCGCGATCCGTCGACGATGGCCCGCTCGGTGATGGCCGGGATCCTGATCGGTCGCACTGACGACGAGCTCGACCGCCGGAAGACCGACCTCCTCCGGGCGTTCGACAACGTCGAGGGTGGCGACGCGTGGTTCCGGACGCGAGAGCGGCGCTGGGTGACCGGCACGCGGGACAAGGCGCGGGCGATGGTCGACGAGTTCGCCGCGGCCGGCGCCGAGCGCCTGATGCTCCAGGATTTCGTGCCGCGCGACCTCGCGATGATCGACCTGATGGCCGAGATGCTGTTCTGAGCCGCCGCGCCGAGGGTCAGCCGGCCGCCGCCGCTGCGGCGAGGTAGGTCGGGTCGTCGCGGCGGATCAGGTCGGGGTTCGTGCCGCGGGCCCGGGCAATCCGCTCCGTCAGGAGCTGGAGCGGCGTCATCGTCCCGATCAGCGCCGCCACGGGCGCCGGCAGGCCCTTCGCCTCGTCGACCCGGATCCGGCCGGCCGGCGTCAGGTCGCCGTCGAGCTGGCCGTGGACGTCGCGGGCGATGATCGCCGCGGAGCGGATCCCGACGACGCGGGCCGCCGCGAGGGCCTGCCTGGCCCGGGCCACGCGAGCCGCCCGGCCATCGCGGTCGGCGAGGATCAGCACGAGGCCGGTCGTCGAGTCCATCGCCGGCAGGTGGCCGTGCAGGAACGTCTCGAGATCGCGCATCGTCGTCGGGATCCAGGCGGCCTCCTCGATCTTCAGGGCGAGCTCACGGGCGGCCGGTCGGTCGGCGCCGGACGCGATCGTCACGATCGACCGGCACTCCGCCAGGGTCGCCGCGATGGCCTCCGCGCCGGCCTCGTCGGCGGCACCGGATGCGAGCAGGTCGCGGATCGCGCCGGCATCCCCGGATCGATCCGCCAGCTCGCCGGCGATGGCCGCGGCCGCGACGATCGGCGACAGGTAGCCCACGGTGTGGCACCAGCCCTGGTCCATCTCGACGGTCGCCACGACCATCTCGGCCGCGGCGCCGGCCGGCGAGCCCTCGCTGCCGGTGATGACCGCCGTTCTCGCCCCGGCCGCGGCCGAGGCCTCGAGCGCACGGATCGTGGCGGCGGTCCCGCCCTCGTGCGAGATCCCGATCACGAGCCCGCCGGTGGGTGGGTCCACGGAGAGCTCGAACGCCTGGGCGGCGATGATCGTGGACGGCCCGCTCGGGAGGCCGCCGGCCCGCAATCCCTCACGAAGGATCTCCACGACGGCCTGGGCCCCGTGCTCGCTCGTCCCGCAGCCGGTGACGACGATCGGAGCGCCGCTGCTCGCCGCCTGGCCGATTGCGCCGGCGAGGCGCCCGGCGGGACCGGCCGGATCGTCGAGCCGGGCGAGGATCCGCTCGGCAACGAACGGTTCGGCGGCGATCATGTCCGTCATGTGCCACGGTGGTTCCGAGCGGAGCGACGGCGTCGGCAGCTCGTCCCAGGGGTCGGGTGCGGCCGCGAGCGGCGCATGCGGATCGAAGGTCGTCATCGACGGAGGATAGGGGTCCGCGCGCCGATCGCGGCAACGTTCCGCCAAACGGGCGACGATGGCGGCGAGCGAACCACGAACCGCGAGCCGGGAACGGAGGTCGAGGGATGCAGGTCGGGCTGATGGCCCCGCAGGGCTGGAAGGGCGAGTACGACGGCTGGGATCCGGCCGCGGCCTGGCAACGGACGGTCGAGCTTGCCGTGCAGGCGGAGGGCCTCGGCTTCGAGTCGCTCTGGGTCTTCGATCACTTCCACACCGTCCCGGAGCCGACCGACGAGATCACGTTCGAGTCGTTCACCGTCCTGTCGGCGCTGGCTGCGCTGACCCGGCGCGTGCGGCTCGGGCACATGGTCGTCTGCACGGGCTTTCGCAACCCGGCCCACACGGCCAAGCTCTCCTCGACCCTCGACGTGATCAGCGGCGGCCGGTTCGAGCTCGGGATCGGGGCGGGCTGGAAGCGCGACGAGTGGGAGGCCTACGGCTACGGCTTCCCGCCGATCGGCGAGCGGATGGACGCGTTCGGCGACGACCTGGAGGTCATCACCCGGATGTTCGCGCCCGGCCGGGCGAGCTACGAGGGCGAGCATGCCCACGTCCGCAATGCGATCAACGTGCCAAAGGGCCTCCAGCAGCCGCGGATCCCGATCATCGTCGGAGGCAACGGCGAGCGGCGGACCGCGGGCTACGCGATCAAGCACGCCGACGAGCTGAACTACGTCTTCCTGGAGCCGGACGAGATCGCAGTCCGGATGGTCGAAGTCCGGCGCCGCTGCGAGGACGAGGGCCGCGATCCGGCGACGCTTCGGTTCTCGCTCTACGTCCTCGACGACGACGTCCGGGACCCGGGCCCCGCGCGGGTCGACCTGATCGGCCGGCTCGCCGCGATCGGGCTGGATCGGGTGGTGGCCTTCCCGACGCGCTGGGCGCCGACGACCGATACGCAGGCAGCGTTCGCGGAGGACTGCCGGGCGGCCGGCATCACGCTCGGAGATCCCGTCCCGGCGCCGGCCTGAGCCGCGTCGCGGGAATTCGGGCCCGGGCCTAGAGGAACTCGACGCTCTTCGCGATGGCGTCGCACTCGTCGGCGATCTTGTCGATGGCGCCGGGTGCGGTGCAGGTGAGGATCAGCTGCTTGTCGGACGAGAGGACGAGGTGCTGGATCAACGCGACCGCCTGGCCGTTGGTCGTCGCCGACGCGGGGATCGTGTAGGCGATCCGGATCGCCTCGCCGGCGGGCAGCGTCTCGCGCGTGTGGGCGATCGTGACGTCCTTCCCGACGATGCTCTGGAGCTGCCCGATGTTCAGCCCCTCGAGGCTGTCGATGTCCATGCCGCCGGACGGCAACACGAGGACGTTGAGGTTCGTGCCGAGCGCCGCCTGCGCGTCTGCGAAGCGGTAGGCGAAGAGCGAGATTCCCTGGGCGACGAGTGCGGACAGCTGGCTCGCGAGCTGGTCGGTCATCCCCGGCCCGAAGCCACCACTGCCCGCCTTCGCGAACGCCTCGACATCGGCCTTCGTGAGATCGATCCGGAACCAGTTGTCCGGGAGGGTCACCCCGTAGCCCGCGCTGGTCACCTCGATCCGGCCGTGGCGGGGGAGGGCCGCCGATTCGGATGCGGGGGCGCTCGGAACGACGCTCGGTGCCCTCGATGGGACCGGACGGGGGGTCGGCGCCGAGGTCGGCGCGACCGATGGCGCCGGCGTGGCCGTCGCCGTGGCCGTGCCGCCGCACGCCGCGACGAGGATCGTCGCGGCCAGGCAGACCGCGAGCGTTGGACCGCCACGGATGCGGTCGCTCGTTCGGCGAGGCATGGGCAACCTCCGTTGAGTCGGAGGGATCCGACGTCAGCGGCCGGGCAGTCGGCCCACCCGTCCGATCGGACCATAGCGGAACCACACCCGGCCAACGAGACCGTCGATGGTCACGGGTCCGTACCGGCGGGAATCGATCGGTGCGCCGCCGCCCTCGTCGAGGAGCGTGGCGAGCGGGGCATCGGACAGGAGCCACGCCTCGTCGGCCGCCAGGACGAGGGTGCCGGCGTCGAGTCGGACGTGATCGCCCGGTCCGGCGGCCACCCGCTTGATCGCGAGGATGTCGCCGTCCGGCTCGCGAAAGACGACGATCGAGCCCCGTCTCGGCCAGCGGGCGGCGGTCGGGTCCACGAGGAGCCAGTCGCCCGGCAGGATCGCGGGCGCCATCGAACGTTCGCGAACGGCGACGCGCCACGGGCCCCGGATCCGCTCGCGGAGCGACGCCGGGCGCGACGCTCCACGGACGTGATGAAGCCCCGCCGCCTGGCGGGGCTTCGGTTCGGTCGCCGGCGTCAGGTCAGGAAGGTCGGCCGGCAACCCGGGTCTTCTCCTCGCCGCCGGTGGCCTTCCAGGCGGCGTCGATCTCGTCGATCATGTCGAGCAGCTTCTTCGCCTCGGCAAGGTCCAGACCCGCCTTCACCTTGCTGACCTGCTTGTTGGTCGTCCAGAACAGCTCGTGCAGGTTCGGGACCTTCTCGAGATGCTCCGGCTTGAAGTAGTCGTGCCAGAGGACGTCGAGGTGGTGCTTGACGAGCTCTGCCTGCTTCTCCTTGATCGCGATCGCCCGCGTCGTGTACGTCGGGTCGCTCTGGGCGTTCGCCTTCTCGATGATCCGGTAGACGGACTCCGCCTCGATCCGGGCCTGCTCCGGGTCGTAGACGCCGCAGGGCAGGTCGCAGTGAGCGTGGACGATCGTCTTCGGGGTGAGGATGTCGCTCAATCGGGCCATGGGTCTCCTTCGTGGGCACTGGAAGGTTCGCTGAAGGGATCGCGTCGATCATGCGGTCCGGTGCGGTGAATCGGAGTCTCGGAGCGCGCCGGTCGGCTGTCAAACGCGTGCCGGATCTCGGGGCGGCGTCGGCCCCCTCCCAGGGTGGTGTCCGCCGCGTTGTCTCGTCCGGCAGCCTCGTCTAGCATCGCGTCGCGGCTCTCGTCAGCGTCCGGCCGGCATCGCCGGCGGGTGTCCTGCACCAGTCGCATGTGGCTCAGCAGGTTCGAATCCTGCACCAATCCTGTCGCGCTCGGGTCTGGCCCTCGAGGCGACCGGGATGCCGGCCATGCAGGCTTCGGGCCTCCGCCGTCATCCCGGGACCCGACACGGCGGGTCGCCCGCCGCCGATCCCGGCGCGGGCGGCACGACGGGCGGCGACAACGCAAACCGGGGGCGGAGCGGCGCGGAGGATCGGGTGGAAGGAATCATCGTCCTGATCGTGATCGTCCTGATCGCGGTGATCGCGGTTCTGCTCGCCCGCCTGTTCGTCACCGTGATCACCGTCCGCGACTACCAGCGCGGCCTGCACTACCGGCAGGGACGCCTCGTCGGCCTCCTCTCGACGGGGACGCACGTCGCGATCAAGCCGTTCACCGAGATCCAGCTCCTGGATGCCCGCCCGACCCTGATCACGGTCCCCGGGCAGGAGATCCTCACCTCCGACGGGGTCGCCCTCAAGGTCAGCCTGACCGCTCACTACGTCGTCGCCGACCCGGTCGCCGCGCTGACCAACGACCAGAGCTGGCTTGCCGCTCTCTACGCGGCCCTTCACTCGGGGCTGCGCGACGCGATCGCCGGCCGGACCGCGGACGCCATCCTCGCGTCGCGCGCCGAGATCGGACCGGCCGTGGCCACGTCCGTCGCGAGCGAGATCGCCCGAATCGGCGTCGAGCTCCTCGGCGTCGACGTCCGCGACGTGATGGTTCCCGGAGAGCTGAAGCGGGCCTTCGCGGGGATCGTCGCGGCCCGCCGGGAAGGCGAGGCGGCCATCGAGCGGGCGCGCGGCGAGCAGGCGGCCCTGCGGTCGCTCGCGAACGCCGGCCGATTGCTCGACGGGAATCCCGGCCTGCTCCAGCTCCGCATCCTCCAGGAGCTCGGCGCGTCGTCGGGCAACACGATCATGCTGGGAATCGGCGGACAGGACGTTCGCCCGCCCGCGCCGCCTCCCGGCGGGGTCGCTCCGGCGGCGCCGGCTGCAGGCCGACCGGCCGACGGGGGCTGATCTGGCCGTTATCATCGGGGCGTGACGGAACGCGGACTGCCCATCGCGGATGGCGCCACGGCCTGTCCCTTCGTCGCCTTCGAGCACGATCGCGACGAGCGCGCCGCCGCCCCGGATCATCGCCATCGCTGCTACGCGGAGCAGCGGCCGGCACCGCGGGCGCTCGCCCACCAGGAGGCCTACTGCCTGTCGAGCGCGTTCCCGGTCTGCCCCACGTTCCAGGAGTGGGCGCGCCGCGAGGCGGCGCGGGCGCGCGGCGACGCCGCGGAGGCCCGATCGAGCCCGCCGGCGGGTGACGAGACGTCGCCGTCCGTGGTGACGAGCGCGGTCGCGGGCGTGGGCGGCTCGGCCGGAGCCGACGCCGCGGTCGTCGGCAGCGACACGCCGGGTCGTGGAGGAGACGCTGCTGCGGCGGCCGGCAGCGACGCCGAGGACGGTCGAGCCGGAGCCGGAGCCGCCCCCTCTCGACCCCGCCCCGCTCGACGACCCGGGCGCGCGACCATCCACTGAGGCCGTGGACGATGGCGACGAGTCGTCATCGGATCGCGGCGACGAGCCCGTCCAGCGCAACCCGCCCCGCGACTGGGCCGCCCCGCCGCCGTGGCTCGCCTCGAGCGAAGGGCGCCGTCCCCTTGACGATGCCGCCGCGCCCTCGTTCCTCGGTCGCCGGTCGGAGCCCGGGGCGGGCCTCGCCGGGAGCCCGGCCGACCAGATGGCGGGTGGAGCGCCACCGATCCGTCGGACCGAGCAGGTGGAGGAGCTGTGGGGCACCGCGGCGACCGGCGCCGCCGTGGCGGGGGTCGCCGCAGGCGCGGCCGCGGGATCGCCGGCCGCGGGCTCCGCGCATCCCGCGGTGCCGGACGAGTACGCGAGCGTCGAAGGCGCTCCCGGCCGCGTGTCGCGACGCCCGCGCGCCTACGACCAGCACCTCGGTGGGCCGGACGGTCCCGACTGGGAGCGACCTCGCCGATCCGAGGCGTACCCGACGATCAAGACCCGTGTCGGAATGCCCGAGGTTCCGCGGATCGCCATCATGGCCGTCGCCGTGGGCATCCTCGCCATCGCCCTGTTGCTCCTGCCTGGATTCCTGAACCTGGGTGGGGGCGGCGGGTCCACGCCGGGAGCCACGGCGTCGCCGTCGGGGACCGTTCGGGAGTCATTCGCTCCGACTGAGCCGCCGGCGCCATCGCCGACGGTCTACACGATCAAGAAGGGCGACACGCTCCTGAAGGTCGCCAAGGCCCACGGTCTGACGCTCGACGAGCTGCTCGCGGCCAACCCGGCGATCAAGAATCCGAACAAGGTGTCCGAGGGACAGCAGATCGTGATCCCCGTCCCGAGCGAATCGCCGTCGGCGGTGGCCAAGCCGTCTGCGGCGCGTTCGGGCGGGTCCGCAGCCCCTTAGGACGCCCCGTCCGCGGCTCCGTGGCTAACGGGGCGCGAGGTTGATCGAGGTGATCTTGCCGGCTTCGACGCGGAACGTGGCGTCGAGGTGGAGCGACGGCGCACCCGGCCGGACGACGAGGACGTCGGCTTCGTAGGTGTTGCCGGTGTCGCGGACCTCGCCCGGGATCATCCGCAGGCCCGTGTCGCCGCGGAGGAACCAGCCCCCGACGCGCTCGACGCCACGGAGGGTCTGGGCGCTGTCGCCGACGTGGATCCGCATCTCCGCGTTCTCTGCCATGAGCCCGACTGCCGCCTCGCGATCGCCCGCGTTCAGCAGCTCGAAGAACGTCTCCATGGTGTCGACCGCTCCCACGGGCGGGAGTGTACCCGTCATCATCCGGCCATGCCGTCGGACCTCGCCGCCCTGTGGCCCCTCGACCCGTCGATCACGTTCCTGAATCACGGGTCGTTCGGCTCGTGCCCCATCGCGGTCCTCGAGGCACAGCGAGCGTGGCGGGATCGCCTGGAGGCCCGGCCGATCCAGTTCCTCGCCCGGGACCTGCCCGGCCTGCTCGCCGATGCGCGGGGAACGCTTGGCGCGTTCGTCGGCGCCCAACCGGACGACCTCGCATTCGTGGCCAACGCCACGGGCGCCGTGAACGCCGTGATCCGTTCCCTCCGGTTCGAGCCGGGCGACGAGCTCCTCACCGACGACCACGAGTACAACGCGATCATCAACATCCTCCGCCACGTTGCCGAGCGCGACGGCGCACGCGTGGTCGTCGCGCGGATCCCGTTCCCGGTCACCGGCGAGGACGACGTCGTCGGGGCGATCCTCGGCGCGGCGACCGACCGGACGCGGCTCGCGGTCCTGAGCCACGTGACGAGCCCGACCGCCATCGTCTTCCCGGTTCGCCGCCTCGTGGCCGAGCTCGCCGAGCGCGGCATCGAGACGTTGATCGACGGCGCTCACGCGCCCGGCATGCTCCCGCTCGACCTCGACGCGATCGGCGCCGCCTGGTACACGGGCAACCTCCACAAGTGGGTGTGCGCGCCGAAGGGCGTGCATCCTTGAGTACAAGGGTGGCGAGAACCTTGTGATCGAGGCGTTGGCAGGCACTGGCAAGACTAGTGTCCTGAACATGATGGCCGACGAGACACCGGATGAGAAGGTCATCCTCGTCTGCTACAACAAGGCGATCCAGATGGAGGCGACACGGAAGTTCGGCAAGCATGTTGACTGCCGTACCGCCCACTCGCTTGCCTACCGTGCCATCGGCGCACAGTACCAGGACAAGCTCAACGGCCCACGCGTCACGACCAAGCAGGCAGCGGCGATCCTCGGCATCAATACTACCTTCGAGCTTGATGCCAGCACCGGGCTGTATCTGTCACCACGCAAGCTCGCATGGCTGACAAGCCAGACGATCCAGCGCTTCTGCTACAGCGGTGACATGGAGGTGGGTCGGCACCACGTCCCCACGGTGCCCGGTGGTGAGCACGCGATGGAAGATCTGCGCACCTTCATCACGCCCTTCGCTCGCAAGATGTGGGCCGACATCGACTGGCTCAAGGGTCGGTTGCGCTACCTGCACGACCACTACCTCAAGCAGTTCCAGATCCGCATCATGGAGAAGAACATCAAGCTTCCCTACGATGTCTGGCTGTTCGATGAGGCGCAGGACAGCAACCCCTGCACCTCGTCAATCGTGCTGTCTCAAGACCACGCACAACTGATCGCTGTCGGTGACCGCAACCAGGCGATCTACGGCTGGCGTGGCGCTGAGGATGCGATGCAGACGTGGCCGGCAGACGTGGTGCTGCCGCTGACGCAGAGCTTCCGCTTCGGTCCCGCCATCGCCGACGAGGCGAACAAGTGGCTGGAGATGCTGGACACGGAGCTACGGGTGCTCGGCTTCGATCAGGTCAACAGCACTGTCGGTCTGGTGGAGAATCCGAACGTGGTCCTGTGCCGCACCAACGCCGGTGCCGTAGACCGAGCGCTGACTGCCGAAGAGGAAGGCAAGCGTGCTGCCATCGTCGGCGGTGTCGCTGACATCCGCATGTTCGCTGAGGCCGCACGCGATCTGATGGCAGGCGAGCCGACCTACCACCCGGAACTGGTCGCCTTCAAGACGTGGGATCAGGTGATGGAGTACGTGCAGGAGGGGTCCGGTGCCGATCTCAAGGTGTTCGTCAACCTAATTGACAACTACGGAGTCGAGACGGTGCTGCGTGTCTGCGCCTCCAACGTCAAGGAAGAGGACGCCGACATCATCCTGTCCACCGCACACAAGGCGAAGGGCAGGGAGTGGGACAAGGTGATGATCGGCAACGACTTCAAGGAACCGGAGAACCTTGAGGAAGAGGCCGAGATCAACAAGTACTGGCGGGCCGAAGGGATGCTGGCCTACGTCAGCGTCACCCGTGCCAAGCAGCAACTCAACTGCGAGGGGCTGTCATGGGTCAACCAAGTACCTGAAGCCGAAGGAGCAAGACAGCAATGACGAGCCGGTTCACTGACGTAGCCGAGAAGATCCGCTGCCCACACTGCGGCGCGCATGATGTCGAGATGCGTGGCAACCGCCGCTGCTACGGCGTTGGTCTGCTGCTGGTGACCAATGATGACGGCAGCCAACACCTCTCGCCCGATGGCTGGAACTAGGGCGAACCGGAGTTCGAAGAGGTGTACTGCCGGTCATGCGAGAGCGAACTGAACGAGGCCGAACTGGTAACACAACTAAGGAGCAACATGCTTGACATCGCACGTAGGTACGTCGAGGCAATCGGTGACGAGGATCTTGCCATCGTGCGCTTCGCCAGGGATCTGATGATGGGAGATCCCGGCACCTTGAAGCAGGGCTACAGCCAGCCCAACGCTGTGCTGGCTACGGCAGAGGCGTTCGATGTACCACGCGCCCGAGTGGAGGATCTGTTGGCATGACCATCAAGTTTGCTGACGACGCCATCGACTCAGCTGATCGGTGTGCTCAACGACCTAAGCGGGTACACGATGCGGGCCGAGTTCACCAACGACGGCTACCCGGAAGAGTGCTCAATCATGCGGGCCGAAGACAACGGTGTCACCATCTGCGAGGTAGGCGGTGGCGGTACACCGATCATCAACTCAACATGGCTCGTCCAGTACGACGAGATCATCAGCTTCACGGTGCTGTGATGGACAAGATCAATCCTGTCAACGATCCAGCCAGCCAGTTCTACGTGCCGATCGAGCGTCGGCGTGAGTTGATGGAGCACCCGGAAGTCACGCTCAACGGCTACCGTGCCACGATCCGTGGTGCTACGAACGACTTCGCCACGGTAACCATCATGCCGGCTGGGCTGAGCGCAGACTTTGCCTGGGAGACAGTCGAGCGCATCGTCACCAACGAGGAGGGAAGTTCCTTGCCTGAGAAGGTTGTCAACATGCTGTGCATCCGTGACCCAGACTACGGCAACGAGTACGTGTCAGACGCTCCGATCAACGAGATCACGATCGACATCGGTGGTCAGTGGAAGGCTACAAGTACTTCGCTGGAGATCTGATCGAAGGCGAAGAGAACGCTGTCGGCTACATGGAGAGCGTACTTCAGAGGTAGCCGATCTACCCGAAGACAACCCTGTTCGCAAGGCTGTCGAAGAGTTCTTTGCCAACGCACTGAAGGAGGACTGATGCAGTACCGCACTGAGTTCGACCGGCCGATCGACAACGAGGGTCGTGCCAACTGGGCCGAGAACGCACTGATACATGGCTGTGATGCCGAGGCACAGAGCGTGGACCTGAACGAGTACCCGCAGACCGTCGAGCAGGACGTAAGTGATCTGCTCGCCAACCTGATGCACTTCTGCGTCCGTGCTGGCATCGAGTGGAGCAGCGTAATGGACCGTGCAGAGCGCGCAGCAGAAGGTGATCTCGAAGATGGACCAGAGGCAGCGCGAGATACAGGAACGATTCCCCAACCAGGAGGAGCTGACATGGCAAAGGCGAGCAAGTCGAGCAGTTGGCTAAGGCCGAAACGCAGTTGGCCGATGCGTCAGTAGATGCATTCATTTCTGACTACAACGACATTGCCACTGCGTTGCAGGACTTCGAAGACTGCCGTCAGGAAGCCGAGACTGCCTTCGCTGAAGCTGTCGGCTACCACGACGGACGTGAGTGGGAAGCCCGTAACGAATCGCTCGACACCGCCCGCGATCAAGTCGATGGCATGGACACAGCGCTCGGTGTCCTTGATGACAAGGCTCCGTGGCACCGGCTGGACACGGAACTGGCTGGCCAAGCTCGACGCTCTGGTGACAGCGTGATGACCGAGTTCAGAAACGCATGGGGTCGAGCAATGCAGTTGCCTGACGGGCACCGCATCTTCCCACCTCCGACCCGGACTGGATCGCCATTGCTGACGCAGTGGGAAGCTGCCGCAGGACACCACGATGGCGTACTGTGGCTCGACTTCGAATGGAACCTCATAATCAGCAGCCCTGATGACAAGTTCCTCATCCCGGTCAAGCGTGACAGCTACAAGGAAGGTTTCGATGGCGACGATGATCGCTTCACTACCTTCACGGACATGTCAACTCTGTTGTACTTGGCTGACTTGTACGACTGGCCGCTCGAAGACCAAAACACCGGCACCATCTACAGCGTAGACAAGGAGAGCACATGGCCTGAACTGGAATGCCGAGAAGATCAAGGACTACAAGAATGTCTGCTGGATCGACGGCGAGGACGAGGGCGAGGCGGGCGATGGCCGGCGCATGAACCCGGTGACGGAGACGCTGATCTTCGGCACGATGGGCGTCGGCCTCGGCAGCATCACTGACAAGAACGTGGACGAGTTCGCCGCTCGCTTCCGTATCTTGGAGCGCATTCACGGCGCGTTCCTCTACAAGCCTGACGGCAAGGGCGGAACGAAGGACTGGCTCGTCAGCGATGAGGACTTCATCGCGCACATCGGCCTGGCCTGCAACGTGAGCGACGAGTCGCGCTCAGCCTGGGCACGACGGATCTTCGTCAACAAGCAGAGCAGCGAGACGGAAGCCTTCGCCCGCAGCTTCCGCCACAACCGCGAGAAGGTGACAGCATGAGAGTCGTCTACGAAGTCGTCACTGTTGAACGTGTCGAGCGCCGCTATCTGGTGGAGTTCGACACCGTGGACATCGCCAGGCTGAACAACCTGCCTGTCGGTCAGGTGGACGACGATGACTGCAAAGTCTACGCCGAGGAGCTAGTCACCTCCGGAGAGCGAATCAAGTTCACCGAGGGCAACGCCGACATCGATGAAGTCCATCCGTAGGGGAGCAGGCATGAGCTTGAACAAGGTCCAGAAGGAATGGTTGCTCACCGCACCGGACGAGGTGCTGGAGCGGATCGCGGCCGAGCAGGGAGGCAAGCGGCCGACGCCAGAGAAGCCGCTGGCAGGTAGGTTCTCTGTCAAGGGCGTCGGCATGTTGTCAGCCTCCGATGTCCAGCGCGAGTTGGCACGCAGGAAGGATGCGGCGTGACAACAGAGGAGACAACGAGGCACCCCTATCAGGTAGCCGGCGGTCAGTTCCCGCACGAGCTACGCACGGCGCACTTCCATGAGTGGCTGGTCAGGAACAGCGTCAAGGAGCACCACTACTGGCTGGTTCTGGGACGGGACGTGGACCTGACGGACATGTTCGGCCAGCCAGTACTGACAGCAGCACTGACGGAAGATCAGCGTGGCTGGGCCAAGCAGCGCTATCAGCGGCACTACTACACCAAGGGTGCCAAGTGGTACCGCCGCAAGGCCAGCGCCGTACCGGTACCGGCAATCAAGCTGACGCCGGAAGCACCACAACGACGAAGGAGACGACACTCATGAACGACGAAGACACCCACAACACGCCATCGCACACACTGTCGCTGACCGAGCGTCAGATCGACACAATCATGTCGGCGCTGAAGTTCGATTTCAAGAACGCCGCCAAGCAGTTCGGTGCGCTCCCGATCAGCATCGCGTTGCAGGAAGACATCGAAGATGCCTACCGTGCGATCGAGGCTCAAGTCAGCCACTGACCATGAACGCCCGCGAGAAGGCATACTGGCTGGTCAAGGTCAACCCCTACAAACAGCAATACATGAGTGATGCCTTCAAGGATGGCGCTCGTGCCTTCTGGACAGGCACCGAACGGAAGTGGCTAGGCAACTCACGCGAGCGCGCTGCCTTCCACAAGGGCTACGCAGCGGCCGAAGCAGCAGAGAAAGGAGAGTAATGTCTGGACGCTGGGCAGACGCAGCATTCACGCAGGAGCATATCCTTGGCACGGTCAAGCACAACCCTGCCTTCCGTGACTACATGGAGAACTTCCAATCGGATGCGTTTCCTGAGGCACCGGAAGGATTGATGCTGATGCTGCAAGAGCGCACCTTCGAAGAGGCCGACCCGATGTACGTGTCATCAGTAGTGGCGGAACTGGTGGACCACGCACGGGAGACGTTCGAGGTCGAGCCGCTGCAACCATGGGATCTGCCCTGCATGATCGCGTTCGCACTGTTGCCCCGGCCGCTGAACATCACCAATCTGTACGGCCACGACACCAGCTTCCGCGCGATCAGTTGGATCCCTGTCTCCCGCAGCAGCGAAGTTGGATGGAGCGAGGACAACCCGCCGCAAGGTGTGTGGTACACGCTGTGGTCAGACATCGATGATCCCGATGCCTACAAGCGTGACGACAAGACCAAGCTTGAGCGCGCGATCTGGGAACGGATCGGCAAGTGGTCAGTGCTGCACTCTGGCCTGCTTGAGTTCGGTGAGGAAGCGTACGGCTTCTTCGGCATGAACAACAAGGCGCTGCTCGACTCGCTTGAGGGCGAGCCAGAGTATCCGCAAGCGTACTCCCGTGTCCAGACGTGGGTCTTCCTGCAATCGTTCTGGCGGCTGAGCCGGCAAGTGGTGCTCGCCAAAGAACGGCTGCCCCGGCAGCTACGACGGGACCGCAAGCGCCACTACCGCAGCGAAGACGTGACGGTGATCCGGCTGCGGCGTGAGAGTCATGAGCACGACCACGATGTCGAAGACGTGGACTGGAAATACCAGTGGGTCGTACGTGGCCATTGGCGGAATCAGTATTACCCTGGCCTCGGCCCGGTCCACAACGACGATGGCACGCTGAACAAGGAGAGCCACCGTCAGATATGGATCAGTCCTTACATGAAGGGGCCTGAGGACGCACCGGTCAAGCCCGTCAAGCGAGCGTTTGAGTTCACAAGATGAGGCAAATAGAACAACGTATGGCAATATGGTTGATGGTGTTGACCATAGCTCTAGTCTGCGGACTACCGCTCAACCATACAACACTGTTCTGGGTCGGCGTCATGTCGGTCTGGATACTGGCTAGCAATAGAGGGAGCGAATAATGGAACGCATCAAGGACAGCCGCAGCATTGCAGCCACCACCAGGGAGATGCGCGCCATCGGCAAGCGAGCACAGATCATGGGCCTGAACCGGCAGATGACGCCGACACAATACCAGTTGCTGGACCCCAACGGTACGCACGTGCTGACACCGATCGCCGTCCACACGTACGCCGACGAGAAGCCAGTCGATCCGCACATGCGCTGCTACTGCCTACCTCAAGCTGCTCAGCCGGGAAGAGGCGATCGAAAAGCATCTTGACATCCCGTTCGAGTTTCTGCGTGGCTTCATCGATGACGACGCACCGCAGACAGAGGACTTGATCTTGGCAGCAGAGGACACCTTGGCAAAACTACGAACACTACAAAAGGAGGATCCGATGTGATCGGCCGCGAGGAGCTATCCGAGGCAGCGCGCTACACAGACGCGCTCGCTGAGGAGAACAACTACGAGACAGTGATTCAGCGGCTCGACGCTGACCCCGCAGGGCTGATGTATGTCGCTCAGCAACGAGCGCTGCGGGTCGCAATGGTCATCGACGGGATGGACCCGCGTACGATGAGCCGCACCGAGAAGACAGCCATCAAGCTGTCCGACCAGGCGGAATCACTGATGACGCATCTCACCGCACTAGCCATGGATGGCATTACGATTGGCATGGCTGCCAAGCAGATCGAAAGCAATGCCTAATCACCAATGCAAGGAGCAATCATGGCTAATCGCTTGAGCGGTTGGCGAGGCTGGCCTTTGTGGGCCAAGATCGTTGTCGGGATTCTCGTGCTGTGGTTCGTGCTGTTCATGATCGTGCTGTTCCTCGGCGCGTTCGGCAGCACGTCCGAC
>CAWFND010000010.1:0-100960 GCA_963817095.1 uncultured Chloroflexia bacterium
TTCGGAAGGGCTGTCCGGCACGCGTGCAGGCGCACTGGACCTGGTCCCGATCCAAGGCGCATGAATTCGCGCATACCGTCGCCGGGGCCCGGGATCCTGCCCGACCAAGTCGTCGCCTCGGCGAGACGATGGATCGTCCGGTCGTGCGTCCCGTACGGACGGGCGATCTGACAGCCGATCCTTCGTTGCGCCGGGACCTGGAGCGTTCGGGGCTCTGGAGTGAGGAGTGATCGATGATTCGGAAGAGCGGCCGGTTCGGTCTGGTTGTCGCCACGCTGCTCGTCTTGCTGCTGGGAAGCGTCGGCGCGGTCTCGGCGCACGACGCCGCCGCCACATTGACCTGCGCTGAGCAGGGCGTGACGCTGCACATCACCGGCTCCGGCTATCCGGACGGCTCGACGATCAAGTACTCCATCGACGGCGGCGCAAGCACCACGGTCTCGGCGAACGGCACGTATGACATCGACGCCGGCCCGCCGACGGAGGCCCACACCGCCGACGTTCTCTTCAACTCGTCCGACGGCCAGACCCAGTTCAACTTCCATTTCGCCCTGACGGCCGCGGCGTGTGTCGAATCGCCCCCGTCGTCGCCCCCGTCCTCGCCCCCGTCGTCAGCCCCGTCGTCAGCCCCGTCGTCGGAGCCGTCCGCGGGCCCGTCGTCGGGCGGGAGCGAGGAGCCGATCAGCGGTTCGCCCAGTCCGTCGAGTGAAGTCAAGGGGATCACGGGCACGCCTCCGCCGACGGTTCCCCCAACCGACACGGGGGGCGTCACGGTCGTCCCGTCGAACGATGGCTGGCGGTTGCTGCTCGGAGTCATCGCCGTCGCGTCGATCGCCCTCTTCCTCGCGACGGGCCGTCGCGGGTCGAACCGATCTCGCTAGCCGACGCCCTGAACGAGCCGCCCTTTGCGCGGCGCGGCCGGGAATCGAAACGGCCGCCGGTCGGAATGACCGGCGGCCGGTGGCCCGCACGCCGCCGACCTGCCTTGTCCCCTCCGATATGTGTGGCAGTGCTATTTCCCGGGCTTCGGCGGGCACAAGGGCCCCGTTGGAAGCCGGCGAGTCACCGATCCACGCTTGAGCACGCGTGGCGGAGCGGTCCGTGACAGCTGCGTGGCGCCGCAGATGGCCCGCTGGCCCACGGAATAGCAATGGGGCGCATATCGGGTTGGCTGGCGCGGCCGCGGCGGCCCGGCCCGGATCAACGAGCACGCACGCTGCTCAGAAGAAGGAGGAGCACCACGGAGCGTCGAGCGTCGCGAAGAGCGCGTCGGCCGTCGCGAGCGCGCCAGGTCGGTGCTCGTCGGCGCCCGCACGGATGACCGCCCGCGAGAGTCGCGTCCCGCCCAGGTAGGCCGCGCCGAGCGCACCGGCCGGGATCGTCAGGTCCGGTGTACGGTCTGTCACCGCGGCGCGCGAGCCCTCGGGCGTCGCGTCGATGGCCACCCGGATCCGCCGCTCCACCCGCGATCCGTCGCGCCGCGAGACCGTCGGCGTCCGCCACCTCGATCACGAGCGAGCCGGATCGCTCGTACCGCCGCGCTTCGAGGGCCGCCGGCACGTCGAGGAGCTTGACCCACAGCCCGTCGCCGATGTCCTCCGGGGTTGCTGCCCGGAGGTTCGTCAGCAGCCAGGGCAGGCGATCGGCCAGCGAACGTCGCTCGGCCCGGATCGTCGCGACCCAGTCGATGCTCGCGACGAATCGCCACAGCGCGTCGTCCACCGCCTCGGTCAGCCCGTGGAGATCGTCGACGATCAGCTTCGCCTCGGGCTGGCGATCCTCCCACTTCTCCTCGGCGTGATAGCGGACGTAGCCGTCGACCGTTCCGCCCCCGTCTCGATGCAGGGCGACAAAGCCCTTCCAGGTGTTGCCCCAGACGTTCGCCGCCAGACCGAGGTCGTCCTGCCAGGTGATCGGCCGGCGCCAGATCTCGCCGGGCTGGCGGAGGCGCCACGCCTCGTAGACGTCCCGACACAGCTCGAGCGTCGCCTCGTCGAGGGCGCGAGCTCCACGTGCCCGTCATCGGCCGGGGCCGCCGCAAAGCCGGTCTGTCGAACGCGCAGCGTCCAGCTGGCGGATGTGGTCGCCATCCCGTAGCCGAAGCGCCCGTAGATCGGGTACTCGGAGGCATACAGCATCGAGACGATCTCGCCTCGCTCGCGGGCGGCGGCCTGCTCGGTCGCGGCCATCCGGGCGAGGATCCCCTGGCGGCGATGGGTCGGCAGGACCGTGACGGCGCTGATCGCGGCAGCGCGAACCTCGGTGCAGCCCGGAACCGTCAACTTGCCCGCCCAGCTTCGGAACGTCCCGACGATCCGCTCGCCCTCGACGGCGGCCCACGTCCGGGAGAGATCCCAGTGCTGCCTGACCTCGTCGGCGACGCCCTGGGTGTTCGGGCGGTCGAGGAATCCGGTGCTGATCGTGTCGATATAGGCGGTCAGCTCTTCGGCCCGGACCGGGCGAACGTCAAGCGGCATCGGCGCGGACAATAGCAGGGACGGGAGGGGGCTCGAGACCTCGATTCTGGCCGCGATCGACGGGTCCCGGCCGGGGTAGGTCGGGCTCAGATGCCGGTCAGCTCGTCGCCGATGGTCAGCCCGGCCTTGCCCGCGTCGGCACGGTCGGTCGCGTCCACGCCCTGGCTCGGCAGCAGGCTGGCGAGGTCGTCCTCCGCGTCGTAGCGGACCATGTCGGTGGCCTGTCGGGTGACCTTGCGCCACGTCCGATCGGCCGAATCGCGAACCCGGGTCGCGGCGGTCGGCGACGTGACCAGCCAGAACGCGGCCGCGATGGCCGCCATGACCGCGACGAACGCGGCGATCGGCAGGAACGGGAGGCCGTTGCCTCGCTGCTCGCGGCCGGCCTTCGGCAGCTCGAGGCCGTCCGCCCAGTCCGTCACGGTCTTGAGTGACCTTCGACGGCCTTCGGCAGCTCGACCTTGGAGAGGTCAACTTTCGGAAGCTCGACCTTCGAAAGGTCGAGCTCCGGGATCCGGACCTTGGTCAGGTCCACTTCGGGCAGGGTGATCGTGGGCATGGCGTACTCCTCATGACGTGTCCGTGCGGAGCATGCGGTCGCGGGCGTCATGCCCGGACGCGCGCCGAGACGAGCCTGCTTGCAGGTACATGGCAGTCGTCCGCCTCGGTACGTCGGCCGTCCGCTCGGTACGATTCCGCGATGGTCCTCCGCCAGAGCGCCGGCATCCTCCTCTTCCGCCGATCGACGGTGCCCGGCTCCGAGGGCGTCGAGGTCCTGCTCGCCCACCCGGGCGGACCGTTCTTCACCCGACAGGGACGAGGGCCACTGGTCGATCCCGAAGGGCGAGCCCGACGCCGGCGAGGTCGACCTGCTCAGCGGTCGCCCGTCGCGAGTTCGCCGAGGAGGTGGGATCCGAGCCGCCGATCGCCGGCCGCGACGGCGAGGCGCCGATCGCGCTCGGCACGATCGTCCAGAAGGGCGGCAAGGTCGTCCACGCGTGGGCCGTCGAGGGCGACCTCGACCCCGAGGCGGCGGTGTCCAACACGTTCGAGATGGAGTGGCCGCCGGGCAGCGGCCAGGGCCAGGCCTTCCCGGAGATCGACCGGGTCGCGTGGTTCACCCCGGACGACGCACGCTCCGACTGAAGCCGACGCAGATCCCGTTCGTCGATCGGCTGGTGGCGCCCTCGCGGGCGACACTCTCCGACGATCGCGCAGCCGCGAGCGCCAAACCTGACGAGGCCTGACCGATCGACGCCCGATCATCGGTCGCATGCCGACCGCGACCATCGCCGAGCCCGCCGACGCCCCGGCGCCGGCCGTGACCAGCCTGTCCGCCGCTCCCGAGGAGGTGCCGGCGCCACGGCGCCCGGCTTCGCGACCCTCGAGATCTCCCCGACGTCGCCCGGCGCTATCTCGTCCACCACCACTTCCTCGCGCCGCCCCGTTCGCTGCCGCCGGGCGACGCCGGGATCCTGGCCGTCTTCGACCGGCTCGGGTCGATCCAGTTCGACCCGATCGACGATCGCCGGCCGGAACCACGATCTCGTCCTGCTGTCCCGGGTCGCGCGGCTACCGCCGGGAGCAGGCGGACGCCCTGCTGTACGAGACGCGGGCGCTGTACGAGACCTACAACAAGGGCCTCTCGCTCGTGCCGACCGCGGAGCTGCCGTGGTATCGGGTCTCCTGGGATCGGGTGCGGCGACAGCACGAGGGCGGCGCGTTCGACGAGCACGCCCAGCTCGTCGAGGAGCTGCTGAGCCCGGATCCGCGACGAGTGGCCCGATGTCGTCGACCGACGTCGAGCCGCGGGCGGCGATCGACTGGTACTGGCGCCCGACGAACCAGGTCCGGGCGCATCCTCGAGGCGCTCGGCGAGGCCGGGATCCTGGGACTGGCCCGGCGGGACGGGCAACCGCCGCGTCTACGACCTCGTCGAGCGGCTGTTCCCCGCCGAGATCCTCGCGACGGAGGTCCCGGTCCGCGACCAGTTCCGGCACAAGCTGCTGTCCCGCTACCGCGCGCACGGGCTGCTCGGGATGACCGGGCTGCGCGGAGCTCTGGACGGCACGGTACCGTGGCCGAGACCGGCCAGGAGGACGGCATGCCGCTGAAGTCCGCCGGGCGACGGGTGCTGCTGGCCGAGCTGCGTGGAGCGCGGCGACCTCGTCCCCGTCGCGATCGAGGGAGTCCGCGGGCCTGCGCTACGTGCCCGTCGACGGAGCTGGACCGGCTCGTGCCAGGCCGAGCGCGAGGTCGCGGCCGGATCACCGCCCGGCGGCGCTGCGCCCGGCGTCGCGTTCCTGGCCGCCCTCGACCCGCTCGTCTGGGATCGCGACTTCCTGCGGACGCCTGTTCGACTTCGATTACCTCTGGGAGGTGTACGTCCCCGCCCCGAAGCGGCGCTGGGGCTACTACGTCCTGCCCGATGCTGTTCGGCGACCGCCTCGTCGGCCGGATCGAGCCGCGGATCGAGCGGAAGACCGACACGCTTCGGGTCGCCGGCCTGTGGTGGGAGGATGGCTTCGACCCGCTGGCGAGGAGCGGCTTCGTCGACGCGTTCGCCGCGGCCTTGACGCCCATCGGGCGTTCGGTGGGGTGCGGAGGCTCGGCGTGGCCGCGGGCAGCCCGCCACCGGGAGCTCGGGCGGCTCGTCCGGGATCGCGTCGGTAGGTCGCCACGCCCTCGGCGGCGCCCGGGCCCGGCGGGCCCGCGCCGGCCCCGCGCAGGCGTCTAGCGGAGGTCGACGACCCTCGACACCCAGGCGCCGCGGTTGCCTTTCTTGTCGACCCCCGAGACCCGGAACTCGTAGCGGTGCCCGACGGCGACCGTGAAGGTGCGCGGCCGTGATCGTCGTGCGGACCAGACGCGCGACCACGGCGCCGCCGTCGACCCGGCGCTGCGACGGTGAAGTAGCGGAACCCGGCCGTCAGGACCTGGAGGCGGACGTCGGCGCCGGTCCAGGCGATCCGGGCCTTCCGGTTCGGCGAGCTCGTGCCGGCCGTGATCTTCGCGCGAGCCGATCGTCGAGCGCGCGCCCGGTCCGGTCCGGGCCCTTGATGAACACGCGCGGTCCAGTAGGTTCTTGCCCGTGCGGGTCGACCGCCAGCCCGACCCCGACGTAGTTGTAGGTCGTCGAGAGGATGATCGCGCGATGGCCGGGCGAGTTCATCCACTGCGTGTTCGCGATCGCGGTGGTCGGTCCCGATCGAGTACGTGTTCCAGGCGATGATCTCGCCCGCGTCGTACCAGGCGATGCCCTGCGCGGTGAGGATGTCGAAGACGTTCCGGCCGTCGGGCTGGGTGTGGCTGAAGTAGCCCTTCGCCGACCATGTCGACCGAGCGGGCGCGGGCGATCGCCATCAGCCGCGGGTCCGTCCGGACCGGCGACGAGCCCGGCGCCGTCCGGTCCTTGTTCAGGGCCGTCACCATCGCGAGCTCGTTGGCGGAGATCGTGGCATCGTCCGGCGCGACGACGGCGGCGGCCGTCGCCGGACCGAGGAGCCGGTGCGCGATGAGGGCGGCAAGCGGCGAGTACCGCGAAACGGCGTGAGCCGGGCGCGGCGGCAGCAGGGGCCATGGCGCGAACGATCTCTGGGGTGACCCGGTTGGGGGAATGGGCCACGTGTCAGGGACCGAGGTGCTCATTGGTCATCCGGCTCGGACGAGGATACCCCAATTCGGAGCGTCGTCACCTTCCCGGCCCGGACCGTCGGCGACCCCACCGGACCCGTCGCCCGACCTGTGGGACCATCGTCCCGGTCGTCCGATCGCTGCCCGCTCGATCCAGCCGCGCGCCCGACTTCCGATCGACACGACCCGACGAAAGGAGTCCGCCATGGCCACGACCCGACGCGCCACCGCCACCTGGACCGGTGACCTGCTCACGGGACGCGGGACGGTGACCGCGGCGACGACCGGGATCTTCCGCGACCAGCCGACGACCTGGGCGTCGCGGACCGAGGAGCCCGCCGGCGTGACGTCGCCGGAGGAGCTCCTGGCCGCGGCGCATGCCTCGTGCTTCTCCATGGCCTGCTCGAACAACCTGGCGAAGGCCGGGACGCCAGTCGAGCGACTCGACGTCGAGGTCAGCGTCACCGCGGATCGGCGCGATGCCGGCTGGACGGTCATCTCGGCCGCGATCATGGTCCGCGGCGTGGTGCCCGGCGCGACCCAGGAGTCGTTCGCCGAGGCCGCGAACGGGGCCAAGGACGGCTGCCCGATCTCGCGGGCGCTCGCGGGCAACGTCGAGATCACGGTCGAGGCGATCCTCGAGGGCTGAGCCCGGGCCCGTCGCGCCCGTCTCACGAGAGACGTCTTGCCTCGATGGGTCTATAGCCGCATCGTCGGCGAGCCCGCCGGCGCGGGCGACCTGCGGTCTCGGGTGGCCGCTGGACTCGGCCTGTGCTGATGCGGCTAGTGCCATCGGCAACGGATGTAGCCCCGCGAGGAGGTTGACGCCCGCGAGGAGGCAGACCCCGTGAAGCATGCGCACGTCGGCCGGGATCGGACTGACGCCGTGCGACGGCGGACGCCGGACTGCGGCGAAGGCGCCGAGCCCTCAGGCGATCGTCAGGAGCCGCCGCGGGTTGTCGACCGTGATCGTCCGGATCTCGTCGTCGGACACGCCGGCGTCGCGGAGCCGCGGCAGGAACGCCTCGGCCAGGTAGGTGTAGCCGTTGCCGCCGTAGCGGCGGAGCTGGCTGTCGTGGCAGACGTCCTGCGACAGCAGGATCCGCTCGACGTGGCCGCGCGGCGAGCAGCTCCCGGAGGTTGTCGACGACCCGGCCCTCGCCGTGACGCTCGAGCGGCGTGAACGCCATCCCGAGGAAGTCGAACTCGAGCGTCGCGCCGCGCTCGACAATCGCGAGGTGGTAGTCGAGCGACGGGTTCGAGTCGGCGTGGCCGATGACGACGCGCGTGAGATCGGCGCCCTCGGCCTCGAAGACGTCGAGCTGGTCGAGGCCGACGGTCGACTGGACGGCGTGGGTCGTGATCGCGAGGCCGGTCCGGCGGGCCGCCCGCGCGGCGGCACGATGGACCCGCTCCTCCTGGGCGCTGAGCCACGGCTTGTCGGTCCCGATCTCGCCGATGATCCCGGCCCGGATCCCGGTCTCCCCGACCCCGACGGTCGCGTCGCGGACGATCTCGTCGGCCAGCGCGTCGACCGAGCGCCGGTCGATCAGCGCCTCCGCCGGGTAGTGAGCCCCGCGGTACCAGCCGGAGCCCATGACGAGGTGCAGGCCCGTCGCGCGGGCGAGGCCGGCCAGCCACGCCGGATCCCGCCCGACCCCGTCGAGCGTCAGGTCGACGACGGTCCCGCCGCCGGCCGCACGGAACGCCGCGAGCTCCTCGACGATGACCGGCTCGTCGCGCCGGAGCTCCCAGTAGTCCCAGCGATTCGGGATGTGCCACAGGGCGATCGCCGTGTGCTCGTGCGGCAGCACCCAGCCGAGCTCGGCCGGGTCGACCGGGCCGAGGACCGTCTGGACGCGACCGCGGGCCGGACCCTCGGTCACGACGCCGCCCGGCGCGAGCGGACCGAGTCGTACGGCTGGGCGATCGCCGGCGTGATCTGCTCCGGTGGTGCGGCGGCGTTCGCTGCAAGGAGCGTCTCGATCAGCGCGAGGATCCGGCGCTCGTGGTCGGTGCGGCGGTACGCGCCACCCTCCTCGGCGGCCTCGATCAGCATCCCGTCGAGCAGCGCAGAGATCGCGTGGGACACCGATGGCACGTCCAGCCAGGGAGGCAGCTCGCCCCGCATCACGCCCTCCTGGAGGATCACGACGATCGACGTCACGGTCTCGCGGCGGCGGCGCAGGAGCATCTCGCGGATCGCGGGATCCGTGTCGGCCTCCGCCCAGGCCTGAAGGATCAGGAACCCCGAGCCGCGATCCGACTGCTCGACCGCGAGGTTGTCGAACCAGTAGCCGACGGCGGCCGCGATCCGGTCGCGGTAGCCCGAGACCGTTGCGAGGCGGGTCGCGAGCTGGGCCAGCTCCTGGTCCGTGATCAGGTCGCAGCCGGCCAGGATCAGCTCGGACTTGCTCCTGAAATAGGTGTAGATCGCGCCGACGGACAGGCCGGACGCCCGGACGATGTCCTGCATCGTGGCGCGGTGGAAGCCTCGCTCCGCGAACACCTGAAGGGCGGCGCGGACGATCCGGTCACGCACCGCCTGCTCGTGTTCCTGGCTGACCCGGGGCATCGACCCTCCTGGAGAACGCTCGCTCCCGCAAGACTAGGCGCGAGATCGGCTCATGGCAAGCATTGACAAAACGAATGCTCATTCTCTATCGTGCGGTGAAACCAGAACGCTCGGTCTCTCGAGGGATGCCACCGTCCCGCCGATCCGCACCGAAAGGGCTGTCCGTCATGGTCTTCTCGCGCTGGGGTGCCTTCGTCTACCGCTTCCGCAAGCCCATCGCGGTCATCGCCGTGATCGTCGCGATCGGCTCGCTCGCCCTAGCGTCGCAGGCATCGGGTGCCCTGTCGGCGGGCGGCTGGGTCGACCCCACCTCCGAATCCGCGACGGTCAACCAGCGCCTCGCCGACGAGTACGGCAGCGGGAAGGGCGCGATCATCGCGGTCTTCCGCGGGCAGCCCGGTGACGACGCCCGCTCCGGTGGCTACCAGGCGGACGTCGCGTCCTCGCTGAAACGGCTCGCGGCCGACGACCGGGTCTCGAGCGTCATCGGCTGGACCCAGACGCACGACGATCGCTTCATCAGCAACGACGGGACCTCGACCTACGTCGTCGTGAACCTCGCGATCACCGACGAGGCGGCTGTCGACGTCATGCCCGAGCTTCGCGCGCTGATCGACCATCCCGCCGGCAAGACGATCCAGCTCACCGGGATCGCGCCGGTCACCGAGGACCAGGCCCATCAGTCGGAGAAGGAGCTGGTCCAGGCCGAGACCGTGTCGTTCCCGTTCGCGGCGCTGATCCTGATCCTGGTCTTCTCGTCGATCGTCGCCGCGGGGATGCCGCTCGTCGTCGCCGCCCTCGCGATCCCGACGGCCCTCGCCGGCATCTTCCTGGTCGCCCAGGTCACCGAGCTGTCCATCTACGTCCAGAACGTGGCGACGATGCTCGGGCTGGCGCTCGCGATCGACTACTCGCTGTTCATGGTCAGCCGCTTCCGCGAGGAGCTCCGCAAGGGCCGGGACGTCGCGACCGCCGTCGAGGTGACCGTCGCGACCAGCGGCAAGGCCGTCACGTTCTCCGGGCTGGCCGTCGCGATCGGCCTGTCGGGGCTGCTCCTGTTCGAGCCGTCCGCGCTCCGCTCGTTCGGCATCGGCGGCTCGCTCGTCGTGGCGTCGTCGGTCCTCTACGCCCTGACCTTCCTGCCGGCCGTCCTCGGGATGATGGGGCACCGGGTGAACTCGCTCGGCGTCGCCGCGCATCCGGGACCGCGTCCGGCGTCTGTTCGGTCGGCCGGTCGGCGCGGCGGCCGTCGCCGCCCGCGAGTCCCGCTGGGAGCGGATCGCCCGCTGGGTGATGGCCCGACCCGTCATGGTCCTGGTCCCGACGCTGGCGTTCCTGCTGATCCTCGGCACGCCGTTCCTGCGCCTCTCGCAGGGGATCCCGGATGCGTCGGTCCTGCCCGCCGGGGATCGAGAGCCGCGAGGCCTCCGTGGCCCTCGCCCGCGACTTCCGGCCGGGCGAGACGTCGCCGATCGTGATCCTCGCCAACGTCCAGGGGTCGCCGACCGACGCGGCGAACATCCAGCGGATCCTCGACTACGCGAAGGCCGTCGACGCAGTCGACGGGGTCGACCGGGTCGAGGGACCGTTCAGCAACCTGAAGGACCCCGCGACCGGCGCGGCCCTCGACGCGAGCCGGCATCGCGGCGCTGTTCGCGACGCCCCGGGACCAGCTGCCGCCGCAGCTCGCGGCCGGTCTCGACCAGCTCCAGAAGACGTACATCCACGGCTCGACCGTCCGCCTCGACGCGATCAGCCCGCTCGCCCCGGTGAGCCCCGCCGGGACGGCGGTCATCCCGGCCGTCCGCGCGGTCGCCGTGGACGGCGTCATCGCCCAGGTCGGCGGCCTCGCCGCCCAGGGCAAGGACTTCATGACGAGCCAGGCCGCCACGATCCCCTACGCCATCGCCCTCACCCTCGGGGCGAGCGCGGTCATCCTGTTCCTGCTGTTCGGCTCGGTCGTCATCCCGATCAAGGCCGTGGTGATGACCCTGCTGTCGATCACCGCGTCATTCGGCGCGCTCGTCTTCATCTTCCAGGACGGCAACTTCGCCGAACGTCCTCGGCTTCCAGTCGCCCGGGTTCACGATCGCGGGCAACCCGATCATCATGTTCAGCGTCCTCTTCGGCCTGTCGATGGACTACGAGGTCCTGCTCCTGTCGCGGATGCAGGAGGCCTATCGCCGGACGGGCGACAACACCGCGTCCGTCGCCGAGGGCCTGGCGAAGACCGCGGGCGTCATCACGGGCGCGGCGCTGATCATGGTGACGGTCTTCTCCGCCTTCGCCCTGGCCGAGTCGATCACGATCAAGAGCATCGGCGTCGGGATGGCGATCGCGGTCCTGATCGACGCGACGATCGTCCGGGTGCTCCTCGTGCCGGCGACGATGCGCCTGATGGGCAAATGGAACTGGTGGGCGCCGGGGCCGCTGGGCCGGTTCGCGGATCGGCTCGGCTTCAGCCACGTCGAGGACGAGGCGCTCGCCGGACCGGCCGGCGCGGGATCGCCGGCGGGCTCCGCCGGACTCCCGGCGACGCCATCGGTCCCCTAGACTCGGCCGCGTGACGCGCAATCCGCCTCCGGACGGCGTGACCCGCATCCCGCCCGCGGACGACCATCCGCCCGGCGCGTCCTACTACGAGTGGCGCTGGGGCTCGGACGAGCAGCGCCGGCCCGGGCTGCCGTGGATCGGCGTCTTCCTGGTCGTGTTCGGCGGCCTGCTCCTCCTCGAGCAGGCGCTGCCGCAGTACCGCGGGCTGGGCAACGTTCTCCTGCTCGCGGCCGGGCATCGCGTCGCTCATCGTCTGGGCGATCCGGCGTGGCACGTCGCGCTCTATGCCGGCGCATTCCTCACGGCACTCGCCGCGCCGGGAACCTACGAGGCGGCGACGGGCACCAACCTCGGTCCGGGCTGGGGCACGCTCTGCTTCGGATTGGCGTTCCTCTTCATCGCCGTGGTCCGATCACTCCGCGGCGGCGGATGGGGCTGGCAGCTGATGTGGGGCTCGATCCTCGGCCTGCTCGGCGCGGTCGAGATCCTCCAGCCGGACATCTCCGGGATCGCCTTCCCGCTGATCCTCGTCGCGATCGGCATCCTGCTGCTGGTCGGGAACCGCAACCGGGCGACCTAGCCGCAACCGGGCGTCCTAGCCGCGGGTCGCGATGCCTGTCGCCGTCTCGACCGCCCCGCCGACGACGTCCGCGATCCGCTCCAGCTCGGCGTCCGTGACGATGAACGGCGGCCCGAGCAGGATCGTGTCGCCATCGACCCCGTTCGCGTTGCCGGTTCCCGAGTAGACGAGAACGCCCGCGTCGCGCGCCGCGCGGACGACGCGCTCGGTCAGGCGGTCCGCGCGCGGGAACGGCGCGCGCGTCTCGCGATCGGCGACCAGCTCCACCCCGACCATCAGCCCCCGGCCGCGGATCTCGCCGAGGGTCGGGTGCGGCGCCAGGCGTTCGTGGAGCAGGTCCGCGAGTCGCTCGCCCTTCGTCCGGCTCGCCTCGACGAGCTGCTCGTCCTCGAGGATCCGCAGCACCTCGCGGGCGACGGCCGCGCCGCCCGGCGCGTGCGAGTACGTGAAGCCGTGGACGAAGCCGCCGGTCGACGTCACCGCGTCGTGGATCGCGCCGGACGCGGCGACGAACCCGAACGGCCAGTAGCCGGACGTCGCGCCCTTCGCGGCGACGAGGATGTCGGCCGTCACGCGCCCAGTGATCGAGGCCGAACCACTCCCCCGTCCGGCCGAACCCGGTCATCACCTCGTCGGCGATCAGGAGCACGCCGTGGCGGCGGCAGACCTCGGCGATCCGCGGCCAGTAGTCGTCCGGCGGCACGGCGGCGGCGAGCGTCGCCCCGACGATCGGCTCGGCGACGAAGGCGGCAACGGTGCCGGGGCCCGCCTGCGTCGATCGTCCGCTCCAGCTCCGCCGCCAGCTCGGCGCCGGACGCGAGCGCATGGGCGTCGACCTCGCCGTCCCGGTACGGGTATGGCGTCGAGACGTGGCGGAACCGGCCGAGCCAGGCCTCGTACGGCCGGCGCAGCGGCCGCGCGACCCGACAGGTCCAGCGCGCCGAGCGTGTTGCCGTGGTAGCTCCCCCAGCGGGAGATCACGATCCAGCGATCGGCCTCGCCGCGGGCGAGGTGGTAGGCCCGGGCGAGCTTCAGGGCCGTCTCGATCGCCTCGGAGCCGCCGCTGACCGGGTAGATCGCGGGGTCCGCGACCGGCAGCCGCGGGCCGATCTCGGCGGCGTAGGCCTCGACCGGCTCGGTCGTGAACGTCGAGCCGTGGGCGTAGGCGAGGCGGCCCAGCTGCTCCCCGAGGACCCGGGCGATCGACGCCCGCCCGTGGCCGACGTTGACGACGATCGCGCCGCCGGCGGCATCGAGGTACTCGCGCCCGGCGGCGTCGCGGATCGTGGAGTCGTGCGCCTCGACCGCGACGGGCAGCTCGGGATCGAGGGAGCGACGGAAGACGCGGCCCGGTCATCGCGACGGGTCGTGGTCAGGCATCCGGCGGATTGTAGGCGGCGGCGTTGAAAGGGTCGGCGGCGCTCGAACGTTGACGAAACGCAACGAAATGACCAAGACACGGTCGGCCATTTGACCCGACAATGGGTTGACTGGGCGCGCGACCGGTATGACGCTAGCCCAAATCTCCCAAGTCCCTCTAGTACGATTGGGGTAGCGGACGTGCCGTCACACAATTCCCGCGCCTTGCGCTGACGTTCGCGCGCTCGCGCGTCCGCAACCGGGCCTTCGCCCTGCTTGCGGCGCTCGTGGTCATCTGGCCGCGCGTGTTCTTCGCCTCGGCGACATCCAAAGGTTCAAGGTTCTCGTTGCCGGCCAGGTGGCGGCGGAACGCATTCGACATCACGGTCACGGAGCTCTTGGCCGATGGATCGACAACCGAACCGTCTATGACGGCACGATCCATTTCGCAACGACGGACAGTCACGTGGCCCCGGGACCTGTCCTCCCATCCGACTACGTGTTCACGGGCGGTGACAATGGGGTCCATGGCGTTCGCGGTTGCAGACCTGAGCGGCGGGACGATGAACGACAGCGCGGGAGTCAAACGATCGCGTCACGGTGACACACCAACAACCTGGCCGGAACGGGCGACTACACGGTAACCACGCGGCGATCGACCACTTCAGCTGGACGGCCCAGCCAGGCATCACGCAGACCGCGGGCGCTGGGTTCACCGCCACGATCAAGGCGTAGGACATCTACGGGAACCTCGGACCGACTACACCCCGGCGGTCGGCCACTGATTCGTGACCTCGGCGCGTCGGCCTTTCGCCCAACAGCGACCCTGCGTCGGCCACGTCAATTGGACCAGCGGAGTCGACGCGGTCAGCTCGACAGGCCTACCTCGCGACGAGCACCAACCAGCACCTCACCGTCATTGACACAGATACGCCGGGATCACCCTGAACTCCGGCGACTTCACGGTGAGCCCCGCGGCGATCGACCCTTCGATGACGCCCGCCGGCTCACGAGAGCGCGGGCGCTGGTGCGGACCACGGTCGCGGCGTACGACGGGTACGGGAGCCTCAAAAACCGACTACACCCCGGCGGTTTCCAGGACACGGCGACGTGACCTCAGCTCGGCCACTCGCCCATCGCGACTGGTCGGCCAGCCCATTTGGACCAGCGAGTCGACGCGGTCAGCCCACAGACCTACTCAGCGAAGGCATCAACGAGCACCACAGCCGTGGCACTGACACCGATGCGCCGGCTCGGGACCTCGGCCCCCGGCACCTCGCGGTGCCAACACCGCGGCGATCGACCACTTCAGCTGGACGGCCCAGACGGGCATACACGAGACCGCGGGAGCGAGTTCGGCGCACGGTACGGCGGCGTAGACGTCTACGGGAACCTGAAGACCAACTACACCCCGGCGGTCGACCACGGAGCCTGACCTCGAGCGTCGGCCTTTCGCCCAACAGCGACCCTGCGTCGGCCAGCGTCATTTGGACACAGCGGAGTCGGCACAGTCAGCTCGACCGCCTAAGTCGCGACGAGCACCAACCAGCACCTCACCGTCACTGACACCGATCGACGGGCTCGCCCTGAATTCCGGCGACTTCTCGGTGACCTCCGCGGCGATCGACCACTTCATTGGACGGCCCCCAGGCGTCACGCAGACCGCGGGCGCTGGATTCGGCGCGACGGCCTAGGCGTCCGACGTCTCGGGACCCTCAAGACCAAATACACCCCGGCGGTCGGCCACGGAGTCGTGACCTCGAGCGTCGGCCTTTCAGCCCAACAGCGACCCTGCGTCGGCCAGCGTCATTTGGACCAGCGGAGTCGGCGCGGTCAGCTCGACCGCCTACCTCGCGACGAGCACCAACAAGCACCTCACCGTCACTGACACCGAGGCGACAGGCTCGCCCCTGAACTCCGGCGACTTCACGGTGAGCCCCGGAGCGCTCCACCACTTCGTCTGGACGACCCAGCCGGGCGGCACGCAGACCGCGGGCAGCGGATTCGAGCCACGGTCAAGGCATACGACGCCTACGGGAACCTCAAGACCAACTACAACCCGGTGGCCGGCCACGGAGTCGTGACCTCGAGCGTCGGCAATTCGCCCAACGGCGACACTGCGTCGGCCAGCGTCATTTGGACCGGCGAGGTCGGCGCGGTCAGCTCGACCGCCTACCTCGCGACGAGCGCCAACCAGCACCTCACCGTCACTGACACCGATGCGCCGGGCTCGCCCCTGAACTCCGGCAACTTCACGGTCCTGCCCAGCAAGGGCAACGTGATTAGGTTCTTCGACACGGTGTCGCCGTACTCGAGCGGGACTCCGTTCAACGCGCAGCCCATCGACACGAAATTCGGCACGATCATCTACCACACGTGCGTGTCGGGCGGCAGCCCGTGTGCTGGGTCGTCGGCGCCAGTTCAGGTCACCGCTCGTGACCAGTATGGGAACTTCGTCGCGAACAGCACTTCGATCACTATTTCGACCACGGCAAGCTGCGCGTTCGCGCCATTCACGAGTACCACGACCAGCGGGATCGCCACGTTCAGCGTGACGGCATTCAAGATCGCCACCGCGACGCCGGGCAACAGCACCGTCCACGTCACCGCGAACTACACCAACCACGCCGTCGGTCAGGACGCGAACACGCCGACCAACAGCGCCGAGTTCCACGTGAACAACGACCTAGCGTCCTGCGGCACCAGTACATGCATAACGACCGCGAACGCCCCGAACACCGATCCGGTGAACGCGTGGACCCAGATCACCGGCTCGTTCAGCGGCGTCGGAACCCTACAGACGACGTCCTTCCTCGGTGGGAAAAACGCGACGGACTCCATGTGCCAGACCACGCGAAAGTACATCGGCCAAGGGTTTGACCAGCGCGTGCTGTCTGCGCCGTCCGCCGGCTTCCAGGGATACCAGGTCATCGTCATCCCGAAGCAAACCCTCAAGGATTCCGGCGTCTTGAGCCGTGGCACGCCATCGTTCGACCTCTGCTTCGGCGCCATCTGGACCCCAGGCGGCACGCCGACGACCATCTGGAAGGGCAAGAAGCCGTCCGGAAGCGGCCTTCAGAACGCCGTTCCGGCCACGGATTTCAGATGGAACGGTCCGCTACTGGGCCATCCCGACCAACTGCGGCGCGAACCCGTTGCCACTGACCCGTGCATCGCCCTCAGGACAAAGCAACGATCGGATGTCGTCGCGCTCATCCCGGGGATCAGCTCTCAGATCAACCAAATCATGAAGGACGCCGACGTAGCGATCGTCGTGCGGACCGGCACCCCCGCCAACCCCAGCAACTGGGACGGCGGTGGGCACGCGATGTAAGGTCAGGCGAGCTCGGTTCAGCCGGGCCCGCAATCGACCTGCCGACGTCGCATCGCCTTTGACGTCGAATAGGCGCAGCGCCTCACTCAGGTGGGGCGCTGCTTCCTGTTTCCGGCCGATTGCGGCGAGCACGTCTGCGGTGTCGGTCAGTGCGTCCGCCTGATAACCGGGTGAGCTGATCGTCGCCGCGATCTCGCGCTCGCTCTCGGCCATCGCGAGCGCCTCGTCGTTCAACCCGCGAAGGGCCAGGAGTTTCGCGGCTACGCCCCGCCACAGGAGTTGAGACTCGACGTCGTCGTCGGCAGACAGGGTTCGAGCTTCCTCGGCCATGGCGTCGGCGTCCTCGAAGCGTCCCTGCTCCAGGAGAGCGCGGGCGAGGAAGCCGGCGACCGTCGACCGGAAGTAGGTCTCGCCTCTGGCCCCGAGGATGTCGAAGTCGACCCGCGCCACACGTTCGGCGGCAACAGGATCGCCCGCCAACAACTCGACGCGCGCGGCGTGGAGCGAGGTCGACGATGCAATGACACTCGGGCCCAGGCTGTCGAGCGTGTCGCGCTCCCAGGCGTAGAGCTCCCGCGCCCGGGAGAAGTTGCCGCGCATCGCGAGCAGCACAGACGAGATGCCCGCGACGTACGCCTCTGCCTTCCGATCGCCCTCGACCTCTCGGGACAGGTCGGCGCAGCGCACGAGCGCCTCGTCGACAGGAATCGGACCGAGAAGAAGGGAATACGCCAAGAGCTGCGCCGCCCGCGCAACCAGCCTCGGTTCGGGGGCTGCGAGAGCGTGCCGCATCACCGCGTCGGCAGCGGTTCCCGCCTCGTCGAAGCGAGCACGGTTCATGTAGACCATGGCCGGCAGCCGCCAGGCATGCGCAAGGCCGGCTTCGTCGCCGGTGGCTTCGAAGATCGCGATGTCCCGGTCGGCCTCGGCGATGGCCTCGTCGGGGGTAACCACCGATCGATAGACCTCAGTGAGAACCCGGTAGACGCGTGCGCGCGCGGCCAGGCGGTCGTTGCCGATGGTCGCGGCAGCCTGCTCCCCGTCGACGAGCACGGCCGTCGCGCGCTCCAGATCACCGCTCGCGTGAAGCGCCTCGCCGAGATCGGACAGGAGGCCGATCCGTGTCTCGTCCGTCTCCGGCAGCAGGCTCTGCGCACGCCCCAGGAGATTTACCGCCGCCGGCATGTCTCCACGGCCAAAGGCTCGCCGCCCGGCCGAGGCGAGCTTCGTGGCAGCCCGCCGACCCACTTCCCGCGCCGCGTCATCCATGACGCCCAGCTCCGTTCGATAGCGGAACGCCTGCTCGAGGTGGTAGCCGTGGATCTCCTCGAACTCCTGACCACGGCCACGCTCGGCGTTGATCCGCTCCGCCCAATTGACGAACCGCTCGTGGTAGTTCGCACGGGCGCGCTTGAGAAGCGAGCCATAGGCCGTATCGCGAACGAGGAGGTGGTTGAACCTGAAGGCCGGGTCGTCATCGACCGTGGTCGGCTTGACGAACTCCTTCCGATCGAGAGCAGCCAGGGTTGGGTCGATCGCGGGCCGGACATCCTCCGGACGAGCTCTTCGATCGCCGCGACCGGAAACGAGAGGCCGATGACGGAACCCGGCTCGAGGACCAGCTTCTCCTCGCCCGCGAGTGAGTCGAAGCGCGCCGCCAGCAGCGCGTGGATCGTCGGGGGAACCGAGATCTCGCTCGCCGTTGCGGCGGCCCGCCACCCTCCCTCCTCCTTCCGCAGCGCGCCCGTGTCGATGAGCATCGACACCATCTGCTCCACGAACAGCGGGTTGCCTTCTGCCGCCGACGTAATGCGTTCGACAACGGACGGATCGAGCCCAGCCTGTCCCAGCAGTTCTTCGATGATCCGCCCGGAATCCGCGTCGGACAGTGGCTGCAGGACGATGAGCTCGGCGGAGTGCGACTCCGACCAATCCGCGTGCTTTTCCAGAAGCTCATGCCGGGCGGAGCAGAGAAGCAGGATCGACGACTCGCGGCCCTCGTCTCTCACGTGATCCAGCAGGTCCAGGAACGTCTGCTCCGCCGAGTGGATGTCGTCGACGATGATGACCAGGGGCCGCTCACGGGCCATCGCCTCGAGGAGCCGTCTCGAACCCCAGAACAGATCGGCGATCGGGAATTGGGCTGGAGACAGCCCGATCGCGGCCGCGACGCGCTCGAGAACGTCCTGACGTTCGGACGCTTGGCAGCCTTCCCGCTCCAGGAGCGATTCGAGCTTTCCGATCGCCTCATCCGGCGTGTCGTCCGCAGCGATCGCAGCCGCCTCGCGCACGACCTCGGCGAGCGGCCAGAACGTGATGCCATCGCCGTAGGGCAGGCAACGGCCACGGAGAACCCGCGAGCCGGCGCCCGCCTGCGTCGCGAACTCCTTGATGAGGCGAGACTTCCCGACTCCGGCGTCGCCCACGACCGTCAGCATCCGGGCACGACGCTCGACTCGGCCTCCGAGAGCGCGACCCCCAGACGCGCCCATCTCGACCTCGCGGCCGACGAACGGGGATGCGCGGGCGTCATCCGCGCGCGGGGTGTTGCGCACCGCGACGAGGCGGTAGGCGGGAACCGGCTCGGCCTTGCCCTTGAGGGTCAGCGGAGGGATCGTCTCGACGTCCGCGTATGCTTCGCGAGGCGGTAGGTGAGGTCGCCGATGATCACCTCGGCCGGCCCGGCGGCCTGCTCGAGGCGGGCCGCGACATTGACGGCGTCACCCGTGACAAGCCGTTGACTGAGCTCCGCGTTGCCGGCGATCACCTCGCCGGTGTTGACCCCGATCGCGTTGAGAAGCTGACGCCCCAGTCGCGGCGAACCCCTCGTTGAGAGCCGGCAATGCCGCCTGCATGTCAAGCGCGGCGCGAAGTGCCCGGACGGCGTCGTCCTCGTGGCGGACTGGCAGCCCGAAGACCGCCATCACCGCGTCGCCGATGAACTTCTCGACCGTTCCGCCGTGGCGTTCGAGGGCAAGCTTCATCTCGTCGAAGTAGGCGGACATCACCTCGCGGAGCGCCTCCGGGCTGGGCGGCGCGCCGGAGTCCGTGCGTGGCTTGGGGTCGGCGAAGACGAGGGTGACGGTCTTGCGGCTCTCCTGGGTCTTCGCCGTCTTCGCAAGCGGCGTCCCGCACATCCCGCAGAACGTCTGGCGCTCCGCATTCTCCTCGCCACAGTTCGGGCAGTGCGTCGTGCCATCCGCCGTGGTCGGATCGTTGCTATGGATCGGTCGGGCACTCGCCGTTTCGGATACCGAGATGACGCGGTAGGCCTCGGTTGCCTCGTCCATCCCTTTGGGCGTGATCGGACCGATCGGCTCGACGTCCACCAGCTCGCGCACGAGGTCGTAGGTCGGCTGGGCGATGAGCACCTCGAGCGGCGGCGCGTTCTGCTCCATCGCGGAGGCGATCTTGATCGTGTCGCCGGTAAGGACGTGCTGGCTCGCGCTGACGTCGCCGACGATGACGTCGCCGGTCGAGACACCGGTCCGGGTGACGAGGCGCACGCCCCAGACCGCATCCAGCTGGTCGTTCAGGCTGGCCAGGACGCGCATCGTTTCGGCGGCGGCGCGGACCGCTCGGATGGCGTCGTCGTCGCGACGGACCGGCAACCCGAAGACCGCCACGACCGCATCGCCGATGATCTTCTCGATCGTCCCGCCGTGGGCCTCGAAGACGATCTGCATCTCGTCGAAGTAGCGGGTCAGGACCTCTCGCAGGGACTCCGGGTCGAGCCGCTCGCCGAGCGCGGTCGAGCCCTTCAGGTCCGAGTTGACCACCGTGACGTATCGGCGGATCTCGTCCGATGCCTTCGCGCCCGGGAGGCCGATGCCGCACGATCCGCACGACCGAAATCGGGCCGGATTCTCCTCGCCGCAGCTGGGACATGCTGCCACGTCGACTGTCGCGCGCACGGCGTCCATGGCCGGAGTGTAGCGATAGCCCGCCTCGCCCGGTCACGCGGGACGGCGGCCAGCGCCGGGAGAGGCGGCATCTGGAACCGTTGACGGGTGCCCGGTGTACCAACGACGGTTGAAGAGTGGAGGGCCGGCCACTGCTTGACGAGCGGCGCACCGACGCCGAGCTGATCGAACACGCGCGGAAAGGCGACACCATGGCGTACGAGTCGCTCGTCCGGCGGTACCAGGATGCCGCCGTGCGCACGGCACACCTGTTCGCGCCCGACGGCGACGCAGAGGACGCGGCCCAGGAGGCCTTCGTCAAGGCCCACGCCGCACTCGGGCGGTTCCGCGACGGCTCGCCGTTCCGGCCATGGCTCCTCCGGATCGTCGCCAACGAGGCCCGCAACCGCCGACGTTCGGCCGGTCGGCGAGCGACGCTCGCCCTCCGGGCCACCGAGGACCGCCGGCCGGCCGATGCGGCCCCATCGCCCGAGTCGGCGGTCCTCGATCGCGAGGCGCAGGAATTGCTGCTCGCCGCGATCAACGATCTCGGCCGGGACGATCGCGAGGTCATCACCGCTCGCTACTTCCTGGAGCTGAGCGAGGCCGAGACGGCCGACCTGCTCGGGCTGCCGCGCGGCACGGTCAAGTCGCGGCTGTCGCGGGCGCTCGTGCGGCTCCGTGGGCGGCTCACCAGCGAGTCGGAGGTGGCGGATGCCTGACGTCCGGAGCCTCGCGGCACTCCCCGACGACGCGTTCGGCGCGGCCCTCCGCGAGCTGGGCCATGCCCTCGACGTACCGACCCCGACGATGGCCCCCGACGGAGCCGACCTCGCCCGGCGCACCCGCGCCACGATCGAGGCGTCGGGGCAGGTCGTGCCTCGTCGCGGCGTCCTCGACCGGTTCGGGCGCGCTCGGCGCGGGCGGCCGGCCCGTCCGCCGCGGCCTGGTCCTCGCGCTCGCGGCGCTCCTCATCGTCGCCGCGGTCGCCGGCGCCGTCGGGTTCGGATTGCCCGGCCTGCGGATCGTGTTCGGCCCGGCCGCCACGCCGGGATCCAGTGCAGCCTCGACGCCCCCCACCACGGGGAGCTCCCTCCCGACGGCCTCCGGCGCGCCCACCGCGAGCCCGTCCGCCGGCCCGCCCGGCTCGACCCTTCGCTTCGGCGACGCCGTCACGCTGGCGGAGGCTCGGGCAAGGGCGGGCTACCCGCTCCTCGTGCCGTCCGATCCCCGGCTGGGTCCGCCGGACGCGGTCTGGATCGACGACCTCAAGCGCGTGACGATGGTCTGGATCCCGCGGCCCGGCCTGCCGCCAGAGAGCCAGTCGGGCCTCGGCCTCGTCGTCTCGCAGTTCCCGGGCCGGATCGATCCGGGGTACTTCGAGAAGATCCTCCACCCGGGCACGACGATCGAGCCGGTCACGGTCGATGGGCACGACGGCTACTGGATCTCGGGCTCACCGCACGAGTTCGTGTACGTCGACCCCGGAAACGACGTCGTGTTCGACAGCCGGCGGCTCGCCGGGGACACGTTGGCGTGGTCGGCCGACGGCACGACCTATCGCGTGGAGGCGGGCCTGGGAAAGGACGAGGCGATCCGGATTGCGGAGTCGCTCCGCTAGGTCGCTCGGGTTCCGGGTCGCCGGACGGCCCGGGCACGATCCGCCTCAGCGCGTGTAGGCGCCGCCCGGGTCCAGCTCCTCGCGGATCAGCCGGAGCTCCTCGCTCGTCGGTGGCGACGTCGCGGCGAGGTCCGCCGAGATCTTCACGTCCCAGCCGATCGTCTCGCGGACCTGCTCGACCGTCGCCCCCGGGTGGAGCGAGTCCAGCCGCATCTCGCCCGTATCGTCGAAGTGGTAGATCCCGAGGTCGGTGACGACGACGCTCGGCCCGCGGCCGAGCCAGCCCTGCTCGCGCCGGATCCGCTCGCTCTGCTCGGCGCCGCCGAGGTTGCCGGGGCTCGTCCGGAAGTCGATCGTCTCGACGAAGCTGCGGGCGCTCTGGCGCATGATCACGAACACCTGCCGGGCGTTGATCGCGATCTCGCAGGCGCCGCCGCGAGCCGGGCAGCCGGGTCGTCGGGTGGGCGTAGTCGCCGATCACGGTCGTGTTGATGTTGCCGAACCGGTCGATCTGGGCGGCGCCGAGGAACCCGACGTCGATCAGGCCGCCCTGGAGATAGAACGCGAACAGCTCGAACATGCTCGTCGCGGCCGTGGCGCCGGTGACGATCGTCGGGTCGCCGATGCTCAGCGGCAGGCGGGCCGGCCGGGCCCCGAAGACGCCGGCCTCGTACACGAGCTCGAGGTCCGGGGCGACGGTCCTCTGGGCGAGGTTGACCGCGATGTTCGGCAGCCCGACCCCGACGAAGCAGACGCGCTGGCCGGCGAGCTCCCGCGCCGCCGCGACGATCATCATCTCGGACTTGCTGAACGGCCGGGTCTCGGACGTCCCGTGGGTCATGCCTGGCCACCCCGGCTCGGCCCGTTCTGGTCCGCGGTTCCAAGCCGAATCGGCCGTCGTGGTCCGTCTGGCCAGCCCGGCTCGGCCCGTTCTGGTCCGCCGATCGGAACAATCGACGCTCGACGGCTGGTCGCGCGGCCCCGCAGGCCGTTTCAGCCTTCGGGTGTTTCAGCAGCCGGACCATGTGACGGCCAGAAGGGAGTGATCTGCCCAAATCGGTCGGGCCGGCGGTCGCTTGCTCCGCCCGCGGGACCAGGGGCGCCGCCCGGCGGACCAGCGGCGCCGCCCGCCGGACCAGGGGTGCCGAGCGCCGGACCCGGGGCGCGGAGCAGCGGACCACCGCCCCTGATTCACGCAATCCGCTCACGGCTCAGGCACTTCGGCCAGATCGAAATAGACCGACTTCCCGAGCCGGCGCGCCGTCGCGACCATCCGGTCCGCGCCCTCCGACGGCGCCGCCGATCCGGAGACACCGTCGCAGCGGCTCGAGGAGCGCTTCGGCGATCGGATGGAAGATCGTGGCGTCGGCGTCCGTGTCGCCGGCCGCCGTCGCCGCCTCGATCAGCGGCAGCGCGAACCATTCCCCCATCACCGGCAGGTGGCCGCGCCGGTACAGCGCGAGGGCCGCGTCCGTCATCGCCTCGACGTTGGCCCGGATCCGGGCCGGGTCGCCGTCCGTTCCGGACCGGTAGGGCCCGGCGACGAGGATCATCAGCTGGCCGGCGGCGGTCATCAGCGGTACTCGCCGTAGTCCACGGAGCCGGACGGGGCGGGCGCCGACGGCCGGAGGGACGACGATCCGCTCGGCCCCCAGCTTCTCGAGGTACTCGGCGCCGGCCGGACACGCCGTGGACCCACTCGTCGAGCCACGCCTGGGTCGCCGCCTCGTCGCGCGAGATCGGGTCCCAGTCGAGGTAGAACCGGTTGTCGCGGTCGTAGGCGCCCTGGACGTACGACGGGTGGGCGCCCCACGGCTCGACGACGACCGCGTCGACGATCAGGCCCGGGATGATCGTCCGGTTCGGGTCGGCGCGGACGACCTCGTCGGGCGACGACCTCCTCGACGACCACGATCACCCGCTCGGCGGCGAACGCCGCCTCCTTCTGGCAGCCGAGCAGGCCCCAGACCTGGGTGTCGCCGCCGGCGGTCGCGCGCTGGGCGTGGACGATCGTGACGTCCGGCCGGAGCGGCGGCACGGCGTAGACGACCCCGTCGCCGTAGGGCGATTCGATCGGCCGGATCAGCGGGTTCGCCTTCGGCAGGTCCGTCTCGAAGTACGAGCGGAGCGGGAAGAACGGCAGCTTCGCGGCGCCGGCGGTGTACCGGGCGACCATCCCGAAGTGGCTGTACTCCTCGAGCTCCAGCTCGGGCGGATCGCTCTCGACCCGTCGGCGGATCGCGTTGAGCCCGCCGACGCCCGGGTTGCCGAGCCACGAGAACACGAGCTTCCGGGCGACGCCGGCCGCGATCATCTGGTCGTAGATCACGTCGGGCGTCATCCGGGCGAGCGTCAGGTCGCGCTTCCGCTGGCGGATGATCTCGTGACCCGCCGCGAACGAGATCAGGTGGGTGAACCCCTCGATCGCGACCGTGTCGCCGTCTCGGACCAGCTCGCGGACGGCGTCGGCCATCGATGCCACCTTCGATGTCGTCACGGCGCCCAGTATCAGGGACCGGAGCTGGGCGCACGACCTGATGTTCGGTCTGATGCGGCGATCACCGCCGATCGCGCCGGTCGCCGGTCGCGGTCGCCGCTATCCGGCGGCTTCGACCTCGCTGATCGCGTGGGCGGCCTCGGCGGCGTGCAGGATCGGCCGGTCGGCGCCCTCGCCGGCGACCTCGGCGACCGCCTCGCCGAAGATCCGGAGCGCCGTCGCCATCTCGGCCTCGCGTGACCGTCAGCGCCGGCGACATCCGGACCGAGGACTTGCCGCACTCGAGGACGAGCAGGCCGCGCTGGAAGGCGGCCCACTGGACCTCCTCGGCGTGCTCGGCGGTGTCGAACTCGATGCCGAGCATCAGGCCGCGGCCGCGGACGTCGCGGACGAGCCGCGGATACCGCGTGCGAGCAGCGGCGCGCAGCCCGGCCTGCGCCTGCTCGCCGCGGACGCGGGCGTTGTCGACGAGCCCGCCCTCGAGGAGGTCGATCGTCGCGAGCGCCGCGGCGCAGGCGACCGGGTTGCCGCCGTAGGTGGAGCCGTGGGCGCCGGGTCCCCAGGCCTCGAGCAGGTCCGCCCGCGCGACGAGCGCGGCCAGCGGCATGCCGCTCGCGATCCCCTTCGCCGTGAGGAGGATGTCGGGCTTGACGCCCCACTGCTCGATCGCCCACATCGTCCCGGTCCGGCCGGCGCCCGACTGGATCTCGTCGGCGACGAGCAGGATCCCGTGCCGGTCGCAGATCTCGCGGAGGCCCTGGAGGAAGCCGTCCTCCGGGACGATGTAGCCGCCCTCGCCCTGGATCGGCTCGACGATGATCGCCGCGACCTCGTTCGCCGGGACGAGCTTGTCGAACAGGACCTCGTCGAACCAGCGGCAGGTCCGCGACCTTGCCGAACGGCGCGTGGTACACGCCCGGGAGCAGCGGCCCGAAGCCGGCGTGGTACTTCGCCTTCGACGCGGTCAGGCTGACCGAGCCATAGCTCCGGCCGTGGAACGCGCCGAGGAAGGCGACGACGTACGGCCGCTTCGTCGCGAACCGGGCGAGCTTGATCGCCGTCTCGACGACCTCGGTGCCGGAGTTGCCGAGGTAGGCCCGGGCCCGGCCGCCGGCGACCGGCGTGATCTCGGCGATCCGCTGGCACGTCTCGGCGTAGATCGGCAGGTAGAAGTCGCTCGCGCTGAAGTGGAGGAGGTCGCCGGCCTGCTCCTTGATCGCCCCGACGACCGCCGGGTGGGCATGGCCGGTCGAGTTCACCGCGATGCCGGCGGCGAAGTCGAGGAAGAGGTTGCCGTCGATGTCCTCGATCGTCAGGCCGTCGCCGCGGACGGGGACGATCGGGTAGGCGCGCGGCAGGCTCGGCGACGTCCAGGTCTCGTCGTAGGCCACGTGGGCGCGGGCCTTCGGGCCGGGCAGCTCCGTGACGAGATCGGGCACGGGCCGATCCCCGGCGAGACGGTTGGACACGGACACTCGGGGCACCTCTGGCTGACGCCGGCGAGCCGGGACGCATACGGAGTATGCAGACTGGATATTCGCGCCGGAGGATACCAGAGCGCCCGCGCCGCTCGGCTCCCCGACCCGCTCGATGCCACGGGCGGGGACCGGGCCCCGCGCGCCGTACGATCCGCGCGTGCGGGACGTCGATCGGGGCGAGCTGCGGTCGGTTCCTGGCCGTGGCGATCGGATCGCTGGCGGTCGCGACCGTCGCCGTCGCGATCTTCCAGTACGGCCTCGACGTCCCGAACCCGTCGTCGCTCTACCTCGTCGCGGTGGTCGCCACCGCGATCGTGTCCGGGCACCTGGGGGGCCGTCATCTCGGCCTTCGCCGCCTTCCTCCTCTACAACTTCCTCTTCGTCGAGCCCACGCTGACCCTGACCGTCGCCCAGCCCGGCGAGCTCGTGAACCTCGTCCTGCTCCTGTTCGTCGGGATCGTCGTCGGCCAGCTCGTGGCCCTCCAGCGGCCCGCGCCGAGGAGGCGATCGCCCGGGAGCGCGAGGCCCGCGCCCTGTTCCAGGTCAGCCGTGCGCTCGCGACCCGGGCCTCGACGCCGTCCGTCCTGCCGACGATCGCCACGATCCTGCGCGAACAGACCGGCATGACGCGGACGTGGATCTCGCTCGGCTCGACGGTCGGCCAGGAACGGGTGGCCGCCGACACCGACGGCGACGTCGCGCGACCCGCGATCGCGGATGCATCGCGTCCTGCAGCGGATGCCCGGCGAGATCCCGGCCCGCTGGGATCGCGTCCATCAGCCGGCGCCGCCCGGGTCGCGCCAGCCAACCGGCCTCGACGTCTATCGGGTCCGGATGGACGCCGGCGGCGAGACGTACGGCTCGATCTGGGGCGTGCGATCGAAGGGCGCCCGCGAGCCGGACCGGACCGCGACCCGCCTGCTCGCGGCCGCGGCGGACCAGCTCGGCCAGGCCCTGCGCCAGGACCGCCTGGCGGCGGAGGCCCAGGCCGCGGACGTCGCGCGCCAGGCCGACGCCCTGAAGTCCGCCCTGCTCCAGTCCGTGTCGCACGACCTGCGGACGCCGCTCGCCACGATCCGGGCCGCGGCCGGGACGCTGCGGCCGGGGAGCCGGCTGAGCGAGGCGGACCAGGCCGAGAGCGCCGACGCGATCGACCGCGAGGTCGAGTACCTGAACCGCCTCGTGACGAACCTGCTCGACCTGTCGCGGATCGAGGCCGGCGCGCTCCGCGCCGAGCGCGACGTCTTCGAGCTCGACGACCTCGTCGGTCGGACGCTGGAGCGGCTCGGCCCCCGGCTCGCCGGCCGGACCCTGGACGTCGAACCTCGACGCGCCGCCGGTCCGCGTCGACCCCGTGTTCATCGACGAGGCGGTGACGAACGCCGTCGAGAACGCGATCAAGTACACGCCGCCCGGCACGACGATCCGCGTCGCGGCCGCGCCGGTCGACGACGCGTTCGTCCGCCTGACGATCGAGGACGCCGGCCCGGGCGTCCCCGACGCGGCGCTGCCGCTGCTGTTCGACAAGTTCTACCGGGTGCCGAGCGGACCCGGCGGATCCCGATCCGGGACGGGGATCGGGCTCGCCGTCGTCCGCGGGCTCATCGAGGCCACCGGCGGCCGAGCCGACGCCCGACGGAGCGATCTCGGCGGGCTCGCGATCGACCTGGACCTGCCCGGCGGCGCCCATCGGATGAGGCCGAGACGGCGTGACGGCGCCGGCCGGCGAGCGCCGATCCGACGCCGCGACCATCCTCGTCGTGGAGGACGACGAGGAGACGCGGCACGCCGTCGTGCGCGAGCTCACCGCCCGCGGCTACCGGACCGAGGAGGCGTCCGACGGCGCCACGCGCGCTCGAGCGCTGGGAGCAGCGTCGACCGGACCTCGTCCTGCTCGACCTCGGGCCTGCCCGACATCGACGGGCTCCAGCTCGTCCGGCGGATCCGCCGCGATGCCACGACGCCGATCGTGATCCTGTCCGGGCGCTACGAGGAGCGCGAGAAGGTCGAGGCCCTCGAGCGCGGCGCCGACGACTACGTCACCAAGCCGTTCGGCGTCGACGAGCTCAATGCCCGCCTGCGAGGTGGCGCTCCGCCACGCCGCCGGGCCCGCCGCGGACCAGGCCGGCCTGATCGTCGCCGGCTCGCTGCGCCTCGACGTGGTCCGTCACGAGGTCACGGTCGCGGGCAAGCGCGTGGATCTGACGCCGCGCGAGTTCGAGATCCTGCGGGTCCTGCTGACGCATGCCGGGCGGCTCGTCACGAAAGGCCGGCTGCTCCGGGCCGTGTGGGGCGAGGCCTACCAGCGCGAGGACAGCTACGTCTACGTCCACGTCAGCCAGCTCCGGCGGAAGCTGGCCGCGGCCGATCCGGACGGCACGCTGCGCGACCTGATCGTGACGGAGCCCGGGGTCGGGTACCGGGTGCGGGAGCTCGCCGGAGCCGCAGCCGCGACTTTAGGACGCCTTAAGGGACGGACGGGCCGATCGGCTCGGTTCCGTCTTGGCGGCCGGGCGTAGCGTCGAGGCATGGACATCCCTGACCCGGTCAACTGCCGTCCAGCGGCAGCTCGACCGGGAGATCCAGCTCGTCGCCGACGCGATCGCCATGGTCGCAAGCGGCGGGTCGCCGCGCGTCACGGTCGCCGGGCTCCAGCTCGGCGACGCCGTGCTCGGGCCGGCCGAGCAGCTGGCGCGAGAGGCGGGCGTCCGGATCGTCCCGCAGTGGACCGCCGACGAGTCCGGGGTCGACATCTCGGTCGAGCCGGTCGGGTGACGCCGATGACCGACCAGACGCCCTCATCCCTGCTGTTCGTCGAGGACGACGAGAGCCTCCGGCGGATCGTCGCCCGACACCTCCGCTCGCGCAGGCTACAACGTCGTGGAGGCGGCCTCGGCCGAGGAGGCGATCCAGCGCCTCGGCGACGGGCTTCGGCCCGCGCTCGTGCTGCTCGACCTGAACCTGCCGGGCGGGACGGGCTGGGACTTCCTGCGCGGCCCGACCGTGGCCGCCGCCGGCTCGCCGCCGGTCGTGATCACGAGCGCGACGACCGTCAGCCCCAAGCGGCTCGCCGAGTTCCACGTCGCCGGCTACCTGCCCAAGCCATTCCCGCTCGAGACGCTCGTCGCGACGATCGAGCGGCTCACCGCCGAGGAGGAACCAACGCCCCAGCCATGAACGACATCCAGATCCTGCTGATCACCATCGTGGTGGCCGCCGTCATGTGGGGCTACCTCCAGCTGTGCGACCGGGTGCGCGGATGAACCTCGTCGACCTCCTCGCCGCGATCGCGGCGCTCTTCGGATTCGTCTACCTCGCCTGGGCCCTCCTCCGGCCGGAGGACTTCTGATCATGTCCACCGGAGATCTCCTGACCCTCGTCGTCCTCGCCCTCGCCATCCTGCTGGTGACGCCGTTCCTCGGGCGCTACATCCACCGGGTGATGGAGGGCGAACGGACGATCCTCAGCCCGCTCCTCCGACCGGTCGAGCGCGCCGTCTACCGCGTCTGCGGGATCGACGAGACGTCCGAGCAGACGTGGAAGGGCTACACGGTCAGCGTCCTCGTCATGGCGCTCGTCGCGATCGTCGCCGGCTACGTCGTGTTCCGCCTGCAGGACGTCCTGCCGCTCAACCAGGGCGGGATCCCGCCGATGACTCCGGACCTCGCGTTCAACACGTCCGTGAGCTTCGAGACGAACACGAACTGGCAGAACTACTCGGGCGAGACCGGCGCCACCTACCTGACCCAGGCGACCGTCCTCGCGGTCCGCAACTTCACCTCGGCCGCGACCGGCCTGGCGGTCGCGATCGCCCTGATCCGCGGGCTGACCCGGCGCAGCGCGAAGACCCTCGGCAACTACTGGGTCGACCTGACCCGCGGCGTCCTCTACCTCCTGCTGCCCGATCTCGATCATCGGCGCCCTGATCCTCGTCTGGCAGGGCGTTCCGCAGACCTGGGACCCGACCCACACCGTCACGACGCTCCAGGGGGCGCAGCAGAACATCGCCCTCGGCCCGATCGCCTCCCAGGAGTGGATCAAGGAGATGGGCAACAACGGCGGCGGCTTCTTCAACGCCAACTCCGCCCACCCGTTCGAGAACCCGACGCCGCTCACGAACTGGCTCGAGATCTTCGCGCTCCTCGCATCTGCGCGTTCTCCCTGACCTACACGTTCGGCCGGTACGCCGGCAACCAGCGCCAGGGCTGGACGATCTTCGGGGCGATGGCCCTGATCCTGCTCGTCGGCGCGATCGGCGCGATGCACGTCGAGTTCGCGGGCAACCCGCTGTTCCCGGCCGGCGTCGACCAGATCCGCCCTCGGCAACATGGAGGGCAAGGAGACCCGCTTCGGCGCGGCCGTCGGCGGCCTGTTCATGGCCGTCGACGACCGGCACCAGCACCGGCGCGATCAACTCCTGGCACGACAGCGCCCAGCCGATCGCCGGCCTCGTCCCGCTCTTCAACATGGAGCTCGGCGAGATCACGCCGGGCGGGATCGGCGCCGGGATCTACGGGATGCTGGTCATCGGCGCCATCCTCGCGGTGTTCATCGCCGGCCAGATGGTCGGCCGGACGCCGGAGTACCTCGGCAAGAAGGTCGAGGCGTTCGAGATCAAGATGGCGATGATCACCGCGCTCGTCCTGGGCGCGAGCATCCTCGGCTTCACGGCCCTGGCGAGCGTCCTTCCGGAAGGGCAGGCCGGACCGCTCAACGAGGGTCCGCACGGCTTCAGCGAGATCCTCTACGCCTTCTCCAGCCAGACCGGCAACAACGGCTCCGCCTTCGCCGGCCTGACCGGGAACACGCCGTTCTACAACGTCACCGGCGCATTCGCGATGCTCATCGGCCGCTACGGGATGATCGTGCCGATCCTCGCCCTTGCCGGCTCGATGGCCGCCAAGCGAAGCGTCGCGCCGTCGCTCGGCACGTTCCCGACGACGGGCGTCCTCTGGACGGTCCTGCTCATCGGCGTCGTGGTCATCGTCGGAGCCCTGACGTTCTTCCCGGCCCTGTCCCTCGGGCCGATCGTCGAGCAGTTCATCCAGAACGCCGGAAAGGCCGCCTGATCCCATGACTGTCAGCCGTTCTCTCTTCTCGGTCGACCTCGGCCGCGGCACGCGGCGGTTCCAGCGGTTCGTCACGCTCGGCGGCCAGAAGCCGTCCGGCGCCGAGCCGCCCCGGCCGCGCGGCGTCCTCGACCCGGAGCAGCTCCGGGCCGCCATTCCCCAGGCCTTCCGCAAGCTGGATCCCGCGCCTCCTGATCAAGAACCCGGTGATGTTCGTCGTCGAGATCACCGCGGTCGCTCGTCACGATCATCGCGATCGGCAACGCGACCGGCATCCAGCCGACCACCGAGTCGGGCGGCCTGGGCTTCCAGGTCCAGATCGCGGCCTGGCTCTGGTTCACCGTCCTGTTCGCGACCTACGCCGAGGCCGTCGCCGAGGCGCGTGGGCGGGCCCAGGCGGCCACCCTTCGCAAGACCCGCTCGGAGACGATCGCCCATCGCCGCCTGGCCGACGGGTCGCTCGAGAACGTCGGGTCGTCCGAGCTCCGCAAGGGCGACGTCATCGTCGTCGAGGCGGGCGAGACGATCGCCGGCGACGGCGACGTGATCGAGGGGATCGGCTTCGTCAACGAGGCGGCGATCACCGGCGAGTCGGCACCCGTGCTCAAGGAGCCCGGCACGGACATCCGGAGCTCGGTCACCGGCGGCACGACCCTGACCAGCGACCGGCTGGTGATCGAGGTCACGACCAACCCCGGCGAGACGTTCCTCGACCGGATGATCGCCCTCGTCGAGGGCGCCAAGCGCCAGCGCACACCGAACGAGATCGCGCTCGCGATCCTGCTCGCCGGCCTGACGTTCATCTTCCTGATGGCGACCGTCACGCTCCGGCCGTTCGGGGACTACGCGGGCTCCGTCGGTCGGGCACGGTCTCGCTCGTCGCGCTGCTCGTCTGCCTGATCCCGACGACGATCGGCGGCCTGCTGTCGGCGATCGGCATCGCCGGCATGGACCGGGTCGCCCGCTTCAACGTCCTCGCGATGAGCGGCCGGGCGGTCGAGGCCTCCGGCGACGTCGACGTGATCCTGCTCGACAAGACGGGCACGATCACCTACGGCAACCGGCTCGCGGCGTCGATCACCGCCGCCCCGGGGATCGCCGAGGCCGACGCCATCACGGCGGCGCTGCTCGCGTCAGCTCCGCGACGAGACCCCCGAGGGCCGCTCGATCGTCGAACTCGCCCGGAAGCGGCTCGGCGAGCTTGGCGCCGCCGCCGGCCCGGACGACGACGGCCGGCCTGGCCACGCTCGACGCCTCGATCGAGGAGGAGATCCCGTTCCGCGCCGAGACCCGCACGAGCGGCGTCCGCACCGCGACGGCGACGACCCTGAAGGGCGCCGTCGACGCCATCCGGGCGCGGGTCGGAAGCCTGCCCGACGAGATCGTTGCCGGTTCCGACCGTCTCGCCGACCTCGGCGCGACACCACTCGTCCTCGAGCGGGACGGGGTCGTGCTGGGCCTGATCGAGCTGAAGGACACGATCAAGGAGGGCCTGCCCGAGCGCTTCGCGGAGTTCCGCCAGATGGGGATCCGGACCGTGATGATCACGGGCGACAACCCCCGGACCGCGGCGACGATCGCCCGCGAGGCCGGGGTCGACGACTTCATCGCCCAGGCCACGCCCGAGGACAAGATCGCCTTCATCCGCAAGGAGCAGGCGGACGGCCACCTCGTGGCGATGACCGGCGACGGGACGAACGACGCCCCGGCGGTCGCCCAGGCCGACGTCGGGATGGCGATGAACAGCGGGACGTCGGCGGCCAAGGAGGCGGCCAACATGGTCGACCTCGACTCGGATCCGACCAAGCTCCTCGAAGTCATCGCGATCGGCAAGCAGCTGCTGATCACACGCGGTTCGATCACGACCTTCTCGATCGCCAACGACGTCGCGAAGTACTTCGCGATCCTGCCGGCGATGTTCATCGCCGTCTATCCGGAGCTCAACGGCCTGAACATCATGGGGCTGGCTACGCCGCAGAGCGCGATCCTGAGCGCCGTGATCTTCAACGCTCTCATCATCATCGCCCTGATCCCGCTCGCCCTGCGCGGCGTCGGGTTCCGGGCCGCCCCGGCGAGCGACCTGCTTCGCCGCAACCTCGCCGTCTACGGGCTCGGCGGGATCATCGCCCCCTTCATCGGGATCAAGGCGATCGATCTCATCGTGTCCGCCCTGCACCTCGCATAGGACCGTTCGATGACCACCTTCCTCCGCCACCGGCTCTGGCCGGCCATCGCACTCCTGATCGTTTTGACGGTCATCACCGGCGTGATCTACCCAGTCGTCGTCACGGCTGTCGCCCAGGTCGCGTTCTCCCACCAGGCGAACGGCTCCATGGTCGTCGCGGCCGATGGCCGAACCGTCGGGATCTTCGCTGATCGGACAGGCCTTCGACCAGCCGCAGTACTTCTGGGGCCGGCCGTCGGCCGCCGGGAAGGGCTACGACGCGAGCAGCTCGGCCGGGACCAACCTCGGGCCGACCGATCCACGTCTCGTGGGGTTCGTCCCTGGCGTGAACACCGTCGGCACCGACGGATCCAAATCGGCGACGAATCCATTCGCAACTCCGGCCGACCCCCTGTGCGTGCCGACTGACTCGGACGGCAACGCGGTGATCAGCCCGAGCGCAGATCAGACGTACGCGATGAACCCCGACGGCACCTATGTCTGCTACGCGAACACGATCCCCCAGCGAGCGATCGCGTTCCGGCAGGCCAATGGTCTCGCCGCCGACGCACCCGTCCCGGTGGACATCGTGACGACCTCGGCATCGGGCCTGGATCCGGAGATCAGCCCGGCCGCGGCCGACGTCCAGGTCGCCCGCGTCGCGAAAGCCCGGAACGTGTCCGAGGCTGACGTCCGGGCGGCCGTCGCCCGCCACACCGATCAGCCGTTCCTCGGCTTCCTCGGCGAGCCCCGCGTCAACGTCCTCCTCCTCAACCTCGACCTCGATGGCCTGCTGAGATGACCACCGACCCCGAGCGCGACGCGTTCGACGTCCGGCCGACGGGCGAGGAGATGCTCGCCCGTGTCCAGGCTGACTCGCCGAGCGCCCGGGGCCGGCTGCGCGTCTATCTCGGCATGGCGCCGGGCGTCGGGAAGACGTACCGGATGCTCGACGAGGGCCATCGCCGCGTCGGGCGCGGGACGGACCTCGTCGTCGGCTTCGTCGAGGCCCATGGCCGGCCGCACACGATCGAGCGGCTCGGCTGGCCTCGAGGTCGTCCCGCGCCGCCGGACGGAGTACCGCGGCGTGGTGGTCGAGGAGATGGACACCGACGCGGTCATCGCCCGGAACCCGACGGTCGCGCTGATCGACGAGCTGGCCCACACGAACGTCCCGGGCTCCGCCCGGGCGAAGCGCTGGGAGGACGTCGAGGCGATCCGGGACGCCGGAATCCACGTGGTCACGACCCTCAACGTCCAGCACCTCGAGGGAGTCGCCGACGCCGTCGCCACGATCACCGGCGCACCGGTCAACGAGCGACTGCCCGAGGACGTCCTGCTCGGCGCCGACGAGATCGAACTCGTCGACATGAGCCCCCACGCCCTCCGCCAGCGGATGAAGCACGGCAACGTCTATCCGCCCGAGCGGGCCCAGATCGCACTCGACAAGTTCTTCACCGAGGCGAATCTCACCGCGCTCCGCGAGCTGGCGCTGCGGCTGACTGCCCAGCGCGTCGAGGGACAGCTCGAGGGGACGCTCGCGGGTCAGTCGCTGCCACTGGTCACCGACCGGGTGGTGGTCCTGGTCGACGGCAGCCCGGCGTCGATCCGAGCCATCCGCCGCGGCAGCCAAGCTTGCCAGCGCGCTCCACGCCGCGCTGGTCGCCGTGGTCGTCGAGACGCCGGCCGCCGAAGGGCAGTCGTTCGACCAGAGCCGCGACATCCAGGAGGCGGTCGACGACGCGGTCGATCTCGGCGCCGACGTCGTGCGGGTCGAGGCACGGGACGTCGTGACCGGCATCCAGCAGATCGCGGAGGCACGCGACGCGACCCACGTGTTCGTTCCGTATCGCGCGGTCTCCGGACTGCGACGGCTACGCGAACGATCGCTCGTCGATCAGCTCCTCGAGCGGATGCCGGCGCTCGAGGTCCACACGGTCGGCGCCAAGTCGCCCGACGGGCGCGGGTAGGGCATGTCCGACCGGCGGCGGCTGGTCGGTCTCGTCACCTGGTCCCCGTGATCAGTCGCTCTCGGTCGAACAGCGGCGCGACGATCCGCCAGCCCAGCGAATCGGCGATGAGCAACACGATCGCGGCTCCGAGCGCCAGGCCGAGGCTCGCGTGGATCACGTCGAACGCAATCAGGGACGTCAGCAGGACGATCGGGAGGTTGGCGAGCAGGCTCAGCTGCTGGGCGACCCGCGCGTCGCTCAAACGAGTGGAGATCGCGATCCCGACCCAGATCGCCCAGGCCGCGAGCAGCGGCGTGAACAGCAGCTGGGCGACCACGTCGGGGGGGCGAACGATCGCGGAGCCGACCGCGGGCTCGGCGAACAGGACGACGGAGGCCACGAAGAACAGGTACACCGCGTACGACACCGCGACGGTCGGGATCAACGCGGCCACCGCCTTGGCGAGCAGCAGCTCCTCGCGCGGGATCGGGGTCGTGAGGACCGGCTCGAGGGTGCCCTGCTGGCGCTCGCCGGCCACCGCGTACGCCGCGAGGATCGACGGGGCGAGTACCGGGATGGCGAGCATGTACAGCAGCACGTGCCAGTCGGCGAGACTGGCCGTCGAGACGTCCGGCGTGAGGAAGACCACCACCATCGGCTGGATGAGGAAGATGAGCGGGAAGATCGCAGTCGCCACGACGACCGACCCGTGACGCCGGTACTCGCGGAGCTCCTTGCGGACGATCGCGCGGATGCGTCGCGTGCTCATCCTCATCGCGGACCCACCTCGGGGTCCTCGTCGATCAGCTCGAGGTAGACATCCTCGAGCGAGGGGCGCGACTCACTGATCGACAGCACATCGGCGCCGACCGCGACGAGCGCCCGCGTGACGGCCGGCGCGGCGACATCGGCGTCGGTCACGGCCAGGACGTACGCGGCCGGATCGTCGAGTTGCCAGCCGTTCACGGCCGGCAGGCCGCCGAAGGTCCGGTCAGGGTCGGCGAGGGGCGCGGCGGTCCGGACCGTGAGCGTCCTGCTGAACAGCCGGTCCCGGAGCTCGTCCGGGCGGCCGATCGTGCGCAGGGTCGTGTTCAGGATCGCCACCCGGTCGCACAGCCTCTCCGCCTCCTCCAGGCGATGGGTCGTGAGGAAGATCGTCACGCCACGCTCGCGAAGGCCAAGGATCAGCTCGTGGACCTCGCGGGCGACGACCGGGTCGAGACCCGCGGTCGGCTCGTCGAGGAACAGCACCTCCGGATCGGCGAGCAGCGCCCTCGCCAGGGCGACCCGCTGCCGCAGTCCCTTGGACAGGGTCCCGCACGCATCGCCGGCGCGATCGATGAGGTTCATCGACAGCAGGGCGCGTTCGATCCGATCTCGCGGATCGGGCACCTCGTACAGGTCCGCGAAGCACTCGAGGTTCTCGAGGACGCTGAGGCGGAGGTAGAGGCCCGGCGACTCGGGCATGATCGAGATCCGCTGACGGATCTCGACGCCGTTCTCCGGCAGCACCGCGATCCCGGCAACCGTCGCCGAGCCCGCGGTGGGTGCGATCAGCGTTCCGAGCGTCCGGACGATCGTCGTCTTCCCGGCGCCGTTGGGGCCGAGGAACCCGAACACCTCGCCTGCCCCGACCTCGAACGAGACGTCCTCGAATGCCGCCCGGTCGCCGAACCGCCTGGAGAGGTGATCGACCGAGATCGCCGGAGCGCTGATGGTGCAGCGGCCTCAGTCGACGACGGTGTGGCTCTGCTCCCGCAGGAACTGGGCGACGTAGTACATCGACAGGCCGGCCTTGCCGGTCGAGCCGGAGCCCTTCCAGCCGCCGAACGCCTGGACGCCCGGCCACGCTCCCGTCGTGGCGCCCGCGCGCCGATTGACGTACAGGACGCCCGCCTCGCAGGTGTCGAGGAAGCGCTGGACCTCGCCCGCGTCCTCGCTGTAGACGCCGGCCGTCAGCCCGTAGACGGAGTCGTTGGCGAGCCGGAGCGCCTCGTCGAACGAATCGACGGCGTGGACGGCCGTCAGCGGCGCGAACAGCTCGTCGCGGAACAGCCGATGGTCGGCCGGCAGGTCGCCGACGACCGTCGGCTCGACATAGAAGCCGCGATCCATCCCGCGGTCGCCCAGCCGCTCGCCGCCGACGAACACGCGCCCGTCGCGGCGCGCCTCGGCGACGGCGCCCTGGTGGCGGTCGACCGCGCGCTGGTCGATCACGGGGCCGAGCCAGTTCTCGCGGATGAGCGGATCGCCGATCGTGATCGCCTCGGTCTTCTCGACGAGGAGTCGGACGAGCTCGTCGTGGACCGGCTTCTCGACGTAGACCCGGCTGTTCGCGGAGCACTTCTGGCCGCCGAACCCGAACGCGCTCCGCATGATCCCCTCGGCCGCCTCGTCGAGGTCGGCGTGGCGCGAGACGACGGCCGGGTTCTTGCCGCCCATCTCGACGATCGTCGGCTTCGGGTAGTCGCGCGAGAACGTCCGGTACAGGTCCATCCCGACCGCGTACGAGCCGGTGAAGACGATCCCGTCGACGTCCGGGTTCTCGCGGAGCTCGGCCCCGACGGTCTCGCCCGGACCCATGACGAGGTTGATCACGCCATCCGGCACGCCCGCCTCGCGGTAGGCCTCGATCAGCTTGACGCCCGAGATCGGGGCGGCCGACGAGGGCTTGAAGACGACCGTGTTGCCGGCCAGCATCGCGGCCGCGGACGGGCCGCACGACAGGGCCATCGGGAAGTTGAACGGGCTGATCACGGCGAACACGCCGTGCGGCCGGAGGATCGACTTCGTGTGGACCGCCGCGTCGCCGAGGCTGTCCATCGGGTGCTCGTAGAACTGGTTGTCCTCGGCCGTCTTCGCGTAGTAGCGGATCAGGTCGGCGGCCTCCTCGACCTCGCCGAGGGCCTCGATCCGGGTCTTCCCGACCTCGATCGCCATCAGCCCGCCGTAGACCATCTGGCGCTCGCTGATCAGCTCGGCGGCGCGCTTCAGGATCTCGATCCGCTGCTCCCAGCCCAGCGCGAACCAGGCCGGCTGGGCCCGGCGTGCGGCCGCGATCGCGTCCTGCACGTCCTTGCGCGTACCCGTCGCGAAGTGGCCGAGGACGATGTCGCGGTCGATCGGGCTGTGGACGGTGAACTCGCCCTCGCCGTCCCGCTCGCGGCCGTCGACGAGGTTCCGGTGGTGCCCATCGAGCTGGGTCTTCGCCTCGGCGAGCCCCGCCTCGTACTCGGCATGGAGCTGCTCGTTGTCGGCGCGGAGGGTCGCGTAGGTGATCTTGAGACGCGGCTGCGACTCGGTCGTCATCGGTCGGGAACCTCGGGAGCGGGCAGGTGTCTCGGAACGGTCCCCGCAGTCTAGCGCGCGACCGGGTGCGGACCGCGTCGCGACGTGCCGGATCGACCGGTCATCGCGCGCCGGACGATCGTCGGGGTTGGCCGGGTTGCGCGGTGGGGTCATCCTGACCACATGACCGGAACGCGTCGCGCCCCGAAGGCCGCCGGCCTCGCCGGCCTCCTCGTCGTCCTCGTGGCGCACCCTTGCCGCGCCGGCCTCGGCCGCCGCGGCGGACTTCCCCAAGGGCTAGGAGGGCTACCACACCTACGCGGAGATGGTCGCCGACGTGGCCGCGGTCGCCGCCGCCCACCCGTCGATCGTCGAGCGTCTGGCGATCGGCAAGAGCTACCAGGGCCGGACGATCTGGGCGGTGAAGATCTCGGACAACGTCGCGACGGACGAGAACGAGCCCGAGGTGCTGTTCGACGGGCTGACCCACTCCGACGAGCACATGGGCCTCGAGATGACCCTCCACATCATGCATTGGCTCGTCGACGGCTACGGCACCGACAGCCGGGTCACGAACATCGTCAACAGCCGCGAGATCTGGATCATCCTCGCCGTCAACCCCGATGGCGCCGAGTACGACATCTCCGGCGGCAAGTTCCACTTCTGGCGCAAGAACCGCCAGCCGAACAAGGGGACGACCGCGATCGGGACGGACCTCAATCGGAACTTCGGCTATCACTGGGGGATCGCCGAGGGACGCACGAGCAAGAACCCCCTCGCGATCACGTACATGGGCCCGTCGGCGTTCTCGGCGCCCGAGACGCGCAACGTCCGCGACTTCCTGGCGAGCCGCGTCGTCAACGGCCAGCAGCAGATCCGGACGGCGATCACGTTCCACGAATCCGGCCGGCTCGTGATGTGGCCCTACGGCTACACGCTGAAGGACATCCCGAGCGACATGACGGTCGACGACCACAACGCGCTCGCGATCATCGGCAAGCACATGGCCGCGACGAACGGCTATCGGCCCGAGCAGGCGAGCGACCTCTACCTGACGTCGGGGACGACACGCGACTTCGAGTACGGGACGTACCGGATCTTTGCGTACACGTTCGAGATGTCGGTCGTCGACTACCCGAAGCCGTCGCTGATCGCGTCCGAGACCGGGCGGAACAGGGAGGCCGTGCTCTACCTGATGGAGCGGGCCGGCTGCCCGCTCGCGGTCCTGGGACCGCGACCCGGATCGCCCGCTGCGGCGCGTTCGACGACGACCTCGAGATCAACAGGTCCTGGAAGATCAACCTCCACGGCACCGACACCGCGACGGCCGGCACGTGGCAGCGCGGCAATCCGTCGCCGACCACGACGGCGGCCGGCCGGAAGCAGCCCGACTCCGTGCCGTCCGGCCGGTTCGCGTTCATCACCGGGACGGCGGCCGGGTCCTCAGCCGCGGCGAACGACCTCGACGGCGGCCGGACGACGCGTCACGTCGCCCGACGATCGACCTGCCGCCGACCGCCCACCAGAAGCTCCAGTTCCGATGGACCTTCGCCCACGACAGGACCGCCGGCGCCGGTGACGAGTTCCGGGTCGAGGTGCTCGACGGCGGCGGCGACCCCGACGACGGTCCTCGCTCGCGCAGGGCGCGCCCGTGGAGCGGAACGCCGGCTGGCGCAGCGCCTCGATCGACCTGTCGGCGTGGGCCGGCCAGACGATCCGGCTCCGGTTCTCGGCGTCGGACGTCGGGAGCGAACGGGATCGTCGAGGCGGGCTTCGACGACGTCCGGGTGACCCAGCCGCAGTAGCCCTCGGCCCGGACGCCGGCCGATCCCGGCCCGCGGGCTATCCTCGCCCCAGACGCCGCGGGAGCCGCGGCCAGCGGAGGGCGTGCATGGGACTCCTGGACGGCAGGACGGCGCTGATCTTCGGGGTCGCCAACGATCACTCGATCGCATGGGGCATCGCCCAGGCCCTCCACGCCGAGGGCGCCGAGGTCGGCTTCTCCTCGGTCGAGTCGCTGATCGACAAGCGGGTCCGGCCGCTGGCGTCCTCGATCGGCTCGACGTTCGTCGAGCCGTGCGACGTCCAGCGCGACGAGGACATCGAGCGCGTGTTCCAGCGCTGGAGCGAGACCCACGACGGCCTCGACATCCTCGTCCATGCCCTCGCCTTCGCCAGGCGCGAGGACCTGACCGGCCGGTTCGTCGACACGTCACGCGACGGCTTCGCGCTCGCCCAGGACGTCTCGGCCTACTCGCTCGTCGGGCTGACCCGGGCGGCGCTGCCGCACCTCCATCGGGGCTCGTCGATCCTGACGCTGACCTACTACGGCGCCGAGAAGGTCGTCCCGAACTACAACGTGATGGGGGTCGCGAAGGCGTCCCTGGAGGCGTGCGTGCGGTACCTCGCCGCGGACCTCGGGCCCGAGGGGATCCGCGTGAACGCGATCAGCGCCGGGCCGGTTCGGACGCTTGCCGCCGCGGGGATCGGCGGATTCAAGAAGCTCTACGGCGAGTTCGCGGACATCACGCCGCTGCGGTCGAACATCACGATCGAGGACGTCGGCAGGACCGCGCTGTACCTCGCGTCGGACCTCTCGTCCGCGGTGACGGGCGAGGTGATCTACGTCGACGGCGGGTTCAGCGTCCTGGGCGTGCCAACCGAATAGCCGCGCCGGCGGCGCGGATCAGGTGGCTCCGGTGAAGTCCTTGGCCATGGCGGCGTGGTAGACCTTCGGCTTGTCGTCGACCAGGTCGCCGCCGTCGCCGCCCGGCGTCCCACCGACCTCGATCCAGGTCGCCAGGGAGCGGTTGACGAGGATCGTCTCGAACGTTTCGGAGACGTGGTCCGGGCCGCGGTCGTAGCTGATCGTCGCCTCGGTGAGCGGCACGAGGATGTCGCGCCCGGCCAGGACGACGGCCGGATCCTGCGTGTGCACGTCGATCTCATCACCCGCCGGGACGTGGAGCCAGCCCGAGATGATGTAGCGGACGATGCCGATCTTCACCGGCTCGACGTCGGTGCGGCGCCTGCGGGTCTCGACGCCGCGCCGGCCGCCGACGAGGACCGCCACGATCGACCCGACGGCCACGGTGACGTCGACGAACTGGGGCGGCATGCCGGTGATCAGGTCGTGGACCTCGGAGCCGCGCATGACGATCCGCGGCACGGAGTTGAGCATGTCGCTGAACCGGTCGTCGGCAAGCGGAATCGCGCCGCTGATGCGGCGATCCGCCGTGAAGACGATGAGCTCGACTGGCATCGTGGCCGGGATCGTGCGCCGAGGCTCCGTGCACGCCAACGACCCGTTGGTCCTGCCCGACCGGGACCCCGACACCCGAGAGTCAGCAAGGCCGGTGGGCGCGTCACCCGCGCCGTGCCCGCTACTCGGCGGAACGGACCTGGTAGACGCCGAGCCGGAGGGCAGCGAGCGCGGTGATCACGACGAGCGCAATTCCGGCGAACAGGAACCCCTGGCTCCCGACCACAGACGTCAGGGTCTCGGGCGGCGCCAGCGTCGCGACGATGCCGCGGACGTACTCACGAACGCTGAGCAGCTGGGTCCCGGGCAGGGCGCCGGCGAGCAGCCCTTCCCAGATCAAGGCATAGCCCAGGCCGATCAGGAGCCCGCGGCTCGTCGCCGCGCTCAGGGCGATGAAGATCGCCGCATAGACGAACGAGCCGACGACCACCCCGACCGCGAACGCCGTCGTGACCGCCATCTCGCCCGAGCCGAGTCCGCCGATCAGCGCGCCCGAGATGATCGTCGACGCGAACAGGAGGGCAGCCGTCAGGGAGCCGGCCACGATCAGCTTCGGGACGACGATCGTCCACCGCGGGATCGGCTTCGTGAGGATGTGGATGGCCGTTCCGTCGTCGAGCTCGGAGCCGAGGGCCGCGGTCCCGAAGACGAGGGCAACGATCGGGAGGACGCTCGACACGAGCAGTCCCTCGAGCGAGGGTTCGAGCCGGTTCGGCCGCGGCCCGCCGTTGCCGAGCCGGACGAAGACGCCGAGCAGCACCGGCGCGCCCGCGATGAGGAGCATCAGGAGCGTTCGGCGGCGGCCGAGGAGCGCCCGTGCCGTCACCGTCCCGATCGCCGTCATCACCGCGAGTCGTCCCATGCTCAGCGCCGGCTCACGAGGTACTCGAAGACACTCTCGAGCGAATCGTCGGTGGGGCTGACCTCGAGCAGACGGACGCCGGCGTCCCGAGCGACCCGCGCGACGCTCATCGTGAACCCCGAGAACTCCGAGACCCGGACCGTCAGGCGATCGTCGCGCAGCTCGGTCCCGAAGACGGCCGGCTCGGCGATGAACGCCGCGGCCAGCCGGCGGTCGTCGGACGAGCGGACGCGGAACGTGTGCGGGCGGTCGGTCATCAGCTTGCGGATCTCGCGGTAGTCGCCGGACGCGGCGAGACGCCCGGCGTAGATCACGAGGATCCCGTCGGCGAGCCGCTCGACCTCCTCGAGGATGTGCGAGCTGAAGAGGATCGTCCGGCCGTCGGCGGCCATCGCCCGGAGCAGGTCCATCATGTGCAGCCGCTGTCGCGGATCCATCCCGTTGAACGGCTCGTCGAGGAGCAGGATCGTCCGGGTCGTGGACCAGCGCCGCCGCGATCTTCGCGCGCTGCCGCATCCCCTTCGAGTACGTCCCGACCGGGCGATCGGCGGCGCCGGCGAGATCGACGATGTCGATCGCGCGCGCGGTCGCGGCCCGTGGGTCCGGCAGGGACTGGAGCCGCGCGGCGAGCTCGACGAACTGGCGGCCCGTGAGGAACGAATGGACGGCCTCGCGCTCCGGGACCAGCCCGATCCGGGCGTAGATCGACGGGTCGTGCCAGGCCGGCATGCCGTCGATCAGGACCCGGCCGGACGAGGGCTGGAGGAGCCCCGACGAGCAGGTGCAGCAGCGTCGACTTGCCCGCGCCGTTCGGCCCCAGCAGGCCGGTGATCCCCGCGCCGATGGCGAAGCTGATGTCATTGACCGCGACGACGTTGCCGAACCAGCGCGACACGTTGTCGAGGACGAGTGGTGCGTCGGCCGGGAGTCGGCGCGGGTCCGGCCGTCGGGGCCGTGCCGGGCGGCGGTGCGGTCGCCGGTCACGTCGTGATCCGGACGAAGCGTCGGGCGATGACGCCGACGGTGACGAGGGTGATCAGGATCGCGCTCGCGAGGAACGTCCAGATCGGGAGGTCGAAGAAGAAGAATTCCTCCGGCAGTCGGTTGCCGAAGAACAGCGCGCTCGTGCCGTCGAGGATCGTGCCCGGGCTCAGCAGGACGAGGACCATGCCCAGCGGACCCGAGCCCTGGGCGATGACCGCGGTCGAGATGAGGCCGGGCAGGACGAAGAGCGCGATGATGCCCGGCCGTCGCGTACGCCCGGCGGGGGGTGAAGGCGGCGACGACCATCGACAGGCTGCCGAAGAGGCCCGTGATCACGAGCGCCTGGGCGAGGACCGCCGGCAGCCTCGGCAGGTCATCCGCGAAGGCGCCGGCGACGTCGGTCGAGAGGAGGACCCGCCCGATCAGGAGGATCGTCATCGGCAGGAGGAGCATCAGGAGCAGGGCGAGGCCGAACCCGGCGAGCCGGGCGAGGGCGTAGTCCGACCGGCGCAGCGCCCGGGCGAAGTAGAGGGCCAGGACGCCGTGGCGCTGGTCCCGCGAGAACAGCTCCGGCGCCTGCGCCGCGCAGAAGAGGGCGATCACCGCCGTAGATCGATGCGTAGTACGTGTCGTAGTCGATCGGCGAGGCGGCCTCGAACTGCTCGCGTGCGCCGATCCGGGCGGCCAGCGTCAGGATCCCGACGACGATCACCGCCGGCAGGATCGCCATCGCCCCGAAGAGGATCGGGGCGACCTTGGCCCTGCCCCCGTGGCCGATGCCGAAGGCCGTCCGGAAGCTGTCGATGACCATCGTGCGAACGGCGTGGGCTCGGCCCAGCCGCGGCCCCTCGTAGCGGCGGTAGCCGAGGTCGTAGATGCTCCCGGCCCGGACGACGGGCGTCGTCGTCTCGGTCATGGGTCGACCTCGCCGGCAGCGGGCGGCCCGGGCTGCGTCGCCACCACGACCGGGCCCGTTGCCAGCCCCCCGGCGCGGGGGCGTCGCGGAAGAGATCCTCGAGTCGGTGACGGCGCTGCTCGATCCGGACGAGCGGCAGGCCGAGCTCGGCGACGATGTCGCGGACGAGGTCGTAGGGCCGCTCGTCGACGAGGTCGATGAGGACGGCCGGACCGTCGACGATCGTCTGGAGGCCGGCGGCCGTCAATCGCGCGGCGAGGGCGTCACGGCCCTCGTCGACCTCGACGGCCAGCGTCCCGATCCGCTCCATGAACGATCCGAGCGGTGCCGACCGGAGCAGCTTGCCGCCCTCGATCGCCACGAGGTGGTCGCAGACGCGCTCGATCTCGCCGAGGAGATGCGAGGCCACGATCACGGCGATCCCGAACTCCGTGCCGGTTCGGTGGATGAGCTCGAGCATCTCGTCACGGCCGGCAGGGTCGAGCCCGTTCGTCGGCTCGTCGAGCAGGAGCAGCCGCGGGTCGTGGACCAGCGCCTGGGCGAGCTTGACCCGCTGGCGCATCCCCGTGCTGTAGCCGCCGATCGCCCGGTACCGCTCCTCGTACAGCCCGACGTGGCGCAGGACCTCGGCGGTCCGCTCGCGGGCCGCGGTCCGGGGCAGCCCGGAGACCTGGGCGAGGTGGGAGACGACGTCGGTCGCCGACATGTCCGGCGGCAGGCAGTCGTGCTCGGGCATGTAGCCGACGAGCTCGCGGATCGCGATCCCGTGCGTCGCGACGTCGAGGTCGAAGACCAGCGCCGAGCCGCTCGTCGGCGAGATGAGCCCGAGCAGGATCTTCAGGAGCGTGCTCTTGCCCGCGCCGTTCGACCCGACGAGCCCGACGATGCCGGGCTCGATCTCGAACGTCAGGCCGTCGAGCGCGGTGATCGAGCGCTCCGTATCGCTTCGTCAGGGCATTCGTCGCGATCAGGCTCACCACGACAGGGTATCGGGCCGGACCGGTCCGGCGTTGTCCGGAGGCCACGGTTCGTCGCGCCGCCTCATGAGCGAGTACGTTTCGACCCATGATCCGTCTCGACGCGACGCTCCCAATCTGACGGCGGTCTGACCGATGCCGCCGACCGACCTCGCCACCGTCCGATGGATCCACGGGGCGGCGGACTGCGCGCACGTCGACGGACCCGCCGATCCAGGTCGTCGCGTACGACGACGACACGTTCGTCCTGCGCCAGAGCAAGTGCGTCAACTAAGGAGGCCGGCCCGACACCGAGGCGGATCATCCTCGATGCGTTCGCCGTCGAGCCTGTGGCTCCCGACTGATCGTCGCCGCGACCCGGGCGCGCTTCAGGCGAACGGGTCGCCCCATTCCAGGTCGCGGGCGGTCGCGTAGGCCACTCCGTCGCGGCGGCTCCGGACGACGGTCTCGATGCGACCGTCGGCGCAGACCCGGAGCTCGACGACGCCCGGCCGGTGGCGCGGCCGGCCCAGGACGATGCGCGGCCGTGGGTCGGCGACCACCGCCGGGCGCGCGGCCACGACGTATGCGAACGGCTCGTCCTCCCACGATCGCGCCGCATGCTTCGCCCGGCGTTGGAGCGGGCTGCGATCGAGACGGGCGAGGAAGTGGCACCAGGCCGGCCCGGTCACGGGGCAGGCATCGTTGCCCGGGCAGGGAGCGGCGATCCGGGCACCGCCGGCGATCAGGGTCGAACGTGCGGCGAGGATCCGCTCGATACCCGGCGCGGCTGCCCGGCTCGACGAGGACGATCGCGCCGCGCGTCGCCGCCCAGAGCCGTTCGACGATCCGTGGCCGCGCGCCGGCGTCCAGCTCTCCGAGCACATACCCGGCGGTGACGAGGTCCGCCTCGGGCAGGGTCGCGGTGGCCGCGTTGGCGATCTGCCAGGCGACCCGGTCGTCGTCGATCAGCACCCGGCCGAGGATCGCCGCGGCCGCTTCGCGCTCGACGAGCGTGCAGCTCGCCAGGTCCGGCCAGACCGCCCGAGCGGCCCAGGTCGTCGCACCGGTGCCCGCCCCCACGTCGAGCAGGCTCCGCGGCGCGAACCCGGGCAGGCGGTCCGCGCCCTCGGCCATCGCCCGCGCAGACGCGGCGAACGTCGCCGGCATCCGGGCGGCGGCGTAGGCGGCCGCCGAGCGGGCGTCGGCCAGGCTGATCGACGCCTCGCCCCCCGGCTGGGGAGAGCGATACGCGGCCGACAGTCGATCGACCTCCGCCGCGACGTCCGGCGACAACCGGATCGACCGCTCGAGCGCGGATCGCAGGCGGCTTCGGGCCCCGGCGACCCGTGCCGCGACGTCCGACGTGGCCGTCGCGCCCGGATCAGGCGCCATCGGGCCAACCGCCGCGAAGGAGGACCATCGGGAATTGCGGGAGGACGACCTTCGCCGGTGCCGACGCCCGCCAGCCGTTCGGGCTCGGCGACAGGCCCTGCCGGATCGGCGCAGCCACGGAATCGAGCGGCTCCACGAGCGCCCCGAGGCGCGCCCGGAGCCCGTCGATCGCGTCCGTACCATGGCTGCGCCGCCAGCGGTCCTCCGTCCCGGAAACGGTGGCGTCGAACCCGCTTCGTGCCGCGACACCGGCCGGGGTCAGGCGGACGACCCTTCCTCGAGCGCCTGAGGGCGCCGGACCCTCGGCCACGAGCTCGCGCTCCCCGATGACACCCGTCGACATCGCGATCGCCTCCCTCGAGACGCCGGTCAGGGCCGGGAGGTCTCGGACGGCGATGCCGGCTGGATCGAGGACGCGCAACAGGTTCGAACCGATGGCCATCGGAACGCGTGACGCCTCGTCGACCTCGATCGCGAACGCCAGCAGCACGCGGGCAAGCAGGATCGGGAGGCGCGGATCGTGGCGGTCGATCGCCCCTGGCCCCGACGGTCGCACGAGGCCGGCTGTCGTCTGCGCATGGCCCAGGATCGGCAGGCAGTCCGGAAGCGCCGGATCGAGCTCGGCGTCGATCGCGGCAAGCGACGACATGAGCTCGTCGACAACGACCGAACCGAAGCGATCGCGCCATCGCCGATCGACGGACGCGAGACCTCGCTCCCATTCCTGCCGCGCTCGCCGGCCGGCCGCCGTCGGCCGGATCGTGAGGTCGGCCCGCGGGCGCACCGGTCGCCTCGGCGGCGCGCCGTCGACCGTCACGTACCCCCAGCGGATCATCCCGTTCAGGTTCGTCTCGGTCCGCGTGCGGGCGGTGAGCTCGCCGAGGGTCGTTCCGCCGCCATCGACGTGGCGCAGGCACGTCCAGTACATCGCGACCGAGACCAGGCGCGGCGCATCGGGCACGTCCGGCGGCGCCACGTGCAGCGCCGACCGATGCGGCATCTGCCGCTCGACCTCGTTGTCGACCTCGATCGTCCAGGCCACGAAGACCTGCGAGAGCAGCGTGGGCAATGACATGTCGCCGGCAGCCGCCAAGGATCCAGATCGCACCACGATCTCGCGAGCGTAGGCGAATCTCGTACGCTGCGAACGCCCGGCCGGCCCTGAATTAGACCGAGCATGCGCGTCACCAATGAGGAGCGAGATGCCTCCCGTCGCTGACCCACGCTTCAGGCGAGCGACGCCAGCAGACATGCCGGACGTGTTCCGGGTGTTCCGGCTGTCGCTGACGGACTACTTCCTGCGGACTGGCCAGATCGCGGACGTCGGCGAGCGAAATTCGCAGGAGGGGATCGAGACAGGCATGGGGGTGGCACGGGGCCTGGATGGAGCACCTCGCGGCCACGGCAGCCGAGGACTGGGTCGCCGAGGCTCCGGACGGCGGGATCATCGGCTGGGCACAGTCGATCGAGCGCGACGGCCTGCTCGAGCTGACCTTCTTCTTCGTGGACCCGGCGGTCCGGGCGCGAGGGATCGGGCGAGGGCTGCTGGAACGGGCGTTTCCGCTCGGACGAGGCACTTCCCGGGTCATCGCCGCGACGCTTGACCCGCCGGCGGTCGCCCTCTACCTGCGGTCCGGCGTCAGCTTCGCTGCGACGACGCTCGAGGTCCTGGGCCGACCGGCGGAATCGGAGGTCACGACAGATCTCGCCATCGAGCATGTCGAGCCCGGCACGGAGGCTGCCGCCGAGGAGGCCATCGTCGATATCGAGCACGAGCTGCTCGGACACCGACGGCCCGAGGACACCCGGTTCCTGCTCGGAAGCCGACCCGCGTGGCTGGCCCGCCGCGGCGGCCGCGTCGTGGGCATGGCGTTCGGGACCTCCGCCGCCGACATGAGCGGCCCGATCGGCGCCCTGGATCCGGGTGATCTCCCTGCGTTGCTGGCCACGGTCGAGAACGATGCGGCCGCCCGGGGGGTCGAGGAGCTGGGCTTCACGATCCCGATGATCAACCGGACGGCGCTCGACTACGTGCTCGGGCGCGGGTTCCGGATCGACACCTTCTACACCTTCATCCTCAGCAGCGACGACCGAATGCGGCTCGATCGCTGGGTCCAGACCCAGCCCTCGTTCATCATCTGAACGACGCGTCGGCGACGAGCGCCGGGGTCGTGGAGCGGGAGACGAGGTTCGAACTCGCGACATGCAGCTTGGGAAGTCCTGACCTCGTGAGCGTAGTAGCACGAGCGTGGAAGGGCGAGCGAACCACACGTAGTCAGGGTGTCGCGGCCGGGCCGATCCCCGGAGTCCGCGCCCGGTCGTCGGGCTCCGTTGTCGCCCGTGGGATTGGCCTCCCTGTCTGGTCGGCTGCGCGGTCGTCGGACTGGCTGACCCCGATGAGACCAGAAGCACGCGCACGCCACAGGATCGCGTCAGGCATCCCACCGATCTATCCTCGCTGGGTTGGCCGGATCGACTTCAGTGAGGGCGTGGGCATGACCGAGGGCTCGGGGTTCGACATGCGTGCGCAGTACACGAAGTACGAGTACCAGGTGCCCATGCGCGACGGCACGCGCCTGTTCACTTCGGTCCTCGTGCCGAAGGACGACTCGACGACGTACCCGATCCTGCTGATGCGGTCACCGTTCGGCGTTGGCCCCTACGGTCCTGACGAGGTCTTCCCGATCGGTCGCCAGACCGAGGCGTTCCTGCGGGCGGGCTACATCTTCGTTCGCCAGGACGTGCGCGGGCGGCTCATGTCAGAGGGCGACTTCAGTCACGTTACCCCGCACCGGCCCGAGAAGCGCACACCAGCGGACGTCGACGAGAGCACTGATACCTGGGACACCGTTGAGTGGCTGCTCCGGCACGTCCAGAACCACAACGGCAGGGTCGGGATCTACGGCATCTCGTACGCCGGCTTCTTCACGGCCGCCGGGATCATCGACACGCATCCGGCCATCAAGGCGGCCTCGCCGCAGGCGCCGGTCGCCGACCTGTTCCTGGGCGACGACTGGTTCCACGGCGGGGCCTTCATGCTCGCTCACGCCTTCAACGCCGCGTGGGTCTACCAGCCACAGTCCGGCCCGACGCGACCGCCGCTGGTCGAGATCCCGTTCGACTGGGGCACGCAGGATGGGTACGAGTTCTACCTGCGCGCCGGGACACTCGCCGAGCTCACGGTCAGGATGGCCGGCAATCCGACCTGGCAGGAGTTCATGGAGCACTCGTCCTACGACGAGTTCTGGCAGGCCCGGGCAATCTGGAAGCACCTCTCGAACATCCGCTGCCCGGTGCTGGTCGTCGGAGGCTGGTTCGATGCCGAGGACCTGTCTGGTCCGCTACGCGTGTACAACGCGATTCGCGAGCGGAACCCGAGCGCGGCGGCCACGCTCGTCATGGGCCCTTGGACGCACGGAGGCTGGAGCGCCGATGACGGTCGGCGACTCGGCAGCGTCGACTTCGCGACCGACACCGCCGAGTTCTACCGCCAGCACATCATCCTGCCGTTCTTCGAGCATCACCTGAAGGACGGGCCGGATCCGGAGCTGCCCGGCGCGTGGGTCTTCGAGACGGGCACGAACGTCTGGCGGGGCTATCCCGATTGGCCGCCCGCCGAAGCCGAGCCGCGCACCCTCTACTTCCGCGAGGGCGGCGGGCTGTCGTTCGATGCGCCGGCGGAGGCCGATGCCGTCGATGCCTACGTCAGCGACCCGGCCAGGCCGGTCCCGTGGCTCGGCTACACGGCCCTGACGATGCCCGAGGAGTACATGGTCTCGGATCAGCGTTTCGCCGCGACGCGCCCGGACGTGCTGGTGTACGCGACCGAGCCGCTCGAGGAGGACCTGACGGTGGCCGGGCCCATCTCACCGAAGCTGTTCGTCTCGACGACCGGGACCGACGCCGACTGGATCGTGAAGCTGATCGACGTCTACCCACCGGATCGCAGCACGCCCGAAGCGGCCGGCGCCGTCGAGGTGTGGTCGCCACCGGTCACGCTCGCCGGCTATCAGCAGCTTGTCCGGGGCTGGCCGCTGCGCGGCAAGTTCCGGAGGAGCTTCGAAACCCCCGAGCCCTTCGAACCAGGCAAGGTCGAGTCGATCGAGTTCACGATGCCCGATGTGAACCACGTCTTCCGGCGCGGCCACCGGGTGATGATCCAGGTCCAGAGCACGTGGTTCCCGCTCATCGACCGGAACCCGCAGACCTTCATGGACATCCCGACGGCGACGGCCGAGAGCTTCCGGGTGGCAACGCAGCGCGTCGTGCGATCGAGCGCGCAACCGTCAGGTGTCGAGGTCCACGTACTTCCGGCACGTTGAACCAGCGTGAGGTCAAGGGAGGTGGAGCGGGAGACGGGATTCGAACCCGCGACATTCTGCTTGGGAAGTCCTGAGCTCGTGCGCGTAGTAGCACGAGCGTGAAGTCGCGAGCGAATCACCGATAGTTGGAGTGTCGTGAGCGACACGGATCGGCGGGTTCTTGGTCGGGGCGAGAGGGCTAGCGCCGACACATCGTCACCAACCCTGCAGATCCCAGTGACGAACGTCCCGAGCTCTGTTCACCAGGCGACCGAGATCTCATGGGCGCGCTCGAAGCAGGCCGCCACGCTAGCAGGTCGGTCCCAGCAACCCGATGCCGGGATCGGGGGGCACACTGGTCGTCTCGTTCGGCGGCATGGAGGAGTGTCGTGTCGGTCCTGGCGGCGCTGGCCGTGGCCCTGATCGTGTGGTCCATGCGCGGGGTCGCCCAGACGCCGCTCGCGGTCGTGCTCGTCGGCTCCGGCGTAGCGCTGGCCGTCGGCGCCGTGCTTGGCCTCGCGCTCTACCCGTGGACGGACCTCCCGGTGCTCGGCTTCGCCGTCGCAGGCGGCGTCCTCGTCGGCCGCCGCCTGCCGCCCCGGCCGGTGCCGATGCTCGTGCTGCTCGCCATCCTCTCCGTGATCGATGTCATCCAGATGGTCGCGCTTGGGTCAGGAGCTGGGCCGGAGGCGACGGGCGGCTCGGCTCCCGCCTCGTACTTCTATGGGATGCTCGTCATCGACACCCCCTGGACCCATTCCGGCGTCGGCATCATCGACGTCCTGGTGATCGCGGCCATGGCCGAGCACGCCCGACGGCGAGGGTTGCCGTTCGCGGCCGGAGCAGCACCTGGCATGCTGGGCTTCATTGCCGCAGACGTGGCCTTCGCCGCCTTCGGACCGCTCGACCTGCCGCTGATCCCGTTCCTCCTCGCCGGCTGGCTCGCGGTGGAACTTGCCGTCCGGATCGCGGCGGTGACCGGCAAGCTGGAGACGAAACCCACAGCACGATGACAACGTCGTAGAGGCCAAGCGCGCCTGCGGTGCGGGTGGCTGGCGAACAACACGAGACGCCCGGTTAGGGTGTGTTCCCGAGATCAGAACCGAGTTGTTGGAGCGGGAGACGGGATTCGAACCCGCGACACTCTGCTCCGGAAGTCCTGAGCCCGTGATGCTAGTAGCGCGAGCGTGGAAGGGCGGGCGAACGTCGTGTGGCTAGAGTGTCTCCACGGAGGCATCGACGGGCACTACGCGCGGAGAGCCGCCTCCAACCGGTCCGCCTCGCGGGTGAGGCGATCGAGCTCGGGTTGCGAGAGGATGAGGTCGCAGGCAGCCACGTTCTCTTCGAGTTGCTCGACCGTCCGAGCGCCCGGGATGGCAACGACGTTGTCGTGGCTGATGACCCACGCGAGTGCAACCTGGGCCGGGGTCGCGGCATGCCCACGAGCGACCTCCGCAAGCGCCGCGTCCATCGGACCGGCGAGGCGGCGACCGCGCTCCCGGGCGAGCGGATTGGCGCGTCGCGCCCAGACCCCCGCCTGGTTCGTCCCTGGCGCGCCGCGCCCATCGCCGGCGAGCAGGCCCTGGGCCAGCGGGCTGTAGGCGATGACGACCCGGCCATGATCGCGGGCGTACGGCACGAGGTCCCAGCGCGGGGACGCATTCGCGAGGTTGAACCGGACCTGGTCGGTCAGGACCGGGCGTCCGAGGGCCCGTTCGGCGACCCGCCAGCGGAGGAGCGAGTGATTGCTCACCCCGACCCGGCGGATCACGCCGTCATCCAGCAGGGCCCGGAATCCGCGCATCGTCGTCCGTGCGGGAACCACCGGGTTCGGGAAATGGAGCTGGTACAAGTCGAGCGCGTCGACCCCGAGGCGGGCCCGACTCGCGCGCGCCTGCCTGGCCGTGATCGCCGGCAACGGCAGAACCGGCAGGAGCTTGGTGGCCACGATGACGTCGTCCGGGTGCTCGCCGATGGCCGCCCCCAGGATCCGTTCCGAGCGACCGAAGCCATACAGCTCGGCCGTGTCGAAGAAGGTGATCCCGAGCTCGAGCGCCCGGCGGACGATTGCCGGGGCGACCTGATCGGCGTAGGCCCGCCCGTATCCCCATTCCCTTGAGCCGAACTGCCAGGTCCCGAGCCCGAGCACGGAGGCGCGGAGGCCGTCGACCTCGACGAATCGCACGGACCGAAGCGTACCCCTCCGAGGGCTTCGCGGGCGGTGCCGTAACCTCGGCCAGCGCGAGCGGCGTTGTCACTGGAACGTGCTCCACCGGCTCAACCGTCCGCGTCCACGGCGACGCCACCACGACGGGGCTGTCTGTCGACCAGAGCTCATCGATGACGAGGGAGCGAGGCGGTCCTCCCGCGCCGATGGCGCCGCGCACAGAACCGTCGATGCATCCCGTCCTCCCGAGGCTGTCAGCCCTGAGCGGCGTGTGGGCTCGACCGTGACGTCGTGCTCGGGTGGGTACAACTCGCAGCGCCGCTGCGGTCGTCCACTCGCAATGGTCCCGGGCCACCGGGCCTATCCTTCGCCCTGCTTCGCAACCATCTACTCCATGGGCAGCGGCTCCCGACAATCGGTGTGCCAAGCCCATTCGCCCCTATCGCCCGGTGCGCGCCGACGGCCCTAACAGACCGAGCTCGCGCGCGAGCTGGACAGCCTCGGCGCCCTTGTGCACGCCCAGCTTCTCGTAGATGTGGCGCATGTGCTCTTCACGGTGCTCGTCGAGAGGAAGACCTCCGCGGCGATCTCCGGCGTCGACGGGTTGAGGAAGGGAGGTCGATGGAGTCATGCTGTTCGACCTGTTCAACTCGGGCGTCGGCATGGACTTCGTGAACAAGTGCTGAGCTCGTGGTCAAGCGGGTGGGCCGTCGACCAGGTGCGGGCAGGGTCCCACCGCGGCCGTGAGGTGCGCGCGCGAGCGCTCTTCCACACGACGCCGGGCGATCTGTTGACGGTGTCTGCACCATTTCCCTACGTCGTATGATCGGCAACCTGTGATGGGCCAGGACAGCACCGAGCTCGTCTGCTGTCGCGACGTACGTCCTGATGGTGCGAGCGCTTTGCTCTCAGCTCCTGGTGAATGTCATGGCCGGCTTGCCACTGGGCCCGGTGATTTCGAGGGTGTTGCCGCTTACGGTCGCCTGCGTCGCGGCGTTCAGGACGAGGAGGACGGCCGTCTCCACGTCGGCGGCCGGTCCTTCGCAAGCCTTCTTGGTCGTCACGATCTGGCCAAATGAAACCGATGTGCCGCTGAGGGTGGGGGTCCCGACCGTTGCGGTCCCCACGAAGGTATTGCAACCGGCGTTCCCTGTCACCGCTTCGCCGGCAAAGGTGATGGTCGGCACGAGAGGAATGCCGGAGGGGACCGGAACATTCGTGCCGTTCACACCGGCGTAGTTCGTGAGCGTCCACGTACCGTCAAGACCCGACGATCCACCCGACGCGGAGGCTGTGGGCGCCGAAGCCCCAACGGACGGGCTCGTCGCAGCCGGGGCACAGCCGACCGACAGCAGACCAAGAACAAGCGCGATCACCAGCGCGGGACCTGTTTGGCGGACGTGAGTCGGCAGATGCCGCATCGGATCACTCCTCTTGGATCTTCCGTCGCCTCGGCTGGCCCGGGCGGCTGCTGTGGGTCTCACGATCCGGCATTGCTGAAACGCCGGTCGACAGACGTTTACGGGCCAGGGTCGCGCGGTCGTGGGCTCGCGAGCAGGGATGGACGTCTGGAGCGGGAGACGGGGTTCGAACCCGCGACATGCAGCTTGGAAGGCTGCCGCTCTGCCAACTGAGCTACTCCCGCCCGAGGCATCGGTGAAGGTATCAAAGTCGTGGGGACCCGACCATAAGGAGACCCCGCCGAGGTTCCATCAGCCAACGGCGAATGGGGACCTGGACCAGGTCAGCCGAGGCACCCAGGGGCCTCGGCTGGACAGCCCGCAGATCCCGCCCCGCCGTTCGGCGAACTCTACCAGTCGTTCCTCGATCGAAGAACGCGACGCTGTCGGCGAAGATGGTCTCGATCTCCTGGACCGAAGGGTCGGCGCAGGTCGTGTCGGGCGGCGCGTCCGCCCTGGCGAGCGGGTAGAACCTCGCGCGCTTCATCAGTCCCACGGGCGTGGTCGGTGCCGCCGTCGACCGGACCCCATCAACGAAAGGCGTTCCACCATGACCTCAGATCGACGCACCGCACTCGTCGTCGGAGTGCTGTTCATCCTCACTTTCGTCACTTCAATCGGCGCAGTCGTCGCCTACGGATCCGTCCTGACTGACCCCGCGTACATCAGCGGAACGGGTGCCGCGACCGGCGTCCTCCTGGGCGCGCTCCTGGAGTTGTTCCTCATCATCACCAACATCGGCTGTGCTCTCGTGCTGTTCCCGATCCTGAAGTGGCAGAACGAAGCCATCTCCCTCGGCTACGTCGCGGCCCGCATCATGGAGTGCACCTTCATCCTGGTCGGCATCCTCGCCGTCCTTGCTGTCGTCACCTTGCGGCAGAACGCCACCGCGGCCGATGCGGGTTCGCTCGTCCCCATCGGCAAGTCGCTCATCGACGTCAAGAACTGGACCTTCCTGCTCGGGCCGGGCTTCGCTGACGGGATCGGGACAGGGCTGCTGCTGGGCTGGCTGATGTACCGCTCCGGCCTGGTGCACCGCCGCATGGCACTCTTCGGCGTGATCGGCGGGCCATTGCTCGCCGCGTCGGGGATCGCCGTGCTGATGGGTGTCATCCCGCAGGGCTCGCCCGTGCAGAGCGTCATGACCATCCCGGAGATCATCTGGGAGCTGTACCTGGGCCTGTGGCTCACCTTCAAGGGCTTCAATGCGGCCGCTCCTGTCCTCGCGCTTGCTCGCCGTGAGCAGGGCATCCGCGACGAGGCGGTCACTCCGGCAGGCGCTGCCGCCTGACAGCAGGACCGCCGAGCGGTCCGTCGTCGGACCGAGGACCAGAGGCAACGAGATCGCCTACTGGACGGCGAACCTCGCTATCGTCGCGTCGTCGATCGTCTTCGACCGGGGAACGTCGACGTTCCCCCGGGCAAGCGCGGTGGTCGTGTGTCCTCGACTGCATGGAACATCCGGAACGACTGGAATCCCGCCGAGCGGCCCGCCACCTCCGGCTAGTAGGCTGCGCTCACCCGGCGTGACCTGGCATTGAGCTTGCAGGCGAACACCTCTGCCAGCTCGGCCACTCCCCGCACTACGCCCTGCTGGTCAGGCGGATACCTATCGGCCGGCCCGCGGTCGCTTCGTCCGGCGCGACGCGCCGATGGTTGACAGGACGGCCAGGAGGCGGGTCGTGCATCTGCCGCAGATCGGCCCTGTCGTTTCGGCGGCAGCATCCTCGAAGAAGTAGCTTTCCCCGTCCTCGACGACGATCCAGTCAACGGCGAGGTCAGCTGCTCTCGCCCCACACCGTACGGGCACGCCACACCCACAGCACCGGACATGGTTCAGGCGGCTGAGTGGATAGTCGCCGTGGTTATCGCACCAGGAAGTCATGACAGGGTCTCCGGTATGGGTTGGTCCAGGCGAGATCCTGTGCAGGTAGCGACACTCGTCAAGGCGGGTCGACTGGGGTCCGTTGACTGGCGTTTGAGCACCGGGCTGCGAAAGCCGCGTCGACTGCACAAGCGCGGCGTGCGGTGACGGCGGCTGCGCGCGCCAGGTCGCCGTTCGATGCGCCGCCTGGGAAGGGTGTTGCCGCGTTGTTGCTGGCGCTCAGGTAGAGGGCGCCATCGAAGGCGATGGCTGCGGCCCTAACGGGGCCCACTCACGCGATTGGGTTCACCACGACGCCAGACGGCCTGTCGGATCGCTTCGATCACCGTCACTCGAGGCGCAAACGACGGAGGCGACCCGTCAGAGGGCGGGTCGCCCCTTTGCCTCGGGTGGGATGGCGACCGGCTCAGCCGATCGCCAGCTTCGCCTCATGACTGATGCCATGTCGCACCGTCGCGGCCGCCCAGAGGCCGATCGTGGCAATCACGAGGATGGCGAGCGTCTCCTCGGTCGCCTGGGTGACGGTGATGGCGCCGCATACGAGCGCAACAAGGCCGCCGAGCGAGGCGAGAGCCAGGTAGGGCTTGGATCCAGTGAGCAGCGCCGCGAAACCCGGGACGACCGCCGAGGCGGAGGCGATGAACCCGAGCGCGAGCACGATCAGCGCAACCGAACTGGATGTGAGCGCACCGAGGAATCCGGTAAACCAGAGGACATAGACGAGAGTCGCGATCGCGACGAGCACCGTCGCGATCCGGTCTCGCATCGGGATGGACATGTGAGCCTCCTAGTTGGTGGAAGCCAGCGGGGCGACATCGCTCCGCTGCGACCGATGGAGCGCTCCGACGACCAGCGCCAGGCCGAGCACGATCAGAACGAGAGGACCGACCTCGGTCGTGAGGCCGGCGATCGTGAAGATGCCCGCCGACAGGGCGACCACCCCGACGACGATGGTGGTGCCGTATGCACCAAGTCCCATCCAGGCACGGACCACGCTCGCCCCGAGCAGCACGATCCCCGCCGCGATCAGCCACGCTCCGTCGGGCATCGCCGGCATCAAGCTGACGGCACCGATCGCCACGAACAACAGGCCCCACCCGATCGTATCGACGCGATCACTGATGGCTGCCCGGGTCGTGGCTTCGTTGGTGGTTGTCGTCATGGACCATTCCTCCAGATTCCGATCTCCGATGACTCCATACTGAATGAGTGTTCAGGTTCTTTCTAGTGCCATTTGGCACGTTCACCATCAAGTGCAATCGTCCATGATGAGTGAGCGGTCATTCATCATGCGTAGACGAGGACGAGCCGGATGCCCAGGATTACCGCCGAACGAGAGGCAGCCACACGGCAGTCGATCCTTCGGGCCGCGCGCGACGTGTTCGTTGCCAAGGGGTTCCATGAGGCGACCACCCATGACGTCGCCAGGGCCGCTGGTCTGTCGGTCGGATCGATCTACACGTACTTCGCGAGCAAGGACGAACTCATCCGCGAGTGCATCCTCGCGGCGAACAAGGCGGAAAGCGACGCCGTGCTCCAGGACATCCGATCGGATGGCTCGTCGCGAACCAGGGTCAGCCGCGCGATCGCCGGCTGGTATCGATACACGATCGAGGCACCCGGTGTGCCGGCATTCCTCGCCGAGGCCTGGGCGGCCGCGTCGCGCAAACCGTTGATCCGCGACATGGTCGCCCAGCGACGAGAGAGGATCGCGACCGTAGCGACGGTCATGCTCCAGGAGGGCGTCGCCGCGGGCGAGTTCCCGGGGGTTCTTGACGTGGATACGACCGCTCGTGCGCTCGCGGCGCTCCTTGACGGCGTGGCGCTGGAGTGCATCAGCTCCGGCGTGCTGCCGACCCGGGCGGACGTCGAACGACGTGCCCTGTTGCTCGTTGGGCTTGCCGTCTAGGAGGGGGCCTGCCGACGCATCGACACGTGCGGCGTTGAGACCCCCAGGCAGGCATCCAGGGCATAGCCCTCAAGCGGCGATTGCGAGCCGGTGCATGGCCGTCGGTCGCCCAGCCCTGGCTCTCAAGTGGCTTGAAGGTGTACGGTCCGCACCGGCCTGGCTAGCTTCACTCTCGGCCGCAGCAGCACTACCCTTGACCTACTTGGCATGACTTAGCATTGAGCTTGAGAAGCTGCCGCTCCTCCGCCCCGGTGCTCGCCGTTAGGCCCGCGTTCCAGATGGTCGGCAGCCGGTCAGGAACGGATCGCGTCGCCAGTTCAGGCCGTTGGGCTCTAGCCACCGCCGCCGGCCGGGCACACCCTACGAGCATGTCGACTCGAAGGAACGCATGGGTGGCCGCGACCTTCGCTGCGCTGGCAGCAGGAGCGACCGCAGCCGTCGGCGGGAGTCTGGTGCGCCGCTACCGGCGAGATCTTCAGGCCGCCCGGTCCCGCCTATCCGCCACGGTCACGACGCGGATCGCGACCGGTTTCGGTGACGTCGAGTACGCCGAGCGTGGCACCGGCGAGCCGTTGCTGATCAGTCACGGCATCTTCCAGGGCTGCGAGAGTGCGATGCTCTTCCGCGACCTGTTCCCGGGTCGGCGGATCATCGCTCCATCGCGGTTCGGCTACCTGGGCTCGGACATGCCATCCGGAGCGACGCCGGCGGACCAGGCCGACGCCTTCATCGCCCTGCTCGACGCGCTCGCGATCACCCAGATCGACGCGGTCGGCGTCTCGGCCGGCACCACCTCGGTGCTCCAACTTGCCCTGAGGCACCCTGAACGGGTCAAGCATCTCGTCGTCCTGTCGGGCAACCTTCCGGGAAGCCCGACCGCGGTCGTCCAACCCTCCTGGGCGCGGATCGTGAACCGGCAGGTCCCCTTGTGGCTGATCAAGACGTTCCTCCCATCCACGATGGCGTTCCTGTCGGGAGTGCCAAGGCGATTGCCGCTGTCCACCGACGATGCCCGGTTCGTGGTCGAGTTCATCGAGAGTCTCTTCCCGGTCACGCCACGAGTCCAGGGCGTCGACTTCGACGCGTTCATCTCGAATGCCGCCGTCAACGACTACAGCCTCGAGGCGATCGGCGTTCCGACCATGATCGTCCACGCCAAAGACGATCCGCTGGTCTCCTACGAGTGCCGCCGAACGTGCCGCGGGACGCATCCCCGGGGCTCGCCTGACAAGCCTCGAGACCGGCGGCCATCTCCTGATCGGCCAAACCCAGACGATCCAGCGGGAACTCGCGAGCTTCCTCGGTCCCGGGGTGGCTGGCAGTCGCTCCCAGACGTCGATGCGAGTCGCTCTGGACGACCACGGCGTGTTGGCGAAGGGCACTTGAACGACCGGACCCTCTCGCGCCCGACGCCGTCTACTCGCCAATCCCGAGATCGGCCCTCCAGGTGGAACATCGGGAACGGCCGGAGTACCACCGGTCGCCCTTGGGTTTGGGCGAGTAGCGTGCCCGCACCCGGCATGACCTGGCATTGAGCTTGGAAGGCTGCCGCTCTGCCAACTGAGCTACTCCCGCCCTGGCTCGGGTCCATCGACGGCGTGCCATCGACGGACGGCGTGGCCGATCCCGCATCGCTGTGCCGCGCAATCGGTCAGCCGTCCCTCGACGATCCTCCGGTCGAGGTGCCGTCAGCGTCGCTGGGGCTGATCCCCGTCGCGCGTCGCCGTGATCGGCAGGATGAACGCCATGGCGATGTAGACCAGGCCGAGGAGCCCGCCCGTGGCCAGCGATCCGAGAACGAACCCCGTGCGAACCCAGTCGACTCTCAGGTCGGCGTACGCCGCGAGGCCGTTGCAGACGCCGGCCAGCATCTGTCCCTCGCGGATCCGATGGAGGCGACGGACCGGGGGCCTGGCGTCAACCCGGCCGGCCGGCTCGGGCGGTGGCTCGCTTCCGGTGTCGACGATGCCGATCTCGTCGAGGACAGCGCCGATGTCGGCCGCCTTGAGGAGGCGATCCTCGGATCCGAGCGCGGCCGCTAGCTTGTCGCCGATGGACCGCTCGAGGTCGCCGAGGATCTCGGTCCGGTCGGGATCGTCCCGGAGGCGGGCGGCAGCCGGTCGAGGTAGTCGGAGAGCCGCTCGTAGGCGTCCTCATCGAGGCGGAACCGCTGGTCTCGTCCGCCCAGGCTGATGTCGATGGTCTTGTCCATGGCGTTACCTTCCCAGTTCGTCGATCAGTGAGGTGAGGGAGGCCCAATACGCTCGAAACTCGGCGAGATGGTCCCGTCCCGAGGGAGTCAGGCGGTAGTACTTGCGTGGCGGTCCCGCCGCGGATTCGCGCCACTCGTAGTCCAGCAGTCCCTCGCGCCGCATCCTGCTGAGGAGCGGGTAGAGCGTGCCTTCCGGGGTTGCGAAATCGGTTGTGCCCAGGCGCTCCAGGATGTCCGCGACGTAGACCTCGCCCGAAGAGACGATGTCCAGGATCAGGAACTCGAGGAGGCCCTTTCGGAGTGGGCTCAGCTTCGTCGGATCCATATTCACCATGCTACCTTGTTTCACGAAGGTAGCATGGGCGCGAACACTCGGTCAACTGGACATTTGTCGCAGATCTGGGTCGGCCCGAGAGCGGCCGAAACGGGCCGACCGAGGACGCGGGGGTCGGCGCCCATCCGCACCGTGCGGACACGATTGACACCGGCTGCACGCGTGCCATCGTCGATCAGCAATCGGCCCTGGCCACCGAGCACGTCGGGCCGACACCGTCACGGGAGCATTCGATGCCGACGATCATCCCGCGATGGGAATGGCGAACGTTCGGGCGCCACTACCCGATGGCCGATCCGGTGTTCGCCAGACTCACGCCGTCCGGCGTCGCGACGAGCGACGAGACGTATTTCCTGTCGCCGACCGGGGCCAACGTCAAGATCCGCGACGACCTCATGGACATCAAGGTCCTCCGCGAGGTCGACGCCGACGGCCTGGAGCGTTGGGAGCCGGTCCTGAAAGCCGCCTTTCCCCTGTCCGCCGACGATCTCGCGACGGTCTTCGCGAACCTCGGAATCGCTCCGCCTCCGGACGGTGACGGCGCTTCGCTCGACCGGTTCCTGGCGATCGTCGACGCCGATGACAGCGTCCGGGCCGTGCCGGTCCACAAGGTTCGCGTCCGCTACATGATCGATGGCTGCATGGCGGAGCGGGACGAGATCGAGGCGGGGGGGCACGGCACGCTGTCGATCGCCGTCGAGTCGACCGATCGGGCGGTCGTCCTCGCCGCCATCGAGACGCTCGGGCTCGGGGACTTCGTCAACATCAACTACCTGAAGGGCATCGCCGCCCTGGTCGAGGACGAACCGGCTCGGTTCGCGGTCATCGACGTTGGCACGAACTCGGTCAAGTTCAACATCGGCGAGTTCGCGCCGGACGGCTCGCCCCGAACGGTCGTCGACCGGGCCGAGGTGACGCGGCTCGGCGAGGGCATGGCCCCACAGGGCGCGATCGCCCCGACGGCGCTCGAGCGGACGGTCGCCGCCATCGAGGGGATGGTCGATGAGGCGAAACGCGTCGGGGTCCATGCGATCGCGGCAGTCGGGACCGAGGCACTCCGCCAGGCGACGAACCGCGCCGAGTTCCAGGCAGCCGTCAAGGCCCGGACGGGCGTCCGCGTCCGGGTGATCCCGGGCGACGAGGAGGGCCGCCTGGCTTATCTCGCGGCCCTCGGGGGCGTCGGCCCCGTCACGGGGGGCCTGGTGGTCTTCGACACCGGCGGTGGCAGCTCGCAGTTCACGTTCGGCGAGGGCACCCGCGTCGACGAGCGGTTCAGCGTGCCCGTGGGGGCTGCCCGGTTCACCGAACAGTTCGGCCTCGACGGGAAGGTCTCCGAAGCGACCGTCGCCGAGGCGAAGGCGGCGATCGCGGCCGGCCTCGAGCGGCTCGACGGCCGGCCGAGCCCGAGCGTCCTCATCGGGATGGGCGGCGGCATCACGAACATCACCGCGGTGAAGCTCGGCCTCCGGACCTACGACCCGGACGCCGTCCAGGGGACCGTCCTGGATCGGGCCGAGATCGACCGCCAGATCGAGCTCTACCGGACGCGTGATGCCGACGAGCGGCGGGCGATCGTGGGGCTCCAGCCAAAACGCGCCGAGGTCATCCTTGCCGGGGCGTGCATCGTCCGGACCGTGATGGACAAGCTCGGCAAGGACAGCCTGATCGTCAGCGACCGTGGGCTCCGACACGGGTTGCAGATCGAAGCGTTCGGGGCACTGGAGGCCAACCGATGACGGACCCGACCACCGCAGCGGCACGGACGACCGCGGCGTCACGAACGACCCGATCAACCAGGGCGCCCCAGCTGTCGGCGGAGGACCTCGCCGAGGTCTTCAAGCTCCTGAAGGGCTCCGACACGGCCGAGCTGAAGGTCTCCGTTCCGAACGCGGCGCACGTGTCGACCATCCGGGGTCTGCCGATCGACCCCGTCGAGGCGCAGCCCCGCCAGGTCTTCTTCTTCGACACGCCGGACCTCACCCTGAACAAGGCCGGGATCGTCGTCCGCGCCCGGCGGGTCCAGGGCGGCCGCGGCGACACCGTGGTCAAGCTCCGACCGGTCGTGCCGGCCGAGCTGCCGAAGGAGCTCCGGCTGTCCGGGGCGCTCACCGTGGAGGTCGACGTCATCCCGGGCGGCTTCGTCTGTTCCGCCTCGTTCAAGGGCCGGACCACGGGGGCGGACATCCACGAGGCCGTGAGCGGGCGACTGCCCCTCCGGAAGATCTTCTCCAAGGAGCAGCGGGCGTTCCTCGCGGAGCGGGCACCGGCCGGGATCGACTTCAATTCCCTGTCGATCCTCGGCCCGACCTTCATCCTGAAGAGCACATTTACTCCCGAGGAGCTCGGTCGACGGATCGTCGCGGAGCTGTGGTTCTACCCGGACGGCTCGCGGATCCTCGAGCTGTCGACGAAGTGCCTGCCCAACGAGGCGTTCCAGGTCGCCGCGGAGACGCGTGCGTACCTCCACGCGCGTGGCGTCAGGGTCGGCAGCGGGCAGCAGCAGACGAAGACGCGGGCCGCGCTCGACTTCTACGTCGGGGAGCTCAAGAAGGCCGCCGCTCCGCCGCGGCGCCGCCGGACGACGACGCGAGCGGCGGCTGCGAAATCGACGACCCCGTCGAGTCGGGCGAGGCGGACGCCTGCGGCAACGGCGCCGGTGCGCCGACGCACCAAGGCGACCCCGGCTTCCTGACGCTCGTCCTCCGCAGCGTGTCCTCGGAGGCTTTCGACGTTCAGGCCGTCGGGCGGCCGCCGTACCGGGCGTTCGGTGGCTCGAGGATCGTCCGCTGGCGCTCCGTCAGGCCGGGATACCGATCCCGGTCGTAGAACCGGGCGGACCACGCAATCGCATGCGGGTTGTACTTCAGGAAGACCGTCCGGCGCTCGCCGGCGCCGCGCCACGGCAGCGTGCCGTGGGACATCGCCTCGGTGAAGACGATCGCCGTCCCCGCCGGCCCGGTGACCGGCGTCACGAACGGCCGCGGCGGGTCGACCTCCAGCTCCTTCCAGTCCTCCGGCAGGGCGAAGTTCGCCTTGTGGCTGCCCGGGACGCCCGCGAACCCGCCGTCGCCCGGGTTGACGTCGCGCAGGTTGTAGGCGACGACGACGAGCCCCGATCGGATCCACCCGTCGTGGACCGCGTAGGACTGCCCGGCATCGAACGGCGTCGCGCCGCCGTGGAGCTTCGTCCCGATGGGGCCCTTGCCGCGCCGGATCAAGTCGGCGTAGTCGTGGTCGAGCCGGAATCCCGCGCCGAGGATCGCCTCGAGGACGTCGGTGACGCGCGGGTTGTCGATCAGGTTCAGCCAGGCCGGTCCCCATTCGAGGATGTCGCCGAACCGGTGGCTGTTCGCGTCAGGGGCGACGGCCGCCGCCACCTGCCGGTCGAATTCGGCGTTCAGCGTCGCGAGCTGGACCGCATCGAGGGCGCCGGGGATCGTGATCCAGCCCTGGAGGTCGAACAGGTAGCGCTCGTCATCGCCGAACATCGTCCGCATCAGCCCTTGCGCTCCAGGATCGGGCGGGCCTTGTCCGGATCGTCGACGACGAAGGCGAACATCGCGCGGTCGCCCCACCGGCCGAGGAACAGGTGGCCGTAGATGTTCACGCCGGCGTCGGCCAGCTCGCGCGAGAGACGCGCCATCCCGCCCGGCCGATCGTCGACCTCGGTGAGGATCGACTCGCCCTCGATGAACGTGTAGCCGCCGTCCTGGAGGACGGCCCGCGCGGCGTCGTCGTCGGCGGTCGTCATGATGATGTGGCCGGAGCCGCCGATCCCACCACCGCCGATCGCCCGGAGGTCGATGCCGCGGGCCGCCAGGGTCTCCGCGAGGTTGGCGAGGGCGCCGGGTTCGTTCTTCAGCTCGACGACGAACTGGTTGGCCATCGGGGACCCTCCGGGCAGATGTCGCGTGGGCAGTCGACTCGTTGCCCGTCGATTCTCAGTCGGTGCCCGGGTTGCTGCCCGGGTCCAGGGGCCGCCGTGATACGTTCCGCGCCGTGCCGCTGCCCGAGCCCATCGTGGCGTCCGCCGCCGACCTGCCCGATGTCGTGCAGGCCGTCCTCGATGCACCGCCCGAACCGATCGACCGGACAGTCCTCGCCGACGGGATCCCGTTCGTTGCACGGACGTGGGGCGACCCGGCCCTGCCGCCGCTTCTCCTCGTCCACGGGGTCACCGCGTCGTCGCGCAACTTCTGGCGGATCGGGCCGGCCCTCGGTGCGGGCCTCGGTCGGTTCGTCATCGCACCCGATCAGGCCGGCCATGGTCGGACGGGCCACTGGGCGGGGCGGGCGGCGTTCGCCGACAACGCCCGCTCGATCGCTGCGTTCATCCGGGCCGCCGGCATCGACCGGCCCGATCTTCGGGTCGTGGGGCACAGCTGGGGCGGGATGACCGTCGCCGCGCTCCCGTCGATCGGCATGCGACCCGCGGTCCTCGTCCTCTTCGATCCCCCGGCCGTGCCGCTCGCGGCGCTCGCGTCGATGCTCCACGATCCGGTAGAGCGGCACTACGACGACCTCGATGAGGCGGTCCACGCGGTCGGGCAGCTCCACCCGACCTGGCCGTGGGGCGACGTCATCGCGAAGTCCGAGCCGCTGACCCAGTTCGACGAGCCGGCGGTGCGGGCCGTCCTGACCCAGAACGGAGACTGGGATGGCGGGATCGCGGCCCTCCGCGATCAGGCTGCCGCGGGTGTCCACGTCCGGCTGGTCCGGGGCGAGGTCGCGAGCGGCGGCCTCGTGCCGGACGCCGCGGCCGAGGCGATCGGCGCGATCATCGGCGAGGCGAACATCCTCACGATCCGCGGCGGCGGGCACTCCCCGATGCGCAACCGCCTCGAGGCGACGGTGGTCGCGCTCCTTCGGGCCCTCGAGCCCGGCTGAGGCTCCACGCGCCTTCCACGCCGTGGAGCTCGCCCGTTGCGGGAGCGCGCGCCGGCGCCCGATCAGCTCCGGCGGATCCGCACCGCCCGCTCGTACAGCTCGGCATAACGAGGTGCCGACCCCCGATCCCAGTCGAAGTCGACCGCCATCCCCCGCGCGACGAGCGCGTCCCACGGGACGCCGCCACGAGCCCGCATCGCGATCGCGGCCTCGCAGGCCTCGGCCAGGGCGTCGGGCGTCGCGTCGTCGAAGACGAACCCCGTCCCCTCCCCCGGTCGCGACGGCTCGTCGATCACCGTGTCGGCCAGCCCGCCGGTTCGCCGCACGATCGGCGGCGTCCCGTACCGCAGCGAGATCATCTGGCCGGTCCCGCACGGCTCGAACCGCGACGGCATGAGGAAGAAGTCCGCGCCCGCATAGATCCGACGGGCCATCGCCCGGTCGAACCGCTCGATCAGGGCGACGCGATCCGGCCGCTCCGTCACCATCGCCCGCAGGGTCGCGGCGATCGCCGGGTCGCCGGAGCCCTGGACGACGATCCGTGCGCCATCGGCCACGAGTCGCGGCGCCGCGGACGCGAGGAGGTCGAAGCCCTTCTGCGGGTCCAGCCGTCCGATCATGCCGAGGACGGCGCCGTCGTCGGCCGGGTCGAAGCCGAGCCGGGTCAGCAGGTCCGCGCGGCACGTCGCCCGGCCACGGCGATCGGCGGCGGAGTACGTCGCGGCCAGGCCGACGTCGGTCGCCGGGTCCCAGAGGACCGTGTCGAGGCCGTTGACGATCCCGACGAACCGGTCGCCCTTCGCCCGGAGGGCATCGTCGAGACCGAAGCCCCGGTCCGGGGTCAGCGACTCCCTCGCGAACCCGGGGCTCACCGTGTTGGCGACCTCGGACCGAACGATCGCCTCTCGCAGCAGGTCCACGCCGTGCGCGCCCTCGGGGATCACGCCGCCGCCCGGCACGAGTCCCAGCTGGCGGACGATCTTGCGGTCCGTCCAGCCGTGGTACGCCAGGTTGTGGATCGTGGTGACGAGCGCGGCGCGGCCCACGACCGGATCGTCCGCGAGCCAGGCGTCGCGCTGGATCGCCGCCGGTCCGCCGTGCCAGTCGTGGATGTGGACGACGTCGACCGGCCGGTCGCCCTCCGTCCGGAGCGTCTCGAGGGCCGCCCGGCACAGCAGCCCGAAGCGCCAGGCGTTGTCGGCGAAGTCGCCGCCACCCGGCGGACCGTACATCCCGTCGCGGTCGAACGCGGCGGAATGGTCGACTAGACGGAGGCGATAGCCGTCCGCCGCGAGATCGACGATCCGGAGCTCGGTCGTCCCGTCGGGGGCAAGGGGGTCCGGCACGCGGACGGCCCGGCCGGCGGGGGTTCCGCCGGGGACAGGGACGCTCCGGTAGCGCGGCAGGAAGATGTCGACAGGTCCGTCGATCGCCGCGGGCAGCCGGCCGAGGCTCCGCGACAGGGCATCGACCACGTCGCCGAGACCACCGGTCTTGGCCCACGGCTCGCATTCGGCGGCGATCATCGCGATTCGCAGGGGCATCGGGCCATCCTAGACGGCTCCGGACGCCTCGTTGCACCGGGTGCCTGAACCGGTTCACGGCGAATCCCAGCCGCTATCATGCGAGGCCATGCCGTCGCGCATCCTCATCCCGACGCTGCCGGGCGCGTCGTTTCGCCTCCCGCCGCAGCTCGAGGGCCTCCGGCCGCTCGCCTACAACCTGTACTGGGCGTGGCATCCGCGCGCCCGCGCGATCTGGAGCCGGGTGGACCGCGCGACCTGGACGCGCCATCGCAACCCGATCCCCGTCCTGAGCGGCCCCGTCGACTGGACCCGACTCCTCGACGACGCGAGCTTCATGGCCGAGGTCCGGGCGGTCCTCCGCGACTTCGAGCGCTACATGTCGAACGGCGCCGACCGCTGGTTCGAGCGCCACCACGCCGGCTCGCTGCCCGGGCCGGTCGCCTACTTCTGCGCCGAGTACGGGCTGTCGGAGGCGCTCGGGATCTACTCGGGCGGTCTCGGCGTCCTCGCCGGCGACCACATGAAGACGACGTCGGACATGGCCCTGCCGTTCGTCGGCGTCGGCCTCCTGTATCGCCACGGCTACTTCCACCAGACGATCGACGCCGACGGCCACCAGGAGCACCAGTATCCGGACTACGACATGCGCACCTGGCCGGTCGGGCGGGTCCAGGGCCGCGACGGCGAGCCCCTGCGGGTGACCGTGGCCCTCCCGGGTCGCGACCTCGAGGTCGCGGTGTGGTCCGTCCAGGTCGGGCGGACGCCGGTCCTCCTGCTCGACACCGACATTCCCGAGAACGACGAGGGCGACCGGCCGATCACGAACATCCTCTACGTTCGCGGCCGGGAGATGCGGCTCCACCAGGAGCTGGTCCTCGGCGTCGGCGGCGTCCGGGTCCTCCGCGCCCTCGGGATCGAGCCCGCGGTCTGGCACCTGAACGAGGGCCACTCGGCGTTCCTGCTCGCGGAGCGGGCCCGCGAGTACGTCGCCGGCGGCGACGACCTGAAGGCGGCGTGGGACAAGGTCCGGCTCGACAGCGTCTTCACGATCCACACGCCCGTCTCGGCCGGCAACGAGCGGTTCGCGGCCGATCTCGTCCGGCGGATCGCGGGACCGCTCCTCGACGGCGACGGCCGCGTCCAGACCGGCGGGGTCCCGATCGACCGTGTCCTCGAGCTGGGCCTGGGCTCCGATGGCGACGAGTCCGTCTTCGACATGACGGGCTTCTCCCTCCGGTTGACCCACGATGCGAACGCCGTCAGCCAGCTCCATGCGCAGACCGCCGACGCGACCTGGCGGGACATCTCGCCGCACCCGATCCGCGGCGTGACGAATGGGATCCACGTCCCGTCGTGGGCCGGCAACGCGGTCGCCGAGACCCTCGGCCGCGAGCTCGACGCGAACCTCGACGACCTCGACGAGGAGGGTGAGGTCGGGGCGTTCTGGGATCGGCTGGCCGGCGTGTCGACGGCCGACCTCTGGGAGACGCACCAGCGCGAGAAGCTCGAGCTGGCGATCTTCGCCCGGCGAAGGCTGCGGGTCCAGTTCGCCCGGCACGGCGAGGCGCCGGACGTCCTCGATGCCCTCGAGTCCGCCCTCGACCCGGACATCCTGACGATCGGCTTCGCCCGCCGGTTCGCGACGTACAAGCGGGCCGGGCTGCTCTTCAGCGACCTCGACCGGCTGAGCCGGATCCTGTGGGACGCCGACCGTCCGGTCCAGATCGTGTACGCCGGCAAGGCCCACCCGGCGGACCGGCCCGGACAGCAGGTGATCCAGGAGATCTTCACGCGGTCCCGCTCGGAGAAGCTCCGCGGCCGCGTCTTCATCCTCGAGGACTACGACATGCGGATCGCCCGCTACCTGGTCGCCGGCGTCGATGTCTGGCTGAACAACCCGCGGCGTCCGCTGGAGGCATCGGGCACGAGCGGGATGAAGGCCGGGATCAACGGTGTGGTGAACGTCAGCGTCCTCGATGGCTGGTGGGACGAGGGCTGGACCGGCGACAACGGCTGGGCGATCGGTGGGCGGGAGACGAACCACGATGAAGGCGCCCAGGACTGGTCGGATGTCCAGGACCTCTACCGGCTCCTCGAGGAGGAGATCGTCCCGCGCTACTACGAGCGCGACGCGAACGGACTACCGGCGGCCTGGGTCGACCTGATGCGCCGATCGATGGCGTCGACGATGTGGCGGTTCTCGACGACGCGGATGCTCCACGACTACGTCGAGAAGATGTACCTGCCCGCCGCGGCGGCCGCCCAGGAGGATGCCACTCCCTCTGGCACCGCCGCCGACGCGGCGTCCCCGACGCCCAAGGCCCGGATCCCGGCCGTCCGGGGCGGCTGAACGCCGGCCCTCAGGCGAGGACCAGGACCGATTGCGGCGGGAGCTCGATCGTCGTCGGACTGAGAAGCCGGGCCGGATTCGTCACGGGGAGATCGAGCGGCGACAGCCCGTTCGTCAGCTGGGCCGCGAGCTCCAGCCGGGCGAGCTCCCTCGCGCTGTTGATCGCGACGATCGCGCGCGCGCCCTCCGCCTCGCGCGCGATCGCGATCGCATGGCCTGCAGAGGCGACGACACGGGCGGCTCCCCGTCGCAACGCCCGATGACCGTGGCGGGCGTGCGCGAGCGCCCGCACGAACTCGCGATGGGCGAGGGCATCCGCGTCCGGCGCGGTCGGGTAGGCGCGCCGGCAGTCGGGATCCGGCCCGCCCTCCATCGCGAGCTCGTCGCCGTAGTACAGCGACGGCGCGCCGGGCAGCGTGAGCAGCAGGACCGTCGCGAGCCGAAGCGCGGCCGCATCACCGGCAAGGATGGTCCGGGCCCGCGGCGTGTCGTGGCTGCCGATCAGGTTGTACTGGGCGGCCACGACGGCCGGGTCGTGGAGGTCCAGCAGGTCGTGCAGGCGGCCGGCGAAGCCAGGTCCATCGAGCGGCCGGAGGAACCTCGCATAGTCGGACTGGGCGGCCACGGCGGCGCCGTCGAGCTCGCCCCCACCGGCGAAGCCGAGGATCGCGATCCCGAGCGGGTAGTGCATCAGCGCATCGAAGCGATCGCCCAGGAGCCACTCGGGCGACTCGGTCCAGATCTCGCCGACGAGGTAGGCATCCGGGTTGACGGCCCGAACCCGTCGGCGGAACTCCGGCCAGAACGTCGGGTCGTCGATCTCGGCCGCGACGTCGAGACGCCAGCCGTCGATCCCGAACCGGAGCCAGTGCTCGGCGACCTCGAACAGGTAGGCCCGGGCGGCCGGGTTCTCGACCCGGATCTTGGGCAGCGACGACACGTTCCACCACGCGGCGTAGCCCGTCGCGGCGATCGTGCCGTCGCCGTCGCGAGGGTAGGCCTCCAGGCCACGGTGGCCGGCGAGGACCTCCGGGTCGAGATGGAACCAGTCGCGGTACGGCGACCGGATGCCGTTCTCGAGCACGTGGTGGAACGGCCAGAACCCGCGCCCCGCGTGGTTGAAGACCCCATCGAGGACGACACGGATGCCGCGTTCGTGGGCGCGATCCAGGAGGGTCCGGAAGGCCGGGGTCCCGCCGAGCAGCGGATCGACCTCGAAGTAGTCGTAGGCGTTGTAGCGGTGGTTCGAGGCCGCGCTGAAGATCGGGTTGAGGTAGATCCCGCTGATCCCGAGGTCGACGAGGTCGTCGAGGCGGTCGGCGACGCCGTACAGGTCGCCACCCTTGAACCCGTGCAGCGTCGGCGGCGCGTCCCACGGCTCGAGCGGCCCGGGCTCCGGCACCCTGCCGCTCCTCGCCAGGCGGTCGGGGAAGACCTGGTAGAAGACGGTGTCGGACACCCAGGACGGAACGTCGATCGGCATTCGGACAGGCTCCTTGGGTCGAGACGAGCGGCTCAGGGCTGGAAGGTGATCACGATGGTCGACTGCGGGACGATGGTTGGCACCGGCTTGTAGGCGGCGAAGCCGCCCGTCGAGGTCACGTTCGGCGCCACGACCGCGCCGCTCCCTCCGAAGACCTCCATCGCCGAGGGTGAGCCGCAGAGGGGCCCGGCCGCGAGGGCCAGGGTGGGGCTGGCGGGTGCCGTGGAGACGTTCGTCAGCACGAGCGCCATCCCGGTCGGGGCGACGCGAAGCCGGGCAAGCACCGCCGGCGTGTCGCTGTCAACCCCGAGGGACAACCCCGTCGCGAGGGCCGGCTGCGTCTCGCGCAGCCGGATGAGATCGCGGTAGCGGGACCAGAGCGAAGCCGGGTCCGCCAATTCGTCGGCGACGTTGACGGCCGGGGGATCGTCGGAGAGCGCCTCCCATGGCGCGTGCGTGCTGAACCCCGCCGCCGGTGTCGAGGCGTCCCATCGCATGGGCGTCCGGATGCGCTCGTCCGGCTTGGCGCCGCTCATGCCGATCTCCTCGCCGTAGTAGACGAACGGCACCCCGGGGCCCGTCAGCAGGAGGTCCGCGGCGACACGCATCTGGCCGGCATCGCCGTGGAGCTGGCTCGCCACCCGGTCCATGTCGTGGTTCGACAGGAACGCCCCGAACTCCGACCCGGCTGCGGCCCAGATCGAGGACAGCCGCGTCACGAGCCGTCCGAGCCCGGACGCGTCACCGGTCTGGGCGGCCGTCAGGTAGCCGGTGTCCAGGGCGAAGTCGAACGTCAGGTCGAGGTCGCCCGGGACGTAGCTGGCGCTGACCTGGGGCAGGTCCCAGACCTCGCCCAGGAGCAGGGCGCCCGGCGTCCGACCCTCGACCGACGTCCGGAAGGTCCGCCACCAGGCGTGCGTCTCGGGCGTGTTCTGGGTCTCCGCTCCGTCCTCGACGAGGTACTTCGCCGCATCGAGCCGGAAGCCGTCGACGCCGACGTCGTCGAGCCAGTACTCGGCGTCGGCTGTCACCTCGGCCGTGACGTCGGGGTTGCGCAGATTCAGGTCGGGGAAGTCGGCGCCGAACGCCGCGTAGTAGTAGCGGTCAGCATCCGCTTGCCAGTTGTTGCCCTCTGGCTGGTCCGACCAGACGTACCAGTCCTTCTTCGGGCCCCTGCCCGTCTGCGAGGAGACGAACCACGGATCCTCGACCGAGGTGTGGTTGAGGGGCAGGTCGAGGATGACCGCGATTCCCCGCCGGTGGGCCTCGGCGACGAGCGTTCGGAGGTCGGCGAGCGAGCCATAGTCGGGGTTCACGGAGCGGTAGTCGGTGACGTCGTAGCCGTGGTACGACGGCGACGGGAACGTCGGCATCAGCCACAACCCGGTGATCCCGAGGTCGGTCGTCGTCGAGGGGTCGCCGTCATTGAGCGTGTCGAGCTTTGCCGGTCAGGCCGCGCAGGTCGCCGATCCCGTCACCATTGCTGTCGGCGAAGCTCCGGACGAACACCTCGTAGAAGACGCGGTCGAGCCACCAGCCGGGCTGGCCGAGCTGCGGCGGCGCGACAACCGGCGGGATCGGCGGGCAGGACGGCGCCGAACCAGCGATTGACCGGAGCGGGCGACGCGCCGTCGGCCGCGGAGGCGGGGGTGCCGCCCGGCGTCCCGGCCGGCGGCGGCGACGCGTTCGACGCGCAGGCGGCCACCGCGAGCAGGGCGGCCGCCAGCGCGGCCTCGCGCGCCCGCCGGGGGATCAACCCTTGACGCCGCCGATCGTCAGCCCGGACACGATGTACCGCTGGAGGAAGAGGTAGACGACCATCACGGGCAGGGCGAACATCACGGCGAACGCGGCGAACACGGACCACGGAGTGCTGCCGGCGTACTGGCCGACGAGGGCATTGAGGGCGATCGCGAGCGTCCACTGGTTCGGGTCGCCGACGACGAAGACCGACGCCATCAGGAACTCTGTCCAACCGGCCACGAACCCGAAGAACGCCGTGACGGCGATGACCGGTGTCGCCAGCGGCAGGATGATGCTCCGGAAGATCCGGAAGTTGCCCGCCCCGTCGACCGTGGCTGCCTCCTCGAGCTCCTTCGGGATCGTGTCGAGGTAGCCTTTCATGTTCCAGATCGCGAAGGGCAGCGTGGTCGCGGTCACGGCCAGGGCAACCCCCCAAAGCGACGTGCCGAGATTGAAGCCGCCGATCCGGATCCGGTTCATCGACACGAACAGCGGTCCGATCGTGGCCACGGCCGGCAGCATCAGGACCGCCAGGACGACGATCATCATGACTTCGCGGCCGCGGAAGTGGAGGCGGGAGAACGCATACGCCGCGAGGATGCCGAGTCCGACGCTCAGGCCGGCGATCACGACGGCGATGAAGAAGCTGTTCAGGGCCAGCTGCAGGAATGAGACCGGGTTGAGGGTCGGTCGCGAGAGGACCTTCGCGTAGGCGTCGAGGGATGCCCCGGGCGGGATGATCGAGTCGGGCCGCGCGACGTTCCGCGGGTCGAGCGACATCCCGACGATCCAGACGATCGGGAACAGCACGGTCAGCGCGATCCCGAGGCAGACGAGCTGGAGCAGGATCTGGCGGCCGGGCGTCAACCGGCCGCGTGGCCGCGACTTGGTCCGGACGCGGGCCTTCGACTCGACCTGGGCGGCGGTCTGGGCGGTCATGACCGGCTCCTCCGCGTGTGGGACGGACGGCTGCGAGGACGTGTCGGCTCAGGCATCGAAGGATTCCGTGGCGTGGGCGAGCTTGTTAGTGATCAGAGTGATCACGAGCAGGATCAGGAACTGGAAGATCGCGAACGCGGCGGCGACGCCGAAGAGATGCTGTTCGGCGACCAGCCGGAAGGCGGTCGTGACGAGGAGCTCGGTCTGGCCGAACGGCCCACCGCCGGACATGAAGTACGACAGGTAGAAGAGGTTGAAGGTGATGACGAAGCCGTAGATCGCGAACGGCAGCATCGCCGGCCGGAGGTACGGAAGCGTCACGGTCTTGAACTGCGCCCACCAACCCGCGCCGTCCATCTCTGCGGCCTCGTACAGATCCTTGGGGACGGACTGCAGGGCACCTGTCGCGACGACGGCGTTGAGCGGCCAGCCGAGCCAGACATTGGCGGCCAGCAGGGCGAAGTAGGCGACCGGCAGGACGAACGGCCCGGCGGCGATGATCGGGTTCGGGGTATTCAGCCAGTCCAGCGTGAACGGCGGCAGCTTGAACAGGACACCCACCGTGCCGTTGATCAGCTGGTTGATCGCCCCGTACTGGGCGTCGAACATGTTCCGCCAGACCGTCGCGACGATGATCGGCGGGATCGCCACCGGCAGGATGTAGACCGCCCGCCAGAACCGCTTGAACTTCAGCCCCTGGATGTTCAGCACGAGGGCGATGGTCACCCCCACGACGACGTGGATGACCACGTTCGTCAACGCCCAGAACAGGTTGAAGACCAGGATCCGCAGGAAGTCGAAGTTCGGCAGGACGATGTTGTTGTCGAGGATCCGGGTGAAGTTGTCCAGGCCGACGAACGGCGGCGCCGGCGAGCCCGGGCGGAGATTCTTCAGCTGGAAGTCGGTGAACGACATCCAGACCTGGAAGGCAAGGGGATAGAAGGTGATGATCGCCATCAACAGGAGGGCCGGCAGCAGGAACAGGTAGGCAATCCGCGTGTTCCGCGACCGGTTCCAGAACGAGCGGCGCGGCGCGACCTGGGCAGTGACAGCCGCCGTCATCGCCTCTCCTCCATCGTCACGATGCCGTCTCCTCGCGGCCCCCTCGGTGGCGTGGTGGGGGCGCCGGCGAGCCGACGCCCCGCCTCCACGAGGAGTCTCGAGCGAACCCTACCGCGCGGCGGGGGTCCGCTCCAAGACACTACTTCCCGTTGGCCTTGTCCATCGCCGCGCACGCGTCGGCGGTGGCCTTGGTCGGGTCGGTCCCCTTGTCGATCACGGAGACCAGCGCGTTGCCGAAGTTGCCCCAGTAGTTGTTCAGCTCCTTCGCCGTGGGGCGAGCGAAGCCGTTCGGCATCAGGGCAGCAAACGACTGGGCGATGGGATCGGCAGGCTTGAGCGTCGTATTCGCCGGGAGGTGGCCCGCGTCGGCGAAGATCTGCTCGTTGGCCGGCTGCAGGAACTGCAGGGCGAACTGCTTGGCCAGGTCGACGTTCGGCGACGAGGCGTTGATGTAGAAGCCGTCAGGAGCGGTCATCGGCGCCCAGGCACCTGTGCCCTTCGGCCCCTCGACGACCGCGAGCTTGTCGCCGAGCGCCTTCTTCAGGTCGCCCGACTGCCACGGCCCGTCGATGAAGCCGGCGATCTTCCCGGAGAGAAGGTCGGCCTTGGCGTCGTTGTCGTTCTGGTAGAAGTGCATGCCCGCGGCCTTCATGTCCTGCAGCCACTTGAAGCCGTCGGCCACGCCGGTGGTCGCGGTTGCCGCGCAGGTCCCATCGTCGTTCAGGATCTTGCCGCCGAACGTCGAGAACAGGCCCCACAGGTAGTAGGACCCCCCGCCGTTGGCTCCGTAGACCCAACCGAGCTTGCTGGCGTTGGCCTTCCAGTCATCGATGGTCACCGGCGCGGTCGTGAGCTTGCTCGTGTCGTAGAAGAGCTCGACGGCCTTCATCGACTCGGGGATCTCGTACATCTTGCCGTCGACGGTCGATGCGTTGATCGCGACGTCAGAGCTGCTGTACGGCGCGGCCTTGACCGTTGCCGTCAGATCGCTGACGTCCGCCAGCAGGCCATTGCGGGCCTCGGTCGGCAGGCTGTCGTTCGGGGCGATGTACATGTCCGGCCCCTGGCCGGTGGCCGCTTGCGTCTCGAAGGACGTGAACAGGTTGTTGAACGGGACGTCCGTCACGTTCACGGTCAGACCGGGGTTGGCGGTCTTGACGTTGCCGACGATCTTGTCGAACGCGTCCTTCTCGGCGCTGCCCGACGCTCCGTACGCCTCCCAGATGTTGAGGGTGCCGGAGAGCGCCGCGGCCGCCGACGGCGCGACCGACGCGGTCCCGCCCGAGGCTGCCGTGCTCGGCGCCGCCTCGCTCGGAGCCGGCGCGCTGCTCGCCGACGGCGTCGGCGTCGCGCCGCTGCTGCAGGCGCTCAGGACGATGGCGAACCCGGCAAGGGCGCTCGCCATCCGCAACTTCGTGTTCATGGTCTGTCTTGACTCCTCCTCTGAACCTGGTGTCGTGGCCGGTCGGACCGGCCGATTGCCGCCCTCCGAGCGGCGGTCTTCTCCGTTTCGATCGCGCATCGGCGACCCACGGTCGGGGTCCGCGACTCCTCAGGCTGACGTCGGTCTGTCCGCCGGCACCTCCCCTCGATCAGGCCGGGGCCCGGTCGACGACCGGACCACGAGCCTGGTCTCCAACCGACGATGGCCGGGTGCCGACTCGCGGCCTCCGATCATCGACAGCAGCATCCGGACCGCCTCTTCGCCCTTCCCGCGGACGGGCTGGTGGACGGTCGTCAGGGCCGGGTCGGTCGAGGCCGCGAGGTCGACATCGTCGAAGCCGACGACGCTGACGTCATCCGGAACCCGCGCGCCCCGCTCGTGAATCACCTGGATCGCTCCGATCGCCATCCCATCACTCATCGCCAGGACCGCCGTCGGGCGGCGGCCACTGTCCCACAATCGGCCCAGAGCCGCACGGCCGCCCTCGATGCTCGCCGGCCCGGACGCGACAAGGTGGTCCGAGACGTCGATCCCGGCATCGGCGAGGGCCGTCCGGTAGCCGCGCAGGCGGCGGCCCACGACACCGTCGCCCGGCTCGGGGGTCGCCGAGGGCCGATCGATCGCGAGGATCGCGAAGTCGCGGTGGCCGAGCTCGAGCAGATGGCGGGCGGCGAGCTCCGCGCCACCCTCGTCGTCGACGTCGACGGAGGCCACGTGGTCGGTCGTGCTCGAATCGACGAGCACCATCGGCAGCCCGGCGCGGCGGACCTCGTCGATCTCCGGGTGGTCGTCGTTGAGACCGATCGCCACGACGCCGTCGACGATCGCCCGGTGGATCGCCCGCGTCAGCGATCCGTGCAGCGGCGAGATGAAGTGGAGGCCGAACCCCTGCTCTTCGGCGACTCCGGCGATCCCCGCGCTGAACGCCCCGAAGAATGGGTTGGTGAAGATGATCGACAGGTCCTGCGGGGTCAGAATGCCGATCGCGCCCGTTCGGCGCTGGGTCAGCATCCGCGCCACGGGATCGGGACGGTAGCCGAGCTCCTGGGCAATGTCGAGGATCCGGTGGGCCGTGGCCGCGTTGAGCCGGTCGGGGCTGTTGAAAGCGAACGAGACCGCGGTTTTCGAGACGCCGGCCCGCTCGGCCACGTCGGCGATCGTCACCCGTCGCACAACCTGCTGCACGCCGCTCCTCCTTCGGCCGGAACCCGTTTGCCGCCCTCCCGGATCCGCGGACTCCGATCCCCGTCGGACGATCGCGGACGTGTATCATGGGTCGGCAAAAACCGGTTTAGCAAACCGGTTTACGGACCCTAACAGGACGGGACCGCGACGTCAACGGGTGCGGTCACGAACCGGCGATGCGGCGCCGACCGGCGTGTCGCACCATGGCGGCCTCGAGGAGGATCGGTGACGCATCGGATCGGGCTCGCCCTGACGCTCCACAACCACCAACCGGTGGGCAACTTCGGCTGGGTCATCGCCGAGACGTATGAGCGCGCCTATCTACCGATGCTGGAAGCGCTCGAACGCCACCCTGGCGTGCGCGTCGCCCTCCACTACACCGGGCCCCTGCTGTCCTGGCTCCGCGTGGAGCGACCCGACTTCCTCGACCGTCTGGCGACCCTGATCGCGCGGAACCAGGTGGAGATCGTCGGGGGCGGCTGGTACGAGCCGGTCCTTGCCTCGCTCCCGGAGCGCGACCGGATCGCCCAGCTCCACCGGATGGCCGACGAGCTGGAGCACCAGTTCGGCGTCCGACCGCGCGGGGCCTGGCTCGCCGAACGGGTCTGGGAGCCGGACCTGCCGACCGCCCTCGTCGACGGGGGCTACGAGTGGACGATCCTGGACGACGCGCACTTCCGGTCCGCGGCCATCCCCGAGGAGGCGCTCTGGGGCCCGTACACGACCGACGACCAGGGCAAGGTCCTGACCGTCTACGGCACCGAGCAGGGCCTCCGCTACCGGATCCCGTTCAGCCCCGTCGCGTCGGTCATCGATCACCTCCGCAGCAACGCCACGGAGGCCGGCGATCGGGTCGGGACGATGGGCGACGACGGCGAGAAGTTCGGGGGCTGGCCGACGACCTACGAGCACTGCTGGACGAACGGCTGGGTCGACGAGTTCTTCACGGCCCTCGAGCAGAACGCCGACTGGCTGAGGACCGTGACGCCGTCCCGCTGGCTCGACGACCACCCGCCGATCGGGCGGGTGTACCTGCCGACCGGCTCCTACGCCGAGATGGGTGAGTGGGCGCTCCCCGCCGACGAGGCACTCGCCTATGCGGCCGCCCTCCACGAGGCGCAGGCGTCGCACAACCCCGAGGTCCGCTGGCTGCGGGGGGCGATCTGGCGCAACTTCCAGGTCCGCTACCGGGAGGTCAACGACCTCCACAAGCAGATGCTCCGGACCTCGGCCCTCGTCGACGGCGATGCCGGCCGGGCCGGCCCGCGATGACGCGCTCGACCACCTCCTTGCCGGCCAGTCGAACGACCCGTACTGGCACGGCCTGTTCGGCGGGATCTACCTGCCGGACCTGCGGCTCGCCAATCACGCCAACCTGATCGCCGCTGAGGATCATGCGATCGGTGGCGGGTCGGGCGCGACCGGCATCGAGGTCGACCTCGACCTCGATGGCCGTCCCGAGGTCCTGCTCGCGAACGCCGGCGAGATCGTCGGGATCAAGACGGACGAGGGAGCCGGGATCGGGCGATGGGATCTGCGCGCGGCGCGGTTCGCCCTGGCCGCGGTCCTCCGACGGCGACCGGAGGCGTACCACGAGAAGGTCCGGCTGCTCGACGCGAAGCATGCGTCGGCGGCGGACCACGGCGGGCATGACGGTGTCGACGACGTCGCGTCAATCCACGACGTCGTGGTCGCGAAGCAGGCGGGGCTGAGCGCCCACCTGCACTACGACGCCGATGAGCGACGATCCGGGCTGCTGCGCTTCCTGGCGGCCGAGGCGACCGCAGCCGAGGCGGCCGTGGAGGTCGGCGACCTCGGCGACTTCGCATCGGGGCCCTGGCGGACCGTCGAGCTCACCGCGAACGCGGTCGTCCTCGAACGGGACGGGGCGGTCACCGTTGACCGGACGGTCCATCCCGTCCACGCCCGCAAGACGATCCGGATCGGCGGCGGCCGGCTCGATCCGGAGCTGTCGGTCGAGGTCTCGGTCGCGAACACCGGCGATGCCGTGCTCGGGGTCCGGGTCGCGATCGAGTGGTCCACGATGCTGCTGGGTGGCGGTGGCAACCCGGCTGCGTGGCAGGAGGTCGCCGGCCGGCGCGTCGCCCACGATGCGCGGATCGAGGCGAGCGGGGTGGATGCGATCGAAGCCGGCAACGACTACCTCGGGATCCGGATCGATACGCAGCTGGCGCCGGCCGGGGATGTCTGGATTGCGCCGATCGAGACCGTCTCCAACTCGGAGTCGGGCTTCGAGCTGGTCTACCAGGGAAGTGCGGCGCTGATCGGCCGACGCGTCTCCCTTGCACCGGGCGAGCGTGCCACGGTGACGGTCGTGCAGCGCGCCACGGTCGCGGTCGATCGGGCCGTCGAGGGTCGCGTGGCTGTCGGGTGAGTCGGGGCCGGCTGGCGATCCACGCCCACTTCTACCAGCCCTCCCGCCTCGATCCGTGGACGGGCCAGGTGCCGGCGGAGCCGTCCGCGGCACCGTTCCACGACTGGAACCAGCGGGTCGACGCCGAGTGCTACCGACCGAACGCCGAGCGCGGCACTCTCGCCGGGATCTCGTGGGATCTCGGCCCGACCCTCGCCGGCTGGATGGCCGAGGCGGATCCGGCCACCTACCGGCGGTTCGTCGACGACAGCCGGGGCGCGATCGCGCAGCCGTTCCACCACACGATCCTGCCGTTGGCCTCGGCCGCCGATCGGCGGACGGAGATCGCCTGGGGCATCCGGGACTTCGAGCTGCGGTTCGGGAGGCGGCCCGCCGGGATCTGGCTCCCGGAGTCGGCGGTCGACCTGCCGACGCTTCGGGAGGTCGCGGCCCAGGGCGTCGCGTTCACGATCCTCGCTCCGTGGCAGGCCATCCCGGATGGCGGCGGCGGCATCGACACCCGCCGGCCGTATCGCGTCGAGCTCGGCGACCACCGCCAGATCGCTGTCGTCTTCTACGACGCCGGTCTGTCGGCGTCGGTCTCCTTCGAGCCGGAGGCGTCGTCGGACGCGGATCGGTTCGTGCGCGAGCGGGTCGTCCCGCGTCTCCTGGACGGGCCGGATCCGGCGGACCGGCCGATCGCTGTGATCGCGACCGACGGCGAGCTCTACGGCCACCATCATGCCGTTCCGCGACCTGTTCCTCCAGCGGCTCGTGGCACCCGGCGGGGGCGTCGACCGGGGGTTCGACGTCGTCACGGTCGATCAGATCGTCGAGGACGCGGCGGGCGGTCCGCACCAGACGGCCAGGATCGCCGAGCGGACGTCATGGAGCTGTCACCACGGCGTGGCCCGCTGGAGCGCCGAGTGCCCGGACGCAGCGGACGGGCGATGGAAGGGCCCACTCCGGGCCGCCCTCGAGCGGCTGGCCGGTGCGATCGACGCGGTGACCGCCGCGGAGCTGGCACGCCTGCCCGGCGACGTGGACCCGGACGCCGTGCGCGATGCCTATGTCGACGTGGTCGTCGGATCGGTGACTGCGGCCGACTTCGCCGCAGAACGCTGGCCCATGGCCGTCGGACGACGCGCGGCGCCGCGCGCTCGACCTCCTCGAGGCTCAGCGGTGGCGGCTGGCGATGTTCGTGAGCGACGGCTGGTTCTGGGACGACCCCGTCCGCCCGGAGACGCGAACCGTGTTGCGCGCGGCCGCGCGAGCGGTCCGCATCGCGGATGCGGTCGCGGGCACGCGCCTGGAGGGCAGGCTCGTCCGCGACCTCGCATCCTTCACCTCCCCGTCGCGCGGTCTCGACGGTGCCGCGATCTACCGGATGGCGCTCGCGGACGTCGACCAGCCGCCGCCGGCGGACTGACCCGCCGCATCCCCGTCGCGCGGCGCACGCTTGCGAAATCGACACGAATCCTCGATCCCTCGTCGGTTGCCGCTCCCGGTGTCGACGATGACGATGAACCTGCGGCAGAACGGGCCGACGGCACCGTCCGATCCGGTCGCGCCGACGGCGCGCCAGCCCCAGATGACACCCACGTGACCTCGAACCTCGGCAACAGCCTCAAGACCTGGACCCTCCTCGCCGCGCTCGGCGGCCTGCTCATCGCCGTGGGCGGGCTCCTCGGCGGCAGCAGCGGCCTCGTCCTCGCCCTGTTCTTCGCGATTGCGATGAACGTCTTCGTCTACTGGAAGAGCGACTCCCTCGCGCTCAAGGCGAACGGCGCCCGCGAGCTCCGATCGGACGAACAGCCGCGCCTGCGACAGATCGTGGCCGACCTCGCGAACCGCGCCGGCCTGCCGATGCCTCGCCTGTACATCGTCGACCGGCCGGAGCCGAATGCCTTCGCCACGGGCCGCAACCCGGAGCACGCCGCCGTGGCCGTGACGACGGGCATCCTCGACCTGATGGACGAACGAGAGCTCCGTGGCGTCCTGGCCCACGAGCTCTCGCACGTGAAGAACCGCGACACGCTCATCGGGACGATCGCGGCGACGATCGGTGGGGCGGTCAGCTTCCTCGCCCAGATGGCCCAGTTCCAGATGCTCTTCGGCGGCCGCAGCGACCGCGACGGGGGCGGCGGTTTCGGCGCCCTGATCGCGATCATCCTCGCCCCGATCGCGGCGCTGATCATCCAGCTCGCGGTGTCCCGCGGCCGGGAGTACGGCGCGGACCGGTCCGGCGCCCTGCTGACCGGCGACCCGGAGGGCCTTGCCTCGGCCCTGCAGGAGCTCGACGCGGCCAACCGCCAGCGCGGCGGGCTGCGCGACCGATTCGGACGGCGTCCGGTCGATGCCCGTCCGGCCGACCCGCGCCGGCCGTCACCCGCACCGGCGCCCGCCGCGAACCCGGCATTCGCCCATCTCTACATCGTGAATCCGTTGTCCGGCCGGGAGGTCGGCAGCCTGTTCTCCACCCATCCGCCGATCGCGGATCGGATCGCGCGGCTCCGGGCGATGCCGTCCGGCGCCGTGGAGACCCGAGCCTTCTAGCCTCGTCGACGGGTGATCGCCCGATCGCCCGCGGTTCGGTCCCAGGAATCCAACAGCCCGCGGCCTGCGCGCCGCGGGCTGTTTGGTTCACCGTCGCGGGTGGCGCGACGGCGGTAGATTGTCGGAGGACGAACTCAGGCGAGCGCGAAGCTCGACTGATCGTTCGGATCGAGGTCGGTGATCCGGGTGTCGGCGCCCCACGCCTGGGCGGCGAGGCCGACGAGCGCGAGGACTGCGACGAGAAGGAAGAATTCCATCGCGTTCACCTTGGTCCATTTGGTACAGTTGACTAGGCCAAAACGTTACTTGGACTAACGGACTATGTCAATAGGACAAGTGTCCAGATTCGACGACGACCGCCCCGACGAGGAGCGTCCGTCCGTCGCTGCCGGCGACCTCGACGTCGAGCGGGACTCGGACGTCCCGATCTCGACCCAGATCTACTGGCAGCTCGCCTACCAGATCGACTCCGGGCGGCTGTTGCCCGGCGCCCGTCTCGCACCCGTGCGCGAGATGGGGGCCGCTCTCCGAGTGAACCCCAATACCATCCGCGCGGTCTATCGACGTTTGGCCGACGCCGGTTACGTCGCGAGTCGCCACGGGGCCGGCACGCACGTCGCCGCGCGGCCGCCGCAACGGCGCGGGGCGGAAGCCCTCGCAGGGATCGTCGCCGAGATGATCCGGCGGGCGGCCGCCGCCGGGTTCGGGGCGGACGAAGTGGCATCGGCGGTGTTCGCGGCCGCGAGCGAGCGGAAGCGGCCCGGCCCGAAGGTCCAGGTGCTGTTCGCCGAATGCACGAACGCGGACGCCGGCTACGACGCCCAGCGGCTGTCCGACATCTTCGCCGACGTGATCGACGTGGAGGGCGCCCTGCTGGACGACCTCCCGGATCGGCTCGAGCGGTTCCACTACGACCTCGTCGCGACGACCACGTTCCACGCGGACGAGGCGCAGGCGCTCGTCCACGGCCGTGTCCCGGTCGTCGCGATGCTCGTCGGGCCGGGCTACCTGGAGCTCGTCCACGAGATCGCCGCGCTGCCGCCCGGGTCGCGCGTCGGACTCGTGTGCGCCTCGTCGCGCGGCACGGAGAACATGTCGGAGACCCTCGCGCTGTCCGGTGCGACCGGCATCGAGCTGATCTCGGCGACGATGGACAGCGAACGCGAGCTGGACCTGATCGACCGGACAGCGGACGTGATCCTCCTGTCGCGCGAGTCGATCGCGAACGGGCTCGAGACGCGGTTCGACCGCCCGGAGCGGCTCCGGCAGTGGTCGTACGAGTTCGATCCTGCCGGGCTCGAGCTGCTCCGTCGCGGCGTTGAGCACGTGACGGCGACGCGGCGCAGCGAGGCGGTCCCGGCCGGCTGATCTCGGCGGTCCCGCCCGCCCTCGCGCGTCTGGACCCACGTGCCACACTCGGCGCCATGGATCGGATCCCGTTCCTGGGCGCGACGCTCGACCGGCTGGACCTGGACGCGGCGGTCCCGACGACGGGCCCGCTCCAACCGGCAACCGCTCGACGGGTGGTCGGGGCGTTGGTCGCGGAACACCCGGCCGAGGCACGACAGCCGCTGCCCGGTGAGCTGCTGGCGCTCAGCGTCCTCCACGAGGCCGCCCACCTCGCGATCCTCGCCGCCGCACGCCGCCGACCGGAGTCGGCCTTCGGGGCCGCGCTGCCTGCCGTTCGGGGCGAGGTCGGGTCCCGGCCCACGACGACGCTCCTGCGATCGTTCGCCGGCGCCTTCCCCGGCGTCGACGAGGGTGCGCCCGCCCGCCTCGAGGACCTCGTCCTCGTCCACCTCGCAAACGACAACCCGGCGGTCGCGCCGCTGCGCGAGCTCGTCGACGATCGCGGTCTGCCGGCCACGAGCCTCGCGGCCGTGATCCGGGCCCTGGAACGGCACCAGGCCACGCTCACCATCGACGACGGCGGCGACACGGCCGGAGGCGTGTCGCTCCTCGAGATGCTTCGAGAGCCGGCCCGCCAATCGCCGGATTCGCTGAGCGGGCAGCTCCGCTACGTCCGGGACCACTGGGGCTGGCTGCTCGGATCCGCCCTGGATCAGCTCAGCGGCCGCCTCGAGGCGGCGATCGGCATCCTCGCCGAGGAGCATCGCGGGCTCCATCTCCGGTTCGGCGGCGGCGGCGGGCCGGGGGGCGGCGAGGCGCCGTCGTTCGCGGGAGCGGACACGGAGATCGAGCGGTTCTCCGAGGACCGCGACTGGATGCCGCGACTGGTTCTCCTCGCGAAGAGCACGTACGTTTGGCTCGACCAGCTGTCGCGGCGGCACGGCCGCGAGATCCGGACGCTCGATGCGATCCCGGACGAGGAGCTTGCTGCGATCGCCGGGCGCGGGATCACCGGGCTGTGGCTGATCGGCCTGTGGCAGCGGTCGAGGGCCTCGGAGCGGATCAAGCGCTGGCGCGGCAACGCGGACGCGGTGGCCTCCGCGTACTCGCTCGACGACTACCGGATCGCCGACGACCTCGGCGGCGAAGAGGCCCTGGCGCGGCTGCGCGACCAGGCCTGGCGACTGGGGATCCGCCTGGCGAGCGACATGGTCCCGAACCACATGGGGATCGATTCGCACTGGGTCATCGACCACCCGGAGCGGTTCGTCCAGCTCGCCGAGCCGCCCTACCCGGCCTACCGGTTCGAGGGCGAGAACCTCACCGACGACCCGCGCGTCGAGATCCGGATCGAGGACCACTACTGGGACGACAGCGACGCGGCCGTCGTCTTCGAGCGACGCGACACGGCCACCGGCGAGCGACGGTATCTCTACCACGGCAACGACGGGACGAGCTTCCCGTGGAACGACACCGCCCAGCTCGACTTCCTCCAGTCGCAGGTCCGGGAGGTGGTCATCCAGACGATCCTCGACGTCGCCCGACGGTTCCCGGTCATCCGGTTCGATGCCGCGATGGTCCTCGCGAAGAAGCACGTCGAGCGGCTCTGGTATCCGGAGCCCGGTCACGGCGGCGCGATCCCGTCCCGCGCGGAGCACGCGATCCCGAAGGCCGTCTTCGACCGCCTGATGCCGACCGAGTTCTGGCGGGACGTCGTCGATCGCGTCGCGGCCGAGGCGCCGGACACGCTCCTGCTCGCCGAGGCGTTCTGGCTGCTCGAGGGCTACTTCGTCCGGACCCTCGGGATGCACCGCGTCTACAACAGCGCGTTCATGCACATGATCCGGGACGAGAACAACGCGGGCTACCGGACGGTGATCCGCGAGACCGTCGAGTTCGACCCGGCGATCCTCGGGCGATACGTGAACTTCCTCACGAACCCCGACGAGGAGACCGCGATCGAGCAGTTCGGGACCGGGGCGAAGTACTTCGGCGCGGTGACGCTCCTCGCGACACTGCCCGGGCTGCCGATGGTCGGCCACGGCCAGCTCGAGGGATTCACCGAGAAGTACGGCATGGAGTTCCAGCGGGCCCGGCTCGACGAGCAGCCCGACGGCGGTCTCCAGGCCCACTTCGACGACCAGATCGTCCCGCTCCTCCGCGACCGGCGACGGTACGCGGGCTCCGCCGACTTCCGGCTGTACGACGTCGTGGCGGACGGCGGCGGCGTGATCGAGGACGTCTTCGCCTACACGAACGGACGGGGCGCCGATCGCTCGCTCGTTGCATACCTCAACCAATTCGGATCCGCAGCCGGCTGGATCCGGGACTCCGTCGCCTTCGCCGAGAAGCACCCCGACGGCTCGAAGACGATGCGACGGGACACCGTCGCGGTCGCGCTCGAGCTCGGCGGGCCCGATGACGGCTGGCTCCGCCTCCGCGACCGACGGTCCGGCCTGGAGACGCTGCGATCTGTCGGCGAGCTGCGATCGCGGGGCCTGTTCGTCGAGCTCGACGCCTACGGCTGCCTCGTAATCGACTGGATGGCCGAGGTGGTCGCATCGACGGACGAGCCGTGGTCGGCGCTCGCCGCGGAGCTGGCAGGAGCGTGGGTCCCGTCCCTGGACGAGGCCCTGTCCGATCTCCGGCTCCGACCGGTCCACGACCGGGTCCGTGGGGCGATCTCGACGACCGAGCCCGCCGCCGTGGCGCACCGGCTCGCGGAGGTCGTGGACGGATTGGATCGGACGACGTTCGACGCGCTGCGGCTGGCCTCGCCGCTCCGTCAAGGCGGCCTCGACGACACCGCGATCCGTCGGACGCGATTGGCGATCGGCCTCGCCCACCCGGCGACCACTCGGGACCCGGCCACGCTCGTGGAGCGGTGGCTCGGCGATGACGAGGTGGCCGCGTTCCTCGGGGTCCACCACTGGGAGGGGCACAGGTACCTGGATCGCGCCCGTTGGAACGAGCTGCTTGGCGTTGCCGCCGACCTCGATCGCGCCGGGGGTGCCACCCGGCAGTCGCCGGCGATCCGGCGCCTGCGCGACGCCGCAGCCGCTGCGGACGACGACATCGACCGGATCCGGGAGGCGGTTGCGACGAAGCCGACCGCGACGCGCCCGCCGTCGGCGAAGCCCCGCCGGCCCACGTCTCGCCCATCGCGAGGCCGCTGACGAGCGTGGCCCGGACAGCGGCCCGAGCGCCCGCCCGGCTGTGATCCCCGTCACTCCCGGGCTGTGATCGGCGACATCGCCGAGCCCGGGCCCCCGAACGACGATCTCCGCCAGGAGCCGTTCCGCACGAACGGAGCGCAGGCGAGGACGACGATGAGCGCGAACATCCTGGTGGTGACGTGGGAGGGAGGCGGAAACGTCCCGCCGGCCATGGCCCTGGCCGAGCGGCTTGGGGCTCGTGGACTCCGCGTCCGGGTCAGCGCACCGGAGTCCATGCGTGCAGTGGTCGACGCTGCGGGCGCCGAGCTCGTGCCCTGGCGGAACGTCCGATCCGTCCCGCCGACCACGAGCCATGAAGCGAGCTGGCCCCAGATCGACGCGATCCTCAACGGGCCGGCCATGGTCGAGGAGCTGCAAGCGATCTATCGGGCGGACCCGATCGACGGGATCGTCGTCGACTCGATGAGCGGGGCGGGCCTCGCCGTCGCGGAACGGCTCGGTCTCCCGACCGCGGTGCTCGTCCACACGCTGTACCGGCCGTACACGGGCTGGGGGCCGAACGTCGTGAACATCCGGAGAGACGCGCGGGATCGTCGGCCTGGAGCCACTGACGGCGGACCGGTTCGTCGACCGCGTGCTCGGCCGTTCGACAGTCGTGCTCGCGCTCGTCCCGCCCGGGTTCGACCAGGATGATCCATCCACCGCCCTGCCGGCGAACACGCACTACGTCGGTCCGATCCTGCGACCGGTCCCGGTCGCTGACCGCTCCCCGAACGATGACGTGGAACTGAGGTCGGCACTCGGCGGCGGCCGCACCGTCCTGATCGGGTTCGGGAGCACGCTCCAGCGACAACGCGACGCCCTCGGGCCGGTCCTTGCCGCCATGGACCGTCTCCGGGTCACGGGCGATCCGGTGCGGGCGATCCTGACCCTGGGTGGCGTCCTTGACGAGGCCGCGATCAGGCCCCGCCCAACGTCGTCGTCCGCGGCTTCGTCGACCACGCGGCGTTGCTGCCCGGCGTGGATGCGATCGTCTGCCACGGCGGGCTCAGCACGATCACCGCCGCGCTGGCGGCCGGACGGCCGATCGTCGTCATCCCCCAGGGACGCGACCAGGACCTCAATGCCGAGCGCGTCGCCGCGACGGGCGTCGGCGTGGCCCTGCCGCTGGATGCGTCGGCCGAGACGCTCGCCCACGCGATCGCGTCCGTCCTGGACGACCCGTCGTTCGCAGCGCGGGCCGCCCGATTCGGCGACGACATCGCGGCCCTCGGTCGCGGCGGGCTCGCAGCGGACCTGACGGCGGCGATGGTCCAGGAGCCCGCCGCAGTCCCACGCCCGGCACCGATCGCGATCAGCTGAGCGTATCCTCGGCCGCGTGCCGGTTCCCGACCCCGACCGCGTCCTGCTGCTGCTCGGCACGACCCTGTTCGGCGACCTCTCACCCGCCGAGGTGGAGCCGCTCGCCCGGGCGGCGACGATCCGGCGCGCCGTGCGCGGCGAGCACATCTTCGACATCGGGGATCCGGCGGATGCCGTGTACATCGTCGCGAGCGGCCAGCTCCGGGATGCGATCTACAGCGACGATGGCGGCGAGATCACGCACAGCCTCTGGCGGCCCGGCGAGCTCCTCGGCGAGGTCGGGTTCTTCGCCCGGCATCACAAGCGGGTGATGACCCTGATCGCGCTCGAGCCGGCGACGCTGCTCGTGATCGGCCGCGAGCCGCTGATGACGTTTCTCAGCCGATATCCCGCGGTCTCGCTGAAGCTGCTCGAGCGTGTCGCCTCGACGTCACAGTGGCAGACCGGGATGTTCCTGACACTCGCCCGGAGGCCGCTCGCGGACCGGGTGGTCCTGCGGCTGCTCGACCTGGCCGAATCGACCGGCGTCACGGACGAGCGGGTCGCGCGGACGCCACATCTGTCCCAATCGACCCTGGCGGCGATGGTCGGGGCGAGCCGCGAGAACGTGAACCGGGCCCTGGCCGCGTTGACGGCGGACGGGACGATCCGCATCGAGGCGGGGCGCTTCGTGATCGAAGAGCCCGATCGGGTCCGCCGTCGGATCGTCGCGGACGAGCCGGGCGCAGCGTGGCCGGCGGAGCCGAGCGTCGACTGACCGCCGCCATAGGAGCGCTGTGACGGGGATCACCGCCAGGTCGTGATCGGCGGCACTGCCGGAGGGGCGTAGGGTTGCGACGATCGTGTGGCCCACCGATGGGCCCCGAGGAGTCCCGATGACGACCCTGCACGAACCCACCGCCGTGGCCACAGAGGGCTTCCGCGGCCAGGCCGTCCGCCCCGACGACCCCGACTACGACGCCACTCGAGCGGTCTGGAACGGGATGTTCGACCGGCGCCCCGCGGTGATCCTGCGTTGTCGGACGACCGCCGATGTCGTGTCGGCCGTCGGGATTGCCCGCACCTCGGGGCTCGAGGTCGCGGTCCGGGCCGGCGGCCACAGCCTGTCCGGGCTGAGCACGACCGAAGGCGGGATCCTCATCGACCTCGCGCCCATGCGCGGGATCGAGATCGACGCCGGTGGGCGGCTCGCGCGGGTCCAGCCGGGCGTGACCTGGGGCGAGCTCGACGCGGCGACGGCTGCCCACGGCCTCGCCACGACGGGCGGGCTCATTCCCTCGACGGGCGTCGCCGGCCTGACGCTCGGCGGCGGGATCGGCTGGCTGATGCGTCGCCACGGCCTTGCCTGCGACAACCTCGTCGGGGCCGAGGTCGTCCTCGCGGACGGAAGCATCGTCCGGGCTGGCGATGCGGAGGACGCCGAGCTGCTGTGGGGCCTCCGTGGGGGCGGCGGCAACGTCGGGATCGTCACGTCGTTCGAGCTTCGCCTCCATCCGGTCGCGACCGTCCTCGGCGGGCTGGTGCTCTTCCCGATGGACCGCGGCAGGGACGTGCTCCGGGCATACCGGTCGTGGGCCGACACCCTGCCCGACGAGTTCACGACGCTGGCAGCCGTGGCGGGTGCCCCGCCGGCGCCGTTCGTTCCGATGGAGCTCCACGGCAAGCCCGTCGTCGCGATCGTCGGTTGTTACGTGGGCGACATCGATGCCGGGCAGGCGCTCCTCGCGCCGATCCGGGCGCTCCAGCCGTTCGCGGACGTCTTCGGTCCGATGCCCTACCCCGCGCTCCAGGCGATGCTCCAGGACGGTGCGCCTCCGGGGCTCCGGACCCGGACCAGCTCGGGCTATCTGGCGGACCTCGGCGATGGCGTCATCGACGTCATCCTCGAGCGGGGCGCTGCGCTCGCGACGCCCCTGACGCAGATCCACCTCCATCAGATGGGCGGCGCGGTAGCACGGGTCCGCGACGGCGACACGGCGTTCGGTCACCGCCGGGCGGCGTGGACGTACAACATCCTCGGGACGTGGTCCGATCCGCGTCACGACGATCGGGTCACGGGCTGGGTCAAGGAGCTGTCGGCAGCCATCCGCCCCTTCGCAAGCGGCGGGGTCTACGTCAACTTCCTCGGGAGCGGCGAGGAAGATCGGGTCCGAGCGGCCTATGACGACGCGACGTACGACCGTCTCGCGGCCCTGAAGCGCCGGACGGACCCCGGCAACCTGTTCCGGCGGAACCACAACGTCCCGCCGGCCTGACGCGACTCGGCGTCGGTCGCGCGCGCGAGCTGCGTCAGTCCAGGAGCAGGCGTCGAAGCAGCGGCATCGGCGGGGAGCCGTGGGACAGGCAGGCCTCGAGGTGGCCGCGGTGGTCGAAGCCGGGTGTCTCGCCGTAGTCGCCGACGACCCGCGGGACCGGCACCGAGTCGGCGGAGGCGCCGGCCGCGACCGCGGCCCGCCGGCGAGCCTCGTCCTCGAGGTCCCAGAATGCCATCGAGCCGACGAAGTACGTGGACAGCTGGGTCGAGGTGAGCCGGGCGCGGTCGTACTTCGACCGGGCCGCCGCCTCCTCCTGGAACCCGCCGTCGACCATCAGCTCGATCGCCTCCGCTTCGGTCATCCCCGTCGCGTGGATTCCCACATCCAGCAGGGCGTTGATCACGCAGCGGAGGTAGTACTTCCAATGGCAGAGCAGGAGCGCCGGGTCCGCGGCCGCGTATCCCGCGTCCATCATGCCCTGGGTCATGTAGAGCGCCCATCCCTCGGCGTAGACGCCGTCCCAGAAGATCGCCCGGATCCGTGAGGCTCCGCGATTCGCGTATACGCCCTGGAGGTAGTGCCCGGGCACGGCCTCGTGGATCGTCAGCACCTGGAGCATCCGGGCGTTGTCCTCGCGGAGATGGGACTCGACCTGCTCCGCGCTGGCATCCGCGTCGATCGGGGTGATGAAGAACATCGCCTTCAGGCCGGCCTCCAGCGGACCGGGTGAGCTGAGCATCGCCGCACTGGACGCCCGCAGGAACTCCGGCGTCCAGGTGATCTCGAGCGGCTCGTCGGCGAGGCCGATGAGCTCGCGATCGCGGCAGAACGCCTCGATCCGGCCGACCTCCAACCGGCAGAAGTCGAGCAGCTCGTCGCGCTCCGGGTGCTCCACGGCGATCGCGTCCCAGACGGCCCGGACGACGGCGATGTCGTCGTCCGGCGGCGGAGCGCCGGCGAGCCAGTCCGGGGCGATCTCGCGCGCGATCCGAACCATCTCGGCGCGCACGGTGTCGAACTCGTGCTCGGCGCGCTCCCGGATTCGCTCCGGCGTCACCGTCGGGTCCCGCATCGTGACGGCAAGACTCGCGGCGAACAGGTCCGGGCCGAGGCGGCCCTCGCCCTGCCCGACCGGGAGGACCGTCTCCCGCAGATGTCGCTCGGTCTCGTCGAGCGCCCCGGCCGCGACCTCGCGGGCCGCGCGCAGCCGTGGCAGGACGGCCTCGACCTCGGCGTCGCCCGCGTCCGCGGCGGCCTGGCCGGTGCGAATCGCTTCGTCGACGATCGAGATCAGGCCCGGCCACTGCTCGAGCGCCTGCTCCGTGTGGAAGCGATCGACCGGACGGCCGTCGACCCCGACCAGCGCCGCCCGTGCGGCGACGAGGACCCGAGGCAGCCCCTCTGCTCGGGACGCCATCGACGCGAGCCGGTCCGAGAGTGGCGCGAACTCGCGCGCCAGGAGGCCGAAGAACCCTGCCCCGATCACGTAGACCCACCACATCGGGCTCCACGCCTCCTCGTGGAGGACCGTTTCGCCGAAGCGCCGGGCGGCCAGCTCGCCGAGGAGCAGGTCGCGATCGATCCGCTCGTCCGCCGTCAGCTCGGCGTCGGCGAATCTCGGCGAACGCGGTCGTCCATTCGTCGACGTGGCGGAGCCGCGCCGCGCGGCCGGCCTCCGACAGGTCGGGCCAGGCGCCGTCGTGGGCGTGGTTGCCCATCGTCGTCGCGAAGACGGGATCGAGGGCAAAGGTCGCGTCGAGGAAGGCGTCGACGCGCGCGGCGAACTCGCTCAAGGGCCGGCTCCGCTGTGGGTCGATCAATTCTAGCGGCCGGCGGCCCAGGCGGGACGTTCCGATGCGACCGACCCGCTACCATCGGGCGCATGACCGCCACCCCGGGTCGCGTCGAGCCGGTCACGCTGGACGGCCGGATCGTCCGGCTCGAGCCGCTCGCCCTCGATCACGTTCCGCGGCTCGCCGAGGTCGCCCTCGACCCCGCGATCTGGCGCTGGACGATCGCCCGTCCGACGACCGAGTCCGAGCTGCGCGAGTGGGCCGAGACCGCGCTCCGGGCCCGCGAGGCCGGCGCGGAGATGCCGTTCGTCACGCTCGAGGCGTCGACGGGGCGCCCGATCGGCAGCAGCCGCTACATGAACATCGTCCTCGAGCACCGCCGGGTGGAGATCGGCTGGACATGGGTCGCGCCGCCGCTGGCAACGGACCGGCGCGAACCGCGAGGCGAAGCTGCTGATGCTCGGCCACGCGTTCGAGGTGCTCGGCTGCCGGCGGGTCGAGTTCAAGACCGACTCGAACAACGAGCCGTCGCGGACCGCGCTCCTCGGGATCGGGGCCACGTTCGAGGGGATCTTCCGGAAGCACATGGTCATGCCCGGCGACGGTGTCCGGCACTCGGCGTGGTACAGCGTGATCGACGACGAGTGGCCCGCCGTCCGGGCCCACCTCGAGGAAACGCTGCGTCGCTGATGGACGATCCTGCGATGATCGCCCGGTCGGCGGCGGGGCACGGGAGTGGAGGCACGAGATGAGAGCGTTCGTCCTCGGCACGATCGCGACCGCGATCGCCTTCGCGATCATGATCTGGCTGCTGCCGAAGATCGACTACAAGGGCGACGTCTTCCCCGGGCTGGTCGTCATCGCCCTGATCGCGGGCGTCGTCAACGGCCTGATCAAGCCCATCGTCCGGATGCTGTCCCTCCCGATCCGGATGATGACCCTCGGGCTGTTCGGGTTCGTCATCAATGGCGGGCTGCTGCTCCTCATCGCCTGGGTCAGCAACAACCTGAAGTTCGATTTCACGATCGCCGGCTTCCCGCCCAATCTCTCGCTCGAGGCGATCCTCTGGGCCAGCATCGGCGCGGTCGTCCTGAGCGTCATCAGCACGATCATCGGGATGGTCGTTCCTGACTGATCCGGTGGACCGCCTGCCGGAGATCGCGGACGCGCTGCGAGCGGCAGCGCGGCGGCACCGGACGCCGCTCTACGTCACGGACGAGGCGACGATCGACGCCGCGGCGGAGGAGCTCGCCAGGGCGTTCCCCGACCCGTGGATCCGCCAGTACTCGGTCAAGGCGAACGACGTCGCGGCCGTCGTCGCCCTCGTCACGGGTGGGGCCGGCGGCCGCAGGCCCGGAACCGGGATCGGCGCCAATGTCGTCTCACGCGGCGAGTGGGCGATCGCCCGGACGGCCGGCGTCCCGAACGCGCGGATCACGTTCGAGGGCGTCGGCAAGACGAACGCCGACCTGGCCGCCGCGGTGCGGGCGGCCCGGGACGCGGATCCGCCGCTGTGGCTCGCGATCGAGTCGGCCGACGAAGCCGCGGCGTTGATCGAGGGGTCACAACGGGCAGGACTCGGCAGCGGGCGTCGCCCGCCGCTCGACGTCCTGTTCCGGCTCAACCCGGACGTCGCGCCCGAGACGCAGGCCGTTCTCGCCGTCGGCAGCGGCGGCTCGAAGTTCGGGATGACGGAGACCGAGCTGAGCGCGACCGTCGAACGCGTCGCGGCGGCCGGCCCGGGGCTGCGGCCACGCGGCGTCCATCTCCACGTCGGGTCGCAGCTCGGGGCGGTCGACGCCTGGCGCGACGCCGTCCGGCGCGGGCTGGCGGTGCTCGGGCTGCTCCGCGGCTCCCTGCCGGACTTCGACACGCTGGACGTCGGCGGCGGGTTCGCCGTCCCGCCGTTCGACGATCCCGGGCCGAGCCCGGAGCGGTTCGCACGGGAGCTCCCCGCCCTCCTCGACGCGATCCCGGCGGATCGCCGGCCGACCGGCTGGCCACCGAGCCGGGCCGGTTCCTCGTCGCCCGCGCCGGCTGGCTGGTCGGGAGCGTGCTCCATGTCCGCGACCGCGGCGGGCGGCAGGTCGTCCTGGATACGGGGATGACGGAGATCATCCGCCCCGCGCTGTACGGCGGCCGGCACCCGATCGTCGCGCTGACGTCACTCGGCCGGCCGGTCCACCCGGGTTCGACGGCCGCACCGGTCCTGCCGGTCCCGCCGAGGGGCGATCCGTCGCTCGAGTCCGCCGCCGTCCACGGCCCGATCTGCGAGTCGACCGACGAGCTGGGCGACCACGTCCTGCCGCCGCTCCGGCGGGGGGACCTCGTCGCGATCCGCGACGCCGGCGCCTATGCCGCGAGCCTGTCCTCGACGTACAACGGCCGGCCGCGACCGCCGCAGGTGATCCTGACGGCGGACGGCCGGCTGCGAGTGGGGCGTCGCCGAGGGTCCGTCGGGAGCCTCGGCTGACGCTCGCTACATCCAGCGGGTGAGGATGGACTCGCGGCCGAACAGCCGGGCGGCCACCCGAAGACCCACCAGCCCGAGGAGCGTGGCAACGCCCGCCGCGGCCAGGTACTCGCGGGCCGACAGGATCCGGCCGGACGACAGCTGGATCACCAGGAACCCGACGAGCGGGAGCACGATGACCGTCCCGATCTGCTGAGCCGAGCGTGGGTCGCCGACGCGCGAGCTGATCGCGACGCCGGCGACCACGGAGACGAGCCCGATCGCGGGCCCGAGGGCGAAGACGGTCGCGAGCCACGTCGGGTCGACGACGATCCGCGCCAGCTCGGGGCCGAGCACGATGCCCGAGATCACGATCAGCGCCGCGTATGCGAGCCAGACCGTCGCGATGGCCGGCGTGATCGCCGCGATCGCCTTGCCGGTGAGCAGCTCCTCGGTCGAGATCGGCGCCGCGATCACGGCCTCCAGGCTGCGGGTCTGCTTCTCACCGACGATCGAGTAGGACGCGACCGCGAGCGGGATCGTCGCCGGCATCAGAAGGAAGAAGACCAGCATCTGCTGGAGGCCGAACGCGTCCGCGATCTGCTTCGGGTCGAGGGCGGCCCACTCGGGGCGGGACGCGATGATGTTCTGGATGACCTGCGGCGGCAGGTCGGTCGACGTGCCGAACGACGTGACGAGGATCGGCAGCGCGACCAGCAGGACGGGCGGCACGACGATCGCGGCAAGGAGCGTCCGGTTCCGGACGATCTCGAGGAGCTCGCGGCGGACGACCGCCGCGACGATGGAGGGACGGATCACGACAGGGCTCCCGCGGTGGTGGGCCCGAGGCCCATGACGTCGAAGTAGACGGATTCGAGGCTGGCGATCTCGGACCGGATGCCGAGGATCGCGGCGCCCCGCTGGACGAGGACGCGGGCAAGCTCCGGCGTGGCGAGGTCCGCATCCGCGACGCGGACGCGGAGGCGCCGGTCGTCGACGGCGACGTCGCGGACGAAGGCCCGGTCGCGCACCGCGGCGACGAGGTCGGCCGGCGGTTGCGAGACGAGGTCGGCCACGATGACCGGCTCCGCGGCGGCGGCCCGGAGCCGGGCCGGGCTGTCGACCTGGAGCAGCCGGCCGCGGATGAAGCCGACGCGGTCAGCCAGCCGCTGGACCTCGTCGAGGTTGTGACTGGCGAGGACGATCGTTCGTCCCTGCTGCTTGAGCGTCGCCATCGCGTCCCGGACGACATGTGCCGCCTCCGGATCGAGGCCGGAGGTCGGCTCGTCGAGGAACAGCACCTTCGGCTCGTGGAGCAGGGCCCGGGCGATCGCGAGCTTCTGCTTCATCCCCTTGCTGAAGGAGCCGGCACGGTCGTGGCGACGATCGTCGAGGCCGAACAGGTGGAGGAGGTCGCCGATCCGGCGCGCCCGGACGTCGGGCGGGATGCCGTGGAGACGGCCGAAGAAGTCGAGGTTCTCGTCGGCGCTCAGCCGCTCGTACAGCGACGGGGTCTCGGTCAGCAGGCCGATCCGGCGGCGAACCTCCTGGGGATCGGCGGCGACGTCGATCCCGTCGAGCCAGGCGTTGCCGGCGGTCGGGCCGATCAACGCCGTCAGCATCCGGACGGTCGTCGTCTTGCCGGCGCCGTTGGGTCCGAGGAGGGCGAAGACCTCACCGGGAGCGAGCTCCAGGTCGAGGTCCCGGATCGCCCACTGGTCGCCGAACCGGCGACCGAGGCCGACGGCACGAACCATCGGGCGATCCGTTGGAATGGGCGGGGTGGTCATCGGGGTGGTGGGCTCCTGGGCAGGTCGTCCGACGCTGGTCGTCGGGCGTGCCCGGATCGTCGGTCCGCGGTGCGGTCGCGCCATCGGGCGCAGGGCGGAAATCCGGGTCCCCCCTGCGGGGGATCGTCGAGACGCCCCTCCCCCTCGCGGGGGACGCCGAACGGGTCGAAGCGTCAGGCCTGGGCGGTGACGAGCCCCGACTCGTACGCGAAGACCACGGCCTGGACGCGATCCCGGAGCTCGAGCTTTGCGAGGATGCTCGACACGTGGCTCTTCACGGTCGCCTCGCCGACGACGAGCTCCTCGGCGATCTCGGCGTTGGTCAGGCCTCGCGCGACGAGGACCAGGACCTCGCGCTCGCGCTCCGTCAGGCGGGCCAGCAGACCGCCGTCCGAGGCCGGTGCCGGAACAGCGGCGACATACGCCTCGATCAGCCGTCGGGTCACCGTCGGGCCGAGGAGCGCGCCGCCGTCGGCGACCGCGCGGACCGCGCCGACGAGATCGTCCGGCGGGGCGTTCTTCAGGAGGAAGCCGCTCGCCCCGCTGCGGATCGCCCGGAAGACGTACTCGTCGACCTCGAATGTCGTCAGGATCACGACGCGGGTCGTCGCGCCGTCCGGTCCCGAGACGATCCGGCGGGTCGCCTCGAGCCCGTCCATCCCGGCCATCTGGATGTCCATCAGGACGACGTCCGGACGCAGGCGATGGATCGCCTCGATCGCGCCCGCGCCGTCGGCCGCCTCGCCGACGACATCGATGTCGTCCTCGGCGCCGAGGATCATCCGGAAGCCGCCGCGGACCATCGCCTGGTCGTCGACGAGGACCACCCGGATCCGCCGGTCCTCGGCCATCACGCGGCTCCGGTCATCGGGAGGATGGCGCGGACGACGAAGCCGCCCTCGGCGCGCGGACCCGCGGTCAGCTCCCCGCCGAACAGGCTGGCCCGCTCGCGCATCCCGACGATCCCGCGGCCGCCGCCGTCGCCGCCACCGCCGGACCCGCCGCCCCCGCCGTCATCGCTGATCAGCAGCTCGACGGACCGCTGCGCGAACCGGACCCGGACCTCGGCCTTCGTCCCCGGGCCGCCATGCTTCATCGCGTTCGTCAGCGCCTCCTGGACGATCCGATAGATCGAGAGGTCCAGCGTCGCGGGGAGCGCGTCGGGCGGGGTGCCCTCGACGATGCAGCTCGACCGGCAGACCGGCGTCCCGGCTCGCGGTCGCGAGGGCTGCGAGCTGGCCGATGCCGGGCCGACCCTCGATCGTGGACGCATCGTCGGTCGAGCGGAGCATCCCGAGCAGCTGCTGGAGCTCGACCACGGCCTGCCGACTCGTCGCCTCGATCGCCTCGAGCGCCGCGGCGGCCTCCTCGGGACGCTTGTCGAGGATCCGTCGTGCTCCCGCGGCCTGGACGCCCATCACGCTGACATGATGGGCGACGACGTCGTGGAGCTCGCGGGCGATCCGCATCCGCTCGTCGATGACGACACGCCGGGCCTGCTCCTCGCGGCCGCGCTGGCGCCGCCGCGACCAGGCGATCAGCGCCGCGAAGACGCCGCCGGCGAGCAGGGCGCCGAGGATGTTGACCAGTGGCACGTCGTCGTGGGCGCCGTTGACGAACGCCACCAGCCCCGCCGCGAACCCCGCGGAGATCAGAAGCCGATCGAACGCGACCGGATGTTCCGCGATCCAGCGACGGAGGGCGATGAGCGGGCGCATGGCGGGCGAAGCGTAGGGCACGCTAGGCTCTGCGCGATGGACCCGTCACATCGTCAGTCTCGCCCGCCGCGCATCCGCCGTGATCGCGGTTGCCGCGGCGACGCTCGCCGCTGCTCCTCGCGCCCGGCGTCGCTGGCGGCGGGTCCGCCATTTCCTGGACCCGACCCCGGGGTCCGCGTCTACGACGGAGCCGGGATCTTCCGCCCCGACACGATCGCGAAGGTCCAGGCGACGATCCGTGGCATCGAGGAGCGGACCGGGGCCCAGGTCGTCGTCCTGACCCAGGGGGTCGAGGACGGCCGGACGACCGAGGAGGCCGACCAGGACGCCCGCGCCCTGATGGACCAGTGGGGCGTCGGGCGGAAGGGCTTCGACGACGGCCTCGTGATCCTCTTCGACATGTACCCGGGCAACGAGCACGGCCAGGTGATCCTGTACGGCGGCCCGGGCTTCCGCGCGACGTTCCTCGACAACGCGGAGAAGCAGAAGATCTTCGACGAGGACATGGTCCCGAAGCTCCGCGGCGGCGACTTCGATGGCGCGCTGCTCGCCGCGATGACGAAGGTCGACGCCGCCACGACGCCCGAGCACGCGGCCACGCTCGAGCGGGGGCGCCAGGTCGACGCGGTCCTCGGGCTCCTCGTCGCACCGCTGCTCGCCGCGCTGATCGTCGGACGAGCCCTGTGGTCGTGGCGCCGCTTTGGCAAGGATCCCGTCTACCTCGACGATCCGTCCGTCCTGATGGCCGGTCCGCCCGAAGCCCTCACCCCCGCGAGCGGTGCCTTCGTCATGGACGGGCGCTCGTCGCGGCGGGCCCTGACGAGCGCGATGCTCGACCTTGCGAGTCGCGGCCGGATCGCCTTCCGCGAGGAGCACGGAATTCTCGGGACGGGCCGCAAGGTCGGCATCGAGCTGGAGCCGCCCGCACCCGACGCGAACACGCTCGCCCGGCAGCGGCTGAACGAGGCGCGGCCCCTCGGACCGGCCGAGGACGAGGCGGAGCAGCGGCTGCGAGTCGTCGATCACGACCCGACCGGCTACATCGAGCCGAAGGACCTGCTGGGCTTCGGGGCCGCCGTGCCCGCGTTCGACCGGGCCCTCGAGACCGAGGTCGTCAAGCGTGGCTGGTTCGGCGAGAAGCCGTCGCGGGTCATCGAGCGCTGGTCGACGCGGGGCATCCTCATCGCGGTCCTCGGCGGCGTCGGCATCTTCTTCGGGATCAACCTCCCGAGCAACGGGCTCCTGTTCCTCGGGATCGCGTTGGTCGTCGCCGGGATCGCGGTCCTCCTGATCGGGCGGCAGATGCCGTCCGTGACGCTGGCGGGCGCGATGATCCGGGCGATGCTGGCGGCGTACCGGCGCACGCTGAAGAAGACGATGGATCAGGCGCGCTCGATGGACCAGGTCGTCACGGAGGCCGGCCTGCCGTGGCTCCAGACACCCGACCAGGCCGTCGTCTGGGGGACCGCGCTCGGGCTGCACGCGGAGATCGAGAGCGTCCTCGAGCGGAGCGTCGAGGACGCACGGCAGGGTCGGGTCGCGCCGGGGTCGTTCTGGATGCCGACGTGGTACGGGACGGGCGCTGGCGGCGCGTCCGGCTTCAGCAGCGGCGGCGACTTCGCCGGTGCGGGCGCGGGAAGCGGCGGAGTCTTCTCCAGCTCCCCCATCCCGAACATCGGGGGGATGATGGCCGCCCTCGGGACGATCGGAAACGCGCCGTCATCGTCGGGGAGCGGCGGCGGGGGCGGGTTCGGAGGCGGCGGTTCGGGCGGCGGCGGCGGCGGCTCGGGAGGCGGGTTCTAGGCGACGCCGGCGGCGGCGATCCCCGCGAGCGCCGCGGCGAGACGCTCGACATCGTCGGGGCCGTTGTGGAGCGCGCTGGAGATGCGGATCAGCCGACGCGGAAGATCTGGCGATTCAGCGGCCGGCACCGGCCAGGGGTAGATCGGCACCTCGATCCGGTCCTCGTCGACCAGGCGCCCCTGCAGCGGGTCCGTGTCGAGCGGCGAAGAGCCGGCGCCGGCCGACGCGAGCGGTCCCGACGTCGGCAGCGGCAGCGCGACCATGGAACCGAACATCGATTCGGGCGCCGGGAGCCACGAGTCGAGACCGAGCGCGTCGGTCATGACCGCCCGCGTGGTCGCGGCGAGCGCGTGGTTCCGCTCCATCAGGGCCGGCCAGCCCCCGCCGACGAGGCCGCCGACGTAGGACAGGGCGTCCGGGACGGCGAGCCACGGCGTCGGGTCCAGCGTCCCCTGCCAGTCGAACTCGGCGCGGTACCGGGTGGACGCCCCTCGCTGACCGAGGACCGCGTTGGCGCCGTGCGAGATCGTCGTCGGCCGGAGGCCCGGCTGCCGATCGCGGCGGGCATGCAGGAAGCCCGAGCCCTT
>CAWFND010000011.1:0-187871 GCA_963817095.1 uncultured Chloroflexia bacterium
CGTCGAGGAGCTCCTCGACCACGGCCGACGATGGCTCGCCGAGATGCTCGGTCACGGGGTCACGACGGTCGAGGCGAAGTCCGGATACGGCCTCGACCTGCCGACCGAGCTGCGGCTCCTGGAGGTCGCCCACCTCCTCGGCGCGGAGGGCCCGATCGAGGTCGTTCCGACCTGGCTCGGTGCGCATGCGGTCCCGCCGGAGCTGCGCGGCCGACCGGACGCCACCGAGACCTACGTCCGGCGGCTCCTCGACGAGCAGCTGCCCGGCGTCGCGGCGCAGGGACGCGCCGTGGCCGCCGACGTCTTCTGCGAGGAGGGCGTGTTCAGCGCCGACCAGTCGCGGCGCATCCTCGAGGCGGCTGCCGCATTCGGCATGCGGCCACGGCTGCATGCGGACGAGCTCGCGCCGAGTGGCGGTGCGGAGCTGGCCGCCGAGATCGGCGCCTCATCGGCCGACCACCTCGCGACGCCCTCCGAGGCCGGTATCGCCGCCCTGGCCGCCGCGGCTGCCGATGGCCGTCCGGTCGTCGCGACGCTCCTCCCGGCGACGACGTGGTTCCTGATGAAGGATCACCACGCGCCGGCGCGGACGTTCATCGATCGGGGCGTGCCGGTCGCGATCGGAACGGACTTCAACCCCGGCACATCACCGACACCGAGCCTGCCGCTGGCGATGACCGCGGCCTGCCTCAACCTCCGGATGACGCCGGACGAGGTGCTCGCCGGCGTGACGATCAACGCGGCCCAGGCGCTCGGCCGAGCGGACGAGATCGGTTCGCTCGAAGCGGGCAAGCAGGCGGACCTCGTCGTCTGGAACGTGCCGACCTCGCGGCAGATCCCGTACTGGCCCGCAGCCGATCTCGTCGGAACCGTCGTGAAGCGGGGGAAGATCGTCCTCGACCGGCGTCCGGCCCGCGAGGGAGCCTGACCCGAGGCGTCTAGACCTTGCCGCGGGCCTCGAGGAGCACCGTCGTCGTCTCGGCGGGCAGGCCCGAGATCGTCACCGACAGCTTGGGCTGGACGGCCGGCTCGCCGCCCATCTCGTGGAGAAACCTCGCGAGGGCGTCGCGGGTCTCCGGGGCGTCCTCGTCGAGCGGCATCGGGACGACGATCTTCGGATCCAGCTGGGCGATCAGCTCGGCCGCGCGCTGGGGCGAGAGGGTGCCACCGATGGCCACGCAGGCGATGTCGATGGGTCCGATGTCGCCGAGCTTCTCCTCGGTCAGCAGGTGACCGATCTCACCGAGGTGGATCGTGTGCATCAGGTCCAGCTCGACGACGAACGCGGTCTGCTTGCCGCGCTCGGCGCCCTTGGCGTCGTCGCGGTAGGTGCGGACCCCCGTGACGAGGACGTCGCGGACCTCGTACTCCCCCGGGCCGTCGAGGACGAACGCCTCCTCGAGCGACGACGGCAGCAGGGTCGACCCGTCCCGGGATCGACGGCCCTTTGCCTTCGGCAGCGGTCGATCGTCCGGGTGCGAGAACGTCACGATCTCGCCGGTGATGCCGCGGCCGGTGGGCCCGACCACCGATTGGTAGGGATCGGCGACGACAACGGCGTCGCGCCCACGAAGACGAATGCAGGTCCGCCCATACCACGTCAATTCCATGCAGCCAATTCTGTCACAGCCGACTGCACCCCGAACCACTCAACGGGTGGGGGCGTCGGCCCCCCCGGGGAACCCCCGACTGCGTTCCACGGCCCGTTCACCGCAGGCACGAGGCGCAAAGAAAGAGCGGGGACGCCTGCCCAATCGGCGCCCCCGCTCGGAGGGAGGGAGGATGGAACCCTGAGGGTTCGGTCCGAAGTGAACGCTAGACCTGACGCATTCACCCACAACGCGGAGGTCGATTAAGAAAGCGACACGGAAGTCAGGACAACCGCGTCATCGTCCCGGGACGATTCGCCATGCAACAATCCGCCGATGCTACGCACCCGTCAGGACCGGCCCGTGAGGTCGCGGTCCCGCAGGCTCTCCCTGCTCCCGATCACCATCCTCATCGCGCTCGCAGTGGTCGGCTGCGGCTCGGCCACGACGACGCCCAGCCCGTCCGCCGCGGCGCTCCCGTCATCCGCCCCCAGCGCAGTACCGCCGAGCTCTGCGCCGACCCCGGCCGGCTCCCAGGACACCGCAGCCGTCTACCAGCAGATCGAGGACCAGGTCGTCGCGATCCGCGAGCTCCAGCCAAAGGCTCCGGTCCACCCGACCGTCCTCGACGACGCGGGCATCAAGAAGTTCGTCGCGGACGGCTTCGACAAGGACAACCCGCCCGCCCTGATCGCGGCGAACGAGCGGGTCTACAAGGCGCTCGGCCTGCTCCCCGCGGACGCCAACCTCAAGGACCTCTACGTCAAGCTCCTCGGGAGCCAGGTTGCCGGCCTGTACAACCCGGACGACAAGAAGCTGTACGTCGTCTCGAAGTCCGGCGCACTCGGCCCGATCGAGAAGTCGACGTTCTCCCACGAGTTCACCCACGCCCTCCAGGACCAGAACTTCGACCTCGGCTCGCTGAAGCTCGACGAGGTCGGCCAGGGCGATCGGTCGTTCGGACGGCTGTCGCTCGTCGAGGGCGACGCGACGCTGTCGATGTCCTACTGGCAGCTGAAGAACCTCAGCCAGGCCGAGTTCGGCCAGATGCTGCAGGCGGCGAGTGCCGACCCGTCGACGAAGGACCTGATGGCGATGCCGGCCATCCTGCGCGAGTCGCTCCTGTTCCCGTACTCGCAGGGCCTTGCCTTCGTCCAGGGGCTTCAGGGGCAGGGCGGCTGGCAGGCCGTCGACGCCGCGTTCGCGAAGCCGCCGGCCTCGAGCGAGCAGGTCATGCACCCGGAGAAGTACGCGTCGGGCGAGATGCCGATCGCGGTCACCCTGCCGAAGGACCTCCCGACCCGGCTCGGATCCGGCTGGTCGACCGCCCTGGAAGACACGTTCGGCGAGTTCCAGCTCGGCGTCTGGCTGAAGCAGAACACGGCGATCTCGGCGGCCGACGCGAAGGCGGCGGCCGCGGGCTGGGGCGGCGACCGGATCGCGGTCGTCAACGGTCCCGACGGTGCGTGGGGCGTCGTGCTCCGGACGGCGTGGGACACCCCCGCGGATGCCGAGGAGTTCGAGAAGGCGGCCGGACCGATCGTCAGCGGGCTGTCGCAATGGGCCGCGCTCCTCCCCGGAGCCGGCGGCACCGAGCGGTGGGTCGTCGTCGCCTCCGACCAGACGACGTTGAGCCGGCTCGCCGGCGTCCTCGGGCTGGCCGGCTAGGGCCGCGGGTCGACGCCTCGACGCGCTACATCGACTGCGGCGCGCTGATCCCCAGCAGCCCGAGGGCGTTCGCGAGGGTCGTCATCGCGGCCGTGACGAGCGCGAGCCGGGCGGCGGACACCTCCGGCGCGTCCTCGTCGACGACCCGGGCATCCCGGTAGAAGGCATGGAACTGGGTGGCCAGCTCGGTCGCATAGGCGGTGACCCCGTGGGTCTCCTCTGACGTCGCGGCGTCCTCCACGACCTCCGGGAACCGGATGACCGCCCGGGCGAGCGCGGCCTCCGGCGCTCCCGCAAGCCGGCCCTCGACGCTCGTGGCGGGTCGGAGCCCCACGTCCGCCGCCTTGCGCAGGATCGACGCGATCCGGGCATGGGCGTACTGGACGTAGTACACCGGATTGTCCGCCGACTGCCGCTTGGCGAGCTCGACGTCGATATCCATGTCCAGGTTGGCACCGCGTGACGCGAAGAACCAGCGGGCGGCGTCCACCCCGATGTCATCGAGGAGCGTGTCGAGCAGGTAGATGTCCCCCGCCCGCTTCGACATTGCGATCACCTCGCCGTCGCGGATCACCGAGACCCAGCCCGTGAGGATCACCTCGACGTGGGCCGGGTCGATCCCCAGGCCGGCCGCCGCGCCGCGCGTCCGCGCGATGTAGCCGTGGTGATCGATGCCCCAGACATAGATGATGTGGTCGAAGCCGCGGCTGAACTTCTCTGCGAGGTAGCCGATGTCGGCCGCGAAGTACGTCGGCCGGCCGTCGGACCGGAGCACGACACGATCCTTGTCGTCGCCGAACGTCGTCGAGCGGAACCACGTCGCGCCGTCCTGCTCGTAGAGATGGCCGCGCTCCCGAAGCTGCTCGATCGCCCGCTCGACCCAGCCCTCGGCGTGGAGCGAGCCCTCGCTCTTCCAGACGTCGAAATGGACACCGAGCCGCTCCAGGCTTGCCTCGATCGACGCGCGGATCGTGCCGGCGGCCCAGTGACCGAGGACCGCCGCCGGATCGGCGTCATCGGCCGTCGCCGCGGCCCAGGTCTCGTTCGGGATCGACGACGCGAGATCCGCGACGTAATCGCCGTGGTAGCCGTCCTCGGGAACGGGCTCGCCGCGTCGCAGCGCGAGGACGGACCCGCCGAGCTTGTCGATCTGGCCGCCCGAATCGTTGAAGTAGTACTCGCGCGTGACTCGCTGGCCGCCGGCCGCGAGGACGCGGCAGAGGAGGTCGCCGACGAAGGCGCCGCGCGCATTGCCGATCGTGAGCGGACCGGTCGGGTTGGCGGACACGAACTCGACGTTCACGGCTCGGGTCCCGAGCGGTGCGACGCGGCCCCAGCTCGCGGGGGACGGCGAGGATGGGGTCGATCGTCGTCGCCAGCACCGCGTCCGACAGGCGCAGGTTGACGAACCCCGGCGGCGCCACGACGGCCTCGGCGATCGGGCTCGCCGGATCCGTGGCCGTCGTCACGAGCGCCTCCACGAGGGCGGTCGCGATCGCCAGGGGTGGGCGGCGGAGTGGCCGGGCCAGCTGCATCGCCAGGTTCGTCGCCAGGTCGCCGTGCTCGGCCTTGGCGGGCCGGTCCACCGCGATGGCGGGTCGCTCGTGGTCGGCCGGGTGCGCGGGGAGCGTACCCGCGGCTTCGGCAGCGTTCCAGGCGTGCTCGAGGGCGTCGCGAACGCGCGCGCGGACCGTCGTCGGGGGGCTGTCCATGGGCCGTCAATCCTACCGGCCAGGGTGTCGGACGGCACGCCGGGGCACCGCGACATCGGACGGTGACGACGTGGCGGTCCGCCCGGGTCGAAGACGCGGCGACCGCCGTGCGGCCAATGTCGGTCGTCGAAAAAATGACGTGGCGTGCACGCACCACGTGCGCTACGATCGCGCCGCTCCGCCACGACGGCCTGGTCCGACGGTCCCGCCCTCAGTGGGGCCCACAAGTCCTGGTCGGTCCTACCCGGACGGTGACGCCCAGCACCGGTTCTCTGACTCATTTATTTGGGGACCGGTGGGGTCTGGTGCCCTTGGCCGTAGCCAAAGGTACTAGACGGGTCCTGTTCTTATCCGGCACGATCGCGAAGCCGTCGGGGAAGTCTCCCGAGACAGCGGGATCGGCCTTCATCACCTAATAGCTCGGGGACATACATGAACCGTCACGCCTCCATTCGCCGTCGACGCGGCAGCGTCCTTCGTGCGGCCGCGGGGCTCGCTTCGGCGTCGCTGCTCGCAGTCGCCGCGTTCGCCCCGGCCACGGCCTCGGCCGCGACCAAATGGGCGACAGTCACCGGCTACGCGCCGGGCACATCCGACAACAACCAGGCCAGCGCATTCGGCGACGACTGCGTCAAGCTGCCCGGGGAGGACCCGGGCGATACGTTCACGCTGACGCAGGATTACCGCCTCGTCGTCGTGAAGGCCGGATCCGAGCAGTCCGCGCCGGGCCACGTGAACACCCTCTTCGAGGGCGCCAAGGCCGGTGAGACCGTCTGGGCCGACAGCGATGGCTCCGGCGACTTCAGCGATGGTGACAAGGGCATCAGCCACATCATCGTCTGCGGCGGCGACCAGCCGACCGAGACCCCGTCCGAGACCCCGTCGGAGACGCCGAGCGAGACGCCTTCGGAGACTCCATCCGAGACGCCGAGCGAGACCCCCTCGGAGACGCCGAGCGAGACGCCGAGCGAGACGCCGAGCGAGACCCCGTCGGAGACGCCGAGCGAGACGCCCGCGGAGACCCCGAGTCGAGACGCCCAGCGAGACCCCCTCGGAGACCCCGAGCGACACTCCGTCAGACCAGGTTCTCGGCATCAGCGGAACGCCGCCGGCCGTGACGCCTCCCCCGACGGACACCGTCGGCCAGGTTTCCGCTCCGTCGAACGATGGCTGGCGGCTTGCCCTGGCGGTCCTCGCCGGCACCCTGCTCGCAGCCCTCGTGATCCCCCGCCCGCGGCGGTCGTCCAAGAAGCGCTAGCTTCCCACCTCAGCGAACGTAGCGACCGGGGCGCAGGACCTGCGCCCCGGTCGCTTCATGTCCGGGGCAGGACGACGACGTCTCCGGGCTGGACGAGGGTGACCGCTGCATCGGTGGCCGCCTGGACGACAGCCACGGCCGCGGGGCCGTCGAAGTTCATCTGGAGATGCGTCAGGAGCACCCGACCGGGTGCGGTCGCCCGGACCAGGCCCGCGATCGACGGCGCGTCGAGATGGGTCGCGTCGGGCGGCACCGGTCCGACGCCGAACGACACCTCGACGAGGAGCGTGTCACCGGGATGGATCAACGGGCGGAGATCGTCGGCGCGTCCACAGTCGCCCGAGTAGACAAGGCCCGGACCGCCATCAACCGGTGCCAGCCTGACGGCGTGGCTGTCCGGCGTGTGGGTGACGCGTCGAGCCTCCAGCGAGAGGTCACCGAGCGGGATCGTCCCGGCCGGGAACGGCTCGACGTCGAGGGATGCGGACGTGAAGCCCGGCTGCGCATGCAGGGCGTCGATCCTGGCGTCGAGTCCCTCGGGGGCGATGACCCGAATCCGTCGCGGCGGCCGGAACTGGTAGGCGAGGTAGTGCCGCAACGGGACCAGGTCGATGAAGTGATCAGGGTGGAGATGGCTCACGACCACGGCCGTGAGCGCGCTCGGCTCCGTCGCGGCGGCCAGCCGCGGAAACGAGCCCTGACCCAGGTCCAGGAGGACGGCGGCCCGTTCCGATCGGACGAGGTAGGCCGCACCCGATGCCCCGGCTCGTGTCGTGTACGCGGGCCCGGCGCCGAGCACGACGATCTCCATCGAGCCGGTGGGGCCGCTCATCCGACGCAGCCTACGCGAGTGGCGGACGACAAGGGAGCGCGTTGCAGAGCTCCGGCTTTGTCAGGCCGATGTCGTCGGACGCGGCACCTCGCGGAACCGATCGGGCAGGGTCACCGGGGCCGTGGTCGTGCCGCGCCGCACCGCCAGCTCGTCGAACCCGGCGGCGGCGACCACCCCGTAGCCCGTCTCCAGGCCCGCCGTGAATGCCCCGCTTCGATGCGCGTCGGAGCCGGCCGACACCCTCGTGCCGCCAAGCTCGCGGAAGCGGGCCACGATCGGCGCAGCCGGGTAGGTCTCGCCGGGGGACTGGCGGAGCCCGCTCGTGTTCACCTCCATGGCCGTGCCGGTCTCGACGAGCGCCTCGAGGAGCGGCTCGTACAGCTCCGGCGCGGCCGCCAGCTGGGCGGGGGTCACGTGGGGCACGAGATAGCGCTTCACGAAGTCGAGGTGGCCGATCGTGTCGAACAGGCCCGAGCGGATCGCGGCGAGCACCTCGTCGAAGTAGGGCGCGACGACCTCCGCCAGCGGCCGGCCGGTCGTCCATGCGGCCACGCGGCCCGCGTGGAACGGCGACGTGGCATAGACATGGACGCTCCCGATCACGAAGTCGTAGGCATGGCGCGCCAGGTGCTCGCGGATGTCCGCCTCGTGCGGCCGGTCGTACGTGATCTCGACGCCGAACCGGATCGTGATGCCGTGGGGCGCCCAGCGGTCGGCGGCGTCGCGGACGATCCGCTCCCTCTGCTCGAACGTCGTGAAGGCGTAGGCCGGTGTGCCGGGCACGAAGTCGACATGGTCCGTGATCGCGATCTCGGCGATCCGTCGCTCGACGGCCTGGGCGGCATAGTCGTCGATCGGAACGTCGCTGTCGGGCGACAGCGTCGTATGGAGGTGGCCGTCGAACGGGAGGTCGGTCGCCTGATCGATCACGTGCTCACCGAGGTCGGAGGCGGAGCTCCGCGACGCCATCCGCCCGAGGGAAGTCCTCGGCCTGGGTTGCGAGCGGGGCCTCGCTCACCCCGCGATCAGGCCGAGCTCGCGGCCGACGGTCGCGAACGCCTCCAGCGCGCGGTCGAGCTGCTGGTCGGCGTGGGCGGCCGTCACGATCGTCCGGATCCGGGCTCGGTCGATCGCGACCGTCGGGAACACGACGGGCTGGGCGAACACGCCCTCTTCGAACAGGCGCTGGCTGAAGCGCCCAGCCGTGTCGGGGTCGCCCATCATCACGGGCGTGATCGGGGTCTCCGAACGGCCGGTGTCGAAGCCCAGCCGGGCGAGCTCCGCCTTGAAGCGCTTCGTGTTCCTCCAGAGCCGTTCGAGGAGCTCCGGCTCGTCCTGCATGACCTGGATCGCCTCGCGACACGCGGCGGCGACGGCCGGCGGGTGGGACGTCGAGAAGAGGAACGGCCGGGCCCGCTGGATCAGGATGTCGCGGAGGTCCTGCGAGCCGGCGACATATCCGCCGAGGACGCCGACCGCCTTGCTCAGCGTCCCGACCTGGATCGCCACGCGGCCGTGGAGTCCGAAGTGGTCGACCGATCCACGACCGTCGCGGCCGAGGACGCCGGACGCGTGGGCGTCATCGACGAAGACCGCCGCATTCGCGGATTCGGCCGCTTCCACGATCCCCGGCAACGGCGCGATATCGCCGTCCATGCTGAAGACGCCGTCGGTGACGACGAGGATCAGGCGATAGGGGAGGCCCGTGCCCTCACGTCCGTGCTCCACCGCATCGTCGAGGATGGCCCGGAGCCCGTCGACGTCGGCGTGCTTGTAGATCTTCCGCGGCGCCTTCGACAGGCGCATCCCGTCGATGATCGATGCGTGGTTGAGCTCGTCGCTGACGATCAGGTCCTGCTCGCCGGTGATGGTCGGGATGACCCCGGTGTTGGCGGTGAAGCCGGACTGGAACGTCAGGGTCGCCTCGGTGCCCTTGAAGGCGGCGAGATCGCGTTCCAGCTCTTCGTGGAGGGCCATCGTCCCGGCGATCGTCCGGACGGCGCCCGACCCGGCGCCGAAGTCGCGGACCGCCTGAAGGGCCGCCTCGCGCAGGCGTGGATGATGGGTCAGCCCGAGGTAGTCGTTCGACGAGAGGCTGATGAGGCGCCGCTCGTCGACGGACACGATCGGCCCCTGGGCCGACGACATGACCCGCAACGGGCGGTAGAGGTGCCGCGACCGAAGATCGGCGAGCTCCTCGCCGAGGAAGGCGAGGGGATCCGGACGGACATCGTCGGTCATGGATGCCTCATTCCGTCCAGCTCATGATCACCTTGCCCGAGTCGCCGCTCCGCGCCGTGGCGAACGCGGCCTCGTGGTCCCGGTACGAGAATCGGTGGGTGATCGCCGGGCGGATGTCGAGCCCGGATTGGAGCATCACCGACATCTTGTACCACGTCTCGTACATCTCCCGGCCGTAGATCCCCCGCAGGGTCAGCTGGTTGAAGACGACCTGGCTGACGTCGATCGGGATCTCCTCGGTCGGGATGCCGAGGATCGCCATCCCGGCACCATGGGCCATGCCGGCCAGGGCGTCGCGAAGGGCGCCGGAATTGCCGGACATCTCGAGGACGACGTCGAAGCCCTCGACCATCCCGAGCTCCGCCTGGACGTCCTGCAGGGTCCGGCTCCGGGGGTCGATGACATGCGTGGCGCCCATCCGCAGCGCGAGCTCGCGGCGGTTCGCGTTCGGCTCGCTGACGACGACGAAGCGGGCCCCGGCATGGCGGGCGACGGCCGCCGCCATCAGCCCGATCGGGCCCGCGCCGACGACGAGGACGTCCTCCCCGAGCACCGGGAAGCTGAGTGCTGTGTGGACCGCGTTCCCGAACGGGTCGAAGATCGCGGCGACCTCCTCGTCGATGCCCGGCCAGTGATGCCAGACGTTCGTGACCGGCAGGACGACCTGCTCGGCGAAGGCACCGTCGCGGTTCACGCCGAGTCCGACGGTCTGCGCGCAGAGGTTCCATCGTCCAGCCCGGCAGTGGCGGCAGTGGCCGCAGACGACGTGGCCCTCGCCGCTGACGACATCACCCGGGGCGAGGTCGGTCACGTTGCTGCCGATCTCGAGGACCTCGCCGACGAACTCGTGGCCGACGACGAGCGGCGGCCGGATCGTCCGGGCCGCCCATGGATCCCACGACTCGATGTGGAGGTCCGTCCCGCAGATGCCCGTCTTCCGGACGCGGATCCGGACGTCGTCGATGCCCATCGACGGCTCCGGGACGTCGGTGAGGACGAGACCCGGGCCGGCCGCTGGCTTCACGAGGGCGCGCATGACCGCTCCAGTGTGGCGCGTCGCCGGCGCGTCGTCCGGCAGGTCAGCTGGCGCTCGGCGACGGCTCCGCGCTCGGGGCCGCCGACGGCGCGGCGCTCGGGGCGGCCGACGGCACGCCGGACTCGGACGGGGCCGCGCCGCTCGGGGCCGCCGACGGACTGGATGAGGCCTTCAGGCGAGCGGCGCAGCCCGAGACGTCCTCCGGTGGCGCCACGAGGTCGCCGTTGCTGTCGACCCGCTCCGCTTCCTCGGCATAGAAGCGGAGGGCCAGATCCGGGTCCCAGGTGTCCATGTACAGGACGCGACCCCAGACGAGCGCGGCATACGGGTGGGGCATGTCGTTGAAGGGGGCGATCACCGGCGACAGCTGGCCGGCGGGGATCCCGCACAGCGGACTCGACGGGAACGTGTTGAAGAAGTTCTTGAAGGCCAGCTGGCCGGCATCGCGTCGCGCCCGGGCTGTCGGTCCGATACAGGACGACCATCGCGCCGTGCTCCAGGTTGTGGACCCAGTTCGGCGGGCCGACCTTGTCGGTCGGCTTGTAGACGCGCGGCTGGATCGGGCCGAGGCCGGAGGCGTTGAGGTGGGTGCCGGACGCGGGCGGGCAATAGAGGTAGTTCTGCGGGACGGTGACCGCGTGGCTGCGGCCCATGTCGTCCTGGACGAACCCGAGGCGGGTGCTCGAGCCGGGCTCGACGGTCGGCGTCGCCGCCGGGTTGAACTGGTTCGTGCAGGTCCACGCGGCGGCGGTCGATCCGAGGAAGATCCAGCCGATCGCGACCGCCGCGACGGCCACGACGCCGACCGAGACGATCGCCGTCCGGTAGCGCTCGAAGAACGAGGGCTTGCGATATGTCCGGGTCCGCTCGCGCCGACCGGCTCGGGCGCTCCCGCTCGGGCCGTGGCTCGCCTTTCGGACGCCCGACGGCGAGGAGGCGTGCATGGCTGCGGGAGCACCGGCGGTTGAGCCGCCCGCGGACGCGGCGGCCGACCCGCTCGTCGACCCGGACGCCTCGGCGCTCGGCTGGCCGGCCGCGGCTGCGGCTGCGCGGCGGCTGTCCCGGGCCGCGCGTGCTGCGCGGCGCGAATCCTTGCTCACGGTTCGGCGGTGCCTCGTCTCGAGTGTCGTGGGGGGCGCGCGACGGACCGCGCGCGGATGCGCGGGTGTGGGCCCGCACGATCGAGCGAAGGGTAGCGTACAAGCCCGGACCGGACGGCCGGGCACGCGGGTCACGCCTCGATCACTCTTCGCTGAGCCAGTCCCGGACCTCGGGACGGAGCAGCCCGCGGAACAGGAGCGCGGCCAGCGCGCCCATGAAGATCGTCTGGGGTACGAGGCCGTTCGTCACGCAGGAAGACGACGAGCGGCAGGGTGAGGCTGGCCAGCCCGAGCGCCAGGCCGCGAGCAGCCTGCTTCCGCTGGAGGACGAGCGTCGTCGTGAAGATCGTGTACGCCAGCAGGATCATGACGACCACGCCGGGCCCGCTGACGGGCGCGCCGATCGCGAGGTCGATGACGAAGCGCAGGGAGATCCCGATCCCGGCGAGAATCACGAACGCGTACACGAGGAAGAGGCGAATTCCACCGGGCATCGCCCGGACCTGGTCGATCACGGGTGGATCGTGCCATGCAACGGCGCGGGCCGCTGCCGGCCGGGGAGTGGGCCGGGCCGGGGCGTGGGCCGCCGCCGGGCCGGGCTGGACCCGCCCGTATACTTCCGCCCCGTGTCCGACCTGCCGCTGGCGCTCCCGGACGACCGCGCGGCCGAGCTCCGGCCGGCGCTGGACCGGGAGCGCAAGATCGACCGCGCGCTCGAGAGCCTGGGGCCCCTCGCCGACCGGGACGTGCTCGTTCTGGGCGGCGGCGACGACGAGCTCGCCCGCTACGCCGAGGCCGGCGCTCGGGTCACGGCTGTCGAACCCACGCTGCCGTGGCCGGTCGCGGATGCCTCGGCGGATGCCGTCGTCAGCGTCTGGTCCGGGTTCCGCGGCGTGACGAGCGCCGAGCTTGCGGAAGCGGATCGCGTCCTCCGACCGGGTGGCCGGATCCTCGTCGTCCACGACTACGGTCGCGATGACGTGGCGCGGCTCCGGGGCGAGCTGGAGGAGCACGGGGCGTGGACGCGCCGCGATGGTCCGTTCCTGGCAGGCGGCTTCCGGGTCCGCGTGATCCATTGCTTCTGGACGTTCGACACCATCGACGAGGCTCGTGCGTTCCTCGACGGGGCGTTCGGCGAGGCCGGCCGACTCGTCGGCGAGGGCCTCCAGCGTCCTCGTCTGTCGTACAACGTCGCGGTCTATCACCGCACCCGAGGCGACGCCGCGTCGCCGTCCTAGCGGGTCTGGCCCGCCGGCACCGAGGGCGTCACCCTCGACGCGATCGAGGATCGAGCGGTACATCGCCTCGATGTCGTCGACCATCCGGCCGACCGTGAACCGCTCCTCGGCGCTCCGCCGGCAGGCCGCGCGGTCGATGTCGCCCAGCCGGCCGATCGCATCGACCATCTCGTCGACCCCGTCGACGACGAACCCGGTCCGGCCGTCGTCGACCACCTCGGGCACGCTGGCCCGTCGGAAGCCGATCACCGGCGTCCCGGCGGCGAGGGCCTCGACCATGACGAGGCCGAAGGGCTCGTCCCACTCGATCGGGAAGAGCAGCGCGTCGGCACCCGCGATCAGCGACCGCTTCGTCTGGCCACCGACCTCGCCCGCGGCCCGGATCCGGTCGCCGTCGAGCCAGGGCTCCACCGACGTCCTGACGTGGATGAGGTCGGTCGGGTCGATCTTTCCGGCGAGGACGAGCCGGCGGCCGGATTGTCGCGCGGCGTCGATCGCCCGGTCGGCGCCCTTGGCCGGGCTGAACCGACCGAGGAAGAGGAGATAGCCGTCGGGGTCCGTCAGGTCCCGGGGTCCGGTGTCGGGCCGGATCCCCTCCACGTCGATCCCGTGGAGGATCGGCGGCAGGGCGCCGCCCGTCGGGAAGGTCGCCGCACTCGCGGCCGAGACGGCGTGGTGGAACCACGGATATGCGTCCCAGATGGGCTGGGTCCGCGGCGCGAACGGGTTGTGCATCGTCGACACGACCGGCGTCGCCGACATGGCGGCGAGGACCATGCCCTCGATGCCGGCCTGGTTGTGGACGACGTCGAACGCGCCCTCCGCCGCCTCGAGGAAGCACGCCTGGGCGTTCGCGAGCTGGAGGTACTCCGCGTGGTGGAGGCCGTCGGACGTCGTGGATCCATAGCGAACCGGCTCGTCGGTGACGCTGCGCAGCCGGGCGGACGTCCGCGAGTCGCCGCTCGCGAACAGGGTCACGTCATGGCCGCGCGCGACCAGCTCCTCCGTGACCAGCCCGACGACGAGCTCCGTCCCCCCGTAGGTTCGTGGTGGGACGCGCTCGTAGGTCGGCGCAAGCTGAGCGATTCGCATCTGATCCCCCGTGTGAGGTCTGCATCGTAGCCGCCCTGCTACCCTCCGCCCCATGACCGACCCCTACCGACAGGCGCGACCGCTGGGCGGCGATGCGGGCGTCGGTGTTCCGCCCACCGGGTCGCCACCCCGCCCACCGTCGGCCCGGCCGTCCGGACCGCACCTCGGCCCGATCCCGATCACGGCCACGGGCGTGCTGATCGTCATCGCGCTGATCGGATCGCTGCTCTACCTGCTCTATGCGCTGACGGTCCGCGACGCGAGCCAGATCCCCCTCCTTGCCTCGGGTGCCGTCGTCCTCGGCCTCGTCTTCGCAGCGATCGCGGTGCTCGGTGCTCGGGCCACATGGCGATCGAGCGTCGGCGGCCGCGATGCGCGCGCGTTCGGTCACGCGATCGTCGGCGGGTTGGCGGCGCTCGTCTCGGCCGGCTGCTTCGCGGCCGCGATGATCCTCATTCTGCTCCGCCAGACGCCGACGGCCTGAGCCGCCGCCGCGATCGGCCACGAGGGCCGATCGGACCCCCTTTGCTACACTCGGCCCCGCCCTCGCCCCCATCGTCTAGAGGCCTAGGACGCCACCCTTTCAAGGTGGAGATCAGGGGTTCGAATCCCCTTGGGGGCACTCCCGCTGTCTTGTTGAAGAAGGGTCGAACCGGCGGTGTCCAGGTGATCCCTTCGACGCGGCGGTTCCCTCACGACGATGCGCTCGACGACGATCCGATAGAGCTCTTCCCGCCTGGCGGGCGACGCGACCATGATCGCCTCTGGAAGCTCGAGGACGCGCGTCGGGTGCGGACGCCAGGGCGATCCGGATCGAGTCTCGCTCGGCCTGCTATTCGGCGTCGGTGAGGTCGCCCCAGCCGTGCTGCTTCTTCAGCTGCTCGAGCCGGATGGACGGGTGCCGCTGACGGCGATTGGCGTCTGGGGGCGACGGTGGAGCTCCCTCTGGGCCCTCGGGTCCGCACGATCTCTGTTGCGGCGCCTTTCGATCGTGTAGGTCTCCATGGGACCGTATCCGCGAAGGTGGATCGGACCGCGGGCCTCCGCCTCGAACTGGTCCTTCACGTTGCGCCACGTTGCGGCACTGACGTGGACGCGGCCGGCGATGCCCTGCGACTCAAGCCTGCTGGCGACGTTGACGGTCTCGCCCCAGATGTCGAACGCAAACTTGCGGTGGCCAATGACGCCTCCGATGACCGGCCCTGAATGCACCCCGACTCGGAGCCGGAGGTCGGCACAGTCCCTCGTTCCTGGCGACGTCGATCATCGCAAGCCCGACATCGACGACGCGAGCTGCGTGGTCTTCGAGCGGCTCGGGCAACCCGCCCGCGGCCATGTATGCATCGCCGATGGTCTTGATCTTTTCGAGGCCGCGTTCGGCCACGAGCTCATCAAAGCGCGCGAAGAGTCGGTCGAGCATGCCAACCACTTCGTCGGCTGGCAGGCGCGCGGTCATCGACGTGAACCCGACGATGTCAGCGAAGAGCACGCTGACGGCCGGATACGCATCGGCAATCGTTCGCTCGCCGGCGAGCAGACGCGAGGAGATCGTTGCCGGAAGAACGTTGGCCAACAGCGCGTCGGCCCTGTCCTTCTCGAGCCTCAAGTCGTTTGCCTGCTGGGTAATCACAATGTCCTGGTAGAAGACGCGACGCCGTGACTGCTCGAGGAGGCGCAGCGCCAGGAGAGTGCCGATGACGGCGGCTCCGAAGATGAGCGCGTCGACCACGAGGCTGCCCCGACCCGGGTAGAGGCCGGCGGCGACGAGGAAGCCGACGACGATCACGGCCGTGCGCCAGGTGGCATAGATGAAGCTGGTGCGCGCCACGAAGCCGAAGGCGAACAGCAGCATGATCGCGCTGATCCCGTATCCGGGGAGCATCCCCCCCGTGAATGCGAGCCAGAGAATGACCAGCCCGTTCACGGAGGTCAGAAAGGAAACGATCGAGTGCTGGCGATCCAGAGTGGTCGCACGGGCTGAGAGCAGGAAGGCTGCCAGGTTCAGGAGCGCCATCGCCAAACACAAAGGGATCGCGCGATCCTCGGGGATTGGCGTGCCCATCGGAATGACGACGGCGGCCAAGAGCCACACGACCGCCGCAGTGCCGGTCGTGATGCGGAACCCGGTCAGGCTCTCCGCGCCTGCTTGGCGTTGGTAACGCAGTTCCACTTGGTCGTCGACGAACCGCAGCGAGCCTCGTCGGAGAGCCCCGCCGATCGACGTCAAGGTCGGCCGTCGTTCGATCTGGCTGCATGGACGTTGCGTGCTCAGCGGCTGAACCGTCGTCGCGGTCGGGAAGTGCAGCGTCGTAAGGCCCAGGCCGAACAGAAATGGTAACCATCGAGGCCTTCACTCATGTGAATGACGTGCGCCGCCAGCATCCAGCGGCGGGCCGCACGGCAAGTCTGGCTCCCGGCTGCCTCGACGTCGTTGTCCTTTCCGCCAGTCATCCATCGGCGGAATGACGTAAATGAGAGAACTTCGCTGTCAGTCGATCTCGACCAAGGCACAACCTCGACCCGTGCGATTGCCTTCGACGCGGACCTGCACGTCGTAGCCGGCGCTCAGCGTCAGGCCGGAGCCGGCTCCGCCAGCAGCTCGCGGATCACTGCCTCGGAGCCGTCGTAATCGCCCTCGCCGAAATGGACATGGCGGATGTGGCCCACCTTGTCGACGAAGTAGAACGCCGGCCAGAAGCTGTTCCGGTAGGCGTTCCAGGTCGCATACGCGGGATCAAAGCCGACTGGGAATCGGACGTCGGCCTTGGCGACCGCATCGCGGACGTTGTCGATGTCACGCTCGAACGACAGCTCAGGGGTGTGGATCCCGAGAACGACGAAGCCGTCCGACGCGTAGCGGTAGTACCAGGCCTTGACGTACGGCTGGACGGCGATGCAGTTGCTGCAGCCGAACGTCCAGAAATGGACCAGGATGACCTTGCCTCGGAGCGCGGCGAGGGATGTCGGCTCGCTGTTGATCCAGGCGGTGATGCCGGTCAGTTCCGGAGCTGGCCCGAGATCCTCCAGCGGCACGGAGTTGTTCTGCGCGGCGGCGCTTGGACGGAGCACGGAGAGACCCTCCTGGACAGCAGGTTGCTGCTCGACCGCGAATAGCGCGGTGTTGAGATCGGCGGGCAGGCTCGCTGACAGTCGCGCCTGAAGCGGGACATCGAGCCCCGTCAGCACCACAACCGAGGCGAGCGCCATCGCGAGTCCGAACCCGCGCCGCAGCCGATTGGCCCACTGCGGATCGACCGCTCGGGTGACGCGGCGGCTCCACCGAGCGATCGCTGCGAGCGGAATGACGGCCCCGGCGACATAGGCGGCCGCGATCGCAACCGCCAGCGGGCTCGGCCCCGAAACGACGACCGCCGCGATGACCGCGGCCATGATCGGCCCGACACACGGCGCCCAGATCAGCCCGATCCCGGCGCCAATTGCCAAACCGCCGACCAACCCGCCCTGGCCCGCGCCGGGAGTCAAAACGGTTCTGGCGGCCGCCCGTTGCTGGACGGGTGCGAGCGTCCGATCGAGGATCCCGGCCAGACGCGGCCAGGCAAGGCTCAAACCGACGAGCCCGAGCACGGCAGCCGCGCCGAGGCGCAGTCGGTCGGTCGAGACACCAAGCGTAGCAAGCGCCGCTGCGAACACGACCGTGACTGCCAGGAACGACGCTCCGAAGCCGATGAAGATGCCGCCGATCCGCCGTCCTCCACCACCTGTCGCGCCGCCGAGAACGAGCGGAATGACAGGCAGGGTGCATGGCGCCAGGATCGTCAGGATGCCGGCGACCAAGGCGAAGGCCAGAACGATCACGACGGGCTGGGGCTGTGCTCCATCATCGCGTCGGACGGCGACGGGCTGTGCTCCATCATCGCGTCGGATGGAGACGGACTGTGCTCCATCATCGCGTCGGAGGGGCCTGCGGAGGCCGCGGGCGATGATGAGGCTGCGGGCGCCGTGCACGCCGCGAGCGTTCCTGCGACCGTCAGAGCGATGGCGAGAAGACCGGAGCGCTCGGCCAAGCGAGAACGAGTCATGGTTGGGCTCCAAGAACGGACGAGTGGTCCAGGCCACCCTCGTCGAAGCCCGTGACACCGGGATGACGGTTTCGTGACGACCACGCTGCCTGCCCCGGTACGCCGGGGGTGTCGGCGGGACCGATCAACGATGGCGCTCTGGGCCGAGTCCGTCCCGCGCGACACCCGGCGAGGCGAGCGGCTAGGGCTTGACTTCTATCCGGGCACTGGGCCACCCCGTTGGGTGCAGCCACGTCCAGCGATGGGTCCCGCGAAGACCCGAACGTCGTGCTCCGAGGGGCTGTGGCTATCCCCGGCGGATAGCCCCGCGCGATCGCAAGACAGTGTTGCCGTTAGGTCGTGAATGTCGAGGCGCTAGCCTGAGCCATGCCTCGACGGGCGCCTCCCGCTCTTGGACCGCGCGGCGAAGGCTGGTTCGTGATCCAGGTCGTGCTGCTGGCTGCGGTCGCGCTCGCCGGAGTGCTCGGACCGAACTGGTCGGGTCTCGCGCGTGCTCTCTCTGCGACTGCGGGGAGCGTGATGATGGGCGGCGGGTTCGTGCTCGCGGTTTGGGGCGTCCATGACCTGCGCAGCAACCTCACGGTCTTTCCCCGGCCGCTTGCCGGGGCGCATCTCGTGGACACCGGCGCCTTCCGGCTCGTGCGCCACCCGATCTACGGCGGGCTGATCCTGGGAGCGTTCGGCTGGGGCCTCGTGACAGCGTCGGCGCCGGCATTGGGCGCAGCCGTCGTCCTGGCGCTCTTCTTCCGCTTCAAAGCCGCCCGCGAGGAACTCTGGCTGCGAGAGCAATTCGACGCGTACGACGACTATCACGCCAGGACTCGCCGCTTCATCCCTTGCCTGTACTGACCGTCGCGACCGGACGGTTGGGGCCAACTGATTCGTCGCGCCGGACTGACGACGACTCACTGCGTCGACCGCCGCCGGAGTTGCCGCACCCCGAGCCTCCTCGCTCCCGTCGGGAGCGCCGGCCGAACACAGCATCATCGGCGACCTCGACGACCTCCCTTGACCAGGTGAGGCCCAATCGACGCGGGTCCCCCGGCCTTCCAGGCAAGGTCCTCGCTCCCCTCGAACGATCCGCGCTCTCGGACCTGGTGCCCGCCCTGATCGAGCCTCGTTGATTGTGTGCGATTCTCGCGCAATCGTGGCCATGGAACCCGCGTCGTCGCCCCGCGGGCACCTCTCAGCCTTGCCGTCGAGCCTGCCCTTCGAGTCGCGCTGCAGGGCCTCGCCGCAGGCCGGGTGGAGTCATCGACTATTCGCGAGCCGACGCTGCAGCGTCGTCATCGGTGATCTCACGGGCGCATTCGAAGCTGCGCCACCTGGTCCCGGTACGCGGAACTCGCGCCGCTCGAAGGCGTTCGGATCTACGTCGAATGGCGATCGTCCCAGTCCTTGGCGCCGGTCCCTCGCTCCGGCTCGCCGGACCATCGTCCGCTCGGCATCTCGCGGTCCGACTGGATGAGCCCGATCGCTGGATTGCGTTCCTCGAAGGCCGGGGGTTCTCGGCCGAAGGTCAGGCCGCTCGGATCCAATTGGGCTGGTCTCCACGCAACCCAGCGCGGGCAGAGAGGCGCGGCTGACGAGCGACAGCTCCTTGGTCCTCATCGCGCAGTAGATCGCCCGGCGATCGACGGCACGGGCATTCGGTCGCTCAAGGTACGCAAGGGGCGCGTTGAGGCGATGGTTCAGCCGCGATTCAGCGAGCAGGAATACTGTTCGATGGCGGGCGGCCACGCCCTTGGCATGGACCCGCTCCAACCGTCGGTTTCGTCGTCCTGCGGGAGATGCCCACCCTTGCGAATCCTGGTCGTGGAGGACGAACCCGCCATCGCCGCCGCGCTCCGGATGACGCTGGTCGACGACGGGCATGCGGTCGACACCGTTGCCAGCGGTCCGGACGCACTCGCCTGGGCCGCTGCCGCCCCATACGGTCTCGTCATCCTCGATGTGGTCCTGGACGGCATGTCCGGTCTCGATGTCTGTCGAAAGCTGCGCGAGGACGGATTCGCTGCACCGATCCTGATGCTGACCGCGCTGTCGAGCATCGAGGATCGCGTGGCGGGGCTGGATGAAGGGGCCGATGACTACCTGGCCAAGCCGTTCGCGATCGCCGAGCTGAAAGCGCGGATCCGCGCGCTGGCTCGCCGTCCGGCCGAACGGGGTGCCGCCCTGATCCGGGTCGGTGATCTTGTGATCGACCCAGCGACGTTCGGCGTCGAGCGCAACGGTCACCCGGTTCGGCTGACGGCCCGCGAGTTCGCCTTTCTCGAGCTCCTCGCGCGTCACCCCGGTCAGGTTTTCACGCAGGAGCACCTCATCGCCGCGCTGTGGAGCGCCGACACGGTCCCGGGGTCGAATGTCGTCGAGGTCTACATCCGCAGCCTGCGTCGAAAGCTCGACGGTGGCCGGCGAGATGGGCTGATCGAGACCGTTCGCGGCGCTGGGTACCGGCTGCGGGCACCGGGGATGGGCTTGCCGGCGGTGATCGGGGCCGAAGGGGAGGACGAACCCGGCGATCGGACCATCGCTCGGTGATCGTCCGTCGAGCCCGGATCCGGTTGACGCTGGTGTATATCGCGATGTTCGCGATCGTTCTCGGGGTGTTCTCTGTCGTCTTCTACGTCGCATTTGCCATCGTCCTTCAGCCAGACTTCGACGTTGATCCCGAGCTGACCAACGGGCAGGCCGCCGACGCGGCGTATTCGGCCGCGATCAGTCGAATCGGCGCGTCGCTCGTGATCGCGGACGTCGCTGCGGTGCTCATCGTGGGCCTTGCCGCGTGGTTCCTCGCCAGGCGGACCCTGGAGCCGATCCGCGACGCTCACCTCCGCCAGCAGCGGTTCGTCGCCGACGCCTCCCACGAGACCCGCAACCCGCTCGCCGCCATCAAGGCCACGACCGAAGCCGCGCTCGAAGGAGACCACTCCCCGGAGGACCTTCGCGCCGCGCTTCGGACCGTCGACCTCACCGTCGATCGATTGACCCGACTGACCGGCGACCTCCTCGTCCTGGCGCGGTCCAACGACCCACTGGCACCGATCGCCAAGGAATCGTCCGACCTGTCCGTGATCGTCACCGAGGCGGTCGAGCGAGCCTCGCCACACGATCGACCTGAGCGCATCCGGACCAACCTCGAGCCAGACCTCCCGGTGATGGTCGATCCGGACGAGATCGACCGGATCGCCCGAAACCTCATCGAGAATGCCCTCCGGTATGGAGGCGACGGAGTGACGATCGACATCCGGACGTGGTCATCCGACGGCGACGCATGCCTCGAGGTCCGCGACGACGGCCCCGGAATTGCGGCGGCAGACCTGGACCGGATCTTCGACCCGTTCTACCGGTCGACCGCGCGTGGGCGCGATCGTGATGGGATCGGGCTGGGGCTGACCATCGCTCAGGATCTTGCCCGGCGAAATGGTGGCCGACTGACGGTGGTCAGCAACCCCGGCAGCGGGACGAGCTTCCGTCTTGCCATCCCGCGCCTCAGGTGAGCCTGACTGGGAGCAAACGGGCCTGCTGAGCGCGGCCGTCACGATCCCGGGATGACGCCGACCGGCACGATGGCTGATCCCGTCCGGGACTCGCAGGCCACCGGCCGAGCGGCTCGGGCGATCCGTGTGACCGTACTGCCACACGATCCGGTTGGTGGCCGGATCAATGACGATCACCCGGTGCCGCTCATCGTCGTTGAGCGCGATCGTCCCGTCCGGGAGAGGCACAGCGAGGCTGGGATGGTCGAGGCGCCCTGCCCCGCGACGCACGCGGTAGACCCACAGGACACGGCCGCTCGGCGAGACGCGAACGACGGCTCCGGGGTTCGAATAGTCGACCACGATGATCGTCCCGTTACGGTCGAGCTGCGCGTCCGACGGATAGCGCACCGGGACATGGACGTCGAAGACGACCCGGCCGTTCGCCGCGAGACGGACAATCCGCGAACCGCTGATCTCCGTGATCAGCAGGCCGCCGTCCGGCAAAGGGGTATCTCCATTCGGCTGGTCGAATGTCTGTGGGGGGTGATGGACGCACGCACCTGTCCTGCCCCACTGGCGCACGACGCGCTTGCTCGGATCGATCTCGAGGATCCGGCAGTTTCGGATGTCGGCGACCACGACGTCGCCGTTCGCGAGCGGATAGGCGTCATCGGGCGTATGCAGGTGACCGCGCGTTCCACCCGGTCGGTTGTAGACCCCGTACTGCCAGATGACTCGTCGGGTCCGGATGTCGATCCGATCGATCACCTGGTGCGCCTCGTCGTTCGCGACGATCGTTCGACCGTCGGGCGCGACGAAGGCGTCGTCGGCAGAGAACGTCTGGCCGCGCGGCAGGCTTCCGTGGACCGGGAACGTCCAGATCGTCCGCCCGCGATCGTTGACGACGAGCAGCCGGCCGTTGCCCCGGTCTGCGATCAGGAGGCCACCCGGGAACCGCGCCGGACGGACAGGTGGCTGAACCGAGGCGGTCGGGTCGGGCGACCAGCCCGTGCCTGCCGGCGGGTCGGTGAAGGTTGTGTGGGCGGGCGTCGGGCCGTCCTGAGCGGCCACGGCCACGGCCGATCCTCCAGGGGCAGTCGACACATCGGGCGTCGAATCCCCGCCGGCAGCGAGGTCCGCGGCGGGGATCATCCGGGCACCGAGGATCACGACGATGATCGCGCCCAGGAGACTCGCACCCAGACGAAGCCAGGGCGGCGTGGCCGATGGTCGATGAGCGTGCCGGCGGCGCCGCATCAGAAACCGACGAGGTTCCGGGCGGGGTCGATGGCGCGACGAAGCCGGGATGGCAGTCGATCGGTCCATGATCGACGGCGGCCGCGCTCCACGTGCCGATCGTGCGCCTCCCACTCCGCCGTGTCGTCGAGCGCTTGAAGGTCGGCGCTCTGCCCGGACCGGGTGAGGGCGGCGCGGAGCAGGGCGTCGGCGACGTGCGGGTTGCGTGGCAGGAATGGCCCGTGGAGGTAGGTTCCGACCCGCAAGCCCGAGAGACCGCCGACGCCGGGCAGCTCCACCACCCCCTCCGTCCCGTCGTGATCCTGGTTGCCATGGCCGATCTCGACACTTGCGAGGGGGGTCGCACCGGGCCCGAGCGTCGTCCGTCCCGAGTGGTTCTCGAAGCCGACGATCGTCGTTCGCCGGCCATCGAACAACGGGAGCGTCAGGTGCGCGACGACGGGGCCGACCAGCCGCCCGGGCCTCGCCTCGGTTCGAACGTTCAGGATCCCGGGTCCGTGCAGGATCCGGCCTCGGAGGTCTCGGTACTCGGTCCCGAGGCTCTGGTATCCACCGCACACGGCCAGCAGCGCGGCGCCGTCGCCGATCCCGCGGGCGATCCCGTCGCCGAGCCTGGCGAGGCTCCGCTCGACCGCCAGCTGGTCGCGGTCCTGGCCGCCGCCGATGACGAACAGGTCGGCTGCCGGCACGCTGGACGCATCCGCGAGAAGTGACGTCATCTCGACGGCGATGCCGCGTCGCCGGGCCCGGACGATCAGGGCCTGCACGTTGCCCGTGTCACCGTAGACCCGCAGCAGGTCCGGAAAGAGGTGGACGATCCGGAGCACCCGCTCGGGTTCGGCCGGTGCGGTCGGCGGACCGACGCGTCATCGTGGAATGGCCGGCGCGGCACCTCGACGTTCGAGCAGCTGGCGGATCCCGAGAAGCGTCGTGTAGGTCGCCACGACCATGAGGGTCTCGCCTCGGCGGATCTGCCCGAGTGACGCTTCGAGGGCATGCCCGATCTCGCCATCGACGATGTACCTGCGAGGGTCGTCGGACGCGTCGCCGTCCGAACCGTATTTGAACCGCAGCGCAAGGTCGTCGGCGCGGGTCCCGGTCAGCGTCAGCGACTGACTGCGGGGAAGCGACTCCAATGCCGCGTCCCAGATCCATGAGACATCGCGGCCGTCGGCTGGGCGATCTCCAAGGCCGATCAGGAGGCCGTCGGCGTGTCGCACGGCGGTTGCCTCGGCCGCCTGCGCGAGACTCGCGGGATTCTTTGCGAGCGTCAGGACGACCCGTTTGCCGCCGACGTCGATCTCCTCGAGTCGACCAAACGCCGGCGTCGCGCGATCGATCGCGGTGATCGCGGTCGTCGGATCGAGGCCCAACGTTGTCGCCGCGAGCACCGCTGCCGCCGCGTCGTACGCGCCCGCGGCGCCGGTCAGCCGGAGGTGGATCGCCTCCGCGGCAGGACGCCGTTCCACCCCACCGCGCTCGAACACCAGCGGCAGCCACCCATCCGAATCCGTGCGGTCCGCCCAGACGACGAGATCGAGCTCGGCCCGTCGGCCTCCGCAGGCCCGGCAGACCCAGTCGCCCAGGCCGTGCGATGAGCCGAGCGCGAACTCGACGGGCGTGCCGCAGTCCGGGCATGGACTGTTGTCAGCATGGGCGGAGGGATCCATGTCGGATGCATCTCGAACCTTCGAGCCGTCTCTGCGCATTCCCATCCCGAAGCGGAGCACGCGGCGACCGGATCGGCGGGCGATCGACTCGACCCGTGGGTCGTCGCCGCAGATGACGAGTGCCGTTTCAGACGGCAGCGCGGCAAGGTCGCGCACCCATTGCTCCTCGACCGCGTCGATCTCCCCATAGCGATCGAGCTGGTCGCGGAAGAGGTTCAGGATAATGACCACCGCCGGTCGCAGGCTTGCGGCGACGCCGGCGAAAGCCAGCTCGTCGACCTCGAACACCGCGGACGCCGGCGACCGATCGTCCCGCGATCCGGTCCGCGAATGGATGAGGGCGGTGACGACGCCCTGTCGCAGATTCGCTCCGGATCGATTGGTGACGGGCCGTCGTCCGGTCGACCGCTCCAGGATGCGGACGAGCAACCGGGTCGTGGTCGTCTTGCCATTGGTGCCAAGAACGACGGTCACCGGGTCGAGATCGCGTGCGAGGGTCGCCAGGATCGTGGGATCGATCCGTTCGGCCAAGAGACCGGGCAGCGCCGTCCCATGATGGCCGAGCCTGCGCGACAGCAGCGATATGAGGCAGGCCGCCCAGATCGCGACGCGGTACCGTGCGCGGCCTACCACATCGACCTGGCTCCGATGGATCGATGCGGACCGCAAGTCATCAGGGACGGTGTATGCGTCTGGGCTGAAGGCCACCTGAATCGGTGTCCGGGATCCACTTCGCACATCGACGTCGATCAAGCCGCAGACGCTGATCAGGTCGGCTTCCCGTCTCTTCGGCCGCGTCGCCTGCCGACTGCTGAGGCCACCAGTCCACCCTCTGGCGTCATGCTGGGCATCACCGCATCGGTCATGCTTCGAAGGCCAACCAGCTTGCGGACGGTTCGGCTCGTCCGCCCCCACCACGGGTAACCCATGGATCTGCTCCCCTTCCTTGTCGGGCTCCTGGTGCTCGTCCTGGTCGCGTGGGACGTGTTCGAGACGATCGTCGTGCCCCGACCGACGCCCGGCTGGTTCCGCCTCGGCCGATACGTCGTCCGCGGCTCATGGCGAGTCGTGCGGGCGATCGCCGGGAGCGGCTCCGCGCGAGGACCGGCGCGCGAGCGGTTGCTCGGCTTGTTCGCGCCGGCCGCGACGCTCCTCCTGCTCGCGGTGTGGCTGAGCTCGCTGATCCTCGCCTTCGGACTGATCCTGTTCGGCCTCCGCGACGAGCTGGAGCCAGTGCCCGCGAACCTCGGGACCGCCGTCTACTTCTCGGCGACATCCGTCCTGACCATCGGCTACGGCGACATCGTCGCGAATGGGGCAGCCGCGCGGGTCGTCGTCATCGCGGCCGCGGCGTCCGGTCTCGGCGTCGTTGCCCTCGTCGTGACGTTCCTGTTCTCCCTGTATGCCTCGTACCAGCGCCGCGAGACCTCGGTCGTGCTCCTCCAGGCGAAGGCTGGCGCTCCACTGTCGGCCGTCGTGCTCCTCGAGAACCTCGCCCGCCTCGACCTTGACGATCACCTGCCCGCGTTCTTCGGGGATTGGGAGCGATGGATCGTGGAGGTCCTCGACTCGCACGTCGCCTACCCGTTGCTCGGGTACTTCCGATCGAGCCATGACAACCTGTCCTGGATCAGCGCCCTGGGCACGGTGCTCGACACGGCGACCCTTGTCCTGACCACGATCGAGGGGGTACCGAGAGGCGCGGCCGCCCTGGTCAAGGACCTCGGGACGCACCTCGTCGAGGACATCACGAACATCGGCATCCAGGCGCCGGCGACGGTCAGCCTCGACCGCTCGGCGTTCGACGCCGTCTATGCGCGCCTGGGTGCGGCAGGCTACCGGCTTGTCCCCGAGGCCGAGGCATGGGAGGCCTTCTCGTCCGCCCGCGCCTCGTATGCCGATCGTCTCGAGGCGATGGCCGCCTTCTGGGTCGTCCCCTCGGTGTCCTGGTTCGGCGGCAGTGATGCGCTCCGGTCGCCGACACACCGGCCGGACGCGGCGACCGTGACGGCCCCCGACGAGGCACCGCGGCGAGCCGGGTCCTGAGGTCCCCAGCGCAGCCAGCGCGGATGTCGCGGCCGCCGGCACGGGCCGTGCCCGGAGTGCCCCTGCTACCATCGCCGGCGATGGAGATCATGGGGATCCGCATCCCGACCGTCGTCCAGGACAACGTCGCGCGCCGCTGCGAGGGCTGCCTCGAGGTGATCGACAGCACGCCGTGGCGGATCAACATCCTGGACATCGTGGCGACCGAGGTCGCCGCGCCCTGGAACGGCACGCCACTGCTGAACCCCGGGCCGTTCGAGTTCCATGCCGACGAGTCCCACGTCCGGCGCTGGATGGCCGGGCGCGGCTACCTGTTCTGCCGAAAGGGCCGGGTCCGCGAGATCATGCGGCCCATCCCGCTCCCGAGCGCCGACAACGGCTCCGTCCGCTGGGGCCTGTGCGACGGGCTCCACCGGGACGACCACGAGCTCGTCCCCGCCTGACCGGGCGCGCGGCCGCGACGGCGGCGTCCGAAGCGGCCGCCGGAGCCCCGCAAGGGATGCGCGCCCGAATCGTTTGACGGGCGGTCCCCGAGGCGAGGATAATCCGCCTGACCCGATTGCCCGGCGGACCCAGATATACCCAGATTCTTGATCCGGAGTGTCACCCGCCCGTGCCAGTCGCTACCCGTCACCGTGCGGCCGATGCGCCGCTGTCCCTCGGACCCGCCAGCCGGCTTCTCGGCGTGGACCCCGACACCCTCCGCCGCTGGGCGGACGAGGGCCGAATCGAGGCCTTCACGACGGCCGGCGGCCATCGCCGGTTCGAGCGTGCCACGCTCGAGCGGATCCTCCAGGCGCGCCGCCATGACGCGACCCTGCGACTCGCGACGCTCGGCGCCACCACCGACCGGATGTCGCGGGCGTACCGCCGCGGGTACTCGGACGGCACCTCGGCGCTCGGAGTCCGCGACGCCGTCCCGTCGGGTGACCGCGAGGCGTTTCGCGAGGATGGTCGCGCCATCGTCGCCGCGCTTCTCGCGCATCTCGACGCCCTCGACGACGCCGGCCGCGACATCGCCGAGCAGGACGCGGTCACGGCCACGAACACGCTCGCCGCGCGCGTGTCCGCCGCAGGCATCCCGCTGGGCGACGCCGTGACGCTCTTCGTCGGCGCGCGCCGGCCCTTCCTCGAGGAGCTCGGGGCGATCGCCCGGCGACGTGCCGTCGATCCGGATCGCCTCAGCCTGATCTACGACCGATCGTCGGGCCTGCTCGACCGCCTGCTCCTTCACTTCGTCGAGAGCCATCAGGAGGCGCCGCACTGACATGCCCGCAGGGTTGCTGCCCGCCCTGACCTCGGCCCTCGCCCTCCTGCTCGGGGTCGCTCTGCTCGACCAGTGGCGAGAGCGTCGCCAGCCGTTCCAGCTGATCTGGGCGCTGGGGATGCTCTTCTACGGCGTCGCGTCCGGCTGCGAGGCCGTGGGGGCGACAACCGGCTGGAACGAGACCCTCTACCGGACGTGGTACCTGACCGGGGCCCTCTGGACCGCCGGCTGGCTGGGGCTGGGGACGACGTTCCTGCTGTCGCGGACCCGGTTCGGGTACACGTTTGCGGTCTGCCTCCTGCTCGCGGGGGTCTTCACGCTGCTCACCCAGCGGAAGTTCAACTACCCCGGGGCCGGCACGGCGCCGATCCTGTACCTGATCGCCGCGATCGTGCTGGCCGTCGCGGTGGCGGTCGAGACGTACTTCCAGAACGATCGCTGGCCGACTCTTGCCGGCGGGGCCGTCATCGGGACGACGATCCTGTCCCTCGTGCTGATGCTGACGACGACGCTGCCCGCGCCGGGCTACGCCCTCGATCCGGCGACCGGCGCCCCGACGGGCGAGCTGTTCCCCGGCACGATCCGGCTCCTGGCGCCGTTCATGAACATCACCGGAGGCCTCGCCCTGGCGCTCGGTGCCCTGTTCTCGGCGTACGTCTTCATGCCGAAGAAGCGCGTCCTGGCCTACACGCTCGACGAGCGGGCGCCGGGCGACCAGTACCTGTTCAACCTCGTGATCTCGCTCGTGGCCATCGTCGTCAACTTCGTGGCGTCGTTGCCGCGAGCGATCCGGGCGCTGTTCGCGGGCAAGCTCCACAGCCGGGTCCCGGCGACGATCCTCATCGCGATCGGCGGGTTCCTCGCGAGCGGCGGGGACGCACTGAACCGATTCGGAAACACGAGCTTCTTCGAGCTCGGCAAGTTCCTTGCCGTGCTGTTCCTCCTGGCCGGCTTCCTCGTGTCGATCGAGGCGTTCCGCGAGATCCGGGTGCCGTTCACCTCGATCGTTCTCAGCCGTCGGCGGCGCGAGCCGGTCCCGGCCGACGCCGGGCCGGGCGCGACCGGCACGTCCGATGGTCCGCGGGCGGCGGCGACGCCCACCGATCCCGACGGCGACGTCGCGGCCGACGCGACGAGCTGAGGCGCCTCGCACCCGTCGCGGCTCGAGCCGCCTGGCTGCCCGTACCATGCCCGGGTGCGTGATCGGCCGCTGCTGCTCGGCTCCCTCACCGTCATCCTTGCGGCGAGCGGCTTCGGCATGCTCGGGCCGCTGGCCCGCTTCGCCTACGACGCCGGCTTCGATCCGCTCTCGTTCGTCGCCTGGCGGGCCTTCTTCGGCCTGCTGATCGTCCTCGTCGTCATCGCCGCCCGTCTTGCCCGGGGCGTCGGCTTCGTGAACCCGCTCCGGCTGCCCCGCCCCGACGGTCTCGGGCTGCTGCTCGTCGGCATCGCCGGGCTCGGGTTGAACGTGGCGATGTTCTTCGCGTTCGACCTGACGACGGTCGCAATCGCCCTGCTCGCGTTCTACACGTACCCGGCGCTCGTGGCCGTCGTCGCGGTCGCGCTGGGCCACGAGCGGCTCGACGGGACGCGCGTCGCTGCCCTGGGGCTGGCGCTCGCCGGCATGGTCCTGGTGGTTGCCGGCGGCCTGTCGGCCGATGGCGCCGTGACCGTCCATCCGGTCGGCGTCCTCCTCGGCCTCGTCGCCGCCGGGTGGCAGACCGTGTTCGTCACCGTCAGTCGCGGCCGCTTCACGACCGTCCCGTCCGAGCAGGCGATGGGCTGGGTCCTCGCGTTGACGGCGCTCGCCTGCGCGGTCCTGGCCGCGGCATCGGGCGGCAACCTCGGCGTCGCCATCCAGGAGCCGCGCGCCTTCGCCATCGCCGCGTTCACGGGGATCGCGGCAGCCGGGATCCCCTCGATCCTGTTCCTCATCGGGATCCGCGCGATCGGCGGGACGCGGGCGGGCATCCTGATGCTGTTCGAGCCGCTCGTCGGCGTCACGCTGGCCGCGCTGCTGCTCCACGAATCGCTGACGCCGATCCAGGTCGTCGGCGGAATTGCGATCCTCGCCGCCGCGATCCTGCTCCAGCGCGGCGCACCCGCCGGCGAGCGGATGGAGCCTGCCGCGGTCCCGTCCGTCGAGCACGGCTGAGCCCGATCGGCCACGATGGGAGACGATCGTCGTCCGGCTGGGACGCACGCCGGTCACGAGGGAGGAGAGGAAATGGCAGACACGGGCGACGGATCCGACGGCGGGTCCCCGATCCGCGTCCTGCTCGTGGACGACCACGGCGTCGTCCGGCGCGGCCTGCGCGGCTATCTCGAGCTGCTCGACGACATCGAGGTCGTCGGTGAGGCCGAGAACGGGCTCGTCGGGGTGGAGCTGTGCGCCGAGCTCTCACCGGACGTCGTGCTGATGGACATCGTCATGCCGGAGCTCGACGGGATCGGGGCGATCACCCGGATCAAGGCCGCCCAGCCGGCGGTCCAGATCGTCGCGCTGACGTCGTTCATCGAGGAGGACAAGGTCCTGTCGGCGCTCGAGGCCGGTGCGAGCGGCTTCATCCTCAAGGACGCCGAGGCCGACGACGTCGCGGCCGCCATCCGCGCGGCTTACAACGACGAGGTCCATCTCGACCCGGCGGCGGCCCGGATCCTCGCGCGGGGGATGCGCACGCGGAACGAGCAGCAGCCGATGGACAGCCTGACGGAGCGAGAGCTCGAGGTGTTGTCCCTCGTCGGCCACGGGCGGAGCAACAAGGAGATCGCGACGGACCTCGGGATTACCGAGCGGACGGCACGGACGCATGTGAGCAACATCCTCGGCAAGCTCGGCCTCCAGAGCCGCACCCAGGCCGCGCTGTATGCCGTCGAGCGGAAGCTCGTCCACGACTGAGCCGGTTGCCCAGGGGAGCTCGTCGACGCCCCCGGACGACCGGCCGCCGACGATCGTCTTCCTGCACCCGACGCGACTGACCGGGTCGATGTGGTCGCCCCAGGTGCGGGCGCTCTCCGACGAGTTCCACTGCCTCGCGCCGGACCTGCCGGGTCACGGCACTCTGGATGCGGACCACTTCACGATCGAGGCCGCGTCCCGGTCGGTTGCGGACCTCATCGCCGCCGAGGCCCGGGGCGGACGTGCCGTCGTCGTCGGCATGTCGCTGGGTGGCTATGTCGCGATGGACGTCGCGGCCCGCTGGCCGGATCGAGTCAGCGGCCTCGTGGTCGTCGGCGCAACGGCGGAGCCCGCCGGGCCGCGGACGATCTTCTATCGAGGACTGGCGATGATCTTTCGGGCGGCCCCGCGTCGGCTGGAGGAGGGGATCAACACCCGGTACCTCCATTGGCGCTATCCCGACCCGATCGTCGACCCGATTCTCGCCGGCGGGTACTTCTTTCCGGGCGGCGCCGAGGCCCTCCGTGCGCTTGCCGGCGAGCGCTTCAAGCCGCGACTCGCCGCGTACCCGGGCCCGAGCCTGCTCGTCAACGGCGAGTACGACCTGTTCTTCCGGTCGACGGAGCGCGCGTTCGCGAATGTCGCCGCGAACCCGCGGCGAGTCACGATCCGCCGCGCGACCCACCTCGCGAACCTCGATCAGCCGGAGGCGTTCACGACCGCCGTCCGTGGATTCGCCCGACGGGTGACGACCGGGGACTGACGGCCGCCGCCCCAGCCCCGCCGCACCACCGACGGCTCGACCGGGGGCCGATGGTATCCTCGGGCAACCGACCCCACCTCATCCGGATCCGAGGTTCGATGCGCGTTCGCAAGGCCGTCTTCCCTGCCGCCGGCTGGGGGACCAGGTTCCTCCCCGCCACCAAGGCGCAGCCCAAGGAGATGCTGCCGCTCGTCGACAAGCCCGTGATCCAGTACGCGGTCGAGGAGGCCGTCGCCGCGGGCATCGAGCAGGTGATCATCGTCACCTCGAGCCAGAAGCGGGCCATCGAGGACCACTTCGACACCTCCTACGAGCTGGAGCACCTGCTCGAGGAGAAGGGCGACATCGAGATGCTGCGCCAGATCCGGCACATCTCGGACCTTGCCCAGATCACGTACGTCCGCCAGAAGGAGCAGCTCGGCCTCGGTCATGCCGTGCTCGTCGCGAAGGAGGTCGTCGGCCACGAGCCGTTCGCGGTGATCCTCAGCGACGACGTCGTCGTCGGCGACCGGCCCTGCATCGGCCAGCTGATCCACGCCTACAACCAGACCCACTCGTCGGTCGTGGCGGTGATGGAGGTGCCGCACGAGGAGACGCGTCGCTACGGCGTGATCGCCGGCGATGAGGTCGAGGGAGCCCTGAACCACGGCCGGCTGCACAAGGTCAGCCGGCTCGTCGAGAAGCCGGAGCCGGAGGACGCGCCCTCGGATCTCGCGATCATCGGCCGCTACGTCCTGACCCCGAAGATCTTCGACAAGCTCGAGCAGACGCAGAGCGGCGCGGGCGGCGAGATCCAGCTGACGGACGCCATCGAGGCGTTGATGCAGGAGCAGGCGGTCTACGGCTACGAGTTCGAGGGGATCCGCTACGACGCCGGCACGACGATGGGCTGGCTCAAGGCGTCGGTGGAGCTCGCCCTGGAGCGGCCGGACCTCGCCCCCGAGTTCCGCCGCTACCTCCAGGGGCTGGAGCTCTGAACGTGCGCCGCGATCCGGCTGCCGTCCGACCGCCGGGATGGACCGTTTCGTAGGGTAGGATCGTGGGGGGAGGCGTCGAGCCCAACGCCAGGGCGTCGACCGGGGTGACCTCCGCGAGACCACACCGGGAGGGCGACGACGCGTGAGTGAGATCGGGACGGTCCTTGGCGGCCGCTACCACCTGGTCGAGCTGCTCGGCCAGGGCGGCATGGCCCGGATCTACCGCGCCCACGACAACGAGCTCGATCGGTTCGTCGCCGTCAAGATCCTGCGACCCGAGTACGGGCGTGACGTGGACTTCGGGTCGCGCTTCCGTCACGAGGCGCAGGCCGCCGCTTCCCTGAACCACCCGAACATCGTGTCGGTCTACGACTACGGCCAGGATGCCGCCGGGCCGTTCATCGTCATGGAGCTCGTTGATGGCGAGGACCTCTCCTCGATCATCAAGCGGACCGGGGCGCTGCCGCCGCGCCAGGCCGCGCGGATCGCGGCAGAGACGGCCCGGGCGCTCCAGGCCGCTCACCAGGCCGGGATCGTCCACCGCGATATCAAGCCCGGAAACATCATGATCGACCGCGACGGGCGGGTGAAGGTCGCGGACTTCGGGATCGCGCGGGCGATCGCCGAGGCCCAGATGACGCTGCCGGGAACGACCCTCGGCTCGGTCCACTACTTCAGTCCCGAGCAGGCCCGTGGCGACCAGACCACGCCGGCTTCGGACATCTACTCGCTCGGGATCGTGCTCTTCGAGCTGCTGACCGGCCATCGGCCGTGGGAGGCCGACAGCGCCGCAGCGGTCGCGATGGCCCGTCTTGCCGGCCCACCGCCGGACCCGACGACGATCCGGTCCGGGCTGCCCGCGGACCTCGTCGCCATCGATCGCAAGGCGCTCGCCACGGAGCCCGCGGACCGCTGGTCGTCGGCTGCCTCGATGGCGGCGGCGCTCGAGGCCTTCCTCGCCGGGACCGCCGTGCCCGGGGTCGGCGCTGCCGCCGTGGGAGCCGCCGGGGTCGCCGGAGCGGCCGCCGTCACCGCGGCGATGGCGCGTCCGAACCCGAACGCGATCCCGTACGACACCGACGCCTATGCCACCGGACGGCCGCCCGGCACGCCGCCTCCGCCGCCGCCACCCGAGGCCGAGGACGACGAGCACGGGACGCCGACCGGCGTCTGGGCGGCCGGCGTCGCGGCCCTCGTCGTCCTGGCCATCGCGGGCTTCCTCGTGTTCCGACTCCTGTCCGGGCCGGGTGAGCCGACGGCGAGCCAGGTCATCGTGCCCAACTTCGTCGGCAAGACCCTCGCCCAGGCGCAGGCGATCGCCGACCAGAGCGGCCTGTCGGTCACGCCGGCCGCGTTCGCCCAGGCGAGCGGCGTCGCGCCGAACACGATCATCTCGCAGGATCCGCCCGCGGGCGGATCGATCGACTCGGGCGGAACGGTCCGCCTGACGCTGGCCCAGGGCGCGGAAACGGTGGCCGTGCCGGACCTGCGGGGCAAGACGGAGACGGAGGCGCTCAACCTGCTGGCGGCCGCCGGCCTGACGATCGGGACGCGGACGCAGGCATTCGATCCCGTCGTGCCGCTCGGCCAGATCGTCTCCCAGAGCCCGGGAGGCGGCGTGGTCGTGAACAAGGGCACCCCGATCGACTATGTGCTGTCGCAGGGACCCGAGCCGAGCGCGAGCGCGAGTCCCAGTCCCAGCCCGACGCCGTCCCCGACGCCCACACCCACGCCCACCCCGACGCCGACCCCGCCGCCTACCCCGACGCCCCCGCCGGCAAACATCACCGCGGCCGACTACCGCTGCGAAACGCTCGGCGCTGCGACGACCGACCTGACCGGCGACGGGTTCACCAAGGGGGTGGTCGTGTCGTCGGATGCCTCGAGCATCACCGACGCGTCGATCGTCACCGAGCAGGATCCGGGCCCCGGCCAGAAGCGTCCGCCCGGCACGCCCATCGACCTCACGGTCCAGGCGGGGCCCGTCGCCAGCTGCGCTCCGTAACTCAGCGCGGGACGACCTTCAGGCCTCGACCTCGACCCATTCGCGGTTGGGCTCAAGCTCCCGTGGTCGCGACGCCGTCTCGATGATCGGCCGGCGCGGTGACTCGACCAGCCGTGGCGCTCCGGCATCGCGCGCTCGACGAGGAGATCCAGGAGCCCGGGAATCGACGGATCCGGCGTGAGCGGCAGCGCCGCATCCTCCCAGCATGCCCGGACCTCGTCGCCGACGAGCGGCTTCCGGCGCCGGTCGAGTCCGCAGAATCCGGTTCCGGCGGCGACGGATGAGCGGAAGTGCCGGCAGGTCGCGCAGCTCGTCGAGGAGCGTCGGCAGACCCAGCAGCGAGACGCCTCGGCCTGGGCGGTTCCGCAGTGCGGGCAATGCCACGTCATCACGGAACCTGATAGTAGCTGCATCGCTTCGCGATGTCTTCGGCTGTCGCGCCTGGACGCCGATGGCTGCGTTGCCGGCTGCGGTCCTCGCTCACGCACCCTCAGGTGCGCTCGCTCCGGTCCTCCCCGGCGCCTTGCCCTCGACGCCCGGGCGCGACGAACGCAGTCGGGCTACGTGTCGTGGGAGCGATCCGTGGAGCTCCGCGACGCTCCCGATTCGCCGCCGATATCACTCCCAGTGCTATTTCTGGGCTGTGGCGGGCGTCAGTCGGTGTCCCTGCCGTTCGGCTCGGTCCGTCCACGCTCGGTCTGACCGCGATCGAGCCACGATCACGGTCGAGCCCCAGCAATAGCAACCCGGCTCATATTCGGGACGGGAAGGGGGACCGGACCGGGAACGCCGGCCCGCGGGCAGCGACCCGCTGCCAAGACGAACGGGCGGTCTAGTTCAGGGTGATGACGGTCCGGGCGGTCGTGTCGCCGAAGTCGCTCGTGCCGATGATCGCCGCCGCCGAGATCTGCCCCTTCGAGGCGCCCCTCGGGATCGTCGTCGTGAACGTGGCTCGACCATTCGTGCCCGTCGCCACCTCACCCGACGTGATCGCCGGCACGCCGGGGACCGCGAGCGTGAACGCCACGTTGGCGCCGGCGAGCGCCCGTCCGTCCGGGTCGGTCACGGTGACGGTCAGGGTCACCGGCTCGGGCAGCTTCGAGAGCTTGAGCTGGTAGAACGAGGCGTTCATGTCGGCCGCCAGCGACCCCGTGCCACGGCGGACGGTCAGGGTCGCCGTGTTCGGGTTGCCGGCAGGATCGGTCGCAGTGATCTGGATCGTGTTCGATCCGGTCCCGAGCGGCACGATGAGCGTGAAGGCACCCTTGCCGTCCGCGGTCCCACCGACGGTGGTGTTGGTCGAGGTGTTCCGGGCGCTCAGCTGGCTGCGGCCCTGGGTCTGGCCGAGGATCTTGACGTTCTTCGAGTTGACGACGCTGTTCGTCGACGGCGAGCTGATCGTGATCCGCGGCTTGCTCGTGTCGAGGACGTAGGTGACGGCGGTGGACGACTCCGACTCCAGGTCGGTCGGCCCGACGATCGTCGCGGTGAACGTGTTCGTCCCGGCGCTCAGGGCCACGTCAGGAGCCAGGAAATGCTGGGAGTCGCCGACCGGGATCTCGGTCACGACGCCCGGTTGGCCGTCGCCGATCGTGGCGTAGATGCGGACCCGCGCTCCGCTCTGGCCGGCGACGCTGGCCGGGATCGTCCCGGCGAGATCGACCGTCGGCTGGTTCGTGTAGGGCTCGTCGGGTGCGTCGAGGACGGGAGCGTCTGCCGCCACCGGGTCGACCGCCGACGGGGACGGCGTGGCGGTGATGTCGCTGACGAACCCGCTGAACGACGAGGTGATCGCCGTGGCGACGCGGCCCAGCCCGCCGGTCGCGATCAGCAGGACGCCGACGCCGAGGGCGGCGACCGCGGAGATCATCAGGAGCCGGAACGGCAGGGCAATGCCCGGCCCGCGCTCGACGCGCCGATGGGTCGTCAGACGGGTGGTGGAGGCTGGCTTGGGGCGGACCGTCGCCGGCGCCACGCGGCCGGTGGACGGTGGACGGGGCCGGACCTGGGGGGGCCGCCCGTCGCGCCGTGTTGTCACGGCGCGGATTGTCGCATGCGCGGGCCGGTCGGTCGGGTCCGGGTCGGCGTGGCCGTGTCGCGCGTCGCGTTCGGGTGGTGACGGCGCGACCCAGCGTTGTAGTCTTGCGCGGTCCGGCGCGCGGGCATGCTGTGCCTCGTCGTGCGCCGATCCGAGGGATTGGATGCAGGCACGAGACCCCAAGCGCGATCGCCCGTCGGGAGCCAGCGGTCGACCGGCATTCGGCGTCGGTCCCATCGCCCGGGTAAGCCGGCCGCCCGGCAGACAGCCGTCACGGCTGCCGGGCCCCGAGGACCGACGCGCGCCGAGCAGCCCTCCACCGACGGGCCCGGTCACCTCGGGCGGCGGCCTGGTCGCCCGGACCTCCGTGCCCGTGCGACCGCCGATGCCCGGCCGGTCGGGACAGCCGTTCCGGTCGCCCTTTCCGGCGCTGCCCCCGGCGCGTGGTGGTTTCGGCCTGCCGAACCTCCGACGCAACGTCTGCCCGCACTTCTACATGACCGGATCGCGGGGCGCGATCCCGATCCAGGCTCCCCACCTCCTGAAGGCGCTCATCCGGCAGGACGCGAACGTCTCGCGCTGCCAGCTCCGCGGCGGGGTCCATCTCGAGCAGGGCTACGTGAACGACGTCTGCCTCACCCCCCGCTTCAACCAGTGCGTCTTCTACGAGGACGACCTGACGCGGGAGTGATGACCGTCGATCCCGCCGCCAGCGGCCCCGCGGACGGCGTCCCGGATCCGGGCACCCCCGACGATGGCGCCTATCGGGCGGCGCTGGACGCGCTGGAGGAGCGCGGCCGATTCGGCGTCCGGCTGGGGTTGGGTCGGACACGTGCCCTGTTACGGGTGCTGGGCGATCCCCAGCTCGCCGTTCGCGGGGTCCTCGTCGCGGGAACGAACGGTAAAGGCAGCGTCCTGGCGCTCGCCGGCTCGGCTGTCCGGGCCGCGGGGCTGCGGGTCGGCGAGACACCGAAGCCGCATCTCGTCTCGTATCGCGAGCGGCTGCAGATCGACGGGCGGCCCGTCGACGCGGCCACGTTCGCGCGACTCGTCAACCAGGCGATCGTGGCGGTCGACCGGCTCCCGAAGCGGCTGGGACCGCCGACCGAGTTCGAGCTCCTGACCGCCGTCGTCTTCGCCTGGTTCGCCGAGCAACGAGTCGACCTGGCCCTCGTCGAGGTCGGGCTCGGCGGCCGGCTGGACGCGACCCACGCATGGGACGGCGGCGTCGCCGCGATCACGAACGTCGACCTGGACCACACCGAGCGCCTCGGCCCCACGATCGCCCACATCGCCCGCGAGAAGGCCGCGATCATCGAGCGCGGCGACCGCGCCGTGACCGGCACGACCGGCGACGCCCTGGCGATCGTCCGGCGCCGCGCGGCCCGGATGGGGGCGCCCCTCACGATCGCCGAGCCGGCGCCGGTCGTCGCGGTGGATCGCGACGGCCTGGTCGTCGACCTTCCCCGACTGGGAGAGACGCGCGTCGGTCTCCGCGGCCGGCACCAGGCCGCCAACGTCGCCGTCGCGGACGCGATCCTCGATGCCCTGGCCGCGGCCGGGATCGCCGACGTCCCGCCGGACGCCCGACGTCGCGGCTTCGCCGAGGCCCGCTGGGCCGGCCGTCTCGAGCTCCTCACCGTCGACGGACGCGACGTGCTCCTCGACGGCGCGCACAACCCAGCCGGGGCCGCGTCCCTGGCGGGCGCCCTGACGGATCTCCGGCCGTTCCTGTCGGCCGGCCGGCTCACGTTGCTCACCGCATCGATGGCGGACAAGGATGTGGCCGGGATCGCCGGCGCCCTGGCCGCGTCGCCCGTCGTCGCGGGAGCGCGGATCATTGCGACCGCGATCAACACGCCGCGCGCGCTGCCGGCAGGCCGCCTCGCCTCGGTCTGGCTGAACCGCGTGGGCCGGACCGCGACCGTCGAAACGGAGCCGGATCTCGACGCGGCGCTGGATCGCGCCCTGTCGGGACCACCCGGCCCGGTGATCGTCGCGGGGTCGCTGTATCTCGTCGGCGCCGTCCGCGCCCGCCTGGTCGACGATCCGCTGCTCCGCGATCCGGGTGACAATCGGCGGCAATGACGCCGCCGCGCGAACCGGACGCCACTGTCGTCGCCGCCCGACCCGACGTGGGAGGGGGAGCCGCGACCCCGTCGCGCCGGCTGCCCGCCGGCGCCTCGACGGGTCTCCCCGGAGCGCCGCTCCCGCTCGTTCTGGGCGGTCGGACGCTGGCCTGGGGGTCCCGGACATTCGTGATGGGGATCGTCAACGTCACGCCCGACTCGTTCTCCGGCGACGGCCTGCTGGCCGGCACCGATCCCGTCGCCGCCGCGGTCGAGCTTGGACGGCGCATGGTGGCCGAGGGCGCCGATCTCCTCGACGTCGGCGGTGAATCGAGCCGTCCCGGCCACGATCCCGTCGACGAGCGCGACGAGGCCGAACGGGTGGTCCCGGTCGTGGCCGCGCTCCGCGACGCCTTGCCGGACACCCCGCTCAGCATCGACACGACGAAGGCCGCCGTGGCCGCCGCGGCGATCGACGCGGGCGCATCGCTGGTCAACGATGTCTGGGGGGTCCATCCGGACGACGACCTCCTGGGAGTCGCCGCCGACCGCGGCACCCCGATCGTCCTGATGCACAACCGCGCCGAGCCGCGCTACGCCAACCTCGTGGCTGAGGTCATCGCGGACCTCCAGGCCGCGATCGACCGCGCGCTCAGGGCCGGCATCCCGTGGGACGCGATCGTCGTCGACCCCGGGTTCGGGTTCGGCAAGACCGCCGAGCAGAACCTCGTCCTGCTCCGCGACCTGGCCGCGATCCGCGTCCTGGGCCGGCCGATCCTGCTCGGGACGTCGCGGAAGTCGACCCTCGGGCGCGTCCTCGACCTGCCGCCGGACCAGCGGGTGGAGGCGACGATCGCGACGACGGTCCTGGGGATCGCCGCCGGGGTGGACATCGTCCGGGTCCACGACGTCCGGCCGAACGTCCGCGCCGCGCGGATGGCCGACGCGATCGTCCGCACCGGCGACGTGCCTGACGACGCCACCTCGGCAGTCGGGGCGACGTCGTCGTGACCGACCGGATCGTGTTGCAGGGCATCCGCGTCGACGGCCATCACGGCGTCCCGGACGAGGAGCGTGCGACGGTCCAGCCCTTCGAAGTCGATGTCGAGCTCCGGCTCGACCTCGGGCGGGCCGGCCGGGCGGATGACCTGGCTCTGACGATCGACTACTCGGTCGTCGACGCCATCGTCCGCGAGGTCGTCGAGCGCGAGTCGTTCCAGCTCCTCGAGGCGATCGCCGAGGCGATCAGCGACCGGATCCTCGCCGAGCTGCCCGTCGACCGGGTCGTCATCCGGGTCCGCAAGCCGACCGTGCGGATGGGCGGACCGATCGACTTCTCAGGCGTCGAGATCCGCCGCCGGCGGCCGAAGCAGCCGGCCAGGGCCGGAGCCGAGCTCCTAGCCGAGACCCGCCGGGCGGACGCCCAACGTGACCTTGAGGGTCTTCGTCGCGCCGTCGCGGAGGATCGTCAGCGTCACGGTGTCACCGGGCGAGAACTGCGACAGCACGGCATCGAGCGGGTGGAGCGTGTCGATCGTGACGTCGTTGATCTTCGTGATGATGTCGCCGTTCTGGACGCCGCCCTTGTCCGCGGGGCCGTCGGCGACGATGGCGGGATCGTTGGAGGTCGGATCCGCCTCGATCTTGGCGCCCTGGTCCACCGGGAGCTTCTCGTCCTTCGCCTTCTGGGCGTCGATCTCCGTGTAGTGGATCCCGATATACGGCCGCTGGAGGGGCTGGCCGGCGATCGCCTGGCGCATGAGCGGACGGGCGATGTTGATCGGGATGGAGAAGCCGATCCCGCTCGCGTCCTTCGCGATCGCCGTGTTGATCCCGATGACCGCGCCGGTCGAGTCGAGGAGCGGACCGCCGCTGTTGCCGGGGTTGATCGCTGCGTCGGTCTGGATGAGGTTGCGGAGCTGGCCACCGTCGGCCTCGATCTCGCGACCCACCGCCGACACGATGCCGCTCGTGACGCTGTTCGAGAACGTCCCGAGCGGGCTGCCGATCGCGATGACGAGCTCACCGACCTTCAGGCCGTCCGAGTCGCCGATCGTCGCGGCGGGCAGGTCCTTCGCGTCGATCTTCACGATCGCGAGGTCGGTCAGGGTGTCGACGCCATAGCTCTTGCCGGTGTACTTCGTCCCGTCCTTGAGCTCGACCTGGAGCTCGTTCGCGCCGGCGACGACGTGGCGGTTCGTCAGGATCCAGCCGTTCGGGTCGAAGATGATCCCGGAGCCGATTCCCTCGGTCTGCTGTTGGGTGATGCTGTTCGGGTCGACGCCATCGGCGGTGATCCGGACGACTGCCGGGCCGGCCTTGGCGGCGACGTCGATGATCGCCGACGACTCGTCGACCGTCACCGGCTGACGGACCGAGGTCGAGGTGTTCGACGTCCCGCCGCTGGCCGCCGCGGTCGCGGCCGTCCGGTCGAAGGCGCCGGTCGCCGTCAGGGCTGCGACGGTGCCGCCCGAGGCAAGCACTGCGGCGACGAGCGCCGTGACGACGACGGTTCCGGCGCCAGATCCGCGCTTCGGCGTGGAGGTGGCAGGCCTGGGGGCGACCGGCGGATTGGCTTCGAACCAGCGCTCGGGCGTCGGCTCCGCCGCGGCCCACTGGGCGCCGGCCCACGACGGGCGGACGGCCGGCGCCGGCGAGTAGGAGGCGCCGGTCGTCGCCGGCGGCACGGCAGCCGCGCCGTAGATGGTCGGATCGAGGGGCTGGGTCTCGTCCTGGGGGTTTCGAGACTGATCGGTCATTCGAGTGGGATCTCACCTGGCAGAGCGTGGCGACGACCCGTCGCCACGCGAGGGGAACGTCCGTGAACCTCGTCAGCCTGACGCCTCGCCGTTGAGGCTGGGACGCCCGGTCGGTGAAGAATCCACCACCTTGCCCCGATCTGTGGCCGCGCCCGGTGCCTGGACGACCGTGGCGTCGAACCGCGGATCGTGGCGTGGATCGGCGGGCAGGGTGACGACGAAGGTCGTTCCGGCCCCGAGAGCGCTCGTCACCTCGACCGTCCCGCCATGCATGTCGACGATCGACTTGACGATCGCGAGGCCCAGCCCGCTGCCGCTGCCGCGGGCCTCGTTGGCCAGTGAGCCCCGGTAGAACCGCTCGAAGATCCGAGGCAGCTCGGCAGGTTCGATCCCGACCCCCGTGTCGCGGACCTCGATCCGGGCGCCGTCGACGGCAGGGGCGACCTGGACCGTCACGGACCCACCCGGGTCGGTGAACTTGATCGCGTTGCCGACGAGGTTCGTCATCACCTGGCCGATCCGCTGGGGATCGTGACGGATTCGGAGGGGCGCGTCGGGCAGCGACAGCCCGAGCGAGAGGTTCCGCCGCCGGGCCGCCGGCCCGGCCTGCTCGACCGCGGACTCGACGGCGACGCGGAGGTCGTCGGGTCGGAGGTCCAGAAGGACGAGGCCGGAGTCGAGCTTCGACAGCTCCAGGAGGTTCTGGGCGAGCCAGTCGAGCCGCTCGAGCTGGACCCGGCTGTTGTGGAGGAACTCCGCCCGCGCGATGGGGTCGTCGCCGGTCCGCTCGGTGAGCAGCTCGTTGAACGTCAGGAGGGCGGCGATCGGCGTCCGCAGCTCGTGCGAGACGTCGGCGAGGAAGTCGCGGCTCCGGTCCCGGTCGCGCCGGATCCGCGCGACGCTCTCCTCGACCTGGTCGGCCATCGCGTTGAACTGCGTCGCGAGCTCGGAGATCTCGGATGGCCCGTCCAGGATGTCGGAGCGCGGGATGCGTTCGCCGAGCTGGCCCTCGGCGAGGGCGCGCGACGCCTCGGTGAGACGGCGGAGCGGGGTCGTCAACCGGAGCGCCATCGCCGCCGCGACGATCACCGCGATCCCGAGGGCAAGCGCGCCGACCAGCGCCGTCACGGTCGCGACGTTCTCGATCGCGGTCTGGCGGAACGTGTACGGGTTCGAAAGACGGACGACGATCTCGTACGAGAACGGCGTGAAGGTCGCGGTCCGATCGTATGGGTCCGCGGCGGTCCGTTCCTGGGTCAGCCCGGGCCGGCCGGGCGCCTCCGCCTCGACATGGAAGATGCCACCCTCGGCGGGCACGATCGCGCCGGCGTCCCCGCCCGATGTCGGCAGCGTCCCGAGGACGATGTCGACGTCCGCCTCGGCCAGGAGGTCCGCCATGAACCGCTCGTAGTTCTCCGACTGGAGGGCGAGCGCGACGCCCGGGTTCAGCACGTTCTGCGAATCGATGACCGGGAGCCCATTGGCCTTGTCGGCGGCGAGGGCGTCGACGAACCGGGCGACCAGCTCCGTCCGGGCCCGGAGGTCGGCGAGCTGCTGCTGGCGGAACTCGTCGTCGAGGCGATTGAGCACGAAGATCGTCACGAGGAACAGGGTCAGCGCGACGACCCCGGCGAAGCCGAGGGTCAGCCGGCTCTGGAGCGTCTTCGGGCCGAGGCGCCGGATCCGGTTGGGCAGCAGCCGCCGCCAGGACGACCGTGGGCTCGGGGTCGGAACCGGGATCGAGGTCGAGGGTGGCGGTGCTACCGCTCGGCGAAGGCGTAGCCGACACCACGGACGGTCATGACGAATGCCGGCGCCGCCGGGTCGTCCTCGATCTTGTCGCGAAGATGGCTGACGTGGACGTTGATCGTCTTCTCGTCCTGGTCGAGGGCCTCGTAGTCACGAAGGAGCTCGAGCAGCTCGCGAGCGGGTGTAGACCCGGCCCGGCCGAGAGGCGAGGTGACGGAGGATCTCGAACTCGGTCGGGGTGAGGCTGATCCGGCGGTCGCCGCGCTGGACCCGCCGGCGCTCCAGGTCGATGACGAGGTCGCCGTGGCGGATCACGCGGCTGCCGGTCGCGTCGCTGAGATCGCCATACGCCCGCCGCAGCAACGCCCGGATCCGGCTCATCAGCTCGCGCAGCCCGAACGGCTTCGTCAGGTAGTCGTCCGCGCCGAGCTCCAGCCCGATCACCTTGTCGACCTCGTCGTCGCGGGCCGTGAGGACGAGGACCGGCGCCTTGGAGCCGGCCGCGCGGAGCCGACGGAGGACCTCGAAGCCGTCGATGCCGGGCAGGCGGACGTCGAGGACGACGAGGTCGGGAGCCTGGTTCGTGGCGAAGTCGAGGCCCTCCTCGCCGCTCTTGGCGACCGCGACCTGGTAGCCCTCCTGCTGGAGGGCGTACTGGATTCCGCGGGCGACCGCGAACTCATCCTCGACGATCAGGATCGTGGCGCTCATGCGGGCCGACTGTACACGAGCGCGGCGGCTGGGGCCCGCGATCGAGCCGTGATAAGGTGTCGCGGTTCCGGGCGCCCCGACAGCCTCCGTCGGCGAGCCGCGCCCCGAGCCGAGACGAACCAGACGAATCATCAGCCCGAGGTCCCAGCCCCGATGTCCACCGCCACGTCCACCCGCCCGACCCTCGCCGCCGAGCCGCGCGAGGTCATCGGCAAGAAGGTCGCCGTGATCCGTCGCGACGGTCGCCTGCCGGGCGTCGTCTTCGGCCATGGGATCGAGTCCGAGAGCGTCTCCGTCGACGCCCACGAGTTCGACCTGCTCCGACGTCACGTCGGCCAGAACGCGCTGATCGACCTGTCGATCCAGGGCCAGAAGGCTCGCCCGGTCCTCATCTCCGGCGTGCAGGTCCACCCGGTGAACCGCCGGCCGCTCCACGTCGACCTGTTCCTCGTCCGGATGACCGAGGAGCTGACGGTCGACGTGCCGCTCGTCGCGATCGGCACGTCGCTCGCGATCGAGGACGAGGGCGGCACGCTGCTCCACCCGATCGAGAACGTCCGCATCAGGGCGCTTCCGGACCACCTCCCGCAGTCGATCGAGTACTCGATCGACTCGCTCGTCGACTTCGACGCGGTGATCAAGGTCGCCGACCTCGCGATCCCGGCGGACGTCACGCTCCTCAACGACCCCGAGGAGATCGTCGCCAAGGTCCAGGCCCCGCGCGTCGAGCTCGAGCCCGAGACGGTCGCGGCCGAGGGCGTCGAGGGTGAGGCCGCCGAGGGCGAGGAGCCGAGCGGCGAGGACGGCGGAGCCGAGGGCACGTCCGAGGACACCTCCGAGGGCTGATCGCCCCGCGCCGCTCGTCGCGGCGCGCAACGCTCAGCGGCGGATGCCGCGGACGGTGACCGTCCGGTTGCCGAGCGCGAGCTCGCTGGCCGGCCGTCGCCCGAGCCGCCGCACGCAGGGACGCCTCGAAGGCCGGCCGTCGTTCGCCGAGGCTGGCGACCAGGTCGTCCTCGTCGAACTCGGTGAGGAACCCGATGGCCCCGTCGACGTCGAACGGGTGGACGAGGCGATCCTCCCGGGCACGCACCTCGGCGTAGCCGGCGCGACGCATCTGGGCGGCGGCGTCGCCGGGGCTCCGCAGGTCGTCCCGATCGGCGATCCCAGTCGCTCGCCTCCTCGCCGACGTCGAGCAGCGCGTCGTCGAAGTCGTCATCCGGCAGCCACGCCCCGGAGCCGGCGAGCCAGCTGATCCAGCCGAACACGCCACCGGGCCGCAGGACGCGGCGGACCTCGCGCAGCGCGCGGTACCGGTTCGGGACGAGCTGGAGGACGAACGAGGAGACCGCGACGTCCATCGAGCCGTCGGCCAGGCCGACGTCGTCGGCGAAGGCGACCTGGAGCGTGAGCCGCGCGCGCTCCGTCGATGACAGCTCGCCAGCGGCGACCGCCGACGCCTTGGCGATCATCCCCGACGAAGCATCGATCGCGGTCACGTGGACGGCCGGCCAGCGGCGGATCGCCGCGATCGCCAGCGTGCCGGTGCCCGTTCCGACGTCCAGGAGGCGGGTCGCGCCGGCGGCAATCGCGTCGTCGACCTCGTCGAGGACCGACGACCGCGGCGGGGGCGATGATCGGGCCCCACCACCGCGCATAGCCATCGGCGATCCGGTCGTAGCGCTCGGCCTGCTCGGTCATCCGCGAAATCGTGCCATGCCCGGCGAGGTCGGGCGTGCGCGCCGGCACGCCGGACACGGTCGGGCCGGGCGGGGACGCACCCGCCCGGCCCGCGGTGCCGTCCGTCCGGCCGGTGCCGGACCCTCCTCTGGTCAGGCCTCGGCCGACGACGGCGGTGGTGACAGCGGCGGCATCCGGTCCGGCCGGCGCCAGCCCGAGCCGACGGGCGACGGCGAGCGCGACGACGGCGACGATGCCGATCGACAGCAGCAACGGCACCCAGACGATCGCCGAACACGATGATGAAGCTGAGGACCGCCTGGCCCATCGCGATCAGGGTCGCCGACGCCCGATCCACCTCGGCCGCCGGGTCCCACCGCGCCGCCGCCTGGGTCACGGCCACGACCTCGGTGCCGTACGTCACGGTCAGCGTCGCGTACGCCGCCTGGTCCTGGAGCTGCGCCTGCTGCGCGGACAGCCGCTCGATCTGGCTCCGCGTGTCGGTGAGGCTGGCCTGGATCTCGAGGAGATCGCTGACCTTCGGGGCCTGCTCGGCGTAGCCGACGAGCGCCGCCTCGCTGGCCTTCAGGTTCCGGATCCGGGCGTCGAGATCGACGAGCTCGCCGGTGACCTCGACGGAGTCCGTCTTCTCGCCGACCTCGGTTCCGAGGGCCGCGGAGCGCGTCGAGCGCGTCCTCCCAGCGCGAGACGGGGATGCGGTACGTCACCGACGCGACGATCTCGTCGTCGTGTCGCTCCTGCTGCGAGGCCCCGATGTAGCCGCCGAGCCCACGGATCGCGTCGCGCGCGCTCGTGAGCGCCGCTCGACGTGTCCGCGACGGTCAGCTGGAGCGTCCCGGTCCGGACGATCTTCGCGTCGTCGATGATCGCGACCTGGTCGCCGTCCGTGCCGAGTCCCGACCCGTCGCCGGCCGTGGCGGCCGTGCTCGCGACCGGTCGCGGAGCCATTGCCGCGGGCATCGGCGTGCCGCCGGCGCCGCCGAAGCGGCAGCGGCGGCGCCGCCTGGATCGGGGCCGACGCCGGCCGATCCGCAGGCGGCCGCCACCGCGGCAAGGACGATGAGGATGATCAGGGCGGCGATCGACCGACCCGGTCGACGGCCGCGGAGTGGGGCTGCGCATCGCGCGGTCCTCCATGTGCCCACCGGGACAACCCGGCGGCGCAGGCCTCCCGGACGCGGCAGAGCGATCGCCGGTTCCACGCCGGCGGCTCGGACGGACCGGCTCTACACTCGGGCGATGCACCTGCCCGTTCGAGCCGCCGCTCGAGCCGATGCTGGCGAAGGCCTCCGACGGGCTGCCCGACGGCGATGGCTGGCTGTACGAGCCGAAGTGGGACGGCTTCCGGGCGATCGTCTTCCGCGACGGCGACGAGGTCCTGATCCAGAGCCGCGACCTCAAGCCGCTCGATCGCTACTTCCCGGAGCTCGCGGCGCCCGATCCGTGCCTCGTTCCCGGAGCGGTGCGTCGTCGACGGGGAGGTCGTGATCGCGCAGGACGGGGAGCTCCAGTTCGAGTCGCTCCTGCTCCGGATCCACCCGGCGGCCTCCCGCGTGAACATGCTCGCGGCGGAGACGCCGGCGAGCTTCGTCGGCTGGGACCTGCTCGCGCTCGGCGACGAGGACCTCCGGCCAGACGCCGCAGGGCGAGCGGCGATCCCGCCTCGAGGCCGCGTTCGCGGGCGTCGAACCGCCCGATCCACCTCACGCCGGCGACCCACGACCGATCCCTCGCCGCCGACTGGTTCGACCGGTTCGAGGGCGCCGGACTCGACGGCGTCGTCGCGAAGCGGCTCGATGCGCCCGTACCAGCCCGGCAAGCGGGCGATGCTGAAGATCAAGCACCAGCGGACGGCGGATTGCGTCGTCGCCGGCTTCCGCTGGCACAAGAACGGGCCGGGGACGCACATCGGGTCGCTGCTGCTCGGGCTGTTCGACGACGAGGGCCGGCTCCACCACGTCGGGATCACGTCGTCGTTCTCCTGGGACCGGCGCGAGGCGCTGGCGAAGGAGCTCGAGCCGCTTCGCGAGCGCGCGATGGACGGCCATCCGTGGCCGAGTGGGCCGAATGGGCGTCGATGGGCGCGGCGGACGCCTCCGGCCAGCGGCTGCCCGGCGCGACCAGCCGCTGGAACCGCGGCAAGGACCTCTCGTGGGAGCCGCTCCGCGCCGAACGGGTCGCCGAGGTCGCCTACGACCACCTCCAGGGCGACCGATTCCGGCACGCGACGACGTTCAAGCGCTGGCGACCGGACAAGCCGCCTGCCGAGTGCCGATACGACCAGCTGGAAGAGACCGCCGCCTACGAGATCGCGAAGATCTTCGGGGCCTGACCGCACCGGAATCCTGGCGGAAGCGGCCGGGCGCCCGATCAGGCGCAGCCACGTGCCGGCCAGCCGCGGAACCCAATGGACCGATCGGTCGTCAGGCGGGACACGGCCGCTTCTTCCGCGGTTGACCAGATGCAGGTGACCCGATGCATTCGTCAGTTCGAACCCTGGCCGCCGGCGGGCTTGGCGCCCTCATCGTCGCCGTCGCGGCGATGTCCGCGCATGCGGGACCGGCAGCCGCGGCACCGACCGCGTCCGACCCGGCCACCCACACGATCTCCGTCAGTGGAACCGGGAAGGTCACGGTCGTTCCCGACGTCGCCCGCGTGAACCTCGGCGTGACGATCAACCAGCCGACGGTGAAGGCGGCTCGCGCGTCCGCGGCGCAGTCGATGACGGACATCATCGCCGCCATCAAGGCCCTCGGAGTTGCCGACGCCGACATCCAGACCACGGGCCTGAGCCTCTACCCACAGTACGCCAACGGATCGACCACGAGGATCGCCGGCTACACGATCAGCGAGCAGATCCAGGTCACGATCCGCGATCTCGACAAGGCCGGCGACGTCGTCGACGCGGCGACCGCGAAGGGCGCAACCGATGTCAACGGGATCTCGTTCGAGCTGGCCGACCCGGCCAAGACGATGAACGATGCCCGTGCCGCTGCGGTCACGGCCGCCCGGGCCAGCGCCCAGGCGATGGCCAGCGCCGGCAACGTCAACCTCGGCGCGATCGTGTCCATGACCGATGCCTCGGTCGCGCAGCCGTACCCCGTCTACTTCGGGAACGCCGCGGGTGCTGCGCCGGACGCGGCCGTCAAGACGCCGGTCCAGGTCGGCACGCAGGACGTCTCGGTCGTCGTGCAGGTCGTGTTCGCCATCGGCTGATCGGCGGTGGGGCGACCTGCTCGTGGTCGCCGGGTCGGACTAGCCCTTGCCGCCGTGCGTGGCCGCGAGCTCGTCACGGTCCTCTGCGGCGAGGGCATCGGCCGTCGTCTCGGCGACCCGGGCGCGCGTCCTCGCCCGGAGGGTGGCCGTCCTGCTCCCGCCCTCGAGCGCGGCTCGTTCGCCGACGATCGCTCCCGGCCCGATCTCGGCGACCTCGTTGCCGTCGACCTCGACGCAGAACATGCCGTCGAGGATCACGAAGACGTCCGTCCCGGCGGCGCCCTGCTCGACGAGCACGTCACCGGCCGCGAGGCTCCGAATCGTCGGCTTCGAGCCGCCCCGCATGATCGTTGCGGACAACCGTCGCTCGAGCTCCGACTCCACGCTGGCGACGACCGCCGGCGAGTCTGTCTCGCCCCACGGAGTCCGCTGCCCGAACGAATCCTTGAACCAGGCGTTGAAGTCGATCACGCCGGACTTCTGGACGAGGCGCCCCGCGGCGTCGTACACCCAGTGCCGAGGGAACGGGCTGGCGCCGATGAGCTCATGGCTGGACGAGCCGTCCGCGTTCAGGGTCAGCGCCAGCGTCGTCCATGCGATCGACGGCCAGAACTGGACGAACGGCTTGTGGGGGACCGGTCGTGGGGTCGGCAGCCCCATCCTCCCGCCGACCGTCTGGATGAACCGGACCGAGGACGCGGTCACTTCCGGCTCCGGCCGGATGTCGGGCAGGTGGACGGCCGCGAAGCGGACGGCGGCGGGGCCCACCCGGACCGTGGTCGCCCCGATGTGGCCCTGTCCGAGGTGGCCGTGACCCACGATCCGTCCGTCCTCGACGTCGATCCACGCCCGGAGCTCGTTCGCCTCCCGGAACCGGTCCGTGCGGCGCAGCTCCTCGAGATCGTCGAGATGGTCCGGCGGCGGCTCGTCGTAGTGGGTGACGCCCGAGCTCGAAGGGGACCTTCGACAGGCCCTCGATCGCTTCGGACGGGATCCAGGAGATCGAGGTCACTGACGATTCGATACGGGTGGCGGCCACGATGGCACCTCATCTCGGGGCTCGAGGACGGGACTCGGCCGGGCAACCGGCGTGTCGAACGATGATCGTCGCGCCGGCGGGTTCGTCAAGGTCCGAGTCTCATTCTCGGGCGGCTGCCGGCGTCGCCCGCCACAGAGCTACGGGCATCGGACGGGCCGCCGGACGCCGTCATCAGGTCGACTTCTTTCGCGGTGACCGCTCGAGCTGGCCGCTCCGATCCGGCCACTCGTAGCCGGCCCACGGGTCGTAGTCCGGGTCGAGGGCTTCCTGGCCGGGTCGATCGGCCTCCGGGACGTGGATCAGGTTGACGCGGACGCGATACCAGAGGGACGAGCGGCCGCGCATCCCGTCGGTGAGGACGTCGGCCGGCTCGAGGTGGACAGCCGCCTCGGGATGGCGGAGCCTTCCAGCGCTCGAGGCCCTCGAGCGCCTCGGCCTTCGTCGCCGCGCGGCTGATCTCGATCACCGGGATCGTCGTCTTGCGCCGCCCGGTCGGCGTGGGCCGGGATCCCCCGGGCGTCCCGCGCGGCACCCGTCCCACTCGGTCGGCAGGCCCGCGTTCGGATCGCCGGCGGCGACGGCGGCGGCGCGCTCCGCGGCGACCTCCGGCGGCGGCCCGCCCTCGACGCCCCGGCCCTGCTCGTATTCGCTCTTCGGGCGGCGAGCCCGGGACGGCTGGACCCGCGGCGGCTCGCCCGCCTGCTTCGCGTAGTTCGGCGGCCACGGGGCGTCTCCTTCACCCTCGGCCTCGTGGCGGGCGCTCAGCTCCAGCAGGCCCTCGAGCGAGCCCGGCGCGTCGTCGATCCCGGCGCTCGCGTCGCCCCGCTCGGCCACGATCCGCGGCACCGTCGCGAGCGTGAAGTCCTCGGCGACCACGTCGCCGACCTCGTCCCAGCGGAGCGGCATCGACACGCGGGCATCCGGCAGCGGACGAACGGAGTAGGCCGACGCCACGGTCCGGTCCTTGGCGTTCTGGTTGTAGTCGAGGAAGACGCCGTGGCGCTCCTCCTTCCACCACTTGCTCGTCGCGATCGACGGCGCCCGGTGCTCGACGTCGCGCGCCAGGGCCAGGGCCGCCCGCCGGACCTCCGCGTACGTCCAGCGCGGCTCGATCCGGACGTTGATGTGGATCCCGCGCGAGCCGGACGTCTTCGGCCAGCCGACCAGGCCGACCGCCTCGAGGGCCTCGCGGCAGACGAGGGCGACGTCGCGGATCTGCGACCACTCGATCCCCGGGACCGGGTCGAGGTCGACGCGGAGCTCATCGGGATGATCGAGGTCCTCGGCCCGGACGGGATGCGGGTTCAGGTCGATGCAGCCGAGATTGGCGACCCAGGCAAGACCGGCCGGCTCATCGAGGACGATCTCGTCCGCGGTCCGCCCGGACGGGAACGTCAGCTCGGCGGTCCGGATCCAGTCGGGCGTGTTGTCCGGCGCCCGCTTCTGGAAGAACGGCTCACCGGCCGCGCCGTCGACGAACCGCTTCAGCGCCATCGGCCGGCCGCCGGCGCCGCGCAGCGCGCCATCCGCGACCGACAGGTAGTACGAGACCAGGTCCATCTTCGTGTAGCCGGTCTCGGGGAAGTAGACCTTGTCCGGGTTCGAGATCGAGACCTCGCGGCCGCCGATCTCGAGCACCTCCTTGCGAGTGGGCATGGTGCGATGCTAGCGGCGGATCGCAAGGAGGCGGGCGCCACTGGCGGCCCCCGGCCGTGATCCGACCGAGTGGCAACCGCGAACCCAGTTGACGCGGCCAAGACACGCATCGCCGAACCGCCGATGATGGAGATCCACGCGAGGGGACGTCGCCGCAACCATGCTGAGCCAGCCAGAGCCCGCCTGCCTCGTCATCGCCGACATCTCCGGCTACACCGGCTTCCTCGCCGGCGCCGAGCTCGACCACGCCCAGGACATCCTGGCGGACCTCATGGCGACCGTGGTCGGCGTCACTGCGGCCCACGTTCAAGCTCGCGAAGCTCGAAGGCGACGCGGCGTTCGTCTACACGATCACGGCGGCCGTCGATTCCGCCCAGCTCCAGGACACGATCGAGCGCTGCTACTTCACCTTCCAGCGCCGGCTTCGCGACGTCCGCCAGGCGTCGACCTGCGAGTGCAACGCCTGCATCCTCGTCCCGAACCTCGACCTCAAGGTGGTCGCCCACCACGGCCAGGTGGTTCGTCAGAAGTTCGGCTCGTGGGAGGAGCTCGTCGGCAGCGACGTGATCGTCGTCCACCGGCTCCTGAAGAACCACGTCGAAGAGGCGACCGGCGTCGCCGCCTACGCGATGTACAGCGAGAGCTGCGTCGCCGCGATGGGGATCGACGATCCGGCCGCGGGCGGCCTGGTCGAGCACGTCGAGGCGTTCGAGGGCGTCGGGGAGATCCGCGCCTGGATCCGCGATCTTCACGCGGCCTGGGCGGACGAGATGCAGCGAGCACGGATGGTCGTGGAGCCGAAGGACGCCGTCCGGACGTACGAGCAGGTCTATGACGCACCGCCGTCGCTCGTCTGGGACTACGTGACGTCCCCGATCCGCCGGCCGCAGTGGCAGCACGCGGTCACCGGCATCGACGTCGTCGCCGGAACCGCCGGGCGGCGCGGCGTCGGGACCGTCAACCACTGCATCCACGGCAAGGATGCCGTCGTCGAGGAGGTCCTCGACTGGGAGCCGTTCGACCACGTGACGTATCGGTCGCTGTTGCCGATCCCGAACGTCCCGAAGCTGGTCAACGGCTACGTGTTCGCCGATCTGGGCGACGGCCGGACGCACGTCGAGATTCGGTTGCTGCGGCCGCGGTCGGCGAAGGACCGGGCGATCGCCGAGTCCCTCCTTCCGGGCTTCGACGGGATGTTCCGCGGACGGGCTGTCCGCCCTGAAGCCGCTCGTGGAGGCCGATGCCGCCGCGGCCCGGGCGGCGGCCGCGGGCGCCGCCCCCGAACCCGAGCTGCCGCCCGCCCGGGGCCGGAATGTCCGCGAACCCGTTACGGGCTCGGTCGGCTAGAGTCGGGCAGACGGCCTGTCGATCGAGGCGCTGGCCGTTCGTCGTTCAGTCAGGGGCGCGACCGAGCGAGCCCGTCTTGCCAGAGGAGGCGCCACATGCGTTACCTGCTCCTGATCTACACGGAAGAGCCGGCCGAGCTGCCGCCCGCGGACGTCGCGGCCGCCCAGACCAAGGCGCTACGACGCGTTCACCCGCGACATCCAGGCGAGCGGCCAGTACCAGGCCGGCGAGGCACTCCATCCGACGTCGGCCGCGACGACCGTCCGGGTCCGCGACGGCGACGTCCTCGCGACCGACGGTCCGTTCGCGGAGACGAAGGAGGCCCTCGGCGGCTTCTACCTGATCGACGCGTCCGACCTCGACGCGGCGATCGCGATCGCCGCCCGGATCCCGGGCGCCCGGCACGGCTCGATCGAGATCCGGCCGATCCTGGAGTTCGCACCGGGCACGATGGGCAACGACCCGATCGGCGCGGCCACGGTCGGCGCGGCCGGCTGACCGTCGATCCCGGCCTGACGAGGACGCCGACCCGCCCCGTTGACCACGACCGATCCTGCCCGGGCCGTCGTCGACCGCCTGTTCCGTGAGGAGCAGGGCCGGGCCGTCGCGACGCTGATCCGGGTCCTCGGCGACTTCGACCTCGCCGAGGAGGCCGTCCAGGATGCCTTCATCACGGCGCTCGAGACGTGGCCGGAGCGCGGCGTGCCGGACAACCCCGGCGCCTGGATCACGACGACCGCCCGGAACCGGGCGATCGACCGGCTGCGGCGCCGCAAGGTGCTGGCCGAGAAGGAGGAGCTGCTCCGCCGTGAAGTCGCGATCGAGGAGGAGCTGGCGGCGATCGACCCCGACGCGGCCCTGGACGGAGCCGACGGGATGAGCCCGATCGTCGACGACCGGCTGCGGCTGATCTTCACGTGCTGCCATCCGGCCCTGCCGATGGACGGCCGGGTTGCGCTGACCCTGCGGACGCTCGGCGGGCTGTCGACGCCCGAGATCGCCCGGGCCTTCCTCGTCCCCGAGCCGACGATGGCCCAGCGGCTCGTCCGGGCGAAGAGGAAGATCCGCGACGCCGGGATCCCGTACCGAGTCGCCGGACGACGCGGCACTCCCGGACCGGCTCGAGGGCGTCCTCCGCGTCCTCTACCTGGTCTTCAACGAGGGCTACCGGGCGACCGCCGGGGATCGGCTCATCCGGCGCGAGCTGTGCGCGGAGGCGATCCGCCTGACCCGGGTGCTCGCCGGGCTGATGCCGGACGAGCCGGAGGTCCTTGGCCTGCTGGCGCTGATGCTGTTCCACGACGCGCGGCGCGAGACGCGGGTTGGGCCTGCGCGGCGAGCTCGTCCTGCTCGACGACCAGGACCGGTCGAGCTGGGACCGAAGTCGGATCGACGAGGGCCGGACGACGCTCGATCGGGCCATGCGGATGCGACGGGTCGGGCAGTACCAGCTCCAGGCGGCGATCGCGGCGCTCCACGACGACGCGGCCTCGACCGACGAGACGGACTGGACGGAGATCGCGGGGCTGTACGCGATCCTCGGTCGGGTCGCGCCCTCACCGGTCGTGGAGCTGAACCGTGCCGTCGCCGTCGCAATGGCCCGCGGACCGGAGTCGGGCCTCGCGATCGTCGACTCGCTCGCCGCGGGCGGCCAGCTCGACGACTATCCGTACCTCCACTCGACCCGGGCCGACCTGCTCCGGCGTCTCGGCCGGCGGCCGAGGCGGCCGAGGCCTACCGTCGCGCCATGGAGCTCACCGAGAACGAGCCGGAGCGGGCGTTCCTGGAGCGTCGGTTGCGGGAGATCGCGACGAGCTGACCGGGAATCGAAGCGCCGCGGCCGGAAGTCGGCCGCGGCGCTGGTGGTGCGAGCTCGGGACGATCAGCCGGCGCAGATCGCGTAAGCCTCGATCGACCAGGTGTCGTTCCCCTTGAGCCCGGATTGGGCACCGGAAACGGTCCACGTGTCAGTCGCGCTCGGCCACGAGGCCGTGAGCTGGACGTTCTGCGGGTTGGCCGTCGTCGTGACGACGCCGCCACCGCCGACCAACGTCTTGCCGGCGCCGCAGCTGACGCTGGCGTCGTCCGCGTTCACGCTCTTGCCGTTGGTGACGACCGACGAGTGGACGATCGTCGTCCCACCGAGGCCCGGGCCGGGGGGACCCTGAACCCCTGGATCGCCCTTGTCGCCCTTTGCGCCCGGAGCGCCATCGGCACCCGGATCGCCCTTGTCGCCCTTGGCGCCCGGGGCGCCATCGACGCCATTCGTCCCGTTCGTGCCGGGAGCGCCATCGGCACCCGGATCGCCCTTGTCGACCCTTGGCGCCGGGGGCGCCATCGACGCCGTTGGTCGCCATTCGTCGCCGTTCGTGCCGGGAGCGCCATCGGCACCCGGATCGCCCTTGTCACCCTTGGCGCCGGGGGCGCCATCGACGCCGTTGGTGCCGTTCGTCCCGTTCGCGCCGGGAGCGCCATCGGCGCCCGGATCGCCCTTGTCGCCCTTGTCGCCCTTGTCACCCTTGGCGCCCGGGGCGCCATCGACGCCGTTGGTGCCGTTCGTCCCGTTCGTGCCGTTCGTGCCGGGAGCCCCGACGGCGCCGTTTACGCCCGGATCACCCTTCGGGCCCATCGGACCCATGGCACCGGCGGCACCGGTCGCGCCCTGTCTTCAGCCAGATGACGGCCCGCTCGCTCGTCTTGCAGATGGCGTGGCCGTTCCTCGGGAGGACGAAGCGGGTCACCTTCGTCGACCTTGTTGACGCAGGCGTAGAGCGTCGTCGTGTTGTTCGTAGACGTTCGCCGCGTCGGCGGCCCCGGTCGACCCGATGAGGAGCATCCCGGCGAGGACGACGGGTGCGATCCGTCGGACCCGGGATGGGCGCGTGCGGAGTGGAAGACATGGGTTCGCGATCCTCGGACTCTCGTCGGTCATCCGTCTGGTTGGCGGGATGACGGGGACGTGCGGATGAGTGCTGACCCGCGGATCGTCACGACCGGACCCCTACCTCCGCACCAGCCCGAGAGGGTCACCCGCGGCAGTACGTTGGAGTCATCGGGCCTGGAGGACCGCCGACGGAGGCCCACCTTCACCGGGCGGGTCTGAACCCAACCGCCCTGAACCCGATCGTCGCCCGCCTCCTGGGGATGCGACGATGCCGCAATGCCGTCCGCCGATGCGATGCCGGATCCGGTCGTGAGCGCCGCACGGTGACCGTCGTCTGGCGCGCGCGGGCCTACCTGGCGGTCGAGGTCGACGCCACGTGGTCCGTGCCGCGAACGGGGATCCGGCCCGGACAGCGACGTCGCCTGAACCGGCGGATGAGCGAGCCGGAGATCGCGTCGACGATCGAGGTGCTCGAGCGCGTCCCCGCGGCCATCGAGGCCTGGAGCGAGGGCGCCGCGGGGATGGAGATCGGAGACGATCACCACGGTCGACGAGCCGATCCGCCGGCTCACCCCGATCGGCGACGGCCGCTGGTGGGTGGGGCCCGAGGATCTCCCACGCGCGTTCTGGGCCGGGATCCGAGCGACCTCCGTCGACGCGATCTACCTGATCTGGCCGAGCGACGGGGCGATGCCCCTGTGTGGCTGGGGCTGCACCGTCGGTCCCGGACCGGGCACGAGCGGTGCGGGCTTCTCGTCGATCATCAGCGACGGCTGGGCAGGCTATCCGGGTCGGCTCCATCCGGAGGAGGGCTTCGTCCACGAGTGGCTCCACCAGGTCGAGTCCGTCCTGCGCGGCCGGGGCGTCGGGCCGGGACGTCATGCCGGACCTTCACGACGTCGACCGTCGCACCTCCTGCCGGGCGATCGAGCTGCCGCCGTTCGGCCGGACGTATCCGGACCACCATCGGGATACCGACACGTGGCAGCCGTGGTATCGCGACCTGATGACCGGCACGGTCCGCGGCCGCGATCCGGATGAGCCGGCGTGTCTCGGCCTCCGTCCGGAGCACTGCGCAGTCCCGGCCGTGAACCCCGCTGGGCCCGACGGCTCGCGACGATTGACGCGTGCCGGCGCCGTCGCGGATGTGGCGTCGGAGGTCCCCGGATGTCACCGGATGCGGTCACGTCGACATCGGGTGTCGCGTCTCCCGACGGTTCGCCGCCGTCCGCCTGACCCTGCCCCGACCCGCTCGCCAAGGGCGGTCCACACCCGCCGGGGCCAGGGGCCGGTCCTCGGCACCCTGATCACCCGGCGCCCCCCGGTCCGGCTCCCCCCGATTCCGGTAGACCTCCGCGTGCGCTCCGACGTCGACGCCGGCCCCCAGCCTGGCACGGACGCCGGAGCGCGCGGGAGATGGGGAGAGTGAAGTTGGGAATGGCAGGTTCAGAAGCCCGGGGTCGAGCGGGATCTCGCCGTGGATCCGCGTCCCCATGCCGGGCATCGAGTCGACGGTCAGGCGTCCGCCCATCACGTCGACGCGATCGGCGAGGTTGACGAGGCCGACCCCGGTCTGGACGTTGGCCGGATCGAAGCCGATGCCGGAGTCGTCCACGGAGAACGAGACACGGTTCGGCTCGCCCACGAGGCGGATCCACACGGCGGCGTTCGGACCGGCGTGCTTGATGACGTTCTGGAGCGCCTCGAGACAGCAGTAGTAGATGCCGCGCTCGATCTGCGGGGCGTATCGGCCAAAGGTGACGGACTCGACGGTCACCGGTCGGGGGGTGTGGTCCGCCACCGACCGGAGGGACTCGACGACCCCGTTGCGGCGCAGGAGCTGTGGGCTGCCGTCGCGGGTGATCGTGCGGATCTCCGACAGCGCGATGTCGAGCTCCCGCCCGAGCTGCTCGATCGCCTCCCGCTCCGTTGCGGTCCCGGTGGCCTGAGCCAGCAGCCCGAGGTGGATCCGGACGCTGACGAGTCGCTGCTGCGCGCTGTCGTGGAGGTCCCGCTGGATCCGCTGCCGTTCCACGTCGACCGCATCCAGGGCCCGGACGCGGGCGCGCCGCAGATCCCGTTCCAGGGTTCGCATCTCGAGCCGCATCCAGATCGCACCGGCGAGCGCGATGGCCAGCGGCAGGAACTGCAATGGCGTGTCCGCCAGCATGGCCAGCAGGGCGATCGGGGTCGCGATGAACGCAATCGACGACACGAGCAGGAGTCGTCGGAGGCCCGCGACGGAGCGCCGCGCGGCCACCAGGCTGCGCGGGATGGCCTCTACGTGTTCGGCGTCGGCGCCGCGGCTGACGAGCAATACAGCCCCCCGGGAATGCCCCAGATCCGGGATCGAACGTACGAGCGAGGCGCCCGTCGTCCTCCATTTGAGCCCGCCGTCGGCACGCGAGACGCGCGGGAACGGATTCTCGGGAATCACCCAAGGTCCGTCATCCCCCGTGCGCGGTTTTCACCCGGGTGATTTCAACGATACAACGGGCCGGCGACCCTCGGTCAGCCCTCGAGCACGCCGCGGCGACGCGCCTCGCTGACGGCGTCGGACAGGGTGTGAACGTCCAGCTTCCGGTAGATCGATCGGACGTGGGAATGGACCGTGTTGTACGAGACGAACAGCTCGTCGGCGGCCCGGCGCTTCGACGCTCCACTGGCCAGCACACGGAGAACCTCGACCTCCCGGCGCGACAGGGCCTCCGCCGGCGCGGCGACCCGGATCGGCGTCATCTGGCGGCGGAGGGAGACGAGGAAGCCGGGGTCGCGGGCCGCGTCGATGATCGCATCGGCCTCCCGAAGCAGTCCGGCCGCTTCGTCGTTCCGCCCGAGCATCCGGCGCGACTGGGCCAGGCCGAGAAGGACCTCGGCCGTTGACAGTGGCTCGCCCAGCGACCGGATCCCCGGCGTGGCCATGACGAGCAGGTCGCCGCCTTCGGCCGGACTGCCTCGCCGGACGAGGATCGAGCCCAGGACCGCCATCGCGTAGGCGTGCGTCGGGGTCTGGGTCAGGCCGTGCTCGTCTGCCAGGGCCACGGCCTGCCGCCCAAGTCGCTCGGCGCGTACCGGATCGCCGGTCTCGAGGCTTGCCCGCGCGAGCAGGGTGTCGGCGCCGACCGCGTCCATCCACATCTGCCGCGACCGGGCGAGATCGGCTCCCACCTGCAGAGGCGCCATCGCCTCGACGTACTCACCTGCGCGGACCAGGGCGAAACCGAGCTGGACGTGGACGGTCACCCGCCACGGGGACTCCGGAGCGGACTCCAGCTCGAACGCCCGGCGGGCCGCCGCGAGCATCCGCCCGACGTCGTTGCCCGGGAACGCCGCACCGATCAGCGCCGCCGTCGCGTCGATCGAGCTTGAGCCATCGGGCATCGGTTCCGCCGCCGGCGCCTGGATCGCCGCCGCGAGGGCCGCGTTCCCCTCGTCGTGCCGGCCGAGGAAGTGCATCGTCCAGGCGCGGACGACGCCGAGACGCCGGTCCCGCGCGACCGTCTCCGGCCCGACGGCATCGAGCCATCCCGCGATCGTCGCGATCCGGCCGAACTCGAGCAGCTGGAGATAGCTCTCGCCGATCAGGCGAGCGGCCAGGTCGAGGTCGCCGGCGGCGATCGCATGGCGGATGGCCTGGTCCGGGTCGTGCTGGAGGGCATACCAGCCGGCTGCACGCCGGTGCAGGAGCGCGAGGCGATCGTGGTGTCGCCGGGCGAGCTCGAGCCGTAGCAGCTCCGCCAGGAGGTGGTGATAGCGATACCACTCACGCCGCTCGTCCAGCGGCGTGATGAACACGTTGGCGCGTTCCATCTCGGCGAGGCGCTGGCTGGATCCGGTGCCCTCGGTGAGGGCGTCGGCGAGCGACCCGCAGACCGTGTCGACGATCGACGTCGTCAGCATGAAATGGAGCGTGTCCGGGTCGAGGGCGATGAGGACCTGCTCGGTCAGGTAGTCGATGACGTGCCGGTTCGATGCCCCGAACGTCTCGACGAAGTCGCGCCGGTCCTCGGCCTGCCGCATCGACAGGTACGCGAGGTAGAGGCCGGCCGGCCAGCCCTCGGTCCGCTGGTGGAGGATCGCCACCGCATCAGGGTCCAGCCCGAGGGCAAGGCTGGCGTTCAGGAACTGCTCGGTCTCGTCCGGCGTGAAGCCGAGGTCGGACGAGCGCAGCTCCAGGAGGTCGCCCGTCGCCCGCAGGCGGGCGATCGGCAGGGGCGGCGTCGACCGGGTGGAGATGACGAGCCGGACGTTCTCCGGGGCCAGCTCCGCGAAGCGGATGACCGTGTCATGGCAGTCGTCGCTCTCGAGGAGGTAGTAGTCGTCGAGGACGACGACCACCTGCCCCGGCTCGTCCTCGAGGAGATGCGCGACCGTGGCGGCGGGATCGGCGTCGCGGGCGCAGCCCACGAGCCGCTTGACGAGCTCGGGCCCGCCCATCGCCTTGCCGATGGCCGCTCCGATGTAGGTCCAGAGAACCGCCTGATCGTTGTCCTGGGGCTCGATCATCACCCAGGCGAACGACCGGGCGTCGACGTCCGACCAGTCGGCCAGGAGCGACGTCTTGCCGAACCCCGGCGGTGCGACGATGAGGGTCAGGGTCGGTCGCGCGGCGCGCAGGAGACCGGTCAGGCGGGCGCGCCGGATCGTCCCCTCGCGAAGACGAGGTGCCAGCAGCCTGGTTGCCTGCAGGATCGGACCGGAACGTCCGGGCGGCGCGTTCCGCGCGGACACGAGGTCCTGCCCGGGATCCGTCTGTCTCGTCGCCACGCGACTCCGGGTTCTCGCGCGCTCGTCACATCCCCGCGATCCGGCTCGATGGATCGCGTCGGGGTTCGATCAGATGGCGAGCTCCTGTTCGACGGTGGGTCGGCCGGTCAGGCGACGGCCGCGTCCCCGTCAGTAGACCTGCTGCTGGCTGTATCGGCTGCGCCCCGAGATCCCACCGGAGGCCCATGACGCGATGTCGATGACCAGGGCAAGCACGAGTCCGAGGGCATCGACCGTGTCGACGCCACCGGGCGCGACGAAAACGTACATCAACGTCGTCCACGGAAGGAAGAGGAAGCCGAGGAACGGGAGCACCCAGCCGTCGAAGGCGACGCTGAACCGGAGTGGCTGGAACAGCCAGAGCAGGAAGAGGACGCCGCGCGGACCGACGATCATGAAGGTCGCGAGCAGACAGCACATGGATCGGCCTCGCAGGTAGTGGGCTGGGTCGGCTGAGCGTTCCAGTGCACCGAAGCGGCCGCAATGCGGCCCGCCCCACGGCGCATGGGGTGGGCACGCCCCGGGACGGCGTGTCCGCCCGGTAGGCCCGTTGGCGGGGCGATCCTACGATCGGAAACGGCCCACGGTCCACGTCCTTGCAGCGACGGGAGTTCGATCCATGACCGCCGCCAGCACCACTTCGGCGTCTGCCGTCTCCGACGACCTGCCGTGGTGGCTCGGCGTCGTGCAGGGGATCGCCCTCGTGATCCTCGGCCTGCTCTGCCTGTCGGCGCCCGGCGCCACCCTCGCCGTGCTCGTCCAGCTCGCCGGGATCTACTGGCTGGTGAGCGGGGTCCTCGGGCTCATCGGCCTGATCGGTGACCGCACCGCGTGGCTCTGGAAGCTGTTCGCGGGCGTCATCGGAATTCTTGCCGGCATCGCCATCGTCGCCCACCCGATGTGGAGCACGATCCTCGTCCCGACGACCCTCGTCCTCGTCATCGGCATCTTCGGGATGGTCAACGGCATCCTCGTGCTGGTCCAGTCGTTCAGCGTGCGTCGCTGGAGTGGCGTGGCCCTCGGGCTGTTCGGGGCGATCCTCGGTCTCGTCCTGGTCATGAACCCGCTGCTCGGAGCCGCGGCCCTGCCGTTCGTCCTCGGGGGGTTCGCCCTCGTCGGCGGAATCATGTCGATCGGGGCAGCGTTCTTCGAGCGGCGCGTGGAGCGTCGCGCGGCTGCCGGCGTGCCGGAGGCGACCGGATCCGCGAGCACGTCGCCCGACCTGACGGCAACCGACGCCGCGCCCGACCCGGACCCGACCGTTGACCCCGGAGCGCCCGCAGCGAGCGCGTGACGCAGCCGGGGGGACCGATCGGCGGCGAGGACTCCGCAGCAGACGATCCGCTGCCCGTCCTCGAGGGTGTCCTCGACGCCGACGCCACCGCCACCGCGGGCGACACCGACGAGGAGCGCTCGACCGGCGGGTCGACGGTCGGGACGAGTCGGCTCCGCGACGTCATCGAGATCGCCCGTGGCATCGCCCCCCGCGGCGCGACGCTCCGTCACGACGCGATCGCGGCGATGGTCGGGGCGATCGGCAGCGTCCCGGACGGGATGGCGTCGGCCGTGCTCGCCGGGGTCAACCCGATCTCGGGTCTCTACTCCGTGGCGGTCGGACCGATCGTCGGGGGTTTGCTCGTCGCCTCGCCTCTCATGGTCGTCACGACGACGAGCGCCGGATCGCTCTCGGGCGGTGCCGCGGTCGCGGGCATCCCGGTCGACAGCCGGGCGGCGGCGCTCGTCCTCGTCGTCCTCGTCGCGGGCCTGATCCAGATCCTCGCGGGGATCCTCCGCCTCGGGCGACTCACCCACTTCGTATCGCACTCGGTCATGGTCGGGTTCCTGACCGGCGTTGCCGTCCTGATCATCCTCGGCCAGTTCGGCGCCATCACCGGGACGCAACCGACCGGCAGCGGCAACCTCGCCAAGGCCGTCGATGTGATCACCCACCCGGGCTCGATCCAGCTCGTGTCGCTGCTCCTCGGTCTGATCACGATCGCGATCACGATCGCCCCGCTGCCGGGCTTCCTCGGCAAGGTCGGGCCGCTGATCGCGATCGCGGTCCCGACGATCCTCGTCGCCGTCCTGTCCCTCGACGTCCAGGTGGTCCGCGACGTCGGCGCCATCCCGCAGGGGCTGCCGCGCCCGGCCCTGCCGTCCCTGGACCTCCTGAGCGTTCCGATCCTGACGGGTGCCTTCGCGGTCGCGGCGATCATCCTCGTCCAGGGAGCCGGCGTCGCGGAGAGCTTCCCGCCGTCGGGCGGCAAGCCCACCGAGCCGTCACGCGACTTCTTCGCCCAGGGTGCCGCCAACACGGCAAGTGGGCTGTTCGGCGGGATCCCGGTCGGCGCATCGGTCAGCGGGACGGCGCTGATCGTCTCGGCCGGCTCACGGTCGCGATGGGCCTCGATCTTCGCCGGGATCTTCGTTCTCCTGATCCTCCTGTTCCTGTCGCCCGTGGTGGAGCTCGTGCCGATGCCGGCCCTGGCCGGCCTGCTGATCGTGGCCGGCGCGAACACCATCAAGGTCGACGAGTTCCTGGTGATCTGGCGGACGGGCCTGTTGTCGCGCATCGCGATCGTCGCCACGTTCGCGGCGACGCTCTACCTGCCGATCCAGGCAGCCGTCGGCATCGGGATCCTGATGTCGACGATCCTCAACCTCAACCGGGCCTCGATGGACGTCTCCATCCACGAGCTGGTGGAGCTACCGGACGGGCGCGTCGAGGAACGGCCACCGGAGAAGCACCTTCGGAGCGAGGCCACGACGACCCTCGATATCCAGGGCAGCATGTTCTATGCGGGGGCGCGGACCTTCGCCCGACTCCTGCCGATCCCCGAGGGCTCGACGCGGCCGGTCGTCATCCTTCGCCTGCGTGGGCGCACGAAGGTCGGGGCGACCTTCATCGAAGTCGTGGATCGCTACGCCGACCGGCTGGCATCGGTCGGCGGACGGATCTACCTGACGGGCGTCGATGACCACGTCCGCCAGCAGATGGTCCGGAGCGGCAAGCTCGACCTGGGCGGATCGGTGTGGCTCGAGTCGATGACCCCGATCCTCGGCGAGTCGACACGACGGGCGATCAGCGACGCGAATGCGTGGCTCCTGGAGGCAAAGACCGACCCGGAGCGTCCGCCGACGGCCGGCCGCTGAGACGGGTGCGGCGCGACCGCCGACACGGGCTTCGATCGAGCGCCACGCGGAAGCTCTCGGTTCCGTGGACGTTGCCACCCGGCGACGGAACTCCGTCGCGCTTGCCGTCTCGCGGCGCCTTTGGTACGGTCGCGGTCCGCCGGAGGAAGGACGCGCGACCGGAGGAGTCTCGCGCCGGCAGGGGGAGTGTGCCCGTGGTCGTTGCCAGCCATCATTCGGCGTCGAGTCCGTCGATCGGAACGCTGATCGCCCGCGCGAAATCGACCGGCAATTCGTCGCGTGCGCGGTCTGCGCGAGGGGAGCCGATCCGGGTCATCCTGGCCGACGACTCGTACCTGATGCGCGAAGCGCTGGAGAAGGTCCTGGCACCGCTCGACGCCATCGAGCTCGTCGCATCGTGCAGTGACGGCGATTCGCTCATGGCAGCGGTCGAATCGGAGCCGCCCGACGTCGTGATCACCGACATCCGGATGCCGCCGTCCGGCGACGACGAGGGGATCCGGATCGCGCGCTGGCTACGGGAGACGCACCCCGACGTGGGCGTCGTGGTGCTCAGCCAGTACCCGGGAGCCGCCTATGCCCACGCCCTCCTCGAGGACGGTGCGGAAGGTCGCGGCTACCTGCTCAAGGAACGACTTCACGACCGGAACGAGCTCCTCGCCGCGATCGAGACCGTCGCACAGGGCGGGACGACGATCGACCCGAGCCTGATCCAGGAGCTGCTCGCGGCCGACCGCCAGCGACACGCCTCGCCCCTGGACGACCTGACCCCACGCGAGCGCGAGGTCCTCGCCGAGATGGCCGAGGGCCGGAGCAACGCCTCGATCGCGGATTCGCTCGTTCTGACGAAGCGGGCTGTCGAGAAGCATGTCGGGGCGATCTTCCAGAAGCTCTGCCTGGAGGACGACGAGGTTGTCAGCCGGCGGGTCACGGCGGTGCTGACGTACCTGGCCGCATCGGACAACTGACCCTCCCGGGTGGTGGGCGCCGCCCGAATCGCGTGTGCCGGCCCATCGGGGCCGATGCCTGCGCGAAGGTCAGGAGGCCGGTGGACGCCATTGGCGGCTGCACCGCGGTGATCGACGCTCCATCCCGCGGACCGGTGGCGCGATCCGCATGACACTTCCGCGGACACGTGAGGTAGGTGGTGGTCTCCGTGCGAGTCCTCACCGTCGACGACCACGCATCCTTCCGCGATGCGGCTCGAGCGCTGGTCGCGGCGACCGAGGGGTTCGAGGCCGTGGGTGAAGCCGAGTCCGGCGAGGAGGGAGTGCTCGCCGCCCGACGTCTCAGCCCGGATCTCGTGCTGATGGATGTGCACCTGCCCGACATCGACGGCTACGAGGCCGCCCGTCGAATCAGCCCACTGCGCCCGGACACCGTGATCGTGCTGGTCTCGGCCGCTGACGACGCCCTGGTCGGCGATCCGGGCGAGATGTGCGGCGCCTCGGTCTTCGTTCGGAAGGAGGACCTCCGGCCGGACCTGCTCCAGCAGATCTGGGCCCGACACGGCACGCGGTCCGCAAGCGCCGAATGACGGTCGAGGAGACTTCCGCCCCGGCAGCGACCGGGACGACGAACACGAAGAACATGGCGTGGATCCCCGGAGGATCGTTCCTCATGGGCTCCGAGGAGTTCTACGCGGAGGAGCGGCCCGTCCACGAGGTCGCGGTCAACGGGTTCTGGATCGACGAGCGCCAGGTCACCGTTGCCGAGTTCCGTCGCTTCGTGAAGGCGACCGGGTACGTGACCGTGGCGGAACGGCCGCTCGACCCGGTTGACTACCCCGACGCGGATCCGACGATGCTCGTCCCGGGTTCGCTCGTGTTTCACCGGACACGTGGACCAGTGAACCTGAACGACTACCGGAACTGGTGGGCGTACGTGCCCGGGGCCAGCTGGCGCCACCCCGAAGGTCCGGGCAGCACCCTCGACGGACGCGATCGCCATCCGATCACCCATGTCACGGCGGAGGATGCCGAGGCGTACGCGGCATGGGTCGGCAAGGAGCTGCCGACCGAGGCGGAGTGGGAGTACGCCGCCCGCGGCGGCCTGGAGGGGAAGATCTTCACGTGGGGCGACGAGTTCGCGCCACGCGGCCGGATGATGGCGAACACATGGCAGGGCGAGTTCCCATGGCAGAACACCCTCGACGACAAGTTCGAGGGGACGTCGCCGGTCGGCACGTTCCCCCCGAACGGCTACGGGCTCTACGACATGGCCGGCAACGTCTGGGAGTGGACGTCGGATTTCTACACGCCGCGCCACGAGGAGCCCCGCCACGCCTGCTGCGGTCCGGCGACGAACCCACGGGTGACGTCGGCCGACCAGAGCTTCGACATCGGGCAGCCGGGCGAGACGATCGCCCGGCGCGTCGTCAAGGGCGGCTCCCACCTCTGCGCACCGAACTACTGCCTCCGCTACCGGCCGGCCGCGCGCCAGGCGCAGATGGTCGAGTCGTCCACGGGCCACATCGGCTTCCGCTGCGTCGTCCGCGCCCCCGGCTGACGCGCGGCTGCGGCGCGACGGTGTGCCGCGGGCGTGGCCGCCGCGATCTCAAAGAGGCGTGCCCGGACCCCGACCGAACGCGTGCCCGCGCCATCCTCCACGGCCCGCCCGCGCGGCATCGTTGGCAGCCATTCGCACGCTGAGTGCATCGTCGGCGCCGTGTGGAGGACGAGGCATGGATATCCGGGCTGAGGCAAGGCGGCTCGCCAGCGTGGCGACGGTGTTCGTCTGGGTCGGCTGGTTCCTGGTTCTCTATGCGATCGTGGCCGGCATCTTCTGGTGGATCGACCTGACCTCGAAGCCGGACTTCAACGTCATCCAGGCGCTCGGGATCTCCCTGGCCGCGATCGGCGCCCCGATCTTCCTCGCGCTGATCGTGGCCGGGATGGGCCATTTCCTGCGGCTCTTCGCGCTGTGGGCGGCACGCGAGTCGAGCGTCTGACCGGGCGTCGGCGCCTTGCCGGCGCCCACCGCCCGGCGGCAGCGTCGGGCCGATCACCCCTCCGGACACGCTCCCGCACCGTCGCTCGGGTCATGCCGAGCCGGCAGCGATCATCCGAAGAGTCCGGAGATCGCTCCGCGGCAGCGACGGCAATGACCCGCGCCGGGTTTAGGCCGCCGCAGGCGACGCGCTGACGGTAGCCGCAACGGCCTGCTCCGTGACCCGGATCTTCAGCAGCTTCCGCACCTCGGCGATGACGATGATCGACAGCGAGACGAGGAGGCACACGCCCCATTGCTCGAGCGTGAGGTGGGTTGTGCCCAGGATCCGGTTCAGCAGTCCGATCTCGGTGGCCACGAAGGTCGCGAGAAAGGCGCCGCCGGCGGCCTTCAGCAGCGTGGCGCTGGGCCGGGCCTCCGGGCTGAACAGCGAGAACTCCTCGTTCGACGTCTCGAGCGCAAACCAGATGTTGGCCAGCGAGAAGGCCGTGAGCCCCATCGTCCGGGCGACCGTCTGGTCGAAGGCCGTCGTGGCCCACTGGATGACCGCGAGCGTGCCGATCGCCATCACGAGCCCGCCGATGATCACCCAGGTCATCAGCCGCCGCGGCAGGATCGGCTGCTCCGGCGGCCGCGGGGCGTCCTTCATCAGGCCTTCGCGTGCCTCGCCGAAGCCGAGCCCGATCGCGAGGAACACCTGGACGGTGAAGTTCACCCACAGGGTCTGGAGCGGCGTGAACGGCTGGCCCGCCAGGATGTTCAGGAGGCTCGCCCCGAGGAAGGTCCCGATGAACCCGAACAGCCCGGCCATCTGGAACCGGATGTAGCGCATCAGGTTGTCGTAGAGCGCCCGGCCCAGCTCGACGGCCTTGACGATCGTCGCGAAGTTGTCGTCGGTGAGGATCATCACCGCCGCTTCCTTCGAGACCTCCGTGCCGGTGATTCCCATGGCGACGCCGATGTCCGACTTCTTCAGGGCAGGGGCGTCGTTCACACCGTCGCCGGTCATCGCCACGATGTGGCCCTTGGCCTTGAGGACGTCGACGAGATGGACCTTGTCCTCCGGCGCGACGCGCGCGATCACGCCGATGTCGTCGATCTGGCGGGCGACCTCGGCGTCGTCCATCGCGGCGAACTCGGAGCCGGCGATGGCCCGGCCGGTGATCCCGAGCTTCCGGGCGATGGCTTCGGCCGTCACTGCGTGGTCTCCGGTGATCATCCGGACCTGGATCCCGGCCTGGTGGGCGATCGTGATCGCCGCTTTCGCCTCAGCCCGCGGCGGGTCGACGATGCCGACGAGCGCGAGCAGCGTGAGGTCGCTGACCATGGGCAGGAGGTCCCCGGCGTTCGGGTCGAATGTGGCCGGGTCGAGGTCGCGCATACCGGTCGCCATGACCCGCAGGCCCTGCCTGCCGAGGCGCTCGTTCTCCTCCAGGTACCTGTCGCGGAAGGTGTCGACCGGCACCTTGCCACCGGTCCCGTCGTCGCCGTCCTTCGCCCTCGCGAGGAGCTGGTCGGGCGCGCCTTTCACGTACATCCGGACCACATCGCGCCCGGCGTCGTCCTTCATCGCATGGAACGTGGCCATGAGCTTGTAGGCGGCGTCGAACGGCACCTCGGCGAGGCGCGGATAGCGTTCGCGAGTGAGCACGGGATCGACGCCGCCCTTGGCGGCGAGGACCACGAGTGCGCCCTCGGTCGGGTCGCCGACGAGCCCGCCGTCCCTGGCCACCGCGTCAGACGCGAGGGCCATCGGCAGCATGTATCGATCGAGCGACGCCAGCGCCTCGCCGGCGACTCGTTCGATCTGGCCTTCGGTCGAGTAACCCTCGCCGGTGATGGAGAACCGCCGGCCGCCGACCGCCATCTCGACGGCGGTCATCTGGTTCAGGGTGAGCGTCCCGGTCTTGTCGGAGTTGATCGCCGAGGTGGAGCCGAGGGTCTCGACGGACCGCAGCCGCTTCACGATTGCGCCGGCCTTGGCGAGCGTCTGGGTGCCGGCGGAGAGGATCGTCGTGACGACGGCAGGCAAGCCCGTCGGGATCGCCGAGACGGAGAAGGCGACCGCCGTGAGGAACAGCACGTCGAAGGGCGTGTTCCGGGCGAGCCCGAGGCCGATCGAGATCACGAGCGAGATGCCCGCGATGACGAGGATCTGGCTGGTCAGCTTGTTCAGCTGCTTCGTGAGCGGGGTCACGTCGGCGGTCTGCGCCGACAGCATGTTCGAGATGTGGCCGACTTCGGTGCCCATGCCCGTGGATGTGACCAGGATCGTCCCGGCGCCGCGCGTCACCTGCGTATTCATGAATGCGAGGTCGATGCGGTCGCCGAGGGCCGCGTCCGCTGCGACGGGGTCGAGCTGCTTGGGCACCGGCACGCTCTCGCCGGTCAGGGCCGATTCATCGATCTCGAGGGTGGCGGCACGGATCAGGCGTCCGTCCGCGGGGACGAGGTCGCCCGCCTCGACCATCACGATGTCGCCCGGCACGATGTCCGCCATCTCGATGATCTGGACCTCGCCGCCGCGGCGAACGCGCGACTTCACGACCATCATCTTCTGGAGAGCCGCGACGCTCGCCTCCGCCTTGCCCTCCTGGTTCAGGCCGAGGTAGGCGTTGAAGGCCGTGAGCAGCACCAGCACGACGCCGGTCGCGAACTGGCCCGGCAGGAACATGCTGACGATGCCGGCGACGAGCAGGACGATCTGCATCGGGTCCTTGTACTGCCGCAGGAACGCCTGCCAGCGCGGCTCCTTCTCGGCTTCGGCGAACTTGTTGGCTCCGTACTGGGACCGTCTCCGCTGGACCTCGGCGTCGGACAGGCCGACCTCCGGATCGGCACCCTGCGCCTTGATCGCGTCCTCGATGCTGAGCGCGTGCCACGCCGTCGCCGGCGCCGCTGCTCCCGTTGTCCCGGTCATCTCGCGACCTCCACTCGCCGTCCCCGTTACGCGTGCACCCGTTGCGGGGTCAGCGTGCAACACATCATCCCGATCCGGTGACACCTGACGACCGTGCCCGCACCCACGCCTCGGCGGCGGGCAGCCGCAGCTCGACCGTTCATTTCACGAGCACGACGATCGAGAGGACGACCATCGACAGGATCGCGAGCATCACCAGCAGTGGCACGACGAACTTGATCCACGTGCCGTAGGGCACCCGGGCGATCGCGAGACCACCCATGACGACGGCCGAGGTCGGCGTGATCAGGTTGACGAGGCCGTTCCCGGACTGGAAGGCGGTGACGATCGCATCGGCCGGCACGCCCGCGAAGCTCGCGAGGGGGGCCATGATCGGCATCGCGACCGTCGCCAGGCCGGACGACGATGGGATGAGGAACGACAGGGGCAGGAACAGCCCGTACATGATGTTGATGAAGGCCACGCCGCCCAGACCGGACAGCGCCTGCTCCGCCGCATTGAGGACGGTGTCCGTGATCTGGCCGTTGTTCATGATCACGGTCACGCCACGGGCGATCCCGATGATCAGCGCCACCCCGAGCAGGTCGCGCGCGCCATCGACGAACGAGGACGTGAACTGTCCCTCGGACATCCGCCCCAGGAACCCGATGATGATCGAGAAGAACAGGAACGACGCGGTCATCTCCGCGAACCACCAGAAGTGCGTCGGGATCTTGTAGATCCCCAGGTCGGACCACGGGATGACGCCGACGATCATCGTCAGGAACGCCAGGAAGAACGCGCCGAGGACGAGCTTGTGCGTCGAGGTGAGCTCGGCGGTCGCGGCGGCGCCGCTGGCGTCGGCCTTGAAATAGGTGATGTTCGCCTCGCGGTCGGCGGCGATGAGGGAGGCCGCGGGATCCCGGTGGACGCGGGCGGCGTAACGCGACACCCACCAGATCCCGATCGACGTGCCGACGACGAGGATCACGATCCGGGCGATAAGGCCCTGGCTGATCGTCGTTCCCGCGAAGCCCGACGCGATGCCCGTCGCGAACGGGTTGATCGTCGAGCCGAGGACGCCGATGCCTGCCCCGAGGAGGATGATCGCGGCGCCTGTCAGGGCGTCGTAGCCGGCGGCGATCATCACGGTCACGATCAGCAGGTAGAACGCCAGGCTCTCCTCGGCCATCCCGAACGTCGTCCCACCGAGCGCGAACAGCACCATGAGGATCGGGATCATTCGCTGCTCGCGGCCACGCAGACGCTGGACGACGCGGCCGATCCCGGCCTGGATCGCCCCCGTCTGCATCGTGACGCCGAGGAAGCCGCCGATCACGAGGATGAACAGCGCGACGTCGATCGCGCCGAACAGCTCGCCGACGTTGTAGACGGAGATGTTGCCGTCGGCCGCCTCGATCCCGTACATCCCGTTGATCGGGGCGAGGAGCGAGTCGACGACGATCCGGGCAGGGTTCTGCTCGACCTGGTGATACGTGCCCGGCACCGGCGCGCCGTCCGCATCGAGCTCGTAGGCGCCGGCCGGGATGATCCACGTCAGGAACGCGACGACGACGATCAGGAAGAACAGGATCGTGTAGGCCGACGGGAGCGAGAAGCCCTTCTTCGCGGGCGCCTCGGGGGGCTCCGCGGCGGTCGCGGCGGTCATGTCGTGGCGCCTCCTGTCTCCGGCTCGGTCGGGATCGGTGCACGAACGCCGGCGTCGCCCGCGTCCTGGCTCGGCGTCGGTGCGCCTGATGGGTCGATCCGCTCGATGCGGAACCCGGTCAGGGCGTAGACCAGTGAGATCAGCGGGCTGAGGAGGTTGAAGAACGCGAACGGGAAGTAGGCGGCCGTCGGCACGCCGAGCACACCCGCCATATACGCTCCGCAGCTGTTCCAGGGGATGAGCGGCGAGGTCACGGTCCCCGCGTCCTCCACCGTCCGGGAGAGCATCCGCGGCGCGATCCCGCGCTGCTGGAATGCGAGCCGGTAGACGCGGCTCGGCATGACGATCGCGACGTACTGGTCGCCGGCGACGATGTTCAGACCGATCGCCGTGAAGATCACCGCGGCCATGAGCTGGCCGGCCGTCTTCGCCCGCGCGAGGACCGGTCGGATGAGCCGCTCCAGGAAACCGGCGCTTTCGGTGATTGCGGCGTAGCTCAGGGCGCCGAGAACGAGCCAGATCGTCGTCAGCATGGACGACATCCCACCGCGCGAGAACAGCGCGTCGATCGTCGCGTTCCCCGACATGGAGACGAAGCCGTTCGCCATTGCCGCGTACGTGGCCTTGACATTGGTCGCGAGCGACGCCTCCTGCCCCATGAACGCGGTGATCACCTGGGGCTGGGTGAACCAGGCCATGACACCGGCCAGCAGGGCGCTCGCCATGATCGCGAGGAATGGCGGCGCATGGCGGATCGACAGGATGATCAGGACGACCATCGGCAGCAGATTCAGCAGGCTGATGTTGAACTCCGCCGCGAGCGTCGCCTGCGCGGCGGCCCGATCGAACGGCACCGTCTCGCCGACGCCGAGCAGGCCGAGGGCGGCGAACCCGATCAGGGCGATGACGATGGCGGGGCCGGAGGTCCAGATCATCGCGCCGATGTGCTGCTGGGTGGTGACCCCGCCGACCATCGACGGGACGAGCACGGTCGTCTCGGAGATCGGGGTCATCTTGTCGCCGAAATAGGCGCCGGAGATGACGGCGCCGGCGGTGATCTCCGGCGACGCGCCCATCGCCGGCGCCAGGGCGACCAGCGCGACGCCGAGCGTCGCCGCCGTCGTCCACGAGCTGCCGATCGAGAGACCCACCAGGCCGCAGATCACGGCTGCGCTCAGGTAGAACAGGTCCGGCTGAAGGAGCCCGATCCCGTAGTAGACGATCGTCGGGATCGTGCCGGCCAGGTTCCAGGTGCCGATCAGCGCGCCCACGGCGAGCAGGATGTAGATCGCGCCCATCGCCGACGACACGCCGCCGATCGCGGCGTCCCGGACCTGGGCGCTCGTGTTTCCGAGGCGCAGCGAGAGGAACCCCGCGCCGATCGCCGCGACCAGCAGCGACACCTGGAGTGGTCCGCTCGTCGCGTCCGTCCCGAACAGGACGACGGCAAGGGCGATGAGCACGATCAGGATCGCGATCGCCAGGACTGACTCCGCGAGCGTCGGCTCGCGCGGGAGGCCGATGCGGGTCGATCCGCCCGACTCAGCCACGGACGATGCTCGTCCCGTGCGTGCCCGCGACGAGGCCCCCGACCTCGGCGAGCGTCCCGATCGCCGCGCGATTGCCCGTTTGCTGGGCGAAGTCGACGGCAGCCTCCACCTTCGGCCCCATCGAGCCCGCGGCGAACGCCGAGCCGGATAGCTCGCCCGTGGTGGCCCGCGCGATGCGCTCCTGCGTGGGTGTGGCCCAGTCGCGATAGACGCCGTCGACGTCGGTCGCCATGACGAACAGGTCGGCCTTCAGCTCCCGAGCCAGCAGCGCCGAGGCACGGTCCTTGTCGATGACGACCTCCGCCCCCACGAGCGTCCGCGTGCCACGCTCGTACATCGTCGGGATGCCGCCGCCCCCGGTGCAGATCACGACGGCGCCCTGCTCGAGGAGCCACGTGATCGGCCGGATCTCGAAGATCCGCTTGGGGATCGGCGACGCGACGACGCGTCGCCACTTGTCGCCATCCGGCTTGATCGACCAGCCCTTCTCGGCCGCGAGCCGCTCCGCCTCGGCTCGTTCGTAGACCGGGCCGATGAACTTGTTCGGGTCCGCGAAGGCCGGGTCGTCGGGCTCGACCTCGACCATCGTGAGGATGGTCGCGAACGGCTTCTCGAACGGCAGCAGGTTTCCGAGCTCCTGCTCGATCATGTAGCCGATCATCCCCTCGGTCTGGGCGCCGAGGACGTCCAGCGGGTACGTCTCGACGGCGTCGTACGCGGCACCCTGGAGCGCGAGCAGGCCAACCTGCGGGCCGTTGCCGTGGGAGATCACGAGCTCGTGCTCAGCGGCGACTGGGGCGAGCGCCTCGGCCGCGACGCGGACGTTCGCCCGCTGGTTCTCGGCGGTCATCGGCTGCCCGCGCCGGAGCAGCGCGTTGCCACCGAGCGCGACGACGATCCGCATCCGCCTGCCTCCCGTCAGCCGACCATGGTGGCCACGAGGACCGCCTTGATGGTGTGCATCCGGTTCTCGGCCTGGTCGAACACGATCGACGCCGGCGACTCGAACACTTCGTCGGTCACCTCCATCTCGGCGATCCCGTGTTCCTTGAACATCTCTTCGCCGACCTTCGTGTCCCGGCCGTGGATGGCCGGCAGGCAGTGCATGAACTTCGTGGCCGGGTTGCCCGTCGCCTTCATCAGCTTCGAGTTCACCTGGTAGGCCGTCAGCAGCTTGATCCGCTCCGCCCAGACCTCATGCGGCTCGCCCATCGAGACCCACACGTCGGTGTAGACGTAGTCGACGCCCTTCACACCTTCGGCGGGATCGTCGGTGAGGGTGACCGATCCGCCGCTCGCCGCAGCCTCCTTGCGGGACTTCTCGACCAGCGCCTTGTCCGGCCAGAGGTCCTTCGGGGCGACGAGGCGGACGTCCATGCCGAGCAGCGCCCCGCCCTCCATCAGCGAGTTGCCCATGTTGTTCCGGGCATCACCCAGGAAGGCGAAGCTGATCTGCGGGATCGGCTTGAAGGAGTGCTCCTTCATCGTCAGGACGTCGGCGAGGATCTGGGTCGGGTGGAACTCATCGGTGAGGCCGTTCCAGACCGGGACGCCGGAGTACTCGGCGAGGGTGTCGACGACGCCCTGGTCGAAGCCGCGGTACTCGATCCCGTCGTAGAGACGGCCGAGCACCCGGGCCGTGTCCTTGACCGACTCCTTGTGGCCCATCTGCGACGACCCCGGATCGAGGTACGTCACGTGCGCGCCCTGGTCGTAGGCGGCGACCTCGAACGAGCAGCGGGTCCTCGTCGAGGTCTTCTCGAAGAGCAGGCAGATCTCCTTGCCCTTGAGCTTCTCGACCTCGTAGCCCCCGCGCTTGGCGGCCTTGAGGTTCGCGGCCAGATCGATCAGGTACAGGATGTCGGCGCGCGAGAAGTCGGCCAGGTTCAGGAAGTTGCGGCTTTGCAGCGTGTGCGGCATGTCGGGTCTCCGGGGCAGGTTGCTGGACGAGGCGACGTGGCGGGCGGCCCGCCTCAGAGCGGGTCGCGGATGAGCGGGCAGGTCATGCAGTGGCCGCCGCCGCGGCCCTTGCCGATCTCCGAGCCATCGATGGTCAGGACCTCGATCCCGGCCTTGCGCATCAGCGCGTTCGTGTACTCGTTGCGCTCGTACGCGACGACGACGCCCGGCTCGAGGGCGACGACGTTGTTGCCGTCGTCCCATTGCTCGCGCTCTGCCTGGGCGGGGTCGCCACCGGTCTCGATGACGCGCAGCTGCTTGAGGCCCAGGGCGTCCTGGATCGCGCCGAGGAAGGACGTCTCCCTGCGGATGTCCAGCTCGCCCTCGACGTCGCTCGGGCGAAGGGAGTAGGCGGTGATCGTCGGGACGACCTTCGGGTAGAGGGTCACGCAGTCGCGGTCGAGGAACGTGAACACGGTGTCGAGGTGCATGTGGGCGCGGTCGCGGCTCATCCCCGCTGCGATGACCCGGTCTGCCGCCCCGGCGTCGAACAGTGCCCGGGCGATCTTCTCGATCATCTGGCTCGTCGTCCGCTCGCTCATCCCGATGGCCACCGTCCGGTTGCCGATCGGCATGATGTCGCCGCCTTCGCTGCTGACGCGGCCGAACGACTCGCCCTCCCCCTCGCGGGAATACCAGAACGAGAAGCCGGCGTTGGCGAAGTCCGGGTGGAACCGGTAGATCGCCTCGAGATTCAATGCCTCCAATCGGCGGGCCGGCCAGTACATCGGGTTGACGACCACACCGCCGTAGATCCAGGCGGATGGGTCGCGGGTGAAGTAGCTGTTCGGGAGCGGCCGCAGGATGAAGTCGTCCGGCTCCATCGCGGAGATCACGAGGGATCGTTTGGCGAGCTCGCCCGATCCCACCGAGACCCCCCGCGCCGTCTTGCCGCGGAGCAGCTCCGCGGCCTCCTGGACAGTCAGCCCGCCGATCAGGTGATCGGCCAGGGTCGTCGGGTCGACCTCCTCGAGGTAGGCGCGCGCCTCGTCGACGACGCCCGCGCCGACCGTGAACGAGGTGACCGCCCGGTCGAGGACCCAGGACCGCCCTTTCGGGTCTGCCAATGCCTCGGCGAGGAGCTCCTCCAGGTAGACGACCTCGGTCCCGCGGTCACGGATCAGGTCCGCGAACGCATCGTGCTGCTGGCGGGCCTTCCGAACCCACAGGACATCGTCAAAGAGCAGATCGTCGTGGTTGCCGGGCGTCAGGCGCTTCAACTCAAGGTCCGGACGGTGGACCATCACCTTGCGGAGCTTTCCGACCTCGGAATGGACGCCGAGCGCGACCGCCGTGGCGGCCGTCGACGGCTGATCGGCGGTTGTCATCACGGTCCTCCAACAGTGCCCCGGTCAGGTCTGATCTCGGCGACCGGTGCATTCACCCCAAATGCGGCAACCGAAGCGCGGATCCCCGGGCGGGGATGGGTCGTCCTCCCGAGCCGATGCGCCCCGTTCAGACAATGATCGCCAATCGTTAACGGACGGTAGTGTGCGCGCACCCGAACGACCCTGCGGAGGGCCGAACGAACGACGCCACGACGCCCACCCGCAGATCGGGCGGCTCGGTCAGACCGCGGATGCCGGCGCCTCCACGGACTCGCGCTTCCAGTGCTGTCCGAGCCTCCAGAGGGCGACATTCAGGGCCAGCACCCAGAGCAGGAGCAGGCTGATCACGAGCGCGACGATGAACAGGATCGTTCGGAGGGTATCCGTGGCGGCGGTCGCCCGGTTCTGACCGGCGACGAGTCGATCGTTCAGCGTGCGGACGGCCGCGGACGCCTCCGTGAGGACGGTCTGCAGCCTCGCGCTCGTCGCCGCGACGGCGGTCCCGACGACCGTCGCGTCGCTGCCCTGGAGTGCCTGCCAGGTCGAGGTGATCGAGTCGTCGATCGACTGGAGCTTCGCGTCGACGGCTGCCAGCGCATCGACCGGCTGATCGGGGACGTCGAGGCCGGGCACGAACCGGGCGACGTTCTGGAGCGACGAGATCGCTCCCGTCACGTTCTCCCGGAGCCCCCCATAGCGGACGCGAAGGTCGCGATAGCCGTCGACGAACCCGCCGAGTCGATTCGCCAGCTTCGTCACCGCGTCGGGCGTCGGCAGCGATGCCGCGATCGTGCTCGCGTCCGTCCCGATGGTGCCGGCCGTGACCGCCGCGGCGTCGAGGTTTCCCGCGACGGTGGTCGCAGCGTCGGTCGCCCGGTTGAACCCTGCGTTGACGCCCGCAGCGAGGTCGTTGACCTTGCTGCCGACCGTTCCGATGCCGACCCAGACCAGGACGATCAACACTGCGCAGACCACGATGCCGACGATGCCCGCGACCTGAGCGGCCGTGGCGGATCGGGTCGGAGGGCGCGTATCGACGACCTTGAAGGGGGGAGGGTCGGTCGGTGTGGCATCAGCCATGGTGGTCCCTCGGCGGAGCGTCGGAACGGCAAGCGACGCGGTCGGGCGTCGGGGCCGAGCCCCCGGGGATCATACGAGGCCGCGACCGCGATCTCGCCGGGGTGCGCCCCTTGATCCTCGTGGGGTCGGCGCCCTCGTCCATCAGGTCGGCGAGGGCTAGCGTCCGTAGCGCCTCCGCCGTGCCCGCTCTCCAGTTGTCCGCGGAGGTCCCGCGCTGCCGTGTGCTGGCAGCGAGGCAGGCCGGAGTCCGGAGGAACGCATGACCAGGAGCCGACCCATCGGGGCCACGATCCTCGCCGTCCTGGCGGGCGTCGCCCTGCTGCTCGCCATCGTGCATCTCCTGCAGGCACTGGGGATCGTCCCGTACTTCGTGGGCCCGGTCGGGAGCCCCGCCAACGTCCGCGACTTCAGCCTCTGGTACACGCTGATGTGGGGCCTGATGATCTGGATCTGGGTGTGGGTCATCCAGCAGCTCTGGGTCGCGAGCCCTGAGGCGTGGCTGTTCCTGCTGATCGTCAGCGGGTTCAACATGATGTTCGACTTCATCAACATGGCCGTCGCGACGTCGACCACGTCGGACCTCACGGCCAGCTTCATCCTGAACCTGGTGATCTTCGGCTACACCCTGCTGCCGAGCACGAAGCGCGGCTTCAGCGTCGAGTAGCGGGACGGACGGCCGGTGATCGCCGGCTCTTGACCAACGCACATCGGTGGCCCGTCCGCGAAACGCGGGCGGGCCACCCTCGCAGAGACCTGCGCGCGCCATGGGCGCACCGGTGCGCCCGCGCGACAGTCCCCGGGTCCGTCGCTGTCTGGGGGTCCGCCGCGCCATGAGCCAAGACCGTCTCGATCGAACCCATCTGCCGATCCCGGATCCGCAATGGGTCGGCGTCACCACCTACGACGCCAAGGACCCGGACACGCAGTTCCCGCCGATCACGCCGATCCGACCGCCGGACGGCGCCCCGAACGTCCTGGTCATCCTCATCGACGACGCCGGCTTCGGCGTCGAGCAGCGCCTTCGGTGGCCCGTGCACCACGCCGACCTTCGAGCGGCTCGCGGCTGAAGGCCTCAAGTACACCCGCTTCCACACGACCGCGCTGTGCTCGCCGACGCGCGCGGCGCTCCTGAGCGGGCGCAACCACCACAGCGTCGGCATGGGCGGCATCACCGAGATCGCGACATCCGCGCCGGGCTACAGCTCGGTCCGGCCGAAGAACAAGGCGCCGCTCGCCGAGACCCTCAAGCTCAACGGCTACTCACGGCGCAGTTCGGCAAGTGCCACGAGGTGCCGGTCTGGGAGACCAGCCCGATGGGTCCGTTCGACCGCTGGCCGCGCCCGGGCAACGGCTTCGAGCATTTCTATGGCTTCATCGGCGGCGAGACCAACCAGTACGCCCCGGCGCTCTACCGCGACACGGTGCCGGTCGAGCCGGACCGCACCCCCGAGCGAGGGCTACCACTTCACCGAGGACATGACCGACCGCGCCATCGAGTGGGTCCGCCAGCAGAAGGCGCTCATGCCCGACAAGCCGTTCTTCATCTACTACGCGCCCGGCGCGACGCACGCGCCGCACCACGTGCCGACCGAGTGGTCCGCCAAGTACAAGGGCGAGTTCGATGACGGCTGGGACGCGCTGCGGGAGCGGACGTTCGCCCGCCAGAAGGAGCTCGGCGTCATCCCGCCGGACGCGGAGCTGACGGCGCGACCCGCGGAGATCCCGGCCTGGGACGAGATGCCGGACGACCTCAAGCCGGTGCTCGCCCGCCAGATGGAGGTCTACGCCGGGTTCATGGAGCACACCGACCACCATGCTGGGCGGCTGCTCGACGCGCTCGCGGAGCTGGGCATCCTCGACGACACGCTCGTCTACTGCATCATCGGCGACAACGGCGCCTCGGCCGAGGGCACGCCGCAGGGCACCTTCAACGAGCTGCATGGTCCTCAACGGCGCCGCCGCGCTCGAGACGACCGAGTTCATGGCGTCGCACATCGACGAATTCGGGACGCCCGAGCGCCTACAACCACTACGCGGTGGGCTGGGCGCATGCGATGGACACGCCCTACCAGTGGACCAAGCAGGTCGCGTCCCACTGGGGCGGCACCCGCAATGGCACGATCGTGCGCTGGCCCGACGGCATCAAGGCCAAGGGTGAGCTCCGCCACCAGTTCCACCACGTCATCGACGTGGCGCCGACCGTCCTCGAGGCCGCCGGCCTGCCGGCGCCGACCTTCGTCAACGGCATCCAGCAGGCACCGCTCGAGGGCGTCTCGATGGCCTACTCGTTCGACGACGCCGGCGCCGACGAGCGGCACACCACGCAGTACTTCGAGATGTTCGTCAACCGCGGCATCTACCACCAGGGCTGGACCGCGGTGACCCGCCACTCGCACGCCATGGGTCATGGCGCCGCTGCCGACCGTACGACGACGACGTCTGGGAGCTGTACGGCCCCGACGACTGGACGCAGGCGCATGACCTCGCGGCGGAGCAGCCCGAGCGGCTGGCCCATCTCCAGCGGCTGTTCCTCATCGAGGCCGGCAAGTACAACGTCCTGCCGCTCGACGACCGCCGCGTCGAGCGCTTCAACGCGGACCTGGCCGGGCGGCCGCAGCTCATCCACGGCAACCGCCAGATCCTGTTCGGCGGGCATGGGCCGGCTGACCGAGAACTCGGTCGTCGTGATGAAGAACAAGTCGTACGCCGTCACAGCCGAGATCGTCGGTGCCCGACGGCGGCGGCCAGGGCACCATCGTCGCCCAGGGCGGCGCCTTCGGCGGCTGGAGCCTCTACCTCAATGACGGGCGGCCCGCCCATTGCTACAACCTGTTCGGGCTCCAGCGGTTCAAGGTCTACGGCGACGATCCCGTTCCGCCAGGCGACCACCAGGTCCGGGTCGAGTTCGCCTACGACGGCGGCGGGCTCGGCAAGGGCGGCACCGCCGCGCTGTTCGTCGACGGGGCGAAGGTGGCGAGGGCCGGGTGCCGCGACCGTGCCGATGTTCTTCTCCGCCGACGAGACGACCGACGTCGGCAGCGACACCGGCACGCCGGTGACCGACGACCTGGCCGAGGGCAAGACGGCGTTCACCGGTCGGGTGCGATGGGTGCAGATCGACCTCGGCGAGGACGCCGAGGACGCCGACCACCTGATCACGCGCTGACGAGCGCTACCGGGTGGCGATGGCCCGCCAATGACCAACGTTCCGGTGCCGTCGTCAACCCCGCCGGGGGGGACCGCGGCCGCATCCAGCACCGGCATCGTTCCGGCCAACGCCGGCAGGATCCTCGCGTCGCTGATCATCGTCGCAGCGGTCGCGAACCTGAACCTGTCCGTCGCGAACGTCGCTCTGCCGTCGATCGGCCTTGCCTTCGACGCATCCCAGACGCAGTTGAACCTGGTCGCCGTCGGCTACTCGCTCGGGCTGGCCGCGTCGGTGCTCTGGCTTGGCGCGCTCGGCGACCGCTACGGCCGCAAGATGATGCTGCTCCTCGGCATCGGGCTCTCGATCCCGGCCTGCCTCGCCGCTGCGTTCGCGCCGACGGTCGAGGTCCTCATCCTCGCCCGGATCGTCGGCGGCGTCTCTGCCGGCATGGCCTACCCGACGACGCTCGCCCTGATCACCGCGCTCTGGGGCCCGGGTCCCGGCCCGAACCCACTCGATCGCCCTGTGGTCGGCGCTGGGCGGTGCGATCGCGGCGCTCGGGCCGCTCGTGTCGGGGTTCCTGCTGGAGCGCTTCGAGTGGGGCTCCGTGTTCCTCGTGACGCTGCCGCTCGCAGCCGTCGCCCTGTTCATGGCGTGGCGGAACGTGCCGGCCCACGTCAACGAGACCGACGACACGGTCGACAACCTCGGCGGCATCCTCTCCGCGGTCCTCGTCGGCTCGCTGATCCTCTCGATCAACTTCGCGCCGGTCCCGAACATGGGGACGCTCGTCATCGGCCTTGCCCTGGTCGCCGATCGCGGCCACGGTCGGGTTCGTCATCCGCCAGCGCCGGGCCGAGGAACCCGCTGTACGACCTGGACATCGCGGCCCGTCCGACGTTCTGGGTCGCCGCCCTCGCCGGCATCATCGTGTTCGGCTCGCTCATGGGCGCGATGTTCATCGGCCAGCAGTACCTGCAGAACGTGCTGGGCTACTCGACCCTGGCCGCGGGACGCCTCGATCCTGCCGGCTGCCGTGTTGATGGTGATCGTGGCCCCGCGGTCGGCGAAGATCGTCGAGGCAGAGGGGCGCGCGCTTCACGCTGCTCCTCGGCTACGTGTTCGTCTTGCTGGGCTTCGTCACGATGCTCCTGCTCTGGCAGGAGGGCAGCCCGTACGCCGTCGTCGGTCTCGGGTACGGACTCGTTGGCATCGGTGTCGGGTTCGCCGGCACGCCGGCGTCCCGGTCCCTGACCGGCTCGGTCCCGGTCACCCGTGCGGGCATGGCGTCCGGGACGGCCGACCTTCAGCGCGACCTCGGCGGCGCGATCATGCAGTCGATCTTCGGCGCCCTGCTGACGGCCGGCTATGCGCGACCGCGGCCGCCGCCGCCATCGCGGGCGCCCCGCCGAATCCGGACCTCACCGCCGCCGTCCAGAGCGAGCTCACGATGTCGTACGCCGGTGCGGCCGACATCGCCGCCCAGTACCCGCAGTACAGCACCCAGATCATTGCCGGCGCCAGGGAGGCCTTCCTCGCCGGGGATCAATACGCCTACATCGCCGGCATCGTCGCCGTGCTGCTCGGGGCGGCGCTGGTCGCCTTCAAGTTCCCCCGGCGGGACGAGGAGCGGCGCCTCCTCGAGGAGTACCACCAGCTCGACACCGGCGAGGCGCCGCCGCCAGCCAGCCCGTCTCGGGTGTCCCCGCCCATCGGCAGCCCGGCCGGCGGATCTCCATGACCGTGTTCGTTCGCTGACAGGAGACGTGCCCCCCGACCTTTGATGGGTCACGACCGTCCCAACCTCACCCGCAAGAGGAGATGACCATGCCGAACGGCAAGCCGAACATCCTCGTCATCTGGGGCGATGACATCGGGATCACCAACCTGAGCTGCTACAGCGACGGGCTGATGGGCTATCGGACCCCCAACATCGACCGCGTCGCCAACGAGGGCATGCGGTTCACCGACTCCTACGGTGAGCAGAGCTGCACGGCGGGCCGTTCCTCGTTCATCACCGGCCAGAGCGTCTTTCGGACCGGCCTCAGCAAGGTCGGCATGCCGGGTGCCGACGTCGGGCTGCACGCCGAGGATCCGACGATCGCCGAGCTGCTCAAGCCATTGGGCTATGCGACCGGTCAGTTCGGGAAGAACCACCTCGGCGACCTGAACAAGTACCTGCCCACGGCCCACGGGTTCGACGAGTTCTTCGGCAACCTCTATCACCTCAATGCCGAGGAGGAGCCGGAGCTACCGAACTATCCGCCCGAGAAGGACTTCCCGAACTTCAAGAACCGATTCGGGCCACGCGGCGTCATTCACTCCTGGGCGACCGACAAGGACGATTCGACCACCGATCCGCGCTTCGGTCGGGTCGGCAAGCAGAAGATCGAGGACACCGGGCCGCTGACGAAGAAGCGGATGGAGACGATCGATGACGAGGTCGTCACCGCGGCCAAGGACTTCATCACCCGACAACACGCGGCCGACCAGCCCTTCTTCGTGTGGGTGAACACCACGCACATGCACTTCCGGACGCACACGAAGCCCAGGAGCATCGGTCAGGCCGGCCGCTGGCAGTCGCCCTACCACGACGCGATGGTCGATCACGACAAGAACGTCGGGCAGCTGCTGGATCTGGTCGACAAGCTCGGGTTGGTCGACGACACGATCGTCATCTACTCGACCGATAACGGGCCGCACATGAACACGTGGCCGGACGCTGGGATGACGCCGTTCCGGAGCGAGAAGAACACGAACTGGGAAGGCGCGTTCCGGGTTCCGCAGATGATCCGCTGGCCCGGCCACATCCCGGCCGGGGTCGTGTCGAACGAGATCATCCAGCACCACGATTGGCTGCCGACGTTCCTCGCGGCGGCCGGCGCGCCGGAGGTCGTCGAGAAGCTGAAGAAGGGCCACAAGGCCGGCGACAAGACCTTCAAGGTCCACATCGACGGCTACGACTTCCTGCCGTACCTGACCGGCAAGGAGGAGAAGGGTCCGCGCCAGGGCTTCATCTACTTCTCGGACGACGGCGACGTCCTCGGAATCCGGTTCGACAACTGGAAGGTCGTCTTCATGGAGCAGCGCCGCCAGGGCACGCTGGAGATCTGGTTCGAGCCGTTCACCGTCCTTCGCGTCCCCAAGCTGTTCAACCTCCGGACGGATCCCTTCGAGCGGGCCGACGTCACCTCGAATACCTACTGGGACTGGTTCATGGACAACGACTACCTCGCCCTCGCGGCGACGACGTTGACCGCGCAGTTCCTCGCCACGTTCAAGGACTTCCCGCCGCGGCAGCGGGCGGCCAGCTTCACGATCGACCAGGTCGTCGAGAAGCTCGAGGCTGCCCTGACGGCCGGTCACTGACGGTGGCCGACACCCTCGGGTCCTGGAACGACACCCCGACGAAGGCGGCGATCGTCGCCTTCGTCGAACGGGTCACGACCGGGGCGGATGCCGTTCCGGTCGAGGAGCGCGTCGCGGTCTTCGACAACGACGGAACGCTCTGGACCGAGAAGCCCATGCCGACCGAGCTCGTCTTCATCCTCCAGCGGCTTGCCGCGATGGCGGAGGCCGACGCGTCCCTCCGCGACCGGCAGCCCTGGAAGGCCGCATACGACAAGGATTACGCGTGGCTGGCCGGCGTCATCGACAGGCATTACGGCGGCGACGACACCGACGTGAAGATCCTCATGGGCGGGATCATCGCGGCCTTCGCCGGCATGAACGTCGACGACTACGGATCGGCCGCAGGGGCCTTCGTCGATCAGCATCACCCGACGCTGCGACGTCCCTTCCGGACGCTCGGCTACCAGCCGATGGTCGAGCTGCTCCGGTATCTCGAGGCCAACGGCTTCACCACGTTGATCGCCTCGGGCGGCAACCGCGACTTCATGCGCGGCTTCGCCTGGGACGTCTACCGCCTTCCGCCCGAACGAATCATCGGCAGCTCGAACGAGCTCCAGTTCGTGCCCGAGGACGGCTCCATCGTCTATGCCGCGGCTCCGGACGTGTTCGACGACGGCCCGGCGAAGCCGATCCGGATCTGGAGCCGGCTGGGCCGGCGACCCCTGATCGCGGGCGGCAATTCGAACGGCGATGTGCCGATGCTCCAGTTCGCGGGCGGGCCGTCGCGACCGGCCCTCCGACTCCTCGTCCTCCACGACGACCCGGATCGCGAGTTCGACTACGTCAAGGGCGCCGAGAAGGCCCTCGACACGGCGACGACGGAGGGCTGGACGGTCGTCAGCATCAAGGACGATTGGTCGACGGTCTTCGCCGACCACCCCGGGTGACCGTCGAGGCGGTCGCCGCTCCGGCTCCGCGGCCGGGCCGGCGTTGGTGGCTGCCGATCTGGAGACCGTGCCGGACGTCGAGCTGACCGCGGCAGAGATGCTCGCGGGCCTCGCGGGCCGGCTCGAGGACGTCCGCAGAACGCTCGTCATCGCCCATGATATCGGCCAGGTCCGCGAGGTCATCCGCCTCGAGGGCGCGGCGGACGAGGTCCGCGTCTATCCGACCGTCGAGGCCGCGATCGAGGCGCCATCGGCGACGACGCCGGCCGACGACGCGACAATGCCAGCGGAAGCGGCAGAGGGACCGGAATGATCGACGTCGGAGAAACGGATGCTGCGCTCGCCGAGCGGGGGCGCACGCTCCGTCAGGCCGCGCGGCTGACGGCGATCGTCGGCCTCACCTTCGCGGTCCTCTACATCATTTCCGCCCTCATCATGTATCAGGTCCCGAGTGGCAACGCCACCGACGAGGAAATCCTCGCCTTCTACTCGAGCCCCGCGGCCGGGCTGCCTCTGATCGTCGGTCTCTACATCGCGCCGTTCGCGGGCATCTGCTTCATCTGGTTCATCGTCGCCGTGCGGATGTGGGCCGCCGCGTCCGGGCGCACGCCCGCGATCCTCCAGTCGAACCTCCAGCTGGTGAGCGGGATCGCCTTCGTGGTCCTGATGTTCATCGCCGCCGCGGCCTCGACCGTCGTTTCGGCGGTTGCGGAAGTCGACGGCAGCCGGATGGGCGTCGATGCCGCCCGCCAGTTCCCGATCTTCGGCCGGGCCATCACGCTGTTCTTCACGATGAAGATGGCCGCGATGTACGTCTTCACGACGTCAGTCATCGGGCGTGGCCCCACGACGTTCCCGAACTGGTTCGCGAACGCAGGGTTCGTCGTCGGGGCGTTCCTGCTCCTGAACCCGGTGTTCACGCCGGTCCTCGTCCTCGCGTTCCCGATCTGGGTCATCGTCCTGTGCGTCATCGTCTTCCGCGGCGCGCGGCGCTTCGCCACCGACATCCGGGTCGGCGACGTGATCGCCGTCGGGAGGGCGGGCCCGGGGATCCCAGGCGTCGGGCCGCCGACCACCCCGCCCGAGCAATAGTCTCGGCGGAGGGTCAGCGAGGCGACGAAGGTTTCGTCGATCCGGCCTTGGCCGCCGGCTCCGCCGGGACGCCGTCCTCGGACAACGTGTGGCGGACAAGGGCGGCCGCGACGTCGGCGCCCGGACCCACCGACACGAACGCCCGGGTATTCCCGGCGAGAGCACGCGCGACGTCGAGCCGCTGGCTCTCCACGTCCCAGTGCATCGCGTTCGGATAGTCGCGAATCCGGGTCTCGAGTCGTTCCAGCCGGGCGACCTCGTTCGCGGCCTCCAGCTCGATCGCCTCGCGACGAGCCTCGATCGTGACGCGCGCCAGCTCCTCGCGATCCTTCTGGCGGATGAGCGCGAGTGCGTGCTGCTCCTGCTCCTCGGCCCGCTGGAGCGTCGCCAGGCGGCGGGACTCGCGCGACGCGATGAACTCGAGCGGCGGCAGCACGTGCGTCACGACCACCCGGACGACGAGGACGCCGTATCGCTCGAGCGCGGATCCGATCTCCGTTCGAAGTCGCTCCGCGTCCGCCGCGCGCAGGTCGAGGATGGCCTCGGACGTCTTGTCGCGGACCAGGAGGCGGACCGCCTCCTGGCAGGTGGCCTGGCAGATCTGGTCGAAGTCCGGCGCGGAGATCGTGAACACGAACTTCTCCGGCGCCTCGATCCGGAACGTCATCAGGATGTCGACGTTCGTCCGGACGTCGTCGCTCGTCGGGGTCTCCACGGCGATGGCGTCGAACGGCGTCTCCCGGCTCGTGACGATGTGGCTGACGATGATCCACGGCACCACGAAGTGGTTGCCGGGCCCGAGCGTCCGCGAGAACCGGCCGCCCTTGAGGAGGATCGCTTGCGAGCCTTCCGGGACCGGGACGCGGAACGAGCGGAAGACGCCCAGGACGATAAGGAGCCCACCGGCCGCGAACAGACCGGTCCGAGGTCCGAGGTCGAGGTCGAGGACGAGGCCGACGGCGATCGCGATGAGGCCCGCGATCACGAACTCGTTCCGGATCCGGAGGGCGTGCTCCGGCAGGACGATGATCGGCAGTCGGCCGGCGGAGTCCGGCGTCGACAGCGCCTCGGCCGTGTCCTGCAGCGGGACGCGGACCTGGGTCAGCTGGTTCGCCATCGCGTTCGTCGGCGCGGTCGCGTCGGGCGCCGCGCTTTCGACGACGACGTCATCGGCCATGGTTCATCCCCCTTGTGTCACGGCTGCGAGACCGGCGTCGCCGGGGCCGCGGCCACGGAGATCGGCCGGGGCGCGGTGGGCTGGCGATAGATGGCGGGCGTGCTCGGCGCCGGTGCGTTCGCCATCAGGAGGCCGGCCATCTCGTGGGGCAGGACGCCGGCCGGGCGCGCCGGCTCCGACAACCGCCCGTGGAGATAGCGGACGACGTCGACGACGATCGCCACGATCGGCGCCGCGAGCAGCAGCCAGAGGACGCCGAACTGGCCGATCATCACCACGCCCGGGACCATGATCGCCGGGTGGACGCCGAGACGCCGGCCCATGATCCGGTTGCCCACCAGCGAGGACCCGATGATCCGCGCGCCGACGTAGACCGCGAGGTAGGCGCCCGCGCGGTCGGGGGCGATCGGGAGGAGCAGGGCCGCGGGGATCAGCCCGATGATCGTGCCGACGACCGGGACGACCTGCGCGATCCCGGCGAACGCCGCGAGCGCCAGCGGCTCCTGGAATGTCGGGCCGCCGATCTGCGGCGAGATCTTCAGCCCGAGCCACGCGAGCAGCGCGACGATGCCGGCGGTCACGACGTAGCCGCGGAGATAGGACCCGGCAGCCCGATCGGCGATCGCCACGATCGCCCACGCGTCGCGACGGAAGGCCGGCGCGATCCGCCGGTCGATCGCGCTGCGGGCTCGCTCCTTGTCGCTCATCACGACGAGCATCCAGGTCGGCAGGACGATCAGCCCGAGCAGGGCGCCGATCGTGTTCAGGAGCGCGTTGACCGCGGTCCTGACGACGTCATCCAGGTTGCCCGCCGCACCCCCCACGACGTCGCGGAACGCGGTGACGAGGGCGGTCAGCACCGGGACGATGACCGCCGCGGATCCCTCCGGCAGGCTCCCGAGGCGCTGCTGCAGGTTTGCCACGGCCTGGTCCACGTCCGTGGTGGTCGGCAGGTCGGTCGCGAACCGGACGAAGACGTTCGCGAGGGGCGGCAGGATCAGGAGCAGGATCCCGCCGATCACGGCGACCACGGCGACGACGGAGAGGAGGGACGCAAGGAACCGGGGCATCACGCGGTCGAGCGCGTCGACGACCGGCAGGAGCTGATACGTGATGAGGCCGCCGACGATGAACGGGAGGAGCGCCGGCCAGGTCGCCCGCGTGAGCCAGAACCCGCCGGCCAGGGCGGTGACCACGACGACGGCCCGCCCGATCGCCTGGGGCGTCACCGTCCGGAGCCGGTCGCGCAGGTCGGCCCACTGCGTGGCCGCGCGTTGCTTCGCGGCAGTTCGGTCTACTCCGGCCACGTGCCATCCTCCGGGGGCGCTTCAGTGGTCGTCAGCATCCTATCGGACGGTGTCCCGGGGCGCCCGCGCTCGAAGGGGGTCGCGTGGTCTGCGGGCACGACGCCACCGGCCGCGGCCCGGCTCGAGGAGGTCGTCACAGCAGCCGCGACGAGCGAGCCAGCAGCCGCTCCCAGGCTCGGCTCGTCCGGCGCGTGGAGACCGTCGCCGGCGAGGACGCGGCGACGAGCTCGTCGAACACGGGCTCGGCGAGGCCCGGCACAGCCGGCCCGGTGAGCAGCAGGTCCAGCTCGTCGTTCCGGTAGAGCGACAGGTCGTCGAGGTTGCAGCTGCCGATCAGCAGCCGCTCGTCGAACCGGTAGATCTTCGCGTGGGCCATCCCGGGGTGCCGAACGACCTCGGCGCCCGCCCCGAGCAGGGCGGGAAGCCAGGCCCGGAACGCCGCGATCGCGTAGGGCGGCTGAGGCTTCTCCGGGATGACGATCCGGACGGCCACGCCGCGCTCCGCTGCTGCGATCAGGCGCCGGATGACGCCGGCGTTCGCGATGTACGGGTTGACGACGTCGACGACGCCATGCGCGTCGTCGAGCGAGGCGAGGATCGTCTCGCGGATCGGGTGATGGCCGGTCCCGGGGACGTTCATGAGGAGCGTCGCGTCCAGCCCGTCGACGGCCCGCTTCGGCCGTCGCGGCTTGTCGTCGATGAAGATCCCGTCGAGGTCCGGCGGGCGCGGCCCGCCGTCCTTCACCCAGCTCGTGAGGAACGCCAGCTGGACGTGCGACACGATCGGGCCCGTGACCCGGCACATCGCGTCGGCGAACCGGCCGTCCGCGAAGTGGTCCTCGATCCCGCTCCCGCCGACGTAGGCCACCCGGCCGTCGATCACCATCATCTTGCGGTGATCGAAATGGAGCGCGTCCTCGGCGTGGAATTCCAGGCGTCGGTCGCCGACCAGCCCGCGCCGGACGACGAGGATCCCGTCGTTCGACACGACCTGGGCGCCGGCCGCCCGCAGCCGGTCATAGAGATTGCGACTGTGGCCGTCGATCGCGCTGCCGACCGCGTCCACCGCCACCTTCACCTCGAGGCCTGCCGCCGCCCGCTCGGCGAGGGCGTCGACGAACGCGTCGGCGATCGTTCCCGGCCGGAAGGCGTAGAACAGGAGGTGGACGTGGTCGCGCGCGGCAGCGATGTCCTCGAGGATCCGCGGAAAGTACCGCCGGCCGTGGAGCAGGATCTCGACGCTCGTGAGCGTCGTCGGGGCGAAGGTCATCGCCTCGTCGCGGCGCCGGATGGCGGGAAGCGCGAGGAGCTCCGCCGCTCGCTCCCTGGCCGTGTCGGGCGTGACAGGGTCCGGGCGGACCGGCGCCCGGCGCTCGGCCAGGATCGCCCGTCGCCGCCGGAGCGCCGCCCGGGTTGCGACCGTGGCGCCCCCGACGCCGGCGAGGACGACGGCGGTTCGCTTCGCCCGATCGGGCATCAGGCCCCGCTGGCTCCGGACCCTCGCGACGCGTTCGTCAAGCCTGCCTCCGCCCTTGCCGTCGCGCCGGCGCGACACCGCCCGCGCTCCTGCCCATCGCCGCGATCGTGCGTGCCCGCCGCCGCTCGCCGCAATGGGGCGCACCCGACGATCGACGTCAACGGTCGCGGCCGTGTCGTGAGATCCGTCAGAACGGCCAGAACACGGGCACGAGGAAGACGGACACCAGGAAGAACAGGACCATGAACACGATCCCGAGCTTCCAGTAGTCGCCGAAGCGGTAGCCGCCCGGGCCCATGACCATCATGTTCACCGGGGTTGCGACCGGCGTGATGAAGGACGCGGCCGCCGCCACTGTCACGCTCATCAGGACGGGCTGGACGGACACGCCGAGATCGATGGCCGCGGCGGCCGCAATCGGGATCACGATCAGGGCCGTGGCCATGTTGCTGATCAGCTGGCCGAGCACGGCGGTGATCAGGAAGAGGCCGATGAGCAGCGCGTACGGGCCTGCGCCGCCGATGACGCTGACGAGGTTGTCGGCCACGAGGCCGGCCGCGCCGGTCTTCGTCATCGCGGTGGACAACGGGATCATCCCGGCGATCAGCACGACCGTCGTCCAGGAGATCGAGCGGTAGGCGCCCTCGGGGGTGACGACCCGGAGCAGGACCAACGCGCTCGCGGCGACCAGGCCGACGATCGCCGACGGGACGACGCCGCTGACGAGCGCGATCACCATGCCGACGAGGACGATGATCGCCTCGGCCGCCTTCAGCCCGAGCGGCACGGCGCGCCGGACCAGCTCGGGGGCGTCCACGACGAGGACGTCCGGATCGTCCAGGTTCTCGTCCAGCGCGGACCACGACCCCTGGAGCAGGAGGACGTCGCCGACGGCAAGGGTCGTCTCGCCCGGGCCCTGGTTCTCGCCCTTGCGCTGCACTGCGAGGACGGTGAGGTCGCCGCTCTCGGTGGTCATCCCGGGGAACGCCGGTTCGCCGATGAGGCCGGAGCGCGGCCGGATGACGACCTCGGCCATGCCGAACGTCTTGTCGATCAGGGCCTCGCCGCGATCCCCGACCCCGTAGTGCTCGACGAGCGTCCGGGCGTGCCGGCTGAGGTCGGGCAGGATCGATTTGGGCTGTCGCGTCGGCAGGAGCCGCTCGCCGAGGACGAGGATGATCACGATCGCGCCGATGACGAGCGGGATCCCGACCAGGGCGAACTCGAAGAACCCGAACGGGCGGCCGCCGTAGTCCGCCGCGGCCTGCGAGATGATCACGTTCACGGGCGTCCCGGTGAGCGCCAGCATCGATCCGGCGTGGGCGCCGAACACGAGCGGGATGAGCAGCTGCGATGGCGACCGGCCGAGCCGGACGGCGAGGACGACGATGACGGGCAGCAGCGCCGCCACCGCACCGTTGACGCTGATCAGCGCGGTGAGTCCCGCGACGAGGAGCGTCATCAGGACCATCAGCCGCGTCCGGCTGTCGCCGATGCGGCCGATCAGCTCCTGGCCGGCCCACGCCGTGACCCCGCTTGCCTCGAGGCCCTCGCTGACGACGAACAGCGTCGCGATGAAGATGACCGTCGGGTCACCGAACCCCGCGAGCGCCTCCGTGACGGTCAGGATGCCCGTGAAGTAGAGCGCCAGGGCCGCGCCGATCGCGACGATCCCGACCGGGATCTTGCCGGAGATGAAGGCGACGACGACCGCCAGCAGGACGGCGAAGCTGATCGCGATGTCGGTGGTCATCGGCCCGGCCCGCGGTGCGGGGCGCGTTCAGGTCTCAGAGCTTGACCGGATAGCCGGGGCCCAGGGGAAGGCCGAGGACGAACCACAGGACGAAGAGGACGGTCCAGGAGAGGGCGATGATCACGACGTACGGGAGCATCAAGGCGATGATCGTGCCGATCCCGGCGTCCTTCTGGTACCGCTGGGCGATCGTGACCATGAACGGCAGGTAGACCATCAACGGGGTCACGACGTTGATCGGCGAGTCGCCCACGCGGTAGGCCGCAAGCCCGGTCTGGGGCGGCACGCCCAGCTGGATGAAGAGCGGGACGAAGATCGGGGCGAAGATCGCCCACTTCGGGATGAGCCCCGGCATGATCACGTCCAGGAGCAGGATGATCACGATCATGCCGATCAGGAGCGGCAGCGCCCCGATGCCGGCCGCGGTCAGGACCTCAGCGAGGGCGACGGCGAGGACGCTCGGGATGTTGCTGTAATTGAAGTAGGCGATGAACTGGCTGATCATCAGGAGCATGAAGACGAGCCCGGCCAGACCGGCGAACGTCTTCACGACGGCGTTGATCACGTCCGTGCTCGACTTGAACGTGCGGGCGCCGATCCCGAACCCGACCCCCGAGATCAGGAACGTCATCGCGATGATGAACAGCAGGCTGTCCATGAACGGGGTCGTGCCGATGATGTCGCCGCTCACGGGATCGCGGAGCGGGGCGCCTGGCGGCAGCGTGATCAGCAGGACGAACCCGAGGAAGATCAGGAAGCCGATCAACGCGCCGCGCAGGCCCCGCTTCTCGGCCGCCCGGTCATCGACGGCGTCCGCGTCGGTCTCGATCGCGATCCCGTCCGGGCCGCTGTCGGCCGCCGGCAGCCAAGCTCCGAGACGTGGCTCGACGATGCGCTCGGTGACGAAGTAGGCGACGAGCGCGATCACGATCGACGAGACGATGCTGAACCAGTAGTTGGCGAGGATCGTCAGGGGTGTCTGCCCGCCCACGGCCGCCAGGGCCTCGTTCGTGATCGCCGTGATCTGGGCGTCGATCGGGCCGGGGATCGGGTTGACCCCGAAGATGGCCCCGACGCCCGCGAAGCACGCAGCCATGCCGGCTAGCGGGTGACGGCCGACGCTCGCGAATGCGGCGGCGCCGAGCGGCACGAGGATCAGGTAGCCGGCGTCGGTCGCGATGCTCGAGAGGACGCCCACGAAGATCAGGGCGAAGGCGAGGATCCGGCGCGGTGACGCCGCGACGAGGAGTCGGATCAGGGCGGCCATCAGGCCGCTGGCCTCGGCCACGCCCGCGCCCATCAGGGCGACGAACGTCACCGCGATCACGCCGAACCCGGCGAAGTTCGGGACGAACGACACGAAGATGAACCGGATCCCCTCGACCGAGAGGAGGCTCTTGATCGGGATCGTCACCTCTTGCGTGTGGAAGCCGCCGCGGTAGTCCGGCGTGATCTGGTCCGGCTCGAGGATCGGCTGGGTCGTGTCCTCGTAGTAACCGGGTGTCGTCGGGACGTTGTCGGGGACGACAACCGTGTCCGTGACGCTGACGCCCGCGAACCCGAGCACGGCGGAGATGACGATCACCCCGATGATGAGGTACAGGAACATCATCACCGGGTGGGGGACCTTGTTCCCGGCGCGTTCGACGAAGTCGAGCAGCTTGGCCATGCCGCCGTGCTGGGGCGCTGCGGCCGTTGCCTCGGTCACGGTTCGGTGCCTCCCGCTAAGAGAACAGGAGCGTCGATGGCGCCGGCGGCGTCAGTGGCGCGTCGGCCGGAAGTTGGTCGCGAAGGTCGCGAGCAGTCGGGTCCCGAACGCGGTCGCGCCCGTCGGGCGCCAGCCGTCGTCGTGATCCACGACCATCGGACCGCAGATGTCGAGGTGACCGAATGGCGTCCCGTCGACGAAGTCCTCGAGGAACAGCCCGGCGGTGATCGTCCCGGCGTCGATGCCGCCCATGTTCTTGATGTGGGCGATCTTCGAGTCGAGCTGGCGGCGGTATCGCCGCACGAGCGGCAGCTCCCAGAGCGGCTCGTCCACGGCCGCGCCCGCGGTTCGGAGCTGGGTGACGAGCTCGGGATCGTTGCCGAGGACGGGTGCCAGCGCTGAGCCGAACGTCCGCATCGCGGCCCCGGTCAACGTCGCGATCGTGACGATCGCGTCGGCCTTGTCCTCGACCGCGAGCGCCAGGCCGTCGGCCATGACGAGCCGGCCTTCGGCGTCCGCGTTGACGACCTCGACCGTCGTGCCGCCGCGGATCGTCAGCACGTCGCCGAGGCGCGTCGCCGTCCCGGACGGCATGTTGTCCGTGCACATCAGGAAGCCTTCGACCGTCGACTTGCAGCCGAGGTCGCGCAGGGTCAGCATCGCCCCGAAGATCGCGGCCGCGCCGGACATGTCGAGCTTCATCAGCGCGTGCATCGCGTCCGACGGCTTGAGGCTGATCCCGCCCGAGTCGTACATGATCCCCTTGCCCACGAGGGCCAGGAGCCCGGCGGACTTCCCGGACGGCCGCCATGTCAGCTTGATCAGGCGCGCCTCCTCGCCGCTGCCCGAGTTGACGCCGAGCATCCCGCCGCAGCCCATCTCGACCAGCTTTGCCTGGTCGTACACCTCGACCCCGAGGCCGGCTGCCGGCCCGATCTCCTCGGCGACATCGGCGAACCGCGTCGCGGTCAGGTGGGTGGCGGGCGCGTTGCACAGGTCACGCGCCGCGTTCGTCGCGCGGGCCAGGAGGAGGCCTCGGGCCGCTCCCTTGCGGACGGCGGGCACTCGCCCGGAGTCGACCACGAGGGTGACGCTCGCGAGCGGGGTGTCGGTCGGCCGGTTCTGGAACTCCGTATAGCGATAACGCGCGAGGACGATCCCCTCGACCGCCGCCTGGCCGACGTCCGCCGCGTCGACGGCGCCGATCCCCCGGAGATCGAGGACGAGATCGGGGTGGCGGTGGGCGCGCAGCGCATACCACGCCGCGGCGTCGCGAATGGCGGCGGCGCCGACCCCGGCGCTCGGCCCGAGCCCCGTCTCGATCGCGAGCGGGCCCCGCACCTGTGGTAGCACGAGGGTCTCGCCGATCCCGGCGGCGAAGTCGGACGCGTCGAGCGTCGCCCGGTCAAACCCCACGCGCTCCGGAACCGCTCCGTCGGACGGCACGGGGATGCCCACGACGGTCGCGCCATCGGGGACGTCGGTGACGACGCGGATGTCGGTCGGCGCCGTGCGCCAGGATGGGATCGGATCGAACACGGCCAGCGCCTCCGTCCGCGTCACGCCGCCAGGATCACGTGAAGGCCATCGTCCCGGTGGGGGCCGTGCGGGACCAGGAGGACCAGTCGAACCAATGGCAGGCGCACGAACGCAACTTCCCCACACGGCCGAGACGGGATGGGCCTCGGGGCGCCCACGGTACGCGGCCGTTCGCAGGCGAGACTAGGGCGCCGACACTCCGACCCGTGAGCGCGGACACGCCCGCCCGCGAAGCGCGGCGGACAAGTCGAAGGGCGGGCCCACGATCGCGGACCCGCCCCTGGAGTGCCGTGTGCGGTTCAGGCTCCTAGCGTGAACCCGTCGGCGTTCCGCCGTCGTAGAAGGCGGACTTGACTTCGGCCGTGTTCAGGTACCAGAGCATGATCAGGGGCATGATCGCCAACCCGAACCCGACCCCGGAGCCCGGGGAACTGAAGAAGGCGAGGACCGCCTCGAAGAGGCTGAAATCCGGCAATGATGATCGCGAACATGCGCGCCCAGGGCTGGAGCCCCCAGAGGCCGACCGCGGCGAGGATCCAGATGACCCCCGCGAAGATCGCGAGCCAGCCCCAGAGGCCCGCGGACTCGTACTTCGGCAGGTCGCCGAGGACGCCGAACCAGTCAAAGCCGAGGACGCGAAGGCCAAAGAAGAAGTAGGCGAACCCGGCGAGGGCCGCAAAGAAGCCGATGACCGAGATGAGGATGGGCGGGTTCTTCATGGGTGGGTATCTCCATACGAAGGACGTTGGCGGGCAGGCACCCCGATCAGGGGGTCGATGGGTCCGTCGATGGGCTCACTCTCTCTTGTGCGGCGATTGCGCAATTTCGACACGGGTGAGTGTGCACGAACGCGTCAAGGCCGCAAGGCGGCTGGGCCGTGAACCTGGCTCGCCTCAGGAGAGCGTCGCGAGGACCGGCTCGAGCCGTAGGACGGGGAGGTCGACGATGCGCGTGCGGGTGTGGGCCGGCGCCGTCAGGGCGGCGACGACACGCCGGAGGCGACCGTGCGGCCGATGGGCGAGCGATGCGCACTCGAGCCACACGGCACCGTCACGAGCGACCGGAGTCGTGTGACGGCCACACGAGCAATACGGCTCGGCGTCGTTCGCCTGTTCGATCATGTCGACGATCCGGCGATTGGTGTTCATTGGGCTCTCCTCCCAGGAGATACGGTACGTTCCGTATTCTACGTGGAGCGACGGTTGAATGCAAGACGCTCCGTATCGTTATGATCGCTGGATGATCGAGACTGCCTCCCCGCGGAAGGGACGACCGCGCAGCGACGACGTCCATCGCCGGATCCTCGATGCTGCCCGCGAGCTCCTGATCGAGGAGGGATTCTCCAGGCTGCGTCTGGAGCATGTGGCTGCTCGTGCCGGCGTCGGCAAGGCCACGATCTATCGGCGCTGGGACTCCAAGGAGGCGCTCGCCGGGGAGCTGCTCGCGGAGCTCGCCGGACCTCATATCGCGATCCCCGATCGCGGCGACACGCGGGCAGAGCTCCTCGCGGCGGTCGTGAACCCGATGCGTGCGGTGACCGAGACGTCCGTTCGGCCCCGTCATCCGGGCCCTCGTGTCGCAGATCGCCGTCAACCCGACCCTTGGTGACCCGTTCCGCGCATCGGTGGTACAGGCCCGCCGCGACGAGATTGCCCGGGTGGTCCGCCGCGGGATCGAGCGGGGCGACCTGCGACCCGATTCGGACGTCGACGTCGCGACCGAGCTGCTCGCAGGACCGGTCTACTTCCGGCTGATGTTCGGCGGGACGCTCGACGACGATTTCGCGAACCGCGTCGTCGACGTCGTCCTGCGCGGGTTCGGTCAGCCATCCACCGCGAGGGACGCCAGCCGATCCGCCGACGGGATGACGTAGTAGGCGCCGGTCAACGCATGGGTGAGGGACGTGAGCCGGTCGGCGGGGCCGTCGCCCAGGCCGATCATGCTTTCGAGCATCTTCGCGAGGATCTGCTGGTCCCGAGAGAACCCCACGAAGATCGTTCCGTGGCGGACCAGCGATCCATAGGCGATGTTGCGTCGGAAGATCTTGCCGAACGCGTCCTGGTCGGTGCGCGCCACGTGCGACGTCGGTGGTCTCGGATCGAGCTCGGCGCTGTCGGCCTTCCGGCGGCCGATGATCTCCTCCTGGGCAGGGATCGGCAGCGCCTCCCATCGGTCGGCGTCGTGCTCCCATTGCTGGAGCAGGAGGATCGAGCCGCCCTCGCCCGGCGCGCCGGGTGGAATGAGCGCGACGCTCGTCGCCTCGACCAGCGTCGGGTTCTCCGTGCCGTCGATGAAGCCGGTCAGGTCGAGGTCGTGGTGATACGGCCAGCCGACGATCTCGTCGGCCAGGTCGGCGGTCCCGGCGAGCGCGGTCAGGATGGACCGCGACAGGTCGAACACGACGTCGTAGCCGGACCCCGTCAGCCAGATCACGACGTCGTGCTGCGTCGCCGGAAGGATGGATCCCGTGGGGCCGACGAGCGGCTCGTTGAAGCCCGAGACGCCGCTCGGGGCGGCATCCGGCGCAACGGCGGCCCACAGCTCCGGGCGGAACCCGGCCACGAGGTTGACCCCGCCGATCGTCGTCCGGGGCTCGCGCAGCGAGGCCACGAGCGCGGCGGCCGCGGCTGGCTTCGCGCCGGTCGCGAGATCGAACTCGAGATAGGCGTGGGATGCGGTTCCGAGGGCGAAGACGCCGGGCTGCGGTGACGCCATCGGAACCTCCATACCCATCGACCGACGGACGCGCATCGCGCACCGGACCGTACCCCGCGAGTGTAGGGCGACCCAGGCGGGTCGATAATCGTGACCGTGAGCGAAACCCGTTCCCGCGCGACCGGTGGGGAGCCACCGGACATGTCCGCGCCGCCCGCGCCGCCCGCCGGTCATCCGTACGCATCGGAGATCGACGCCGAGCGACGCGGCTGGTACGAGATCATCGACCTCGTCCGTGAGCTGACGCCGACGGAGTGCCTCGAGCCCGGCTACTACCGCGATCCGGACTGGGCGGTGCGCGACGTCGTCGGCCATCTCGGTACCTGGCTTGCCGAGGCGTCCGTGCAGCTCCAGCGGATGAGCGCCGGCACGTACCAGGGCCACGACGACCTGGACATCGACGCGCAGAACGCCGCCTTCCTCGAGGCGATGGCCGGTCAGCCCTGGGACGTGGCATGGGTCCAGGCGAACGCCGGCCGCAGCCGGATGATCGACGCGTGGTATGCGCTGCGGATTCCGACGGACGAGGCGGCCTGGTGGATCCGGAAGGCGGGCGGGGACCACTACGCGCAGCACCTCGGTCGGCTGCACGAGTGGGTCGCGGAGCTGCTCGCCCGCCGCTAGACGCCGACCGCGTCGCGGTCCCACTCGGTGACGCCGACCCGAGCGCCACATTCCGGCCAATCTGAAGGTTCTGGCCCTCTGGCGTGTCATGTCATCGTGAGGCAGACGTCAGAGGTCATCGACTTGGCAGATCGCCCGTCCACGCTGACCGGCGAGGCCACCCTTCGCGAGGCCGCCTTCGTTCGGCTTGCGTCCGACCACCTCGACGCCGCCTATCGACTCGCGCGGGCGATCCTCCGCGATCCGGATCGAGGCCCAGGACGCCACTCACGATGCGTTCGTCCAAGCCTGGCACAAGTGGTCGACCTTGCGCGACCGCGCCCGCTTCGAGCCCTGGTTCGACCGAATCCTCGTCAACACCTGCCGGAACCGGCTGCGCTCCACGCGCCGGCTCACGACCGACATCTCCGACGAGGTCGCCATCGCCTCCGGCGATCCGATCGCACCGGTCGACGACCGGGACGTCCTCGGCAACGCGATCGCAGCGTTGTCGGCGGACCACCAGCTCGTCGTCGCACTCCGCTTCTACGCGGATCTCACGGTCGAGGCGATCGCGAATCGCCTGGACATCCCCCAGGGCACGGTTCAGTCGCGCCTGCACTACGCCCTCAAGCAGCTGCACGACGTGATCGACGTCGCCGACATGAAGGACGTCATCCGATGACCGATCACGAGCTGGAGCAGCGCCTGCGGGCCTGGTACCGCGTGGAGGTCGGTGACGCGACGACGGCCCCGCTCGACCTGCGGACCAGCATTGCCGACGATCCCGAAGGCCTCGCCGGTCCGGGATCGGCGATCCGGCGACCGTCGCAGCGTGGTCCTCCTGGCCGCGGCCGCGCTGGCCGGTGCCCTCGTCGTGGGTGGGGTGATCGCGGTCGGCTCCGGCCTCGTCCGGCTCCCCGACACGCGACTGCCGTCGTCGCTGCCGCAGGCGTCGGTGCCCGCGAACACCGCTCCCGTCCGTCAGCGACCTGTCGCCGTCGCCGACGCCGGTCCTGACGCCGACCGCCAGTCGGACCGGGCTCGTGGACGCTCACGGGAGACCCGCGTAGCGGCAGATCGGGCGCGACGGCGACGCTGCTCCAGGACGGCACGGGTGCTCGTCGCCGGGGGCGAGAGCGGCACCGCGAACATCGAACGTCGGCGGAGCTGTACGACCCGGCCACCGGGCAGTGGACCCAGACCGGCAGCATGCACGATGGCGCGGCGAGGGCACGTCGCCACCCTTCTTGCCGACGGCAGGGTCCTGGTCGCCGGAGGATGGAACCTCGGCACGGGACAGGCGTTCGCGTCGGCCGAGATCTGTACGACCCGACCAGTGGGACATGGACCGAGACCGGCAGCATGACGCGGTGGCGGTATCGCCGCGAAGGCCTCACCCTGCTGTCCGACGGCCGGGTGCTCGCGGTCGGCGGCTTGATCAGCGGCGGAGGCGAGACGAAGGGCGCGGAGGTCTACGACCCGAGCACCGGGACGTGGAGCTGATACCGCCAACATGAGGCCGCGCCGCCTCACCGCGACCCTTCTGCCCGACGGCAAGGTGCTGGTCACCCACGACGGGCAGGTGGCGCCCGAGCTGTACGACCCCGTGAGCGGGCGCTGGACCGCGCGGCGCGCCCGGGCCACGCTGCCCCGGAGGCCGGTGCTGTCTGAGCAGGCGACCCTGCTCGCGGATGGACGGGTGCTGCTCTTGAGCCTCGCCGGAGACGCGTTCTATGGCGGCCGAGCTCTACGACCCTGGCAGCGACACGTGGGCTCCGACAGTTCTCCCCCCATGGGCCGCGGCCCGGCGACGCTCCTGGCCGATGGCTCGGTCCTGGTCGTCGGCCGTGACGGGTCAGCCAGGTATGACCCCGGGACTGGAACCTGGGTCGCCGTCACGTCGCCTCCGCAGCCGAGCTACTTCCAGAACGGCATCGTCATTCGGTTGCTGGACGGCAGGGTCCTCGCGATCGAAGAGCGGCATGACCGGGTTGTTCGACCCGGCGGGCACCCCGTGATGGTTGTTCGCGCCACCGCGATGATCGGTGTCCTCGTTGTCGGGATGTCAGGCTGCGGAGGCAGCGTCCCGGTCGCGTCGAGCGGCCCACCTTCAAACCCGCCGTCAACGGCGACATCGGCGACCCAGGGCTCACGGGCATCGGCGTCGGCATCGGTGGCGCCGTCCCCCTCGGTTGGTCCGTCCCCTTCAGCCGCTGTGGCGGCGCTGCCGGAAACCGACGACCACGTCTATCCCGGGATGTACACGCCTCACTTCCAGCCATCGCTGACCTTTACGGTCGGGTCGGAGGTCCAGCTGAGCTGCCTGCCCGGGTTCAAGTGTCGAGGTGACATCGAGGTCAATCAGCCCGGCTGGCTCGGCCTCGGGTTCGGCAATGCCCCGGCGTTCGAGGTGACGATCGACCGAATCGACAAGGTCTTAGAACCCCATCACAAGTCGACCCTGATCAACCCGCCGAAGGATCTCGCGGGCTGGGTCTCGACGCTTCCCGGGATCACCCTGACCGCGCCGGCCGTGCGCACCAGGATCGGCGGCTTCGATGCGGTCCAGCTCGACGTCCGCAGCGGTGCCACGGCGGTGACGTTCGGTCCGATCCCGGGCATGGCGGCCTCGTCCACCTTCGGATTCGGGCCACACGATGCCCATCGGATCTACGGGCTGGAGGTCGACGGCCACGCGGTCCTGATCGTCGTCGGCGTGGTGGGCGATACCCCCGATGCGGTCGTGACGCCCGACCAGCTCCAGCCCGCGATCGAGGCGCTTCAGCCGCTGGTCGACTCCATCGTCTGGCAGCGATAAGGCCGTGCGCGCCCGTCAGTCGGACTCCGCCGACCGTCATGCGCAGGTCAGCCATCGTCGGCGTGGTTGTCGTCCTGGTGGCGGGCTGCGCATCACAAGCGTCGCCGTCCGCCTTACCGACTACGGCGTCCGCACGTCCCGCGGCAACCACGAGTGCCCCGACACCTACGACCTCGGGTCCGACGGTCAGTCCGTCTCCGGTTGCCGTCGTCGGGACATGGAGCGCGACGGGCAGCATGATCGCCGCTCGCGCCGGGCACACCGCCACGTTGCTTCCGGACGGCAAGGTTCTCGTTGCGGGCGGCGCCCCGCACCCGGACGACACAAGCGCGTCGGCCTCGGCCGAGGTCTACGACGCGGCGACCGGCAAGTGGACCGCGACGGGCAGCATGCTGACGCCGCGCGTCTGGCACACGGCGACGCTGTTGCACAACGGCAAGGTGCTCGTGGCAGGCGGGTACTGTCCCGGGCTCGACGTCAAGGGATGCCCGACTGGCAACGCCATCGATCCGGACGGCGCGATCTCTCTTGCAGAGCTCTATGACCCACACACCGGCAGATGGACCGCGACCGGGAAGATGACGACCCCCCGCTTCCACCACACGGCGACCTTGCTGGCCGATGGCAAGGTCCTCGTGGCCGGAGCGGAGCACGGCATGCCCGATGCGATCCTTGATACCGCTGAGCTCTACGACCCTGATACCGGAACGTGGACGGCGACCGGCAGCATGGTGACCGGCCGATGGCAGCAGTTCACGGTGCTGCTATCCGACGGCAAGGTCCTGACGGTCGGCGGGATCGGGCCGATCTCTCCGACGGTTCACGATGTCCTCGCCTCAGCCGAGCTGTACGACCCGAGCCGCGGGAAGTGGACCTCCACGGGCAACCTTGTGACGGCACGCGCTCAAGGGGGCACAGCCCAGCTGCTTGGCGACGGGACGGTCATCGTGGCCGGCGGTGACGGCCCCGGCGACCCCATGCTTGACTCAGCCGAGCTGTACGACCCAACCAAGGGCACCTGGACCGCAACGGCCAGCATGAGCGGTCCGCGCGTCGAATCCGCATCGACCGTACTCGGCAACGGCAGGGTCTTCGTGGTCGGTGGATTCTCCGTGCCCGGAGACCCGAATGGCCTGCTGGCATCCGCCGAGCTGTTCGACCCGAAGACAGCATCGTGGGTCGCGGCCGGCAGCATGAGCGTCAAGTCGTTCGACCTGACCGCGACGTTGCTCCCCGACGGTGATGTGCTCGTCGCTGGTGGGCTCTTGGTCGACGGCGTAACTCCGGTCGCCGAGCTCTACCACCCGGCGTCGGGCTGAAGACTTCGCGGCGGACCCTAGACCGGATGGTTCGCCAGGAACAGGTTCGTCGGGTCGTATCTCGCCTTGACCCGCCTCAGCCGGTCGTAGCCCTCTTTCGGGAAGATCGACCGAGGGTCCGTCCGTGACTCGGCGAAGTTCAGGTACCTCCGTCCGCTGTCCCAGGGCCCGAGGGACTGGAGGAGCAGCTGGGCGTGGCGATCCACGGCGTCGACGGCCGCCGCGTCCGGAGCGAGCCCGAACGTGAAGCAGACGAACGGCTGATCGATCGCGTCGAGGACGCCGTGGTCGGGCGATCGTGCTGCGGCCGCGCCACCCAGGTGGCGGACCTCGACATGGAGCAGCGGCGACCCGACGAACGCCTCGACCATCTCATCGATCGCGGCGGGCGGTCAGATCGGTGAGCAGGATCCCGTCGCCCGCATACGGCAGCGGATCCTCGGGGTCCAGGTTCACCGTGCTGAGCTCGCTCGCCGGCATCATCGCCACGGTGTCGAACTCCGGCCCGAGGTCACGGAGAGGCTGGACGAGGGCGGCGCCGTCGCCGGCGCTGCCGATGAACGCGGCCTCGACGAGGACGAACGACCGGCCGCGCAGGTGCTCCGGCAGGAACGGGACATCCGGCAGCTGGAGCATCCGCCCGAGCAATTCGCAGGCGTCCGGCACTGTCTCGATCCACGCGCGCCAGGCGTTCAGGATCTCGGTCGCGCGGTCGATGGGCCAGAACAACGCTCCCGCGTAGATCTCGGCGATCGGGAACAGCTGCAGCTCGATCGCGGTCACCGCGGCGATGTTCCCGCCCCCGCCACGCAGCGCCCAGAACAGCTCGGGCTCAGTATCGCGGTCCGCCCTGACGAGCCGGCCGTCGGCGGTGACCACGTCGGCCGCGACGATGCTGTTGCAGGCCAGCCCGTGCGTCCGGATCATCCAGCTGAGGCCGCCGCCGAGCGCGTAGCCGAGCACGCCGACATTCGGCGATGTGCCGGCGAGATACGCGAGGCCGTGCACGCCGGCAGCGATCGCGAGCGGCCTCGACAGCACGCCGGCCTCGACGCGGGCGCGCCGCGCAGTGACGTCGATCTCGATCCCGTCCATGCGCTCCGTCTTCAGGAGCAGCGTGTCGCGGCTCCAGTCGATCGGACCCGCGTTGTGGCCGCCGGCATTGAACGCGATGCGCAGGCCGCGCTCCGTAGCGAGGAGGACGGTCGTAACCACGTCGTCCGCTGATTCGGGGTAGACGACGGCGACGGGCCGCTGGTCAACCGCCAGGTTCCACGCCAGTCGCGCAGTGTCCCACGCTTCGTCGCCCGGCAGGACGACGTCACCGACGATGTGGCCACCGAGATCGCGGAGGTCCACAGCACCCCCTCATGGAGTTGCGAGCGCGACGATGTCGCCGTTTGGATCGACCGTAGCATGTCGTCGCCGCTGGGCGAGATCGCCCGCCATGCCAAGATGGCCGGGTGACCCGACCGCCCGATCCGGACCCGTATGAGTCGGTCGTCGGCCGGGGAACCGAGATCGAGGCCGTCGAGGCGTTCCTCGATCAGGCCGCGGGCGGGCTGGCCCTCCTGGTGCTGGACGGCGAGCCGGGCATCGGCAAGACCGCGATCTGGGAGGCGGGCGTCGAGATCGCACGGGATCGCGGGTTCCGGATCCTGCGAACTCGGCCGGCGCGGGCCGAGCGAGGCCTCGCCCTCGCGGGCCTCACGGACCTCTTCGAGCATGTCGACCAGGAAGTGCTGCGCCGACTGCCGGATCCGCAACGCCATGCCCTCGAGGTCGCGCTTCTCCGGATCGAGCCGTCCGGAAACCTGCCCGACCAGCGAGCGCTCGGCGTCTCGGTCGCCGCGGCGCTCCGCCTCCTCACCGAGCATGAACCCGTCCTGATCGCGGTCGATGACGCGCAATGGCTCGACGAGAGCACGGCAGCCGTCCTCGCCTACGCGGTCCGGAGGCTCCCCGACCGCTCGATCGGGCTGCTCCTCTCGGCGCGAACCGGGGCCTCGTCGGAGGCAGAGGCGACGACCGACCTCGCCACCGCGGTGGCATCCGGTCGCATGCAGCGGCTGCGTCTCGGACCGCTGTCGCTGGCGTCTCTGCATCGCCTGTTCCAGGTTCGCCTCGGTCGGTCACTTCCGCGGCTGGCGCTGGTCCGGATCGAGGCCGTCTCCGGAGGCAACCCCTTGTACGCACTGGAGCTCACGCGCGCCCTCCGGAGTGCCGACTTCCCCCTCGACCCCCACGCGACGCTGCCCGTTCCGGACTCGCTCAGTTCGCTCGTGACCGGCCGGATCGCGGCCCTCCAGGTGGAGACCCGCCGGGCGCTCGTCCTCGTAGCCGCCGCCGTCGACCCGACGCTCGAGACGCTGACGCGCGCCGAGCCGGACCTGGTGGGATCCCTCGCGCCTGCGGTCGGCGAGGGGATCGTCTCGGTCTCCGCCGAGGCCGTCCGGTTCGGCCACCCCTTGTTCGCACAATCCGTCCTCGGCCTTGCGTCGCGCGACGAGCTGCGTGCGGTCCATGCCCGGCTGGCGAATGCGACCGCTTCACCCGATGCGCGCGCGCATCATCTCGGGCAGGCGGCCGATGCACCGGACGAAGCGGTCGCCGTGGAGCTGGCCGAGGCCGCAGACCGGGCCCGGAGCCGAGGCGCGACCCTGGACGCCTCGGCCCTGTACCTGGAGGCGGCTCGGACGACGCCGCCGTCGCTCGCGGATCGCCGGCTCGAGCGTGGCCGCCTCGCCGCGGAGTGCCTGTTCATCGACCTGTCCGAAGCGGTCCAGGCCGACGCCATCCTCGAGGCCGCGATCGCGGCCGCACCGCCCGGTCCCGATCGTGCCGATGCGCTCAGCCTGCGGGCGGTCATTCGCTACTACCACGGACGGGTGCCGGAGGCGGTCGCGCTCGCCGACACCGCGCTCGCCGAGGCCGGCGACGAGCCCGTCCTGCGCGCGACGGTCCTCGGGCGACTCGCGTTCCTCACGATGCAGCTCGATCTCGACCGCGGCCTCCTGCTGGTCGACGAGGCGGTCGTGCTCCTCGACGCGCATCACGGCCCGGTCGACCCGGACCTCCTGGCCAACGCGCTCCTCCTCCGGGCCAACGCCGAGCTCGCCCTCGTGCGACCAACCCGCGACGACCAGATCGCGCGTGGCCTCGGCCTGATGACGTCGAGCGGACGGTCATGGGAACGCGAGGGGGCCGACGGGAGCGCGTTCGGACTGGCCCGCCACACGGACGATCTCGATCGCGCCATCGAGATGACCCGCGAGCTCATCCGGTCGAAGTCCGGGCCGGGCGGCGACGACCCGTTCAACCTCGTCCAGCTGGCCGGCCTGCTCGTGGCCCGCGGCCAGTGGCCCGAAGCCCGGCGAATGGCCGAGGCCGCGATGGACGGCTACCAGCGAGAGGGTGCGGAGCTGCACCCGGCGTGGGGCCTCCGCGGCGTCGCGCTCGTCGCCGCCCACGACGGCCGCCTGGACGACGCCCGTCGGGATGCCGAGGCGGGACTGATCGCCGCAACGGATCGCGGCGACATCGTCATCGCCGCGATGCATCGGCACATCCTGGGGTTCACGGCGCTGTCGGTCGGCGAGTGGCAGGCGGCGGACGCGGAGCTGTCCGAGGCGGCCGCCCTCGCGGAGCGGATCTCCGTCCGCCATCCCGGCCGGTTCAAGATCGCCGGGGATCGGGTGGAGGTCGCGCTGGCCCTCGGCGACGTGGAGCGCGCGGCGGGGATCGTCGCCACGCTCGAGGACGCAGTCCGGATCGCGCCAACGCCGTGGGTCAGGGCAATCGGGGCGCGGTCCGCCGGTCTCCTGGCGGCCGCAGCCGGCGATCTCGCCGGGGCCGCGACCGCGTTCGAGCTGGCGTTGCTCGAGCACGAGCGGTTGGCCATGCCCTTCGAGCTGGGGCGAACGTTGCTGGCGACCGGCCGGCTCCATCGACGCCGGAAGGAGAAGCGACTCGCGGACGAGACACTGCGGGCGGCGCTCACCGTCTTCGAGGGCCTGGGCGCACCCATCTGGGCCGAACGGACACGCGGCGAGCTCGATCGAATCGGGCTCCGCCCTCGCGCGACGGACGACCTGACGGACACGGAGCGCCGGGTGGCCGAGCTGGCGGCCCGCGGCCTGAGCAGCCGCCAGATCGCGGAGCAGGCCTTCCTCGCCCCGAAGACCGTCGGCAACGTTCTCGGGCGGGTCTACCTGAAGCTCGGGATCCACTCCCGCGCCGAGCTCGGCGCCGTCATGGCGGCGGGCGGCGGGTCCGCCCCCGACGTCGACGGATCGGGATGATCGTCCACCGGGATTGATCTTTGGGGCGCCACGGATCGGGGCGGTTGCCCCCGATCGCGGTCCATTCGGCCCGCGCCTTCGCGACCAAGGACCCTCGCACCCCTCAGCCCAGAAGACGCATCTTCAGGGCGCTGAGGATCGCTGAGTGAGGGTCGCGTGTCCGTCAGGGGTGCCGCCACGCCGGTCGTTGAGATGGTCAACGTGCGCAAGTCGTACGCGGAGGTGGAAGCGCTCCGCGGGATCGACCTGCGGATCGAGGCCGGCGAGGTCGTCGCGGTGCTCGGCCCGAACGGGGCCGGGAAGACGACGGCGATCAGCCTGCTCCTGGGGCTGCGGGCGCCGACCACGGGAACCGTCCGCCTCTTCGGCCTGCCACCCGACGATCGGGTCGCGAGAACGAGGCGCGGGGCGATGCTCCAGGAGTCGGGGATCCCGACGACCCTCTCTGTTCGGGAGCTCGTCGACCTGTTCCGGACGTTCTACCCGGATCCGTTGCCGCTGGACGAGGTGATCGGCTTGGCCGGCTTGACGGACAAGGCGCGCAGCCAGGCCGGCTCCCTCTCGGGTGGCCAGCTGCAGCGCCTGTACTTCGCGCTCGCCGTCTGTGGCGACCCGGAATTGCTCTTCCTCGATGAGCCGACGGTTGGCATGGACGTGGCCGCCAGGCACGCGTTTCTCGAACGCATCGCGGAGTTCGGCCGCCAGGGTCGGACGATCATTCTGACGACCCACCTGATGGACGAGGCCGACGAGCTGGCCGATCGAATTGTCGTCATCGCGAAGGGCCGGATCATCGCCGACGACACACCGGCTCGGATCAAGTCGCGTGCCGCGGGCAAGCGCGTCCGCTTCCGAACGACGGACCCGCTCGGAACCGACGACCTTGCGGGCCTGCCCGTCACCGGAGTCTCCATCGGCGATGGTCGGGTCACGTTCCTGAGCGCGAATCCCGAGCTCGTCCTGGCCGAGCTCTTCCGCCGAGGGTCGACGATCGGGGATCTCGAGGTCGGCGGCGCCGATCTGGAAGAGGCGTTCCTCGCCCTGACCGGCGGGGATGTTCCCGAACTCGAGCCGCGTCATGTCAACCGAACCCGCTCGAAGCCTCGCGGGCGGGAGGGCCTGATGAGCGCTATTGCGCGCGTTGCAGGGCGGCCGGCGCGGGTCGCCGGCCTCTGGCCGATGCTCCGAGTCCAGGCTCTCGCCCAGGCTCGGATCTTCTGGCGGACCCCCGCCCTGAGCGTGGTCAGCATGCTCCTGCCGATCATGTTGTTCGTCTTCTTCGGGTTGCCGAACGCCGCGACGCCGTATCTGCCCGGCGTCACCCTCGGGACCTACATGCTGGCCTCGTTCGCCGCGTACGCCGTCGCGAGCACGATGGTCTTCAGCTTCGGGGTCACGCTCGCCACCGCTCGAGGTCAGCGGATCGACGTGCTCATGCGCTCGACCCCCCTCCCGGGCAGCGTCTACATGCTCGCCCGCGCGATCTCGGCGCTCGGCTTCGGCCTGCTGTCCCTCGGTGCGCTCTACGTGGTGGCGATCGGCGTGGGGGGAATTCGCCTCGCGCCCGAGGTCTGGCTCGAGATGACCGTGTGGATGCTCGTCGGCGCCGTCCCGTTCATCTTCTTCGGGTTCTTCATCGCCTACGCCGCAAGCCCTGCCTCGGCGCCGGCGGTGGCCAACATGGTGTTTCTCATCATGGCCTTCGCCTCTGGGCTCTTCGTCCGGCTCGACCAGCTCCCCGGCTTCCTGGCCACGATCGCGCCCTACATGCCCACCTACCACTACGCCCAGCTTGCCTGGGCGTCGATCGGCGCGCCGAGCCAGCCGGTGCTGACGAGCCTTGCCTGGCTTGGCGGGTATGCGGTTGCGTTCTTCGCGCTCTCGATGTGGGCCTATCGGCGCGATGCCCGCCGCAGGTTCGGCTGACGACGGGTGATCGACGAGGCGGCCGTCGCAACGGGAGGCTGACCCGGAACCGCGTCCACTGATCGGGGTGGTTGCCTCTTACGTCGAGGCGGCCGTCACCACTAGCGTCGGTCCCGATGGGCCCGTCCACGCAACCCGACCAGCTCTCGACGTTCCTCGTCGAACGCTACTGGCCCGGCGTCGACATCGCGCGGGTCCGGGCGGTCCTGCCTCGGCTGGATGCCGCGGCGGAGGCGATGACTCGCGAGGGGACTCCGGTCACGCATGTCGCCTCGATCCTCATGCCGGTCGACCAGGTGCTGTTCTCGCTGGTTGCCGCCGGGGACATCTCCCTCGTCGAGCAGCTCAACGATCGGGCAGATCTCCCGGCCGACCGCATCGCCATGGCGGTGACCCTGCCGGGGCTCGATCGCCTCGATCGCACCGCGCAAACGCGCCAACAAGCCACAGGAGGCCATTGAGATGACCACTGCTCGTCCGTCACGGTCCTTCGTCACCGTCCTTGCCATGTCCGCGATCGCCCTCGCCGCATGCACCGGCTCCGCCTCGCTCCCGCCACCCTCGAGGGCGGCCGGCGCGGCGGCGGGCCAGGGCACGACGAGTCTTCCGGCGGCCAGCCAGGCCGCCGCCAACGGCGGCGACGTGTCGTCGATCAATGCCTGCTCGCTCCTCAAGCCCGAGGAGATCCAGGCGGCGCTCGGGCCGGCCATGAAGCCGGGCCAGGTCCAGGAGGGCAACGGGACGCAGGCGATCTGCAACTGGGAAAGCCAGGACGAGAACCAGTTCACCACCGTCGGAGTGACCGTGCAGCCATTCGACGGCGATCTCTGGTCGATGATGATCTCGGCTCCGGCCGCCAGCCCGGTGAGCGGGATCGGCGAGGCCGCCTACGGGGGCCTCCCGCACGCGGGCGATCTCTCGATCAAGCAGAACGGGCGAGAGATCGACCTGGGCATCGTCGACTTCAAGCACCCTCAGCAGACGGTCGACGCGGCGGACCTGACGCTCGCGAAGCTCATCCTCTCGCGTCTGTGACCTGGCGGCTGCGCTCGTTGGTCAGCCCACGGGTTCGAATGTGATCGAGTCGAGGACCTGCTGGAACTCAGCGCGTGGTGGTCGGAGCTTGCTACCCGGTGGCTACCACTGGTAGCATCCAAGTGTGAAAGTCAGTGTCAGCCTGCCCGGCGACGACGTCCGGTTCCTCGACGAGTACGCCAGGGAACAGGGGCTCGAATTCCGATCGGCCGCGCTCCATCGAGCTGTTCGGCTCCTGCGCACGGCCGAATTGGGCGGGACGTATGAAGCCGCGTGGGAGGAGTGGGCCGCACAGGACGACGGCGCCCTCTGGGACTCCACCACCGGCGACGGACTCAGGTCGTGATGCGACGCGGCGACATCCATGCCGTCGATCTCGATCCCGCCCGCGGGTCCGAAGCAGACAAGCGCCGGCCCGCGGTCATCGTCAGCAACGACGCGGCCAACGCGACAGCGGGACGACTGGGTCGCGGCGTCATCACGGTCGTTCCCGTGACGTCGAACGTCGAACGCATCTACCCGTTCCAGGTCCTGCTCCCGGCCGTCGAGACCGGGCTCGACCGCGACTCCAAGGCGCAGGCCGAGCAGGTCCGATCGATCGCCGTGGAGCGGCTGGGTGACCGGCTCGGTGTCGTCCCGAACGCGATCATGCTCGACATCGATGAGGCCTTGCGCCTGCATCTGGGCCTGTAACCCCGTCCGATCCGTGTAAACGTGTCAAGGGCGGCGCGCGATCCGCGTGGACGGGCTGCACCGGGCATCTGTTCATATCGACCGCTGGGACTTCCGTACCAGTTGAAGGCTGATGTACCCTGCGGGCCCGGTGGCGGGGACTGCTGTCTGCGCCCGCCGCCAGCGTCGGGGGCATTGCCGTGCGGACCATTGCCGTGGTCAATCGCAAGGGGGAAGCGGCAAGACCACGACCGCGGTCAGTCTTGCAGCCGTCCTCGCTGAGCGAGGCTTGCCGACGCTGCTGATCGACCTCGATCCGCAGGGCAGCGCGTCCGCGTGGCTCGCGGATGGCCGCGACTATCGTCGGGACCTCGCGGCATTGATGGCAACCCCGGATGCTGCGGCCGTCACCCGGCGGACGTCGGTCCCCGGCCTCGAGATCGTCCGCTCCTCGGCCGGACTGCTCGTGGCCGAACAGACTCAGAAGGGCGAGTGCAGCCTTCGAGTCGTAAGAGGCATCCAGGGATTGAGCCCGGACTGGGCATTCGTGATCATCGATTGCCCGCCGTCCCTCTCGTACCTCTCCGTCGGAGCCCTCATGGCCGTCCAGGAGGTGATCATTCCCGTCGAAGCTCATGCGATGGCATTGCCCGGCGTCGCGGCGGTCATCCGTGAGATGGGACGGATCCAGTCCACGTTCAATCCGGGCCTCAGGAGCCCCCTGATCGTCGCCTGTCGAGTGAACCGGACGCTCCATGCGAGAGCAGTCGTCAACGAGCTGGAACGCACCTACGGGTGGCGTGTGGCCCGAACGGCCATCCGGGAAAGCATCCGTCTCGCCGAGGCCGAGGCGGTCCGTCTTCCGATCACGGCCTACGCCCCCGAGAGCGGTGCGTCCCTCGACTATCGGATGCTCGCCGACGAGCTGATCGCGCGCGCGGAGCTCTCGGAGCCGGTCCGCCGGCCGCAGTCACGCTGGCGCCGGTTGTTCACACGTTCGGCGCACGTGGCCGCGGCAATCCATCGCACGGGCTGACGCGGTGACGCAGGACCAGGTCGTCCTCGCGATCCTGGGCGCTCTCATCGTCCTGAACGTCAGTGTCGCGATCTGGGTCGCGCTCCGGGCTCCTCGCCGGCGACGGTCAACGCCTGCGGCCGCCACCGAGGGCGGGCCGATCACGGCTGCGGACGTCGAAGCCTTCGTCGCCGGTGTGCTGCCCGACCAGCCCGCTTCGGCTCGTCAGCTGGCGGTCGCGAGTGCGGACGGGGACGGGGAGGACGTCGTGGCTCCCGGGACCGGAAACCCGATCATGCGCCAGTCCGGTTCTGGCCCGACCCCGCCGGAATGGTCTGCCAGACTCGTGGATCCTGCAATGTGGTCCCCAGCGATTTGTGAGGAGTCGGCACGCCTCGCCCGATTCAGGCATCCCATGACGGTGGTCATGGCCGAGCTGCCGCAGTTCGACGCGTTGGGCGCAGGGCTCGGTCGCGACACGGCCGACCGCGTGGCCCGGGAGACGGCTCGCCTGCTCGTGGCGGAGGCTCGCGAGGCGGATCGAATCGTATGGTTCCCCGATGCGCGTTTCCGGGTCCTGCTCCTCGAGACGGAGGAAGAGACGGCTCTCGGCTACGTGAAGCGCGTCCGTGCAGCCACCGACGGCTGGCTCAGTCGGTGGGCCTCGCCATCCGACTATCGCTCGGTTGGGCGAGCCCACCGCACGGAGCCGACGTCATGGCCGCAGCAGCGACTGCCGAACAACGGATGCACGATGCCAGTCGCGGCCCGGCGCTCGATGACAACCCGGACGCGGTGCGGCCGGCCGTAGACAGGGGGAGCGGCGCCGGGTGCGCTTACCGGCTTCGCTCCGCCCCGATGCAGGTGGCGCAGCAGTTCCTGGCTGCGCTGGCCCGGGAGTGGGACCGCCAGCTCGAATTGCTCCAGGACCACCTCGATGCCGTCGTGGCGGCTCAGCCGACGCGCAGAAGAATCGGGACGAGTCACCCGCCGGGGCGATCAGAACTCGACGGGCAGCGACTCGAGCGCGCGGTCGGTCGGCGTCTTGATCCGGACGATCGGACCGGATACGGCGTAGTCGGGGATCCGCCGGAAGAGCTCCTCGAAGACGATCCGCGCCTCCAGCCGGGCCAGCGGAGCGCCGAGGCAGTGGTGGATGCCGTCGCCGAACGTGATGTGCCGTTGGAGCTCGCGGTCGATGTCGAGTCGGTCCGGGTCGGCCCAGCGCCGCTCGTCGCGGTTCGCGGACGCCCACACGAGCGCGACGCGCGCGCCTTCCGGGATCACCCCGCCATGGGTCTCGACGTCCTTCGTCGCGGTCCGTGCGAGGGCCTGGATCGGGGCGTCGTACCGGAGCAGCTCCTCGATCGCCGTGGGGAGAACCGACGGGTCATCGCGGATCTGGTCCCGCTGGTCCGGGAAGCGATCGAGATGGAGCAGGGAGTTGGAGATGAGCCCGGATGTCGTCGTGATCCCCGCGACGAAGAGGAGCATCGCGCCACCCGTGAGCTCGTCGCCGCTGATCTGGCCCGCGTCCTGTGCTTCGACCAGGAACGACATCAGGTCCTCACGTGGAGACCTCCGTCGGTCGGCCGCTGCTGCCTGCATGTACGCCCGCATCTGGTCGCGGCCGGCAATCGCCCGATCGGGCAGCGCGCGCTCGCCCTGGTCGCGCTCGAGCATCTCGCCGAACCAGCCGAGCAGCTGTGGATGGTCGGTCTCCGGGAAGCCGAACCAGGAGAACATCGTGGTGCCCGGGAGCGGCCGCGCCAGGTCGCGGGCGAAGTCCGCGCCGCCCGGCATCCGCGAAGGCGTCGATCAGCTGGATCGCCTTCCGGCGGACGATCGGTTCGAAGCGGGTGCGGAGCGCCGACGGGCTGAACGCCAGCCGCATGGCGCCCCGCAGTCGCGTGTGAACCGGAGGGTCCACCCCGGCGAGATCGCCTGCCGGCAGGAAGAGCTGCCAGGTGTCGTCGACGTCGTTGCCCTGGCCGCCGACGCTGCTCGAGAAGGTCTCCCAGTCCTTGGCGGCCGCCTGGACGTCGTCGAACCGGGTCAGGACCCACAGGTCCGACTCGTCGTCGTGGTGGAGCGGGGCCTCGTCGCGCAGTCGGCGGTAGATCGGGTAGGGATCGTCGAGCGGGATGAGCGGGTTCCACGCGACGGCCGAAGTCGGCTTCACGGGACGGATTGAACCAAAAGTGAACCAGACCCGTCAAGCGATTGGGGCGGCCTGTCGATGCCTTTGACGCGGACCGGGAGCCTGCATACAATCGGGCTTCCGGCGCCCGTCTGAACCAAAGATGGACCGTCGGGATGGATCCCGCTACCTGAGGCCCATCGGATGGAGACCGCAGTTCGATGCGCACAGGCCCACGAAGGCGTTGAGATCCGTACCCGAGCGTAGTCCGTTCGGGGGCAATGTGGCGGCGTCGCCGCCACCCTGAAACGCCGGGAGCCGTGGGCCGGGCCCGCGGCTTTCGTGTTGTAAGCCGCCGGATCCCGGACGACCGGTCCATGCGCTGGCTCCTGTCGTCGCCGCTCACGTCCGCGAGGCCACCATGACCCTGCGCCCGATCGCCCATCCACTCTCGTCTCCACCGCCCGTCGCAGGGGCGGCGCCCGAGACACCCGCGCTGCTCGTAGATCACGTCTTCAAGACGTTCGTGACGGGTCGCCGCCAGGCGCCCGTCGACGCCGTCACGGACGTGTCCCTGCGGCTCGAGCGCGGGGACATCCACGGCGTCCTCGGCGCCAACGGGTCGGGCAAGTCGACTCTCATCCGGCTGATCGCGGGTCTCCTGACCCTGGATGCCGGACGGGTCGAGGTGTTCGGGTTCGACGTCGAGCGGGACGAGCTCAAGGTCAAGCGTCTGATCAACCGGGTGAGCGTTGACGCAGCCTTCTTCAAGAAGCTCAGCCCGATGGAGAATCTCACGTTCGCTGCGCGGACCTACGGCCTCGAGATGGGCGCGGCCAGGCGGTCGGTGTACGCGATCCTCGAGCGTCTCCATGTCGGCAGCGACCGCGTGGATCGGCCGATCGAGCAGATGAGCCGGGGCATGCAGCAGAAGGTCGCGATCGCCAGGGCGCTCCTCACGAGTCCGACCCTCCTCCTCCTCGACGAGCCGACGACCGGGCTCGACCCGCGCTCGAAGCTCGACGTCCAGGAGTTCATCGAGGAGCTCCGTGCCACGCACGACACGACGATCGTGCTGACCACGCACGACCTGGCCGAGGCCGAGCGCCTGTCCGACGCCATCACGGTCATCGATGGCGGGCGCGTCGTCGCGAGCGACACGCCGGAGGGCCTGGTCGCCTCGGCATCGAGCCGGCTCGGCCGCCCGGCGACGCTCTGGGACGTGTTCATGGCCTACACCGGGCGATCCCTCGATGACGACATCGCCGAGGACGGCGAGGAGGCGTCGCAATGACCACGTTCGGCCACGAGCTCCGGGCGTCGTACGCGTTCATGGAGCGGAACTTCTTCCTGACCCGGCGGACCTGGGCCTGGGAGGTCGCCTTCCTCGTCTATTCCGTCGCGAGTGCGCTCTCGATCTCGCTCATCGGGGTCGACCAGGGCAGCTCGGCGCTCGTCCTGTCCCTGATGGTCGGGGCGATCTTCTGGAACTACCTGTCGGTGGTGTTCGGCTGGATCGCGGAGACGATCGCCGTCGAGCGCTGGGAGGGCACGCTCGAGTACACGATGATGGCGCCGATCCGGCGCTCGTCACGGCTCATCGGGCAGGTGTCCTACGCGATCGTGTACGGGTTGATCCACACCGTCGCGATCTTCCTGGTGCTCGTGCTCTTCTTCCCGGCGATCGACCTGTCGAAAGCGAACCCGGGGACCGCCGCCGTGTTCATGGCGCTCGGCTCGTTCAGCTTCGTCGGGATCGGGGTGATCGCGGCCATCCTGCCGCTCCTCTACGTGGAGCGCGGGGCGCAGATGACGTTCGTCCTCCAGTCGTGCCTGCTGCTCGTCAGCGGCGTGTACTACTCGGTCACGATCCTGCCCGGCTGGATGCAGGTGCTCTCGAAGTTCTCGCCGGCGACCTACGTCCTGGACGGCGTCCGCAAGGGCATCGTCGAAGGGACGCCCGTCACCGAGCTCTGGTATGACGTCTGGCCGCTGATCGTGTTGGGCCTGGTCTACATCCCCTTCGGGCTGTGGGCATTCGGTCGGGCCGAGCATTACGCGAAGCGGACCGGCAAGCTCAAGCGGGTCGGCTGAGGGCTGCCGCGGCTGTCGGCCCGGACCTACTCGAGGAGGCCGTCGAGCGCCGCGCGCTCGAGGAACTCGCCGACGAGCGAGTTGGCCCACGCGAACCAGGGCCGGCTGAACCGGCTCGGGTCGTCCGGGTCGAAGGACTCGTGGGCGAGGTACGTTCCCGCATGGGATGCGCCGAGCAGGCGCGCAGCAGCCAGCCGCTCCGCGTCGGCGGTCGCGGTCAGGCCACGGATCGCGACGGCGATGGGCCAGATTCGCCGTGGGCCCGTGTGGGGCGAGCCGATGCCGTCTCCGAGACGACCCTCGAACCACCACGGGTTGGCTGAGGAGAGGACCCACCTGCGGGTCGCCACATAGGTCGGGTCGGCGACGTCGCACGCGCCGAGGTACGGCAGCGACAGCAGGCTGGGCACGTTCGCGTCATCCATCTGCACGTGGCCGCCGAGTCCGTCCACCTCGTAGAGCCAGACGGTGTCCGATCCGTGCCTGATGGTTCCGTCGCGGGCGACGCCGGCCCGGATCTCCGCGGCCAGGACCCGGGCTTCCCGCGCCTGATCGTCAGCACCGACCGCCGCCGCGAGGGGGGCCACCTCGTCGAGAGCGGCGGCGACGGCGAGGTTGATCGGGACGTTCAGCGGCAGCTCGGACGCGTCGTCGGACGGACGGAACGCGCCGTGCACCATCCCGTTCGGGCGGGTCGCCGCGCCGCGGCCGTCGTTCGGCACGACGTCCGTGGGATCGCCGTCCGGCCGGCGGAACCGGTACGGGCTGGCGCCGTCGAGTCGCTGCTCCGTCCGCAGCGTCCGGAGGGCCGACTCCAGGGCGCCTCGCCACGCCGGATCGAACGGCTTGAGCGAGCCGCTGGCGTTCCAGTACCCGGCGGAGAGCCGGCAGAACGCCTGGAGCGAATCGGGCTCCCACTTCCGCTCGTGCACGCCCGGCCGCATCTCGGTCTCGTCGCCGGCCCACTCGCCCGGTTCCAGGTCGGACCGGAACGCGTTCGCATACGGATCGAGCAGGATCTGGTCGCTCTGGCGGTGGATGACGCCCCGGATCAGCCGGTCGAGCTCCGCGTCGTCGCGGATCGAGGCGAGATACGGCCAGACCTGCGCGGTCGAGTCGCGCAGCCACATCGCGTCGATGTCGCCCGTCACGACGAACGTGTCGGGGCGGAGATCCGTGCCGCCCGCGACGATCGTCGTGTCGAGCGTGTTCGGGAGCGTCCCCTCGAGCAGGCGGCGCAGCCCCGGGTCGGACACCCGTGCCGACGCGACGCGGATTCGCTGCTCGATCGCCTCGCTGCGCGCGGCCCGATCCGCCGGCGCGGGTCGCTCCCAGGGCGCGGTGCCGGGGCCCGGAACGTGCCTGGTGGCCATGGTCAGCGAGCCGCCTGGCGGCATGTCGCACGCGGTTCACGCGAATGATCCGCCGCCCGGTCCGGTGGACCGGGACGGCGGATCGACTGGAGGAGGACGGACCGAGAGCCGAGGTGGCTCATGGCGGCCGGTTGCCGGCCTCAGGGATTCACGGACGACGATCGACGTTCAAGGGCTACGGCCCGTTCGCGTCGAGCTGGGTCTGGACCTGGCTGGCGAGATCGTCGAGCGCCTTCTGCGGGTCGGCGCCACCGGTCGTGACCGCGCTCAGCGCGCTCGCGAGGCCGTCCTTGATCTGCGGGTAGACCGAGATCATCGGCGTGACCCAGGCGTCCTTGTGGTTCACGAGGTCCAGGAAGGTCTTCTGGTTCGGGATCGCCAGCATGTCCGGGTCCGTCAGGAGCGACTTCAGCTGCGGCACGCTGGCGTTCTGGAGCGCCATCGTCTTCGACGGTTCGTCGGTCATGAGGTACATGCCGAACTTCGCCGCGGCCTCCGGGTTCTTCGAGCCCGTCAGGATCATGAACGCGTTGCCGTTGATGAACGCCGCACCGTACTTGTCCGGGCTGACCGCCGGGATCGGGGCGGTGGCGTAGTGGAGGTTCGGCGCCGTCGTCGGGAGATACGCCTTGCCGTTCTCCCACTCGCCATAGATCCCATCGCCTGCTGGCCGGCTGATGAGCAGCCCGGCGTCGCCGCCGGTCCGCTGGCGACGAGGTTCACCATCGCGTTGTTCTTGTTGTAGTCGTCGTACCACTTCTTGTACCAGTTGAGCCAGGCGACGCACTCGCGGGCTGTTCAGCGTGATCTTCTTGCTGGCCTCGTCGTACGGTCTGGCAGTTGAAGAGGTTCGAGGTCGACTCGAGGTTCCGGTCGGGATCGTCGGGGATGAACCCGGCGCGGGCGAGCGATCCCGTCGGCGTTCTTCTTCGTGAGCTTCGCGGCGTCGGCCCAGAGCTCGTCCGGGGTCTTCGGCGGCTTGGCCGGATCGAGGCCGGCCGCCTTGAAGGCGTCGGTGTTGTAGTAGAGCGCCCACGTGTCCTGGCCGAACGGCAGCCCGTAGAGCCCGCCCTGGTACGTCACCCACTTGAGGGCCGCCGGGATGATGTTGCTCTTGTCCGCCTTGATCGAGTCCAGGAGCGGATCGAGCTGCATGATCACCTTGTCGTGGGCGAAGCCGGCGACCGCGCCGTTGTCGCACATGATGACCATGTCCGGCGGCGCGCCGCCGGCGACGGCGGCGGCGACCTCTTCGGTGTTGATGCTGCCGCTGATGCCCGTGACCTGGATGTCGGGGTTCTTCGCGTTCCAGGCCGAGATGACCTTCTCCATCGCCTTGACTTCACCTTCGCCGCCCCAGCAGTAGCGAAGGTTCAGGTTGGCGACGGCGACCGGCGCGCTGGCGGCCGGCGCCTGGCTCTCCGGCTGGCTGCTTGCGATGTCGCGGGTGTGGGTGACGCGGTCGAGCCGCAGGCGGTGACGAGCAACACGCTCGCCGCCGCCAACCCGATCAACTTCCTGTGCATCGAAGATCTCCTCCACCTCTGGTGACTGGCACCGCCGAATGGGTAGGTCGTGATCGTCAGGGCCTTCCTCCTCTAGCCCTTCATGCCGGTGAGGGTGATTCCCTCGATGAACTTGCGCTGGGCGAAGAAGTAGATGAGCACGAGCGGCGCGCGCGACGAGGACCGACGCGGCCATCGATCTGGGGCCAGTCCGTGCGATGGGCGGACTGGAAGACCTGGATCGACAGGGACAGCGGCCGGAGCTCCGGCTTCTGGAGATAGAGCAGCGGGCCGTAGAAGTCGTTCCACTTGTCGATGAAGGTCAGCAGCGCGACCGTGATCAGCGCCGGGGCGGCCAGCGGCGCGACGATCCGCGTGAGGATCCGCAGCTCGCTGGCGCCATCGAGACGCGCGGCATCGAGGAGCTCGCGTGGGATTCCCATGAAGAACTGGCGCAGGAGGAAGATGAAGAACGGGACGTCCCGAGGAAGGTCGGGACGACGAGCGGCAGGAACGTGTTGATCCAGCCCAGCTTGGCGTAGATGACGTAGAGCGGGATCAGCGTCACCTGGCTCGGCAGCATCATCGTGGTGAGCATGATCACGAACACGACGTTGCGGCCCCGCCAGTTGACGAGCGCGAACCCGTAGGCCACCAGGCTGCACGACGACCACCGTTCCGATGACCGACGGGACCGCGTAGATCAGGGTGTTCGCGAGGCCTCGCAGGAAGTCCATCCTGACGAATGCCTGCGGAAACGCGTCGACCGTGATCGGGCCGGGAACGAGGACCGGCGGCGAGGCGATCGACTGGGCCTGGGTCTTGAGCGACGTGCTGACCATCCAGACGAAGGGGGTCAGGTAGATCGCCGCCAGGATGAGGATGACGACCATCGGCGCGATCCGCGACAGGGTCCGCATCAGCGTCTGGCGCTGCGACCGCACGCCGGTCGACGGGCTGAGGGCCACCGCGCTCATCGCTCGCTCTCGTAGTAGACGCGGTTCCTCGACACCCACAGCATCAAGATCGTCGCGATCAGGATCGTGAGGAGCAGCAGCCACGCCAGCGCCGAGGCGTAGCCCATCCGGAAGTAGCGGAACCCGTTGTTGTACAGGTTGAGCCCGTACATGAGCAGCGAGTTCTGGACGCCTCCGATGGAGACGTCGTTCGTGCCGCGCGCGACGCCGTTGCCGATCACGTACGCCTGGGTGAAGTACTGGAACGCACCGATGGCGCCCACGATCAGGTTGAAGAGGATCGCCGGGCTGATCATCGGGATCGTCACGTGGCGGAGCTTGACCCAGGCGCCGGCGCCGTCCACCTCGGCGGCCTCGTACAGGGCCCGCGACACGCCCTGGAGCGCCCCGAGATAGATGATCACGACGTCGCCGGCCGCCCAGACCATGAGGAGGACGATCCCGTTCTTCGCCCACGCCGGATCGAAGAACCAGCCCGGTCCCTGGATCCCGACGGTGCCGAGGATCTGGTTGACGAGCCCTTGCGACGGATTCAGCAGGAAGATCCAGAGGACCGCGCCAGCGACCGCCGGGATCACGACGGGCAGGTAGAAGATCGTTCGGAAGACCCCGATCCCGTGCATGCGCTTGCGGTTGAGCAATAGCGCGATCGAGAGCGCGACGAGCACGGCGAGAGGCACGCCGATGAGCGTCAGGTACAGCGTGTTGGTCAGGGACTTCCAGAACAGCGGGTCCTGGAGCAGCTGGGCGTAGTTCTCCAGGCCGATCCAGCGCGGGCTCGAGAGGATCTTGAAGTCCGTGAAGCTGTAGTAGAGCGACGCCAGGGCTGGATAGAGGGTGAATGCGAAGAAGCCGATCAGCCACGGCGAGATGAACAGGAGGCCCGTGCGCAGGTTGTGGCGCTCGGCCCGGGTCAGACCGAACCGACTCGGTCGCGACCGGCCGGCAGTCACCGCGGCCGGACCTGGTGGCTGGGCGATCGCCGTCACGGTCTCCACCCGCGGGATGGATCCGGTTGCCGCGCGTCGTCGCACGGACGACGGCCGACCCTGTGACGAGGGTTATGCTCAGGTCCTGGAACCACCAGCCTGTGAACCTCCAGAGATCGACGCCCTGGCCGATCGGAGTTCTACGGACGGGAGTGATTGAACCAAAGTTGAACCGTTCGAGTCAACGACCAAATCTGAACCAAATCTTTGGCCGCCCTGCTGACGCCTTCGCCACGCCCGCGGGTGCCCGGGCGCTGATGTCGCCGTCTCGTCCCTGACGCTATCATACAATAGTATGTATCAGCGCTCAGGGTGGATCGTGATCCCGCGGCAGCCGGCCGGCATCCATGCCGGCGTGGTGGACGGCATCGGGCGCCGGATCGTCCGAGGCGAGCTGGCCACCGGCGAGATCCTCCCCGAGCAGGGCGAGCTGAGCCGGATGCTCGGCGTGAGTCGAACCGTGGTCCGGGAAGCAACAAAGGTCCTCGCCGCCAAGGGCATGGTCGAATCGCGGTCCAAGCGCGGGACGGTGATCCTGCCACGGTCGGAGTGGCGCCTCCTGGACCCCGACGTGCTGGGCTGGCTGACCGAAGCCGGCCTCGACCCGGAGTTCCTGCGCAGTATGTTCGAAGTCCGCAAGATCATCGAACCAGCGGCCGCCCGGCTCGCCGCGGGACGAGCGACGGCGGAGGAGCTCGCCGAGATCCGGGCCGCCCTCGAGGCGATGGCCACCGCCGGCGATGAGGCGACGTACCTCGACGCCGACGTGCGGTACCACGCGATGCTGGTGGCCGCGACGCACAACGACCACCTGGTCCAGCTCGTGGCGGCGTTCGGCCCGGCGCTCCAGGCGGGCCTCCAGATCGCGACCCGCCATGGCTGGGAGTGGCCGGACTTCCTCGACTACAGCATCGGCCCGCACCGCGAGGTCCTCGAAGCGGTCGTCGATCATGACGCGGATCGGGCGGGGGCGGCGATGGACCGGCTCGTGACCCAGTCGATGGTGAGCCTGGACATTCCACCCGGACCCGAGAATGCGCCGTCGCGGGTCCTCAGCCGTGCGTGATCCCGGCCCGCACCGGCGCTGACTGTCCCGACGAGGAAGTCGAGGTCGCAGCCGCGGTCGGCCTGCATGACCGTCCGCACGTACAGCCCTCGATAGCCGCGCGTGTCGCTGGGCGGCCGCGGCATCCACGCCCGGCGGCGCGCCGCCAGCGCCTCGTCGTCGACGAGCAGATCGAGCCGCCGGCCCGCCGTGTCGAGGCGGATGCGGTCGCCGGTCTGGACGAGGGCGAGCGGCCCGCCGATCGCCGACTCCGGGGCGACGTGGAGGACCACCGTGCCGAAGCCCGTGCCGCTCATCCGCGCATCGCTGATCCGGACCATGTCGGTGACTCCTTGCCGCAGCAGGTACGACGGCATCGGGAGATGGCCGAACTCGGGCATGCCGGGCGCGCCGACGGGCCCGCCGTTCTGGAGGACGAGGACGTCGTCGGGCTGGATCTCGAGCGCCGGATCGTCGATCGTGGCATGCAGCTCGTTGACGTCGTGGAAGACGACGGCGCGTCCCTCGTGCTGGAGCAGCCGGCTGCTGGCGGCGGAAACCTTGAGCACTGCCCCGTCGGGACAGAGGCTGCCCCGGAGGATCGCCAGGCTGCCGCCCGACAGGAGGGCGCGGTCGCGCGACCGGATCACGTCGTCGTTGACGATCGACGCGCCGAGGATGGCCTCGCCGAGCGTTCGGCCGGTGACCGTCCGGGCGTCGAGGTGGAGCAGGTCGGTCATCTGGGCGTGGACCGCCGGCAGGCCGCCCGCGTAATAGAAGTCCTCCATGAGGTAGGCACCGGATGGCTTGATGTTCACGAGCAGGGGCGTCGAGGCGGCGAGCTCGTCGAACAGGTCGATCGGAAGATCGACCCCGAGCCGCCCCGCGATCGCGACGAGGTGGATGACGGCGTTCGTCGAGCCACCGATGGCGTGCAGGGTGTGGATCGCGTTCTCGAACGCGGCGCGGGTCATGATGTCCGACGGTCGCGTGCCCGCCGCGACCAGGTCGATGATCTGCGACCCGGCACGTTCGGCGACGTGACGGCGCCGCGAATCCACGGCCGGGATCGCCGCGCTGCCACTCGGGGCCATGCCGAGCGCCTCGGTCAGGCAGGCCATCGTGGATGCGGTCCCCATCGGCGAGCAGTGCCCATCGCTGCGGCACATGCCGGACTCGAACTCGTCCCAGTCGGCCTGGCTGATTCGATCGGCTCGGAGCTCGTCGTGCAGCCGCCAGCAATCCGTGCACGCGCCGACGTGCTCGTTCCGGAATCGGCCGCTCAGCATCGGCCCTCCGGTCACCATGAGAGCCGGGACGTCGACGCTGGCCGCGCCCATCAGGCTCGCGGGGATCGTCTTGTCGCAGCCGGCGAGGAGGACCACGCCGTCGAGTGGGTTGCCCCGGATCAGCTCCTCCACGGCCATGGCCATCAGGTTGCGATAGAGCATCGCGGTCGGCTTGATGATCGGCTCGCCCAGCGAGATCACCGGGACCTCGACGGGAAACCCGCCGGCGCGAAGGACCCCCCGCTTGACATGCTCCGCGAGGTCACGGAGGTGGGCGTTGCAGCCGGCGACCTCGCTCCAGCTGTTGAGGATCCCGATGACGGGGCGGCCAAGGAACGATTCCTCGGGGTACCCCTGCATCCGGAACTGCGAACGATGGCCGATCAGGTCGAGGGCGCCGCCCTCCCACCACGACTGGCTTCGCAGGGCTCGTCGATCGTCAGGAGCCACGCCGCAGCCCTCCTCACACCACCCGAATCGAGACGCAATTCATCGTATGATATGCCATGATGATCGGCGCATGAAGGAGCTGTACCCGCTGTCGGGGGTCGTCGCGATCCCGCAGACGCCGTTCGACGAAGCCGACCGGATCGATCTTGACAGTTTCGAACGCGGGGTCGCCGATCGGCTCGCGGCCGGCGTGGACGGTCTGCTCTATCCGGTCGTCGCGAGCGAGGTCTCCCACCTGACGCCCGCCGAGCGCGAGACCCTGACGCGCGCGGTTCTGACGCAGGCGGCGGGTCACGTTCCGGTCTTCATCGGGGCGAGCGCGGACGATGCCCGGACCACACGGTCGCTCGCGGAGTTCGCGCTGACGCACGGGGCGGCCGGCGTCCTCGTCCAGGCTCCGGTCCCGCTGCTCCGCGACGAGGTGGCGACGGTCGGTTACTTCCGGACCGTCTGCGAGGCGCCGATCGGTGTCCTGATGATCCAGGACCTGGAGTGGGCTGGCCCCGGGCTGCCGATCGCCACGATCGCGCGGCTCTTCGACGAGCTCGAGCCGTTTCGCTGCATCAAGGTCGAGACCGTGCCGGCGGGCAGCAAGTACACGGCGATCATCGAGGCCACCGGGGGTCGTCTCAACGTCGCCGCGGGCTGGGCGGTCCCGTATCTCATCGAGGCGCTCGACCGCGGGATCCATGTCGTGACGCCGGGCGGGCTCCACTGGGTGATCGCGGAGGTGGTGCGCCGCTATCGGGCCGGCGATCGTCCGTCGGCCCGAGCCTTGTTCGCCCGTCTGCTGCCGATCCTCGGTTGGCAGAATCAGCACATCGACATCTCCAACCAGTTCCTGAAGCTCCTTGCGGTTCGCCAGGGCGTCTTTGCCGGAGCGGGTCTCCGTCGGCCCGGCGTGCCCTTCGATGCCCACCACCGGCGCATCGCCGACGAGCTCATCGACGAGGCGCTGATCCTGCAGGCCGAGATCGGGTGGCATCCGGCATGAGGGCCGTCCGTTGGCACGCCCGGGGCGACGTCCGGCTCGACGAGGTCGCGGTCCCCACGCCTGGCGACACCGAGGTCGTGATCCGGATCGAGGCGGCGGCGATCTGCGGCACGGATGTCGACGAGGTCCGCCTCGGCCCGATCACCGTGCCGGTGCAGCCGCATCCAATCAGCGGCCGCATGGCGCCGATCACCCTCGGCCACGAGATGGTCGGCGTCATCGCCGTGGCCGGTGATGCGTCCGGACTCGTCACGGGGACGCGGGTCGCGCCCTGGCCCTCGCAACCGTGCGGGCAGTGTCGCGACTGCATGACGGGCCACGCCAATCGCTGCTCCCGGACGGTGGCCCTCGGCATGAGCGCCGATGGCGGCATGGCGGACTACCTTCTCGTCGAGGCCAGCCGGTGCGTGCCCATCGGCCCGGATGTCGAGTCGGAGCGGGCCGTCCTCGTCGAGCCGTTCGCCGTGGCGTTCCACGCCGTTCACCAGGACGCGTTGATGGGCCGGCGCGTCGCCGTCGTCGGGATCGGCTCTCTGGGTCTGTGCGTCGTCGAAGCGGCGATCCTGGCGGGCGCGAGCGAGGTCATCGCCGTCAGTCGATCGGAGCGGGCGCGAACGCTGGCACGCGAGGCCGGCGCCTCCGAGGCCCTTCCCCCGGATTGTGCTGCCGATGTCGATGCCGAGATCGTCTTCGAGACCGCCGGCGCCGCACCGGCGATCGCCAACTCGGCGGCAGCGGTGCGCCGGGGCGGCCGGATCCTCGTCCTCGGCGGCCACCCCCAGCCGACGCCCGTCGACCTCCTCGACCTGACCGTCCGCGAGATCGTGCTCCAGGGATCGGTGAGCCACTGCTTCGCCGACTTCGTCCGGGCGGCGGAGGCCATCACGGCCGGCGACGTCGCGCGGGCGCGTCGCCCGATCACCGTGGCTCCGCTGGAGCAGGGCCCGGCGCTGCTCCGGGCGGAGGAGTCGTCCAGCAAGCGGATCCTCATGCCGGGCCTGTCATGAGCCGGGACGCCGTGCCGCGACCCACGGGGATCGTCTGTCCCTTGGTGACGCCGCTGACCGCCGATGGCCGCCTCGACGAGCCGGTGTTTCGTGACCTGATCGAGGCGCTGGTGCCGGACCTGGATGGCCTGTTCGTGCTGGGATCCTCGGGCGAGCTTGCCTGGCTGCCAGACGACGTCGCCCTCCGCGTCGCCCGGGTCGCCGTGGATCACGTCGGTGGCCGGATCCCTGTCTACGTCGGCATCGGCGATACGGGCCTGAGCCGGACCCTGGCTCGGTCGGATCGGCTCGCCGACGCGGGCGCCGACTATCTCGTGGTCGCCGCGCCGCTCTACTACCCGGTCGCGCCCGAGGCGCGGATCGTCGAGTACTTCGTGTCGGTCGCCGACCGCGCAGCGGCCCCGATCCTCCTCTACAACATCCCGCAGAACACGCATCTGCCGCTGGCCCCGTCCGCGGTCCGCGAGTTGGCCCGTCATCCAGCGATCGTCGGGATCAAGGACTCCGCCGGCGACTGGTTCGCCTTCGAGCAGTTCCTCGCCCTCCGGTCGGATGGCTTCAGCGTGATGCAGGGCCGCGAGGGTCTCGCGGCGATCTCGCTCTGGTCGGGCGCCGACGGGCTGATCTCGGGGATGGCCAACTTCGCCCCGCGCCTGCTCCAGGGCCTGGCCGCCTCGGTCCACGACGAACGTCCGCGGACGGAGACGTTCTCCCTGCAGGCCACGGTCGGGGAGCTCGCGGCGGTCTTCGACCAGGGCTACTGGCTGGCGGGCCTCAAGGCGACGCTCCAGGCGTGTGGCTGGGACGTCGGCGAGCCGGGCCCGCCGATGCCGTCGTGCGACGCCGATCAACGCCGGGTCATCGACGACATCGTTGCCGCACACGGCATGCAGCGCTGGTTGACGACGCGTCCGATCGCCGCGCCAGTCACCGCCGCAGCACTCGATTGATGGGCAGGATCGTGTCCGAGGAACCGCGACACCTCGTCGCCCTCGAGCAGTGCGGCCTCGAGCTCCAGGCGCCCCACCTCCGGACGAGGACGAAGCGGCGGATCGAGACGTCGGAGGTCGACGTCGCGACGTTGTCGACCGACAGCCTCCGGTTCACCGGCTGGGCCCCCGACAAGATCGAGGCAATATTTCCCGACCTCCGACCCGACGCCGCGTACGAGATCGAGGCGACGTACCTCTGCGAGCGCGACGTCCATCGCGTCCAGGCGCTGACCTCACGAGGGGTCGAGCTCCACCCGCCGATCGAGCTCGCCAGGGCAACGGCCACCGTCGTCCGGATCGTGGTTCCGAGCGCGGCGTATGCGGACGGGACCCTCGAGCTGACCGTCGAGCGGATCGCGGGTCCGGACGTCGTGATGTCCGAGCTCCGCCTCTTCTCGTCGGAGCCGTCGCCGCCCGCGATCACGGTCGTCGGCGATTCGCGCGGCGGGTTGATCGGCACGGTGGGTGCACCGGACGGCGCCGGCCTTGCCGGAGTCCCGGTGCACGTCGGTGGTGACGCAGGGTCGTTCACCGTCACGACCGACGCGGCCGGGGTGTTCCGGATCCCGCTGAACGACGGTCTCTCGCTCGGCCGGCATGGCGAGGTGACGATCGCGACGGGCAGCGACTCGCTCGCGACCGAGATCACGGCGAACACCCGCCACCTGGCACTCGGCCTGCGCGAGCTTCCGCCGCCGGCCGACCGCCTGGACCTCAACGGTGAGTGGGGGTTTGCCGGCGGCTCCTTCGGTGGCCACGGGCCCGTGGGCGGCCGGCCGCCGACCCGGGTGCCCGGCCACGTCGTCTACGACGGGCTCGTGCCGGACGACGGGGTCGCGACGTTCCATCGGACGATCGACGTGCCCGAGTCCTGGGCGGAACGAGCCATCTTCCTGCGCTGCGACGGCGCGTACGGGCGAGCCGAGGTCCACGTCAATGGCTCCCTCGCCGGCGTCCATGGAAGTGGCGCGACGTCCTTCGACGTGGATCTGACGCCGTTCCTGCGGCCGGCGGCGAACGAGCTGGCGATCACCCTGACCGAGTACACGCCGCACGCCGTCCTCGACGACATGAGCTGGTACGCCCACATGTCGCTGCTGGGGATCTGGCGCGACGTCTTCCTCTTCTCGACCTCGCCCGTCCATCTCGGCCAGCTCGAGGTCGACGCGGACTGGGACCCGGAACGGGGAGTCGGATCGCTGAACCTCGGCGTGGACGTGATCAATGCCGAGCCGAAGGCAGGCACGTACGACCTCGAGGTGACGATCAGGGGCGACGCCGGCGAGGTCATCCATCGCGCGAGCCGTCACGGCTCGATCGACGGCGCGGCGAGCGCGCGGGAGGCGTTCGCGGCCGGTCCGCTGACCGTCCGCCCCTGGTCCGCCGAAGAGCCCCGCCGCTACGAGCTCGAGGTGGTCGTCGCCGCCGACGGCGGAGCCGCCCAGACCTACCGCCGCCGGATCGGGTTCCGGCGGGTCGAGACCCGCGGCAACCAGCTGATCGTCAACGGAGCGCCGATCCGGATACGCGGCGTCAACCGGCACGACTCCCGGATCCTCAAGGGCCGGGCGCTGTCCGCCGAGGACATGCGCTCGGATGTCGTCAACCTGCGCCGGGCCAACGTCAACGTCATCCGGACGTCGCACTATCCGCCCAGCCCGCATCTCCTCGACGTCTGCGACGAGGTCGGCATGTTCGTGTTCGAGCAGCCGCCGATCTGCTTCTCGGGCGGGTTCGACGACCACCACTGGACCCGCACGAACGAGGATGCCAGGCTGATCCCGTACCTCCTCGAGGTCACGGCCGAGACGGTCGCCCGGGACCAGGGGCGATGCTCCGTGATCGTCTGGGATCTCGGCAACGAGAGTCGGTGGGGGAGCGGCTTCGACGCCCAGCTCGCGCTGGTCCGGTCGATGGACCCGAGCCGACCGACGATCTTCTCGTTCGACCTCAACGAGCTCGGCGACGAGAACCAGCTCGTCCGCAAGTCCGCTGCCGAGCGACCCGACATCCGGAGCTACCACTACCCGGGTTGGGACCGGACCTGGCAGGAGGATCTCGCGTGGCTCGGGTCGTACGAGCAGCCGGTGGTCCTCGACGAGTACGCGCCGCGTCCTCGCGCCCTGCCTCCGCGGACCCGGCGAGGGCTACGGCCTGGCGATCGATCCGGGGATCCGCGATTACTGGGGCGCCGGCTATCAGCCGTTCATGGAAGCGGCGCTCCAGGATCGCGGCGTCATCGGCGGGATGATCTGGGGCGGGTTCGGGGAGGTGTTCGCGATCCCGCTCGACCTGACGGTCGGCGAGGGCCCGTGGGCCCATCTCCCCGCCTCCGACTACGTTCGGACGCGCGACCACTATCCGGCCGAGCCCGGCGTCTTTCGGCGAGGCGATGGCGACTGGGGCCTGTTCGATGCCTGGAACCGGTCACGGCCGGAGCTCTGGCACGTCCACGAGATGTACTCGCCGATCGGCGTCGCCGCAGCCGACTTTGCCGAGTCAGGCGACCGGCTCGACCTGGCCCTGGTCAACCGGTTCTCGCATCGCTCGTTCGCGGGGCTCGACGTGCGCGTGGCGGGCGGCGCGGTCGACGCCGACATCGACGGGCTGACCGCCGGCCCGGGCGAGACGGCGCGCCTCACGCTTCGCCCGACCGCCGGATCGGAGACGGTCCGCGTCGAGGTCCGGCATCCCGAGGGCTGGCTGATCGACGGCTGGGAGTGGCCCTGGCCGGGGGTCGCGCGATCCCCCCAGGCGATGGTCCTGGAGCGAGCCGAGGAACTGCGGCTCGACCTCGCGCAGCCGAACCTGATGGTCGCCTCCGCTGACGGCCGCCACTGGCTGCGGGAGTGGCCGGAGCTCCATGTTCTCGACGTGGACATGCCCCACGTCCCCGTCCCGTGCCCGCGCACGGACGTCGGCCACGTCACCGTCACCGGGCCGGACGAGCTCCGGGTGCCGCTCGCGGGCTGGGACTGGGAGGGCTCGATCACCGCCCGGATCGAGGGCCGGACCGTCGCGTTCGAGTACGAGGCCACCTACACGGCAGCGCGCGGCGTTCAACGCCAAGGAGGTCGGGCTCACCGTACGTCCACCGCGCGAGCTCACCGACCTCTCGTGGCGACGCATCGGCGAGTGGAGCCTGTACCCGGCGGATCACGTCGGACGAACGTCGGGCTACGCCGCGGGACAAGCGGGGTCGAATACGACCCTCCATCCGGCGGAAACCTGGGAGCAGGACGCGACCGCGGCCGGCAGCAACGACTATCGGAGCGCGAAGCGGCGGATCCTCGTCGCCGGCGCGACCGATGGCGAGCGGTCGCTCACGGTGCTGTCGGACGGGACCCAGCATGTCCGGGCGGAGCGGGTCGACGGCTCACCGGAGCTGCACGTGCTCGACTGGTACGGCGGCGTGCGGACGCTCGACGGCAACCATCCGATCTGGTCGGCGTATCTCGGGTCGGGACTCCCGGTCGCGACCGGCACGACCCTGCGGGGTCGCATCGTCCTGGCCGCCACGGAACGTCCCTGATCGGGGCCGGTCAGCGGCTCACGAGGGCGTGGAACTCGCCGAGGGTGATGCCCTTCTGGCGGTCCGTCGCCCGCTCCAGCGACAGTGACGCGTAGCTGGTCGCGTCGAGAAGCCGCTCTTCGAGCGCATGCCCGGCGAGGTCCGCCCACACGTAAGCCGCGGCGAACAGATCGCCTGCCCCGGTCGGATCGGCGACATCGGCGGCTCGCGCGGCGACCTCCACGCTCCGGCCGGATGGCTCCACGGCGATCGCCCCCTGCGATCCCCGCGTGACGACGACGGTCGTGCCGAGATCGGCAAGATGACGTGCGGCGGACCAGACATCGGGACGAGCGGTGAGCCTCACGACCTCGCGCTCATTGAGGACCAGAGCGTGGATGTCGTCGAGCTTTGGCGGAAGCCGACCGATCAGCATCGCCACCTCCGGGTCGCCGACGACGGCGTAGATCCGTGCCTGCGACCGCATGTTCGTCACGCGGTCGGCCGACGGCAGATCGACGACGATCGCTCGCGTCGTGATGCCCGCCAGGGTCTCGAGGTCGACCGTCGGGTCCGGCATGACCGTGACGAGCGCCCGATCACCGTCGGCCGGAAGAGCGACCGTGACCGGCGTGGCCTCACCAACTCGTCCGACCCAGCCCACGCCGGCGTCGGCCATCAAGCCGGCCAGGAGGTGTCCCGCGGGGTCCTGCCCGATCGGCGCGCAGACGACGGCCGCCAGCTCGAGGCGGCCGAGGGCATACGCCACGTTCGCCATGCCACCCGGGACGACAACCAGGTTGGTGGCGAGCCGCTCCTCGCCAAGAACCGGAAACGACGTGAGCCCACGGAAGATCAGGTCGAGGAACGGATCGCCAACGCAGACGACGTCGACCTTCACCAAAGGATCCAGACGAGGCCGGATCCGGCCGGACCCAGGTCATACAATGCGATCTCCTCTGATCGAGCGCCGCCGAGTTCGGAGTGGGGACGAGCGTACTAACAATGACCGAGCGTCAAGCCGCCGACGAGCCCGTCGGGACAGGGCGACACGACGTCCACGGCGATGACTTGCCGTCGATCCAGGTTCTCCGACGGATCGAGGCCGATATCCTCACAGGTCGGCTCGTGTCGGGGAGTCGCCTGGCCCCCGAGCGCGAGCTCGGGGCGCGTCTGGGGGTTGCCCGCAACACGCTCCGGCGAGCCCTGTCGACGCTGGCCGACAAGGGCCTGATCCAGGCGCGGGGACGGGGCGGCTGGGTCGTCGTCGGGCCTGCGGTGACCGAACGGATCGAAGGCCCCCCAAGCTTCACCGAGTGGGCGGCCCGGCATGGCTATGTCGTGACGTCGAACGTCCTCGTGGCTCGTTCGCGGACCGCCACGACCGGGGAGGCGGCGGACCTGCGGATCGTCGCGTCGTCGAAGGTCTTCGAGCTCGAGCGAGTGCGGTTCATCGAGGGTGTCCCCATCTCCCTGGACCGCTCGGTCCTGCATCCGCGGCTCATTCCGGCGCTGAAGGGCGTGGACTTCGCGAATCGGTCGCTCTACGGCACGGTCCGTGAGCGTGCCGGCGTCATCCCCAGTCGCGCCGAGGTCGTGGTCCGAGCGGTGCCCGCGACCGAGCGCCAGGCGTCGCTCCTGACTGTCCGCGCGGGCGATCCCCTGCTCGAGCTCGACGAGATGACGTTCGATCAGTACGACGAGCCGTTCGAGACCGCTCGATTGCTCAACCGCGGCGACCGCTACGGCTTCGCGACGACCCTGGCGGCCGGGGTCGGGTCGCCGCGCGTCGCCCTCTAGGCCGGCCGAGTCGGCTTCACAGTTGGTTCGCGGGCGCGATGCCAGAAGTCTGGTACATCAGGCCGTCTACACTCCCCGCGATGGGAACATCCGCAAGCGGCACGCTCGAGCTGCGCTCGCTCCAGCAGCAGATCCACGATCAGCTCCTCGGCCGGATCCTCCGTCGCGAGCTCGAGCCCGGCGAGCGGATCTCCCCGCCGGAGATCGCGGCAGCGCTGGGCGTCAGCATCACGCCGGTTCGAGACGCGGTGAACCAGATGGCCGCCGAGGGTCTGGTCACCGTGACTCCTCGTCGGGGGACCGTCGTTTCCCCGGTCTCGATCCGGGACATCGAGGAGCTGTACGAGATCCGCTTGATGATCGAGCCTCAGGCCGCTGAGATCGCGGCCGGCCGGGCGACCCCCGACGAGATCGCCCACGTGCAAGAGCTCGCGCAGCGGCTCGAGGCCGGTCCTCCCGCCGGCGCGGGCCGGGTCGACGACCTCGAGACGTATCTCCAGGAGATCGCCACGGACGCGGAGCTGCATGCCGCCGTCGTTCGGGCGGCGCACAACGTCCGGCTCAACGCGCTGTACGACGGACTCCGGACGCACGTGCTCATCGCGCGCGCGGTCTTTCCACGCCTGTATCGAGGACAGCCGCACCGACGCGGTGAGCACCAGCGCGTGGTGGATGCCATCGCCGGCCACGACGGCGGCGCGGCGCGCGACGCGATGGCCGCCCACCTCCGACAGGCGCTCGCCGACACGCTCCGCCACGTCGAGGAGTCCGGAGGCCAGCCGAAGGCCGTCCCGATCGCTTCATCGTGACCACCGGTTCTGTCTCGGGCGGGCCCGACATCCTCGCAAGGCGCCTGTCGGCCTGGCGCCCGCCGCGGGACTCGGTCGGGATCGTCGCACTCGGACAGGCCGGCTTCGCCCTCCGGAGCAACGACTACCTCGTCCTGATCGACCCGTTCCTCTCGCCGCGACCGGAGCGACTGATCGAGCCGGTGGTCGACCCGCGTGGCCTCGTGGGCGTGACCGCCGTGCTCGCGACACACGAGCACGGCGACCATCTCGATCTCCCGACCTGGGCGATCATCGCCGAGGCATCCCCGGACGCCCGGTTCGTCGTGCCGCAGCCGCTCGTGCCCATCGTCACCGCCACCGGGATCCCGGCCGATCGGGTGTCCGGCGCCCGGATTGGCGCCCCGATCGATGTCGGGCATGTCCGAGCGACGCCCGTCCCGGCTCGGCACGCGGTCTCCATCGAGGACGGATATTCCCTGGGCGATCAGGAGCACGGGATCCCGAGGTTCGTTGGCTACGTCGTCGAGCTCGACGGTGTCCGGCTCTACCACGCCGGCGACACGCTGGCGGACGAGATCCTGGTCCGAGCGGCGGGCGAGCTCCATCCGGACATCGCCCTGCTCCCGATCAACGGCCGCGATGCGGACCGGGAACGGCGCGGAATCGTCGGGAACCTCTCGCCGGACGAGGCGGGCCGGGTGGCCCGCGAGCTGTCGGTCGCCCTCGCGATCCCGATGCATTTTGACACCGTCCGCGGCAACGTCGGACGACCCGACGCCTTCGTTCGGGCGATGCGCAGGCACCACCCGTCCGCGTCGGTCTGGGTCCCGGGCATTGGCGCCGGCTTCATCTGGCCGTCGCTCGGGCGGTCCTGGCAGGGGAAGGCGTCCTGACCCATGGACCAGGAGCTTGCAGGCCGAGTGGCGATCGTCACCGGAGGGGCGACGGGCATCGGACTGGCGACCGCCCGGGCGCTCGCGGCCGACGGCGCGGCGGTCTACATCGCCGTCCGCGACCTCGCTCGCGGGCGGCAGGTCGCGACCGACGGGTCCGCTCAGGCCCTCGACATCCGCGCCGTCGAGATGGACGTCTCGAGTGGGGCGTCCGTCGAAGCCGCCTTCCACGCGGTCGATGACGCCGGCCGGCTCGACATCGTCGTGAACAACGCGGGCATCGACATGGGCGGTCGGGTCGAGAACCTCTCGGAGATCGACTGGGACACGTGTCTGGACACGAACCTCAAGGGCCCGTTCCTCGTCGCCCGTCAGGCCGTTCCCCGGCTGCGGGCGACGGGCGGTGGGGTGATCGTCAACGTCGCTTCCAACGCCGGGCTGGTGGCACGCGCCGACGAGCCGGCGTACTCGGCGTCCAAGGCGGGGCTCCTGATGCTGACCCGTTCGCTGGCGCTGGCGCACGCGGAGGATCGAATCCGCGTCAACGCGGTTTGTCCGGGCCCGGTTGGCGACACAGGGATCATGGATCGCAACCTGGCGCAGGCGCCCGACCCGGCGGCCGCGCTCGAGTCCTACATGCAGAAGGCGCCGCTGGCGGCCGCGTGGGGTCGCCTGATCGAGCCCCGGGAAGTGGCGGCGCTGATCCGGTTCCTCTGCTCCGATCTGGCCGCGATGATCACGGGCGCCACGATCGCCATCGACGGAGGCAAGAGCGCCGCCGGCCCCGGCTGACCGGGCGGCCCTCGGTCGCCCGGTCCATCAAGGGCTCTGCGTCGGCGAGATCAGAACGGTGGCGGCGCGGGCGGAGAGACCGCCTCGCCGTGCGGCTGGATCGTCTGGCGACGCTCCGGCGTCAGACGGGCGAGCAGCTCCTCGCTCGGCCGGTACGGGTAGCGGAAGAAGCCCCAGCTCGGTCCGTAGCGGTAGCTCGCGACGCGGCGCTCGCCCTCCGGATTCGTGCGGCGGGCGGAGCCGTGCGCGATCGCGTCCACGAAGAGGATGACGTCGCCCTTCCTCAGGTGGCATTCGATCGCGCCGGCGACACCGTCGATCGAGATGTCCTCGCCACGCATCTCGAGCGGCACGGTCTGCGGGTGCTTGATGTTCGACTTGTGACTGCCGGGCACGACCATCGTCGCGCCGTCACCTGGTCCGATGTCGGTCAACGCCATGAGGATGACGATCTGGCCACAGTGGAACTTGCCGGCGTGATATCGATACTGCGTGCGAATGGTGCCGACGTGGCCGCCCGAATGCATCCGCTGCGCCCCGCCCTTCCGGCGGATCGTGCCGAAGCACTCGTCGATGAACAGCAGCCCGTGGTGGTTGTCGAAGTTCTCCGGGTCGTCGGACCCGACGAAATGGGCAACCTTGTTGAACCAGGCCGGATGGTCGACGAGCTTCTCCCAGACGGGACCGGCCTCGTAGAGCTGCTCGAAGATCATGCCCTCCTGACGGCCGACGTTGTTCACCGCGACGTGCCCGAACCAGCCCGTCCCTTCGATGTTGCTGGCGGCGATCGCGTCGTAGGTGGCGTTCATCGCGGCGACGTCATCGGCGCTGATCGCGCCTCTCAGGACGAGGTAGCCGTTCAGGTCGAACAGGTACTCCTGCATCGGCGTCAGCGTCGTCGCAGGGTCGGCGATGTCGAAGGGCTCGACAGCGGCCATCGGCTCATCTCGGACGGTCATCTCCACGTTCCTCCTTTGCAGATTGGCTTCACGACGGCAAGGTGCGATCAACGGCGCCGGCCAGGTCGAGCCCGAAGCTCCAATCGCCGTTGGAACGAAGGCTGTCGAGCAGGGCTGGATCGACCGACGGACCGAGTCCCGGTCCGGTCGGCACGACCAGATGGCCGTCGACGTATTCGACGGCCGGTGTCGCGACGTCCGCCGTGTAGAGCCGCGGTCCGATGTTGTCGCTCGGGAATGGAAGGGCCGGCAACACCGCGCCGACATGGGCGACCGCTGCCGTCCCGAGGTTGAGCTCCTGGGTCGTTCCCAGCAGCACGCTCGCTCCGGCGGCTTCCGCCATGGCGGCCGCCCGGATCGTCGGGCGGATGCCGCCCAGGACGTAGGGGGACAGGTTCAGGATGTCGACGGCTCCGAGGTGCAGGAGCTGCCAGGCGTGTCGTTGGCCGTGCACGTGCTCGGAGACCGGAAGCGTGCTCCGTCGCCGGAACTCGGCGAGCCCCTCGATGTCACCCCGCAGCGCGACGCTCTCGACCAGCATCACGTCCGCGATGCCGGTGAGCCGTTCGGTTGCCTGGAGCGCCTCGCGCCACCCGAGCAGGTTGGAGAAGTCGAGGGACTTGATGCGGACCCGGCCGGCGAACCGGTCGACGAATCCGGTCAGGAACGCCAGGTCGGCAGCATGATTGGTGCCGACGTAGAAGCGGATCACGTCAAAGCCCTGGCGGAGCTTCTCGTCGACGCGGTCGAGCGCGGCGGGCACCTGGTCGGCCGTGCGGAGACGGAACACCGGGTAGCAGACGGCGATTCGATCGCGCAGGGCCCCGCCCAGCAGCCTGTTGACCGGCACGCCCTCCGCCCGACCGAGGCAGTCGTGGATGGCCAGATCGACGCCCTGGCGCACCAGCCCGGACCGGCTGTACATGTGGCCTTCGTCGGGATAGAAGCCCATCATCCGGCGCTCGATGAGGTTGAGCTCCCGTGGATCCGCTCCGACCAGGATGTCCGAGAGCGCGGACTGGAGCTGCGACAGGTCGAATCGGTAGAGCGGGAGGTGCGACAGGTCGCTCATCTCGCCCCACCCCGGCACGCCATCGTCGGTCTCGATCGCGACGATGACGTGCTCGTTGGCAACCCCGGTCTCGCGGCTGACCTGCACGGCATGGAGCTGAAGGTGGGCGATCCTCATGCGACCGCGTGCTCCTTCGCGTCATCCCACGAGGCCAGGATCCGGCTGATCTCGCGACGGTCCGCGGATCCAAGCTCCGAGATCGGTGGCCGGACGGTCCGCCCGATTCCGATCCGCAGGGCGAGTGCTTCCTTGATCGCCGGGACATTCGCCGCACCGGAGTTCCGTGCGCGCAGCGCCTCGAATGGTGCGAGGAGCGACCAGGTCGCAAGCGCCTCAGACGACCGTCCGCCTCGCAGGTGCTCCAGGAGCTCCAGGGACAGGCGCGGCTCGATGAGTGCCAGCCCGGACGTGAACGCGGTTGCGCCGGCGGGCCAGAAGAACGGCGCCCACCGCTCCGCGAGGCCACAGATCCAGAGCAGCCTCGGGCCCTGGCTGACGATCTCGGCAAACCGCACCGGATCGGGGACGGCGTACTTGACCGCGACGACATTGGGCGCCGCGGCAACGAGCGCCCGGAGGTCGTCCGCCCCGACGGTCGCGTCGCGAATGTACGGCACGATCGGGAGATCGGGCACAGCGGACGCCAGCTCGGCGTGGTAGCGAATCCAGCCTTCGGGTGATCGGTACGGTCCGGCCGGCTCGTGGACCATCACCCCGAACGCTCCGGCGGCCGCCGCCGCCGACGCCAGGTGCCTGGCCGTGGACAGGTCGCCGCCCGTGCCGACGAGCAGGACCGCTCGCCGGGCGAGTGCCGCAGCGGCGATCTCGATCAAACGCTCGATCTCGGGCGCCGACAGCGCGCCGAATTCTCCGGTGTTTCCGGCGATCGTGATGGCCCGCAGACCGCCATCGACCGCTCGGTTCAGGATTCGCTCGAACCCGACCTCATCGAGGGCGCCATCGTCGAGAAACGGCGTTGGCGGGACGGCGACCACGGTGTCCAGCGGCGAGGAGTCCACGCTGGTAATGTATCACACATCACGAACCAGTCCAGACGACCAGGTCGTCGCCGTTGCGGCGATGGTTCATGGTTGGTTCAATCGTGATCCGTGGCTGAGGAGCAGAGCAGCACAAGGGGAGCCACCGTGGCCATCTCTCGCGAGGAGCTCGCGTCGCTCCTGTCGTTTCGTGAGCCGGGGATTCGACTCGTTGCCGTCGAGACCGGAGAGCGGGACGGCTATGTGTTCGAGCGACTGGAGCTGGACCTCGAAGGCGTCGGGAGCGTGCGCGCCTTCCTGACCCGTCCCGCAGGGGCCATCGGTCGTCGTCCGGCCATCCTCTATGGGCACTCGCACGGCGGACGACACGAGATCGGCGCGAGCGAGCTGATGGACGGGCGCTCGTATCTGCTGAGCCCCTTCGGGCCCCTCCTTGCCCGCGCGGGCTACGTGACGCTCTGCATGGACATGCCGACGTTCGGCGACCGGGACGACGTCGAGGAGAGCTCGGCCGCCAAGGCGCACATCTGGTACGGCACGTCCCTGATCGGTCAGATGGTGTCGGAACAGGCCGCGGCGCTGACCTATCTCGCGTCCCGCGATGATGTGGACCCGCAGCGCATCGGGGCGTTCGGGATCTCGCTCGGGTCGACCCTTGCCTATTGGCATGCGGCCCTCGACCAGAGGATCCGGGCCGTCGCGCACCTCTGCTGCTACGCCGACTACGCGACACTCGTCGAGCTCGGCAACCACGACAACCACGGGATCTATCTGCTCGTGCCGGGCATGCTCCGGCACACGTCGACCGGAGAGATCGCGGGCATGGTGGCGCCGCGCCCGCAGCTCATCTGCCTCGGCGAGGACGACGAGCTGACGCCGCCGTTGAGCATCGAACGCGCACTCGCCGTGACCCGACCCATGTACGAGGCCTTGGGAGCATCGGATGCCCTCGAGGTGCTCGTACAGGCCGGCGTCGATCACCGCGAGACGCCCGAGATGCACGAGAAGGTCATGGCCTTCTTCCAGCGCGAGCTCCGGCCGGGGACCGAGACGTGAGGTACGCCATCGTCGGGACGGGATCGCGGCACGCGATGTATCGCGAAGCCCTGGTCGACCACCCGATCGATGCCGCCAATGAGCTCGTCGCGCTGTGCGACGTCAACCCGCTGCGTCTCGGGCTGGCTGCGTCCCACCTCCCGGGCGAGGGTGAACCGGCGATCGGTCTGTATCCGGCCGATGCGTTCGATCGGATGATCGCCGAGCAGCAACCCGACGTGATCATCGTGACCACGCCGGACTACCTGCACGACGCCTACATCGTTCGGGCGCTGCGAGCCGGTCGTGACGTCATCACGGAGAAGCCGATGACGATCGACCTCGCCAGGCTGAAGGGCATCGTCGACGCGCAGCGGGAGACCGGCCGGTCCGTCACGGTGACGTTCAACTACCGCTACGTTCCCGCCCACACGCAGCTGAAGGACATCCTGATGTCCGGCGGCATCGGCGAGATCACCGCAGTCGATTTCCGGTGGTACCTCGACAGGGTCCACGGTGCCGACTACTTCCGCCGATGGCATCGCCGGAAGGACCAGTCGGGTGGCCTGCTGGTTCACAAGGCGACCCATCACTTCGACCTCGTCAACTGGTGGATCGCGTCTCATCCGGAGACGATCTCGGCACTGGGCTCGCGACGCTTCTACCTCCCGAGCACGGCCGAGGCGCTCGGGCTGGATGGACATGGTGAGCGCTGTCGCACGTGTCCGGCGAGTGTTCCGTGCCCCTATCGCCTGGACCTGGACGGCGACCCGGAGCTGAAGTCCCTCTATCTCGAGACGGAAGACGCCGACGGCTACCTTCGGGATCGCTGCATCTTCTCGCCTGAGATCACCATCGAGGACACGATGCAGGTCCAGGTCGGCTACGCCAACGGCGTCTCGATGAACTACACCCTGTGCGCCTACAGTCCCTGGGAGGGATACGAGATCGTCTTCTACGGCACCGACGGCGAGCTGACCCATCGGCACGTCGGCGTGCACGGCATCTTCGGTGGGACGAGGCATCACGCGGACGACAGCGCGACGACGACGCTCCTTCACCGCCACGGTGAAGAGCCGAAGCAGGTGGAGGTCTGGTCCGGCGAAGGCGATCACGGTGGGGGAGACCCCGTGATGCTCGACCAGCTTCTGAACCCGGCGGCGAGCCCCGACCCCTATCGTCGCCGATCCAGTCACGTCGATGGGGCGTGGTCGATCCTGACCGGCATCGCATCCAACGTCTCCATGGAGCGAGGACAGACCGTGAGGATCGCCGAGCTGCTCGGGGACGCCGACATCCGTCTCTAGGACGACGCTGCACGAATCGGCTTGCCCTTACGGTTCAAATTTGGTTCAATCGCTGCATGAAGTTGACGCTGATCGGTGCCGGGGGCTTCCGGACGCCAGTGATCTACCAGGCCCTTGCCGCCGGCGAGGTCGCGACCCGCTACGACGAGGTCTCCTTCTACGACATCGACCAGGGCCGCCTGGACCGGATCGGCTGCGTCCTCGACGGCATCTCCGAGGAGCTCGGAGCGACCGCCCCGGTGACGATGACGACGAATCTCGAGGCGGCGGTCGACGGTGCCGACATCGTCTACTGCGCGGTCCGGGCCGGCGGCATGGCGGGCCGCATCCTCGACGAGACCGCCGCCATCGCCCAAGGCGTGATCGGACAGGAAACCACCGGACCCGGCGGCATCACCTTCGCCCTTCGGACCGTGCCGGTCGTCACCTCGATCGCCGAGGTCGTGGCCCGGCGAGCCCCCAACGCGACCTTCGTGAACTTCACGAATCCGGTGGGCCTGGTCACGGAGGCCGCGCGGCGGGTCCTGGGCGACCGGGTGATCGGGATCTGCGACGCCCCGCTTGACCTGTGCAAGCGGGTGGCAGGTGCCCTCGACCGCCCGCCCGACGAACTGTGGTTCGACTACTTCGGGATCAACCACCTCGGCTGGCTGCGCGGGGTCCTCGATGGCGGCCGTGACGTGCTGCCGGGACTGCTCGCTGACCGCGACCGGCTCGAGACCTTCGAAGAGGGGCGTCTGTTCGGCGCGGACTGGCTGCGCTCCGTGGGGATGATCCCGAACGAATACCTCTACTACTACGACTTCAACGCGGAAGCGCTCGAGGCGATGCAAGCCGGGCGGGTCCGCTCTGCCTTCCTCGAGCGCCAGCAGGCGGCGTTCTACGCCGGTCACGGCTCGCCCACCGAGGCGCTGCGCGACTGGCGTCGAACCCACGCCGACCGAGAGTCGCACTACATGGAGGAAGCCTGGACCGGCCGGGAGGACGACATGGCCGGGATCGTCGCGGCGCGTGGACCGGGCGACTACGGGACCCTCGCCCTGAACCTCGTCGATGGGCTCCACGGCGACGGCTACCGGGTCATGATCCTCGACGTTCCCAACCGCTCGAGCCTGCCGTTCCTCGACGAGGACGCGATCGTCGAGGTGCCGTGCATCATCGGCCAGGGCGGAGTCGTTCCAACGGCAATCGGGAGTGTGCCCCTGGAGGCACAGGGCCTCATCCTTTCGGTTCGCGCCGCGGAGCGGGCGGCGATCGAGGCGGCACTCTCCGGCTCGCGGGCGATGGCCATCAAGGCCCTGGCCCTCCACCCGCTCGTCCCGTCGGTCAATGTCGCCGAGCGGATCCTCGACGGCTACCTCGCGGGCCAGCCGGCCCTCGTGGAACAGTTCGGCGCGGCTTGATGGACCGGGCGGTCCTGCCCCTGCTCGAGACGAGCGGCCGGTGGACCCATCGGGACCGTCATCGGCACGTTCGCTTCGAGATCGAGGTCCCGGAGCACACGGCGGAGCTCCGCATCCGGTTCAGCTGGGAGCCGGCCGACATGGGCTCCGAGCACGAGGCGAACGGGCTGTCGCTGACGCTCCACGATCCCGCCGGATTCCGTGGCGTCCCGTCGCGCAGCGACCCCGAGATCGTCGTCGGCGAATCGCATTCGACGCTCGGACTCCTCGCGGGGCCGTTGCCCGCCGGGACGTGGGCCCTCGTCGTCTCAACGGCGTCGATCCTCAACGACGGCGACGAGACCGGCTATCTCACGTACCACCTCGCGGCGTCCGCCACGCTCGCCGATCCCGCGACGAAGCCCCGCTCGGCCGCGCCCAGTCAGGCGGCCGCGGCAGGCCGTCCGTCCGAGGCGGGTGGTCCGGGCTGGTACCGCGGTGACCTCCACTCGCACACGGTGCACAGCGACGGCGACATCACGGTCGAGGACCGCGTCCGCGGCGCCGTCGGGCGCGGCCTCGACTTCCTGGCGATCACCGACCACAACACGATCAGCCACCATCGCGAGATGGATCGCTGGCCGGAGGGGATCACCCCGATCCGGGCGAGTGAGGTCACGACCTTCCACGGCCATATGAACTGCTTCGGGCTCCACCAGGCGATCGACTGGCGGGATGCTCGTCGGGGCAGCGGCGCGGCGACGATCGCGGATCAGGCCCACCGCCAGAACGCCCTGATCTCGATCAATCACCCGGGCGCGTTCGGCGACCCTTGGTGCGTCGGCTGCCACTGGGACTTCGCGCTCGTGGACTACGCGACGATCGACGCGATCGAGGTCTGGAACGGCCGCTGGGCCATCCCCGAAACGGCCAACGACAGCGCGCTGGCCCTCTGGACCGACCTGCTCGACGCGGGCTTCCGGCCGACCGCGGTCTCCGGGACGGACAGCCACTCGGCGGAGGAGGACGAGTACGTCGCCCTGCCGATGAACCATGTCCACGCCGCCGATCGCAGCGAGGCCTCGATCCTCGACGGGATCCGCCGCGGACACGTCTTCCTGTCCTCCGGGCCGATCGTGTCGTTCCGGGCCCGCGGGTCCGACGGGGCCGAGGTCAGCCTGCCGGGCTCGGAATTCCCCGGCGATGGCCGCCTGGATCTGGAGGCCACTCTCGACGGGCTGGAAGGACCGGCGACGCTGTGGTTCGTCACGTCCGGTTCGAGGATCGCCCTCGAGACCTGCGAACCGGGATCTGTCCGTCTCGTCCGGCCCGGGCTCGTCGCGTCGACGTGGTGGCGGCTCGAGCTGCGAGCGGGAACGGAGACGAACGGCGACCTGCTCACGCTCACGAACCCCGTCTGGGTCGGAGACGGCCGGGCTCAGTAGCCGTTGCGTGCCAGGATCTGGCGGTTCTCCTGCTGCGCCCGCGCCGCGGCTGCGAATGTCGCGGCATCACCGGGCAACGAGTCCTGCTCGACGACGATCCAGCCCTGGTATCCGGCACGTCGGAGCGCTTCGAGCACCCCCGGGACGTCGAGATCACCCCCGCCCAGGCCACAGAACACGCCCCGACTCCAGACGGCATCGGCATCCTCGTCGAGTCGGACGATCTCGGCGATGCGATCCAGACGGGCGTCCTTGACGTGGACCTGGTTGATCCGCGCGGCCCAGTCGGCGATGGCGCCGACTGGATCGCCGCCGGCGGCAAGGAAATGGCCGGTGTCGAGGCACAGACCGATGGTGGTCCGCTCGAGCAGCACCTTGATCTCGGCAGGTGCCTCGACGTCCGTGCCGAGCTCCGGGTGGAACGTCGGCTCGTAGCCGCGGGCACGGCACCGATCCATCGCCTCGGCGATGCCGTCGACCAGCGCCGACCAGGCGGCCGGTTTCATCGCGAGCGACGGATTGCCGGCGGCCTGTCCGGGACGCGCCGCGCGTTCAGGCGTCGGGGCGTGGGCCAGCGTCGGCCGGGGCGGATTCGCCCCCTGGATCGACGCGGCGGCATCGAACGCGTCGAGGACCGCGTCCAGCTCCGGCCACGCCGCGCGAAGACGGGCAGGATCATTGAATGGCAGCTCGACGTACCCGCCGGCAAGCGCCAGCCCACGGCCGGCGAGTGCGTGGCGGAGCCCATCGCCCAGGCCCAGGAAGCCGACCGGCCCGAGGTCGATGCCCTGATACCCGGCCTCGGCGACCGCGTCGAGGACGGCGTCGGCCGTGGGCACGCCCGGCAGGCCGACGGTGCGCTCGAAGGCTCCGTAGGTCACCGGCGCATTGGCAATCTGGACGGTCATCGCGCAGCTACCGACGTCAAGTCGCGGACCGGACTGCCGGATCGCATCGACTCGATGATCGCGACACACAGCTCGACGTCGGCGAGGCCGTCCTCGCCGGTGGTCCGCGGGGCGCGCCGGTCGGCGATCGCGTCGGCGAACTCGATCAGCTCCAGCTTGAATGCCTCCTCGTACGCGACCACCTCACGGGTCGCCCACGAGCGCGCGCCGCCGACGTCGCCGCCCTCGATCACCAGCTCGGTCGGGGCGTTTCGCAGGAACGGCGACGGGAAGCTGAGCCGGAGACGTCGATCCGGCGCGTAGAACACCAGCTCCTGCTGGTAGCGGGTGATGCCCGGGAGGTCGACCCAGGTGAGGGCGACCGCGACGTCGCCGAACTCGAGCTCGATCGTCGCGGAATCGCTCGTCACCCGTGCATGACGAATCCGGCTCGGTGTCCCGAGGAACAGTCGGAGCAGGTTCAGCTCGTGGATGAGCGTGTCCAGCAACACGGCCTGGTAGACGGCTCTGGTGGCGGCGTCGTCGTCGGGGAGCGCCTCGGCGAGCGCCGCGTCCGACGCGCTGCGAGCGGCCTCGAGCCCATCAGCGTCGACGTCATCTGCCGGAAGGGCGAGCGGATAGTGCTGGACATATGGGCGGAACGGCGCCTCGAGCGTGGTGACCTGGACGAGACGCAGGTCGTCGGTCGTCGCGAGCTCCGCCGCGAGACGGCCGACGGCCGGGTCGTAGCGCTTCATGTTGCCGACCATCAGGGTGACCCCGGCATCTCGCGCCGCGTCGATCATCGCGCGCCCCTCGGCCGGCGAGAAGCACATCGGCTTCTCGACGAAGACGTGGAGCCCGGCCTTCGCCGCTGCGATGACCTGGTGGGCGTGCGACCCGGGGGTGGCGACCACCACGGCGTCGAGCGGCGTCTCGAGCAGCTCCTGCCAGTGGACGACCCGCGTCGGAACGGCGAACCGCTCCCCGACGGCCGACAGGACGGCCGGCGAGAGGTCGCAGATCGCGTCGAGCGAGAACCGATCGGAGAGCTCGCGCAGGTAGGGCAGGTGCATGACCTGGGCGACCAGGCCGCAGCCGATGACTCCGATCCGGAGCGGCGCTCGGCCGCGGTCTGAATGCTCCATCGCCCCTTCCCGTCATGACGCCCTGTGTCGCGATTGAACCAAAACCGAACCAAACTTGCAATGACGGGATCATCGCTCGGGTGCGGCAGGGTCTACCTCGATGCTGCGGTCGGTCCGCCCAGTGGCATCGCCTCGATCAGAGGCGCGACTTCGGTCGCGAGCCGCTCGATCGTCTCGGCGTCGTACGGGGCCGGCAGCTCGACGATCATCGTGTCGAAGCCGAGCGCGCGGTACGGCTGGAATCGGGCCGCGATGTCGGCGGGGCTCCCCAGCCAGGCGTTCCGGATGGCCTCCGGCGCGGTGCCCGCCCGAGCGAGGCAGTCCGCCCAGACGCGCTGGGCCTCGGCCGGATCGTCGCGGATGATCGGCTTGAGCTCAAGGGTTCGCTCGATCGCGGCCTGATCGCGACCGACCGCGAGGCAGTGCTCGCGAAGAACCGCATCGCGGTGGGCGACGTCCTCCACCGCGCCCATCGTGTTCCACAGGTCGGCGTGGGTCGCCACGGTCCGTAACGTCTTCTTCAGGCCGTTGCCGCCGACGAGGATCGGCAGATGAGCCTGCACCGGACGCGGGGCATGGCGTGCGTCAACGACGTCGTAGTGCGCGCTGCGGAACGTCACCGACTCGCCGTCGATCAGGCCCCGGATGATCGCGACGGACTCGTCAAGCCACACCAGACGCTCGCCAACGCTGGCGCCGAACGGGATTCCGTGGGCGGTGTGCTCGAGCTCGAACCAACCGGCTCCGAGACCGACGATCGCGCGTCCGTTGCTGATGTGGTCGAGCGTGACCGCCATCTTCGCGACGAGGCCCGGGTTTCGAAACGCGTTCGCACCCACCAGCAGGCCCAGGCGAACGTGCTCGGTGAGCGCGGCCAGCGCACTGATCGACGTCCAACCCTCGAGGATCGGCCGGTACGGATCGATGCCATCGCCCGCGATCGAGTACAGGTGATCCCACATCCAGACGCTGTCATACCCGAGCCGATCGGCGCGCTGGGCCGCGGCCACGACCTCGGGCCACGAGCAATCCTGGTTCCAGAGCAGGAGGCCGAGCTTCACCGGACGCGCCTACGCATTGCCGCGGTACCAGTCCGAGAAGGGCTGGACGGCCCAGGCAACGGTCTTCCAGGTGGTGTACGTGTCAATGGCCTGGCTGCCACAGTCGCGTCCGAACCCCGAGTGCTTGACGCCGCCGAACGGCGCCTCGACCGGCGTGCTATTGAAGGTATTGACCCAGACATAGCCCGAGTCGATCTGCTGGACGCAGCGCAGGGCCCGATCGATGTCCTTGGTCCAGACTCCGGCCGCGAGGCCGTACTCCGTCGCGTTCGCCAGGCGGATTGCGTCGTCGTCGTCGTCGAACGGGGTGATCGTCACGACCGGTCCGAAGATCTCCTCGCGGAAGACACGCGCCTCTGGCGGCACATCGGCGAGGACCGTCGGGGCGTAGAAGTACCCGCCGGACAGCGCCGAATCGGTGAGCTCGAGGCCCCCGGTCGCGACGCGGACGCCCTCGGCGCGGCCGATCTCGACGTAGCTCGCGACCTTCTCGAAGTGAGGCCGCGAGATGAGGGCGCCCATCTCGGTCGACTCGTCGGACGGCGGTCCGACCCGGATCGCGTCGGCCCGGTCGACAACCAGGTCCACGAACCGGTCGTAGACCGATCGCTCGACGAGGATGCGGCTGCCCGCGTTGCAGTTCTCGCCCTGCGTGTAGAAGATCCCGAACGCGGCGCCTGCCGCGGCCGCCTCGATGTCGGCGTCGGCGAAGACGACGTTCGGGGACTTGCCGCCGAGCTCCAGCTGAACGGGCCGGATGAGGGCTGCCCGCGCCTCCGCGACCTTGCGACCAGTCACGGTGCCGCCCGTGAAGGCGAGGACGTCGACCCCGGCGTGCCGCGCGAGGGCCGCCCCTGCGGGATCACCCAGGCCTGCGACCACGTTGAACGCTCCGTCCGGCATGCCCGCCTTCGACGCAAGCTCGCCCAGGGCGAGACAGCTCAGGCTGGCCAGCTCGGAGGGCTTGAGGACCACGCTGTTGCCGCAGCACAGCGCCGGCGCCACCTTCCAGGCGGCGACATACAGCGGGAAGTTCCATGGCGTGATCGTGCCGACCACGCCCACCGGCGTTCGGAGCACGGTGCCGAGCTGCCCGCCGGGCAGCGGCATCGTCTGGCCGACGATCTTGCTTGCCATCCCGGCATAGAACTCGAAGATGTCCGCGACGCCTGCCATGTCCTCGCGGGCCTCGCGGATCGGCTTGCCGGAGTCGCGCATCTCGAGGTGCGCGAGCGCCTCTGCGTTCTCTCTCACCAGGGCGGCGAGGGCCCACATCACCCGGCCGCGCTCGCTCGGGGTGATCGCGCTCCACGCTCCGGCGTTGTACGAGCGGCGTGCGGCGGCGACCGCCCGGTCGACGTCCGCGGCCGCGCTCGCGGGGATTCGGGAGAATGGCTGCGCCGTCGAGGGATCCTCCACATCGAGCCACCCTCCATCGACGGGAGGCTGCCAGCGGCCATCGATCCAGTTGCCCACGGGATGCTCGAGCGCCGGCGCCCCCGTCATGGCAGGCCCGCTCGCGACCGTCATCGCCCCGCCCTTGCCGTGGCCTCGTAGTGGCGGAGCGCGGACGTGACGTCCGCGCCGCCGCGGATGATCTCGACGATCGCCCGCATCGTGGCCGCCGGGTCAGGCGACTGCCAGACCTTGCGACCCATGACGACCCCTTTGCCGCCGCCGTCCATTGCGCCCTTGACCATGGTCAGCACGTCCTCGGTCGTGTTGGCCTTCGGGCCGCCGGCGATCAGGACGGGCAGCGTGCTGTAGGCGACGACGCGGGCGAAGCTCTTCGCGTCACCGGTGTAGAAGGTCTTGATGAAGTGGGCTCCTTCCTCGCAGGCCACCCGGACCGCGACGCGGAGATCGTCGGCCGTGTACGGGCCGTCGTAGGCGGCCACGTCGGGGCCGCCGGCCGGGAAGATCTCGGCCAGGAGCGGCAGCCCGATCCGATTGCACGTGTCCGCGGTCTGACCGATGAGCGGATAGTCCCGCTCCTCTTGGTCACCGCCGAGGAACACCGTGTAGCAGACCGCGTCGGCGCCATTCCGCAGCGCCTCTTCGGGTGAGGCGATAAAGACCTGCTCCTTGTCCAGATTTGCCAACCCGGTCCGGCCGGTAATCCGCTGGGCCCACGCGGCGCGGCCACCCCAGCGCTCGGCCGTGAACCGGGCGAGCCCGCGGCGCATGAGGAATCCGTTCGCGCCGGCCTCGACGAGATCCGACACGACGTCGCGAGGGTCTTCGAGCTCGACGTACTGTGGGCCTTCGACGCCGTGATCCATCGGCACGATGATCGAGGTGTTCGTGGTCTGGTCGAAGAACCGCCGAAGTCGAAGCTCGATGCCCTGGCCGATCATGAGTGTCCTTTCTGGTGTGGGGCCTCGGCCGGTGTGGCGCCGGCCGAGGTCCGAATGTCGGGTTCGAACGAACGGTCGATCAGCGCCTCAGGCGGATGCCTCCGCGGCGTCGGCCATGATCCCTCTTCGGCTGCTGGGGATGCCGATGAAGTAGATCAGCAGGCCGGCGACGACGATCGCGATCGCGCCGGGGGCGACCTGGCTCGGGTTCTGCCAGACGATGACACCGCTGACGAAGAATGCCCAGATCACCGCGACCCAGTCGATGACCGGTGTCCATCGACCATAGTTCCAGGGCCGCTTCGGGAGGGTGCCTCGACGCTTGCCGAGGATGCCCGCGGCGATCGTCACGGCGTATGACCCGATCTGGCCGAGCGCGGATGCCGCCGCAAGCACCGCGAGGGCGCTCGAGTACAGGCATGCGCCGAAGGCGATGATGCCCGCGACGATGGTGGCATTCGTCGGGGTGGAGCTCGATCCCACCTTGCGCAGCCAGCCCGCCGCCGGGGCCTGGCCGTCACGTGCCATGGCCCAGAAGATCCGGCCCGCGGTGAGCTGGAGGATCTGCATGTTGACGATGAAGCTGACCACCACGACGGCGATCAGGGCGTTTGCCACACCGTCGCCGAGGTTCTCGGTGACGATGTAGGTGATCGGGGCCGCGCTCTTCATCGCCGCCGTCAGGTCGGGGATCGCGAGCGACAGGATGACGACCGCGATGATCGCGTAGATGTAGGAGCCGAAGTTGGCGATCAGCACGCCTCGCGGAGCCGTCCGGGCGGCGTCCTTCGTCTCCTCGCCGACGTGGCCAGTCGAGTCGAAGCTGCCGATGATGAACACCGGCATCAGGAACACGGTCAGGAACGGCACGAGGAGGCCGTTCGCGTCGGTGCCGCCGGTCTCCGTGAGGAAGCTCAGTGGCTGATTCAGCCCGTGGAAGACGAGCAGGACGAGGACCGTGCTCAGGCCGAAGAGCTCGGCCAGCACGCCGACGTTGTTGATGATCGAGGCAAACCGGATCCCGACGATGTTGATGACCGTGATCGCGATGATCACGATTGCGGCGATGATGATCGACTGCGTGAAGTCGGGGGTCGCGATGCCGAGCCAGGGTCCGATGTAGATCCCGATTCCGACGGCCTCGGCGGAGACCGCCAGGAGGAGCCCGATCGCCAGCCACCAGCCGACCTGCCAGGCGAGGGCCCGGCTCGTGATCCGGTTGATGATCTGGTAGGCGCCCCCGGCCAGGGGATACGCGGAAATGAGCTCTGCCACCGACAGCCCGACCAGCATCTGGAACGCGCCGCCGATGATGAACGGCACGATGAACAGCGGGCCGAGCGTCGTGAGGCCGAAGCCGTAGAGCAGGAACAACCCGATCGAGATGCCGATCAGGGAGAACTGGATCGCGAAGCTGCCGAATTCCTCCCAGAGCCCGGACCAGCTCCTGCTTGTAGCCGAGCTGTCCGAGGTAGGCTTCGTCGCCGACGCCTGAGTCGAGATTTGCGTCGTTCTGACTGCCCGGGCCGCTGCCAGGTGATTGCTCGTTCACTGGACGCTCCTTCCCAAGCTCCAATCCACTCAACGTGACGGGCTCCCCCAGGACCCGGGTCGCTACCTCGCGTCGGCGATGGCCACCTCCTCGATCGGCTCGGCCGGCCGGTCTCGGTTGGCGTCGTGGAAGGCCGGGTCGAGGTGGCGGTAGACCGCGTCATAGCGCGCTGTCAGTCGCTCGTACATCTCGTGCCGGGCCGGGTTCGGCTCGACGATCGGGCCCGGCACGACGAGCGCCGCAACCCCCGCGCGTGCGTCCGGGTACACACCCGCCGCCATCCCGGCCAGGATCGCCGCACCGATGGCGGCCGCTTCGATCGTCTTGGTCGTGTGGATCGGCCGGCCGATGACGTCGGCCTTGATCGAGTTCCAGGCCGGGCTCCGGGCCTCGCCGTCGACGATCGTGAAGGTTCCCAGCGTGTCGACGTAGTCGTGGAGCATCGCCAGGAGCGGCGGATACTGGAACGCCACCCCCTCGAGGATCGCCCGCACGAAATGGGCCCGCCGATGATGGCTGGTGATTTCGAAGAACACGCCCGTTGCGTCCTCGTTGAAGTACGGCAGGCGCGAGCCGTCAAGGAATGGGAAGAACATCAGGCCGTCGGCGCCCGGTGGGACCTCCAGCGCCTCGGCAACCAGCGAGTCATAGGTGCTCCCTGGCCGGTCACCGTCGGCCGGGATCCCGAACTGGTCGCGGAACCAGCGCAGGGACAGGCCGGTGCCGGCGATCGTCATCTCGTAGACAAAGCGATCGGGCACGACGTGGGCTGAGAGGTCTGCTCGTCCGTGCGGGTCAGCCAGGGCCCGCGACGACACGAGCCGCCAGCAGCTCGCGGTGCCGGTCCCGGCGCTGAGGTCGCCGTTGTCGGTGACCCCCGAGCCGAGCGTCGCGCTCTGATCGTCGCCACCGCCGGCGGCGAGGATCGTGCCCGGGGCGAGCCCGAGGAACGCGGCGGCCTGTCGACGAGAGAGTCGCCCGTGGCTCCCACGGGCCGATAGCGCGGCTCGGCCAGCAGCTCGATCGGGATGCCCGCCTCACCGCAGATCTCGGTCGACCAGGTGTTCGTCCGGTAGTCGTTCAGGAGGCTTCGCGACAGCGACGAGATGTCCGTTGCGATCTCGCCGGTGAGCCGGTAGATCACGTAGTCCTTCACGGGCAGGGCGTGCCGGGTCCGACGCCAGACGTCAGGCAGGTGGCGCTTCGTCCAGACGAGGTTCGGCAGGGTGAGGGCAGGCACTGGGACCACGCCGGAGATCGCCGTGATCCGGGCGCGTCCGATCGACCGGTAGAGCTCCGCGGTCTCGGACGGGTCCCGCCGGTCGAGCCAGCTGATGCTGGGCGTCAGGACCTCGCCGGCTCCGTCGATGAGCACGACGGGATCTCGCTGGGCCACGATCGCGATCGCCACCACCGATGCGGGATCGACCCGGGACGTGGCCATGAGCTGGCTGACGAGCCACTGCACACCTCGAACCCAATCCTCGGGGTCGTTCTCGGCCCAGGCCGGGTGCGGCCGGAGCATCGGGTATTCGATCCAGCTGGTCGTCAGGATCTCGCCGTCGGCGTGGACGAGGACGGCCTTGGCGCCGGTCGTCCCGAGGTCGACGCCGATCAGGTACGTCACGAGGCCGACCCGTTTGACGTGCGCCCGCCCCGGAGGAGCCGGCCGAGGATGGCGATCAGGAGCATGCCGACCACTGCCAGCACGGGCGGGGGGATCAGCCTGACGAGCCGCGGCACGTCCTCGGGACCGATCTCGACCCGGGCCGGCCACGCGCCCATCGAACCACGGACGACGAGGTTCCCTCCCTCGAGGCCGATCTCGTCGGCCTCGAACGGGAAGTCACCGACCGGCGAGCTGACCTTCATGCCGCGAAACCCGTCGCCGATCCGGACTTGAGCGTCAGGGCCGCGGACCGGGCGAACGCGACGACCTCGTCGACGGTGGCATGCGGGGCCGCCAGCTGGACGAAGGTCGCCGGATCCGGGTCGGCGAGGGCTCCGTCGACGTTCCGCAGCGGGCGGATTCCGTCGGCAAGGATGACCGCGTCGCAGGCCAGCCACTCGTGGCGGTCGCCGCGGGCGATCTCGAGCTCGCGAACGCGCCCGACCCCGCGAGCGCGCGACCCGCTCCAGCCGGGCCACCACTCGTCGGCGTACGCCGGCGTCGCGGCGGCGTCCGCCGCGACCACCCGGACCAGCGTTCCCGTCCGGCGCAGCCGGCCCGCGACCTCGGCCGCGAAGTCGGTTTCGCCGAGGAGGATGGGGTTGCGCCCGAGCCGGACCCCGGCGTCCAGGAGGTGAACGGCGACCGTGGCCGACACCACTCCCGCGAGCCGTGACCCGGCCAATCGCAGCTCGGCCGCGGTGCCCGGCCGGCAGCCGCCGGCGAACACCAGATGGTCGGCGTCGAGCCAGCGGATCGAGCCTGGCGCGGCAACGAGAAGGCGGCCGCTCGACCACCGCAGCGCCGTGGTTCCGAGGAGGAACGACGCGTCCGCGCCGCGGCATGTCGCCTCGAGCGAGCGGACGACGGGATGCTCGAACCCGCACTCCCCGCCGACCGCCGGCAGCCGGTCGATGAGCGTGACCGCTCGATCGTCGGCCAGCTCGGCGGCCACGGCGAGGCCCGCGATCCCGGCACCGACGACGACGACGCGCTCCACCATCAGACTCCGAGCGTCCCGCCGGAGACCATCTGGACCTCGCCGGGTGGCAACGCCGTCGCGATCGAGCACATGAAGGCCACGCCGGCCATGCACACCGCGCCCTGGCACCGTCCGCCGGTGGCCCTTGTGCGTTTCCGGACGGCGTCGATCGATCGCGCCGGAATGGGTCCGTCGAGCGCCGCGGCAATCTCCGCGGCGCTCACCTGCTCGCAGACGCACACGACCTGGCCGTAGCGAGGGTCGATCGCGGGCAGCGCCTCCGGATCCGGGGCGTCGATGAGGCGCGGGACCGGCGGCACGCGGTCGATCGCGTCGTCCCGGTCCGTCGCGCCCAGTCCTGCCCCGTTCAACAGGTCGAGGACCATGTCTGCGATGCCGAGGCTCGAGGAGACCCCCGTCGACCGATTGGCGGCGTGCACGAGATTTCGGGACCTGCCGGTCGACCCGCACCCGGATCCGCTCGTCGCTGGCCGGGCGAATGGCGGCGAAGGTCTTGATCGCGTAGTCGAGTGAGATCGACGGGACCATCCGTCGGGCCTGCTCGTAGATGTAGGCCAGCGTCGGGCCGTCCGTCTCCTTGTCTGTCGGCCGGTCGTTGTCCTCGGCCGACGGCCCGAGGAGCGCCGTGCCGTTCGTCGTCGGGACGACGTGGATGCCCTTCGTGTCCGGCAGGGGCGTTGCGAACACGATGTGACGCAGCCGGGACCCGAACTGGCGGTCGAGGAGCCAGTACTCGCCCTTCCGCGGCCAGAGCCGGAACGACTCGCCGCCGGCGAGCTCGCTGATCGTCCCCACGCCGAGGCCCGCGGCGTTCACGACGAAGCGGGCGCCCGAGACGCCGTGCGGCGTGCGCACCCCGACGATCTCCCCGCCTGACCGCTCGAAATCGATCACGGGCGACGACAACCGGATGTCGGCCCCGTTGCGCGCCGCCAGCTGCGCGAGACGGACCGTCAGCCGCATCGGGTCGATGATCCCCTCGTCCGGGAGCCACAGCGCCTGGAGGCACTCCGGTGAGATCAGGGGCTCGAGCTCGAGCGCCCGAGCGCCGTCGATGATCTCGGCCCGCACCCCGCAGCCGAGCGCTTCCTCGAGCTTCGGCGGCAGCTGTTCGACCTCCTCGTCGGTGAGGGCGGTGATGAGCCCGCCGACGCGCCGGAAGGGGACGTCGAGGCGTGCGCAGGTGTCCTCCCAGCGGCGGAACGAGGCTTCGATGACCCTGGCGTCCAGCGATCCGGGCTCGGCGTAGTAGGAGGACGTAATCCCCGCGTTGCCCTTGCTCGCCTCGTCGCCGACGTCGTCGTTCCGCTCGAAGAGGCAGACGCTCGCCGTCGTCGCCGAAAGCCGGGCCGCAATCGCCGTGCCGATGACGCCACCGCCCACGACCGCGACATCCACGTCCCGCAACCCCGTCCACCTCCGCTGGGGACTGGTAGCGCCACACCGGTTGCCCAACAGCCTTGTTCATTGTTCGCGAACAACGAACAAGAAGAGGGTGTAGCATCGCTCGGCCAAAGTCAAGATCGTGGCCTGACCTGGATGAGGTGGGAGTGAGCGCAACCCGATGACCACGCTCGGGCTCCGGCGAGGGCGGCTCCGGAACGACGAGTTGCGCGCGCTCATCGCGGCATACCTCGTGGAGGCGCCGCTCGCCAGTCGGATCCCGACCGTACGCGAGCTCGGCGCCCGCTTCGGGGCGAGCATCGGCGCGGTCCAGCAGTCCCTCGCCCGGCTCGAGGCATCGGGGGCTGTGACGGTCGACAGCCGGCGCGGCCAGGGCACGGTGCTGTCGTCCCGCTCCCTGGGAGGGCTCTGGTCGGCGGCGCGCAACGAGCCACTTGTCGTTGCCCTGCCGCTCCCGATCAGCCCCCAGATCCAGGGCATCGCCACCGGCATCAAGGCCGCCCTCGGGGACGCCGAGATCGAAACGTACCTGACGTTCTCGCGCGGCTCGCGGAGACGTCTGCAAGCCCTCGAAGACCGGCGCTGCCATGCCGTGATCATGTCGGCGCTCGGGGCCGCCGAGGCTTGCGGGCCCCAGGATGCGATCGTCTTCGAGTTCCCCGCCGGGACGCACGCAAGCGGTCACATGGTCTTCGAGCGCCCTCGGCCGACGGCAGCCCAGGCCAATCCCCTGCGCGTCGCGCTGGACCGCGACTCGGTCGATCTCCAGCGGATGACGGAGCTCGAGTTCGGCGGCCAGTCCGTCGAGTTCGTGCCCGCGACGTACATGCAGTTCGGCGATCTCTTCCGGGCGGGTCGGGTCGACGCGGCGATCTGGGACATCGACGAGGTCCCGGCCGACCTGCCGCCGGACGTCGGCCGGCGGCCCTTCTCGGCGACGGCCCAGGCCAGCCTCGCCGACTCGAACACTCGCTCCACGGTTGTCGTCCGACAGGACGATTCGCTGACGGCCGCGATCGTCCACCAGTGCCTCCGGGACCAGCGGGTCCTCGAGGTCCAGCGAGCGGTGGTCGCAGGGGAGCGACTGCCGGAGTACTAGCAGGACTTCAGCACGGCGACCATGGGTCGCCGTGTCGTCAGAACTCGACGGGCAGCGACTCATCCCCGTCGCCGCCCAGCATCGCGCGCGGCGGTTGCCGCACGCGAACCGGTTCGCACCGGACCTGTGGCTCGACGGCTCCGCGGACGCCGACTGGCAGATGAACGTGTTCTCGCGTGGTGGCGCGCAGTGTGCCGGCCGGAATCTCGCCCTCGTGCTCGGCACCGCCAGCCTCGCGGAGCTGCTCCGACAGGGGGAGTTCGAGCTCCTCAGCCCGAAGCTGGTTCCGGGCCGCCCGCTCCCGTGCGGAATCAACCCGATGAACGTCCGATTTGCCGTGAGGCCAGCTCGCCGGTGACGTGTCAGTGCCGGAACCCGCTCGCCTCCGCCCTCGTCAACGGCGTCGCGTGGGGGTGGGCGTCGAGGTGTCGGAGCGCCCTCCGGTAGTCGTCGAGGAGCAGGTTCGCCAGGTCGCGGCTGAAGCCATGGCGGACGAGGATCCGCTGGATCGCCAGGTCCTGCTCGGTTCGGCGGCAGCGTGTAGGCAGGCACCTGCCACCCGGTGACCCGAAGGCGATCGGCGAGATCGAACAGCGTGAACGGGTGCTTCCGGTCCTCTCGCAGCTTCCACGCCAGGCCGGGAATGCCGCCTCGGCCGTCGTGGATGAGCTCGAACGGCCCCATCGCCGCGATCTCGTCGGCGAGGAACCGCGCCGTCTGATAGCCGGCCTCGTGGATCTTCCGGTATCCCTCGCGGCCGAGCCGGAGGAAGTTGTAGTACTGGGCAACCACCTGGCCGCCCGGCCGGGAGAAGTTCAGGGCGAAGGTCGGCATGTCGCCGCCCAGGTAGTTGACCTGGAAGATCAGGTCCTCGGGGAGGTCGGCCGCGTCACGCCAGACGATCCAGCCGACACCGAGCGGCGCGAGCCCGAACTTGTGGCCGGAGGTGTTGATCGACTTGACCCGCGGCAGGCGGAAGTCCCAGACGAGATCGGGCTCGACGAACGGCGCGAGGAACCCGCCGCTCGCCCCGTCCACGTGGATCGGGACGTCGAGCCCCGTCGTCTCCTGGAGGTGGTCGAGCGCGGCCGCGACGTCCTCGACCGGCTCGTACGCGCACGTGAACGTCACGCCGAGCGTCGGCACGACGCCGATCGTGTTCTCGTCGACTCTCGCCAGCACTTCGTCGGCGGTCATGATCAGCCGGTCGCCGTCCATCGGGATCTCGCGATGCTCGACGCCCCAGTACCGGGTGAACTTGTGCCAGCAGACCTGGACGGGTCCCGTCACCAGGTTCGGCCGGTCAGCTCGGCTTGCCCGCCGCCTGCTGTCGTTTGCGCCAGTTCCACAGGAGCGCCATCCCACCGAGCATGGCCGCCTCGCTCGACCCGGTCGTCGACGTGCCCAGCGTGTTCGCGGCGTCGGGCGAGTTCCAGAGGTCGGCCAGGATGTGCACGCAGCGAGCCTCGAGCTCCGCGGTCTGCGGGTACTCGTCCTTGTCGATCATGTTCTTGTCGAGCGTCAGGTCCATGAGCCGGTGGACCTCCGGCTCGAGCCACGTCTGGCAGAACGTGGCGAGGTTCTGCCGGGAGTTGCCGTCGAGCATCAGCTCGTCGGCCACGATCTGATAGGCGTGCCGCGGGTCGTTCTCGCGCTCGGGGATGCGGTACTTCGGCACCGAGATCGCGACATCGGTTGACGCGAAGAGGTCGTCGTCCAGGTCGTCGCGGCGGGCGTCCCGTGAATGGAGCATCGGACATCGCCTCTCGTGAGCCTGATCCGGGACGATCGATCCGCCGCCGAGCGACGGGCCGGCTCCCATCCGGGGTGGCCGGCGAACACTCGCCGCGCTGCCCGGGTTGCATGGGAATTGTGATCGAGGCCGCTCGGCGATGCCCGGGGCCGGTCAGCGGAGCACGCCCCACGCGATGACGCTCACGACGGCGACGAGTCCGACGGCGAGAAGCCCGGCGCTCCACAACAGCGCCCCCGACTGGAACCGTCGCTCGATCCCCGCCGGATCGTCGCGGTCCTGGGGGAGGCTACGGGCCGTGACGAAGGAGAGCCCGGCGAAGACGAAGCCGACGGTGATGACGACCACGGCCTGGGTGTCCAGTGGGAGGATCCCGACCGCGACGAGCACCACCGTGAAGACGGAGACCGCGAGGATCACCGTGCCGCCGATGATGTTGATCCGGATCGCTCTCGTCAGCTTCGCCGCATCCGTCATGTCGGTTCCTCGCCAGCGCGGACCAGCGCTCACCCTGCCCATCTTCCATCGGTGTGCGCTGCCGGTGCAACCGGCCGATCCGGAGCGTGGCCTTCCAGGCCCGGGACGACCCGACTATCGTGGCCGTCGATGTCCATCACCCTCAGCCGCTTCATCGATGCCCCGATCGACGAGGTGTTCGCCTTCTTCGATGACCCGGGGAACACCCTCGAGTTCAACCAGCACGCCGCCGGATTCGACCTCATCCGGGTCGAGGACGACGGTCGCCGGACGGTCGACATCGCAATGAGCTCGGGTTCGAAGCGCTGGATGCAGACGGTCGCGCAGGTCGTGCGGGAACCACCCACCCGGCTGGTCACGACCGGCGGCACGTGGACCAGCACCCGCGATCAGACCATCCTGATCGTGACGACGGACCGGAGGTTCGCGGTCGAGGGGCATGGCACTCGCGTCGACGTGGTGATCGACGCCGCGCTCGACGCGTCACGCGGGCGGCCGTGGCAGGCGGTCGTCAATCGGCTCCGGATGGGGGCCACCCGGGCCGAGTTCGGACGCCAGCTCGACCAGATCGCCGCCCGAATCGAGGCTCGGCAACGCGAGCCATCGACCTGAGCGTCAGATCCGGACCCGACATCGGCCGTCGGGCCGCGAGCTGCCAGATCGTCGGCCCACGTCGACTAACCGCAGCCAGGGCCGGATTCGGTGCCAGATCGACGTCCGGCGTCGACGAGGCCCGCTCGATACCACTCTGGCGGCCGCGAGCGACCTGCGGTGAGCGTGGGAAGGCCGGCACCAGGCCTGTCGAACGCGCCTGGTCGACACCCCGCGAGGATCTGTCACCACCACGGGCCTGTTCGGGAGATCGTCGACACCGGGCGTCGAGCTGGCCGGGGCCAGGTTCTCCGGAGACCCGTCACAACCTGATCGCCCGTACATTCACAGGGTCATGCCGAGCCTCCTGACCAGTCGCGTGTTCCTGCTCGTTGCATCGGCCGCAGCCCTCTGCGCCCTGTCCGGGTGTGCACTCTTCCATGCCCCCAAGGCCAACGTGTCGGTGGCCGACGTCACGGCGGCATTCCCGACCGTCGAGCGGCTTGGCGCAGTCGTCTACATGTTCGAGGCGGGGCAGGACGGAGAGGCCGACTGCGAGTACTTCGAATACAGGCAGGGCGCATTCACCTCGAAGCCGCACGATGAGTTCTGCCGAGTCTTCGATGTCGACAACCGCCACCCGGGCGGAGGCAGTGAAGGGCCTGTGCCAGTCCCGTTCGACGACCAGGCCCGCGCGGACCTCGCTGACTTCAAGAAGGCGTTCGAGGGCGTGGGCGCCCCGATGGACTACATGAACGGTGTGCTCGCCGCCGACGGCTCGGTCGGGCCCGACAGCGGCTTTGCCTTCGACCGCTGCGTGACGTACTGGTATCAGCCGGGGTGGACCGCGCTGCCCGACGACGACCCGGATGCTGTGTCTACAGGCATCGACGCCAACTGGTACAAGTCCGACGGCTGCCCCTGAGTCGACGAGGGGCCGAGCCCATCGTCGACGAACTTGCCGCCTACCTGCGGCCCGCCGCTACCCGAGCCACTTCGGCTGGGTGAGGCTGAACCAGTTGCCGGAGTCGTCCCGGAACAGTGCCTCGATCCCGTACGGCCGCTCGGCGGGTTCCTGGAGGAACGTGACGCCCTTCGCCGACAGCTCCTCGTATGCCTTCTGGCAGTCGGGCGTCTCGAACACGCCGCCGCCGAGCGAGCCCTTGGCGACGAGCGCGCGGACCGCCTCGGCGTCCTCCGGGCTGAACATCGGCGGGGCGGGATAGGCGAGGAGGATGCTCAGGTCCTTCTGGTCCTTCGGGCCGACGGTGAGCCAGCGGAAGCCGTCGAGGATGGCGTCGTTGCGAAGCTCGAACCCGAGGGTCTCGGTGTAGAACGTCTTCGCCCGGTCCTGGTCGAGCACGAACACGTTCACGTGGTTGAGGCGGCTGATCATCGGTGCTCCTTCGGTTGCGGTTCCGGGGCCACCGTAGCCGGGCCGCGCGTACGCCGCGCTTCTCCCCGATTGCTGATCGTCCGGGTGCGGCCGCGTCCACATCATCACGACGCAACCCGGGATCGGTGGGACGCCGGTCCGTGCGACGGCGTCGTCGCGGTACTCGCTCGGTGACTGACCGACGAGGTTCCGGAAGCGCGCGCTGAACGAGCCGAGGCTCGCGAAGCCAACGAGAACGCAGATTTCGGTGACCGAGAGGTTCGCGGTTCGGAGGAGGGTCTTCGCCCGCTCGATCCGGCGGCGGGTGAGATACGCACGCGGCGTCTCGCCGTACGCGGCGGCGAACGCCCGGGCGAAGTGGAAGCGCGAGTAGCCGGCTTCGCGGGCCATGGCATCGAGGTCCAGCGGCTCCGCGTAGTCGCGATCGATGAGGTCGCGCGCGCGCCGGAGGGCGGGCAGGAGGAACAGCGCGTTCTCGGTCACCGGTGTGGCCGCACGCCGAGGAACCGGCAGGAGAGCGCAGTCCGCGCGAGATCGGGCCAACTCACATCGTGATTTTCGCCCAGTCAGGGAGGGAGCCGACCCTCGGATCGAGCCATGGCCTGGCACCGGCTCAGGCGCGTTCCCCGAACTCGCGCCGGAGGGCGGAACGCGCTGCCCACACGCCGCACATGCCGTGGACGCCGCCGCCGGGCGGGGTCGACGACGAGCAGAGGTAGATGCCGCGAGTCGGCGTCGAGTACGGGTCGAGGCGCGCGACCGGGCGGGTGAAGAGCTGGCGGAGATCCTGCAGGCCGCCGTTGATGTCGCCGCCGATGTAGTTCGCGTTGTCAGCCTCGATCTCGGCCGGCAGGCGGACGGATCGGGCCAGGATCGTGTCCCGGAAGCCGGGCGCGAACCGTTCGACCTGAGCCTCGATCCGCGCGGTCATGTCGAACGTGGAGCCGCTCGGGACGTGACAGTACGCCCAGCCCGTGTGCCGACCGTCCGGCGCGCGGCTCGCGTCGAAGCGGCTCGGCTGGACGACGAGGACGAACGGTCGCTCCGGATGCCGGCCCAGGTGGACCTCGGCCTCGGCGGCCCGGATCTCGTCCAGCGATCCGCCGACGTGGACGGTGCCGGCGCGAGCGGCGCCCTCGGCCTGCCAGGGGATGGGCTCGCTGAGGGCCCAGTCGACCTTGACGATGCCCGGTCCGTAGCGAAATCCTTCCAGGCGCCGCCGATAGCCGTCCGGGAGCCGGCCCGCCGCGATCGATGCGAGGGCCCGGGGCGACGTGTCGAAGAGGACTGCCCTCGCCGACGGCAGGTCGGCAAGCGATGTGACTGGGTGGTCGGTGACGATCTCACCGCCGAGCGACCGAAGCTCGTCGGCCAGAGCGTCAGCGAGTCGCTGGGTCCCGCCACGGACGACCGGCCAGCCGTAGGCATGGGCCGTGATCGCGAGCACCAGACCGAACGAGGCGGTCACGGGGCGATCCAGCGCCAGCATCGAGTGGGCGCTGACGCCCCCGAGGAGCGCCCGAGCCGCGTCTCCCTCGAACCGGCTCCTCGCGAGGCCGACGGCCGAGCGCAGCGCCGGCAGCCCGAACCGGGCTGCCGCGATCGGGTGGCGCGGGACTCGGAAGATCGGGCCGAGGACGAGGTCCATGACCTTGTCGGCGTCCCGGACGAGCGGGCCCAGCAGCCGACGATACGCTCCGCCGTCGTCGCCGAGCCCGGCGGCCGTGGCCGCGACCGACCGCTCGAGCACGGCCACCCGGCCGCCATCGAGCGGGTGGGCGAGCGGCGCGGGCGGGTCGATCAGCTCCACCCCGAACCGCGCGAGGTCCAGGGTGCGGAAGAACGGTGACGCAGTCGAGGTTCCCTGGACGGCCGAGCAGATGTCGTGGACGAAGCCGGGGAGCGTCAGCTCGCCGCTGCGCATCCCACCGCCGATCGTGGGCGTGGGCCTCGTAGACGACCACGGATCGTCCTGCTCGGGCGAGGGTGATGGCGGCCGCCAGCCCGTTCGGGCCGGATCCGACGACGACCGCGTCCGGTGTGTCAGCTCGCAATGAGGTCGCGGGCTCGTCGGAGGGCGGGCAGGAGAAACAGGGCGCTCCCGGTCACGATCGTGGCCGTCCGCCGAGGACCTGCCAGCAGAGCGCAATCCGCACTGGAAGGGGCCAACTCACATGGTGAGTTTCGCTCAGTGTGGGCCTGGAGCCAACACTCGGACGACTCGGTCGCTCCGCCGAGTGACACAGCGACCGAATGCGAGAGGCCCCACTCGCCCCGATTGACCTGACGGGTGTAGACCCACCGATCGTCGGATGCGGAGTCAATGGCGTCGCGTGAGGTGCTCGCGACAGCCGGGGCATCACGCGGAGCCCTAACATCCGCCCCATGCAGGAGAGCGGAGAGCGCGCGCGCTCGTCGCCCTCGCCGTGGCACTAGGCTCTTGGAACGCCGCCGCGCCGACTCAGGGGGTCATGCAGCCATGGTCGTGATCTTCGGCTGGGGACAGGGCGACATCGTGGACCGCGGCGAAGTGGCCCCGATCGTCTGCCCGACCTGCCACAACCACGTCTATCTCCATGAGATCCAATCGAAGAAGGAGGTCAGCCTCTACTTCGTGCCGTTGGCGTCATATGGATCCGACGTGTACCTCGCATGCCCGATCTGTGGGCACGGACTGCAGGTCCTGCCGCAGCAGCGATCGGCCGTCGACGCGATGGTCGTCGCGACGCGGATGGCCCGGACCGGTCAACTGGCGCCCGAGGCGTATCGCGCGCAGGCGGAGCGATTCCTCGTCGGGATGGGCATCGCGTCCCCGGTGGTTCCGGCGACTGAGCCCACTCTTCGCGCCGCGGCGGCGCACCCGGGAACAGCGACCAACTCGGACGTCGCGGCGCGGCTGGCGGGCCTCGCCAGGCTTCGTGACGAAGGCGTGCTGACCGACGAGGAGTTCACCGCCGCGAAGCGCCGGATCCTGGACGAATGACCGCAAGCCAGCCACGGCGGGACACCGTTCTTGCCCTTGGCGCCCATCCGGACGACCTCGAGCTCGGGTGCGCCGGGACCCTCGCCGCCCTCGTCGCCCACGGCGTCGAGGTGCACATGGCGGTCATGACCGACGGCTGGTGTGGGTCGTTCGAGCTCCCCGGACCCGACATCGCCCGAATCCGGCTCGGGGAGGCGCGACATGCCGCAAAGATCGTTGGTGCTGCATCGTTTCATCACCTCGGGATGCACGACCAGGGCTCCGAGACGACGATCGAACGCCGGGTCCAGCTCGTGAACGTCATCCGAAAGGTGGGCGCCACCGTCCTCCTCGGCCACCCGCCGAACGATTACCACATCGACCATCGGAACGCGTCAGAGCTTCTGTTCCAGGCGAGGGGCGCCGCGGCCGTCCCGAACTTCGCCGACGAGCTCCCGCTGCAGGCGACGCCACATCTGGCGTATTTCGACTCGGAACAGGGGCTCGGTTTCGAGCCGCACATCTGGATCGATATCACCTCGACCGTCGAGGTCAAGCGGCGCGCGCTGGCCGCGCACGAAAGCCAGGTGCGGCTCATGGAGCAGATGTACGGCGAGGACGTCGGCGAGATGGTCGATCGTCTCGCCCGGCTCCGCGGCGGCCAGCGCTCGACCCGCTATGCAGAGGCGTTCCGAGGCTGCGGGACGTACCCGGAGCCCGACGGCGCCATCCGCTTCCTCGTCCGAACGCTCGACGGAGCCTGAGCGCGCCGCTCGAGCGGTGCGGTGGTGACGGCCGCGAGATTCGCATCGTTCGCCGAGGAACCGTGGCGGGAGGGAGAGCCGGAACCCGGATTCGGGCCGGACTCGGACGTAGACTGCGCCGATGCCGACCTGTCCGCAGTGTGGCGGTGAGCGACCGGGGCGATTCCCCCGCTGCGGCTACTGCGGCGAGCGGTTCGCCGATGTCGACCCGATGCCGGATGTCAGCCGCACGGTCACGTTCCTGACTTCCGATCTTCAGGGTTCCACAGCGCTCGCCGAGCGGCTCGATCCGGAGACCCTGCGGGAGGTCCTCGACCTCTACTTCGACGACATGCGAGCCGTCTTCGAATCGCGCGGCGCGATCATCGAGAAGATCATCGGCGATGCCATCCTGGCCGTCTTCGGGCTGAGCGGCTCGCGCGGGGATCACGCCCTTCAGGCCGTCCGGGCGGCGGCAGAAGGCCAGGCGGCCCAGCAGGCCCTGAACGCGCGACTCGAGGCCCGCTGGGGAGTCCAGCTCGTGGTTCGGACCGGGATCGCCACCGGCCCCCTGGTCGTCAGGGCAGCCAGCGCCGACGAGCACATCCTGACCGGCGACGTCATTCAGCGCTCTGGCCGGCTCGAGCAGTCGGCGCCGCCCCACGAGGTGCTCCTGGACGAGCCCACGCATGCGGCCGCCAGCGCGCTCGCGACCATCGCGGCCGAGCCATTCGTCGCGAGACCGAAGACCGCCGCGGCCTCGTCACACGATGCGGCCTTGCCAATCTCGGCGTTCCGGCTTGTCTCGGTCGATCCGGAACGTGCAGGTCCACCCGGTTCTGCGCCGACCGAGGCAGTCGGCGTCCAGACGTGCCGGAACTGCGGAACGGCGAACCCCGACGACTTCCGCCTGTGTGGCGGGTGCGGCGGCCATCTCGGCATCGCGCATGTCGCGGAGATGAGGAAGACGGTGACCATCGTCTTCGCCTTCCTGGACGCCCGCGACCTGGCCGGTGAGCCGCTCACCGCAGACGTCCAGCGCGACGTCATGGCGCGTGCATTCGATGCGTCACGCATCGCACTCGCCCGTCACGGCGGCACGATCGAGAAGTTCATCGGCGATGCCGTGATGGCCGTCTTCGGCCTGCCCGTCCGCCACGAGGACGATGCGTTGCGCGCCGTCCGCGCCGCCCTGGACATGCGCGCGGGCCTGTCGGTCCTGGCGGCCGCCCTGGCGCAGGAATTCGGCGATCCACTTCGAGGTTGCGATCGGCGTCAACACCGGGGAGGTCATTACGGGCGAGGCGAGCCTCGGCCAGCGCCTCGTGACCGGTGACGCCGTCAACGTCGCGGCCCGCCTCGAACAGGCCGCCGCCCCCGGGGAGATCCTGATCGGCGACCTGACCGCGAGGCTGGTCCGCGAGACCGCGAGACTCGAACAGGTCGAATCGCTCACGCTCAAGGGCAAATCGCAGCCCGTTCCCGCCCATCGGCTCATGGGCGTCCTGGGCACATCGATCGCCGCCATTCGCCCCGCGAACGCCATGGTCGGCCGCGAGACCGAGATGCGGCTCCTGGCGGAAGCGCTCGAAGCGGCCATCGAAACACGTGGCTGTCGGATGGTCACCCTCGTCGGCGACGCCGGCGTCGGCAAGACGCGCCTGTCGAAGGAGTTCCTCGAATCCGCCCGCGCCCAGGCCACCATCGTGAGCGGGCGCTGCCTTCCGTATGGCGACGGCATCACCTTCTGGCCCGTCGTCGAGGTCGTCCAGGGCGCCGCGGACCTGCTCGATTCGGACACGCCGGCCAAGGCCATCCGGAAGCTTCGGCGCATCCTCGGAGACAAGGCGGTGGTCGATCGGATCGCGGCGGCCGTCGGCCTGCGCGATGCGCCGTTCCAGGTCGGCGAGCTCTTCTGGGGGATCCGCCGGTTTCTGGAGATCCTCGCCGCCGGCAAACCGCTGGTGGTTCTCTTCGACGACATCCAGTGGGCCGAACCGACGTTTCTCGACCTGCTCGGCCACCTGACCGCGAACGTGCGCGACCAGCCGATCCTGCTCCTGTGCATGGCCCGCCATGCGCTCCTGGAGAAGCAGCCGACGTGGGGCCAGGGGCCGGACGAACGGACCATCGTCCTGTCGCCGCTGTCCGACGCGGATGCGGCGCGCGTGACCGAGAACCTCCTCGGCAAGGTCGGACTGGCGGATGCGGTTCGGGACCGGGTCGTCGCCGCTGCGGAGGGCAACCCGCTGTTCGTCGAGCAGCTCGTCTCGATGCTCCAGGAGAGCGGCATGCTGCGGCTCGTCGACGATCGGTGGGAGCCGGCCGGCGACCTGTCCACGCTGGCCATCCCACCGACGATCCACGCGCTGCTGGCAGCCCGCCTCGACCAGCTGCCGGAGGGCGAACGGGCAACCGTCGATCCCGCCTCGGTCATCGGCCTGGTCTTCCCGCAGGTCGCGTTGCAGGCGATCGTCGAGGACGACGTCCGCGACCAGGTCCCGGAGCGCCTCGACGAGCTCACGACGCGGCAGCTGGTGCGCCCGACGGACCCGGCCGACACCGAGAACGACGAGTACCGCTTCACCCACTTGATGATCCGGGACGCGACCTACGCCGGACTCCTGAAGCGGACGCGGGCGCGCCTGCACGAGCGGTTCGTGGCCTGGGCGGACGAGGCCAATCGCGAGACCGAGCGGGTGACGGAGTTCGAGGAGATCCTCGGCTACCACCTCGAGCAGGCGCACCGCTACCTCTTCGAGCTTGGCCCGCTCGACGAGCACGGGTCGGCCATCGGCATCGATGCGTCCGGGCGCCTGGCATCGGCCGGACAGCGGGCCTTCGTGCGCGGTGACATGCCGGCCACAGCGAATCTCGTCCGCCGCGCGGTCGACCTGCTGCCGGACGATCACGCCGCAAGGCCGAGCCTGTTGTTCCAGCTCGGCCTGGCGCTCACGGAGATCGGCGAGGTCGGGGCTGCGGACGCCGCTCTCGACGCGGCCACCGAGAGCGCGGCGCGACTCGGAGACCTCGGGCTCGAGACGACCGCCCGGCTTGAGCGGCTGATGACCCAGTACAACGCGGATCCCTCCAAGGTCGAGGGCGACATCGAGGCGCGGATCCTGCGAGAGCATCGTCGCCCTCGAGCGCGTGGGTTACGAGGCCGGGCTCGCGCGGGCCTGGCTGTCGATGAGCCAGGTGCGCATCGTCGGCGCCCGCTACGGCGACGTCGCCGAAGCGGTGGAGCGGGTCATCGAGCACGCGCGGAAGGCCGGCGATCGCGTCCTCGAGATCCGGGCCGGCCCGAACCTGGCGCATTGCGCACAGTTCGGCCCGATGCCCGTCCCGGAGGCGATCCAGCTGTGCGAGGAGATCATCGCCCGCTCGGGCGGCGACCAGAAGGCCGAGGCGGTCACGTTGCGCAGCCTCGCCCACCTCCATGCCAAGGGCGGCGAGTTCGACACCGCCCGCGTCGAATACCGGCGGGCGCGCCGCACCCTCGAGGAGCTCGGCTGGAAGTTCCATGCCGCGCTGACGTCGATCAACTCAGGTCCCATCGAGATGCTGGCCGGCGATCCGGTCGCGGCCGAGGCGGAGTTGCGGCGCGACTACGAGGCGCTCGATCGGATGGGCGACCGCAACTTCATCTCGACGGTGGCCGCCTATCTTGCCGAAGCCCTCTGCCGGCAGGGCAGGTTCGACGACGCGTCTTCGATGGCGTCCTTCAGTGCCGGCGTGGCGGCTCCGGACGACGTCTACACGCAGGTCGCGCTGAACCGTGTTCGCGGCAAGGTCCTCTCGTGGCTCGGCCAGCATGACGCGGCCGAGGCCATGTGCCGCGTGGCCGTCGATCTGAGCCGGACGGAGGACGATCCGACCGATCAGGCCGATGCGCTGTCGGACCTCGCGCTCGTCCTTCGCGCCGCCGGTCATGACACCGAGGCGACCACAGCCGGGACCGAGGCGCTGGCCCTCTACGAAGGCAAGGGCAACGTCGTTTCGGCGGCCGTAGCGCGCCGGTTCCTCGCCGCCGCCGTCGATGGATCCGTGCTGACGAGCGAACGTCGGTGAAACGCGACAGCGCGCCCATCGCTGGGCGCGCTGTCTCTCTCACGAACGTGGTGTCACCGACGGTCGCTGACCCTACTTCGCATACCCCGAAGGGTCGAACGTGCCCGGAGGAGCCAGGACTCCGAAGAACCCGACGTTGTGCTGGCCCGACTTCTTGAAGAGGACGCACGGCCCGGTGGCGTTCTTGCCGCAGGCCGGGAGCAGCCCGGTGAAGGGAGTCCCGTTAGCCAGGGAGCCGCTCCAGCAGACGGTGAACTGCCCGATGCCCTTGTTCACGAGATTGGACGCGAGCGCAAAGATGATCGTCTTCGGACCGGAGGCAGTGACGTTGTGGAACGTCAGCACGCCGTTCGAGTCGAGCGGAGGGCCTCCGCAGGCGGTCGTCATGGCCGGAATGGCGGGCCCGAAGCCAACATCTGTGAACGTTCCATCGTCAGAGAACAGGGTCGCGGCGGTAGAGGACCCGTTCCAGACCTGCGTGCACTCCACATTGTCCGGACAGGGGGCGATGGGTTGCGTCTGCGGGATGAAGACGGCCGTGAAGTCCCTCTCGTCGCTGTTGTAGCTGCACGTTGCGGTGGACGGGGCGCTGGCCATCAGCTCGTAGAGATTGGCGTCCGTAACGCTGATGTTGAAGGTCGCGATGCTCTTCGACGCTTTGGCCGTGTAGGAAGCGAGGAGCGAGAATCCCTCGCCGTTCTGCTCGAAGACGTCGAGTGTCACCCTGGTCGGCGAACACGGATCGGAGCTCGGCAGGATCGTGTTTTCTTCACCACCGCTAGTGATGGCGACCTGGACGGTGAAGGTCTGAAAGGTCATCACCGTGTCCGGCGCTGTGATGACAAGGTTGCACTCGGCCGGGCCGCTTTCGAAGATCGGACACGCCGAGGACGCCGAGGCGGCGTTGGCGATACCGCCGATCGGGATGAACACGGTCGCGGCCAATGCAAGCGACACGGCCGCAGCGGACATGCCGCGGCGAACGCGCAGGACTGTGAGCATCGACACCCTCCTCGATACCGGATCCATGGCGGCCCGCCATCGCGATCACAACAGCCAAGCCGTCGGACCCCGGGTTTCCGGTACGAGGCCCCAAAGGTACTGCGAATGTGTTGACAGCTGTCAAGGCATCAACGGATCGGCGGTGTGTCCACGCACCACATCAAGGAACGTCGGCGCGACCGGCCCGAGGCCAGTGGCCCGGGTCGGATGGCCTGTGCGAAGGTGCCGTTGAGCAGTACCGTTCGGCCCCCGGTTGACGATGCTCGAAGTAGATCGTCGCGAGGAAGGTCGCGACCGAGTTGAATGGAGCGCGTCACCATGAAGAGCATCCTCGTGGCCTACGACGGAGGCGAACCAGCCCATCGCGCTCTCGAGACCGCCATCGAGCTGACCAAGCACTTCGGCGCCGAACTGGCTGTCGTCAGCGTCGTGCCGGTGCATCCGGGCCGGGCGCCAGTCGATCCGTGGGACGATCGTCCCGTCCACGATCAGCAGCTGGCCGAGGCTCGCGAGATCCTCGCGAACGCGGGGATCGTCGCCGAGATGATCGAGCCGGCCGGAGAGCCGGCGGAGACGATCGAACGGATCGCCAAGGAAGGGCGATACGACACGATCGTCATCGGGTCGCGCGGCCTTGACGCCGTCGCCCGCTTCCTTCGGGGCAGCGTGTCCGAGCACGTGGCCACCCATGCCGAGGCGACCGTCATCGTCGCTCGCTGATCGACTCGGCGACGCGGAGAGACACCGACCCTTCGCGGGGACCGTGCCTCTCGCGGCGCCGGAGGCATGCTGCGGCTCGCCGGCGGCCTTGCCGGCCGATCCGGTCGTGCCGCCGATCCGGTGCTGCCGCCGATTTGATCCGAACCGCCCGAATTCCCGGCCGTCCGGCACGTGATCCTGATCGGTCGAGCGGGCATCATCAGGGTCGAAGGAGTTCACGGTGAAGGCTCTGATCGCGCTCGATGGTTCGCCTGAATCGTCAGTCGCCCTCGACGCGGCCGCCGGACTCACGTGGCCTGCCGGCTCGACGATCGAGCTCGTGACGGTGCTCCCGACCGATCTCGAGCTCTACGGGGGACCCTGGTCCGAGTTCGCCGCCTCACTACGGACTGAGGACATCCGCGAACGGCTCGAACGCGAGTCGCGGCGGGACCTCGACGGGGCGGCCACCCGCCTCCGCGGGCGGAGCCTGGACGTCTCGACCAGCCATCCCGTCGGCCGGGCGGCTTCCGTCATCGTGGAGCGCGCGGATCGTCAGAGCGCGGACCTGATCATCGTCGGCGCCCGCGGCCACGGCGCCCTCGAGCGGGTGGTCCTGGGCTCGGTCTCTTCCGAGGTCGTCGACCTGGCGCATCGCTCGGTGCTGGTTGCCCGCAGGCCCACGACGCGCCGGATCCTCGTCGGAACCGACGGATCCGACCAGGCGATGTCCGCGGTCTCATTCGTCGCGGAGTCGGGGCTGTTCGCCGGCGCCGAGACGAGGGTGCTCCACGCCATCGATATGCAGCCCGCCTGGTGGACCGGCTTCAGTCCGGAGGATGCCGCGACTGCCTCGGGCCTGTACGAGGCGGCACTCGGCGAGGGTCGGCGGCGCGCCATCCAGGTCACGGCCCAGGCGTCGAGCATCCTCGAGGCGGCCGGGATGGCGACGAGCGTCTGCATCGTCGCAGGAGCAGCCACGGCGGCGATCAGTGGCGAGGCCGACAGCTGGGGCGCAGACCTCGTGGTCGTCGGCACCCGAGGCCACGGCCTGATCAAGCGGCTCCTCCTGGGCAGCACCGCCCGAACCGTCCTCCATGCCTGTTCGGCGTCGGTGCTGATCACCCGTAGAACACGCGCATCCGAACTATCGGCGACACCGGCGCAGATCTCGACCGCCATCGATCCTGCGGACGGATAGGCTCGGCGGATGCGCCTTGTCACACCCCGCGAGGCAGGCCATCGGTCGAAGGCCCGCTCCAACGATGCGCTCCGACCGTGTGCCGTCGCGGCTCGATGCCGGCGAACCGACGAGCGCGCGTCACGAGCTGACGATCGGTCAGCGGCGAAGATGCTTCGGTGGCGACGTTGCGATGACGGCCGTGATGCTCGTCACTCGCGGAGAGCTGCCGCGCCAGGCGTTCGTGGACCGGTCCGCCACCCAGGATCAGCAGGTCGTCGCCCGGGTCCAACCGGTCAACGATCTCTCCGACAAAGCGATTCAGGTGTTCGATGCGGTGCGGCTCGCCAGCGGTCTGTGAGCCGCCGCCGGCACCACCACCGTGGCGGACGGCGGGATCGTGGCGGACGTGGCCCGTCGACCGGCGGTGAGCGGGCACCTCCGACTCCACTCGTTCGAGGCGCGCCCGGGCGCCCTGGATCCGGACGATGACGGCCTCCCGCGAATCGATCCAGACGAGCGTGCTGGAGCGACCGTCGTCGGGCTTCCTGCTCATGAGTTCGCCCACGCCGGTCCGGCCTCGGCCTCGACGGCCAGATCCGCGTAGAGGACCGCGCAGGCCCGTTCCCAGCGCGCTCGCTCCACCCGAGCACTGAAGCGATGGCTGCCCGCGTTGAAGCTGATCTCGGGGTCATCCCGTACGGCGTAGTCCGCGTACGTCGTCAGCCCGTAGAGCGCGCCGACGGCGGGGATCGCGCCGGCCTCGCAACCGGGCGCCAATGCGGTCAGCTCGGCCTCGCTCAGCAGTCGAACGTCGCTCGCGCCCATGGCAAGGCGGGCCTTGCGCAGGTCGAGCTGGTCGGTGGCGTCGAGAACGATGAGGGCATTCCGCCCATCGTGCGACGCGACCGCCACGACCTTGGCAAAGGTCCTGGGATCGACGCCTTCGGCCGTGGCCGTGGCGCGGGCCGTGAAGGCCGCGGCGTGCTCGTGGATCTCGTACTCGACGTGTTGGGCGGCCAACCAGTCCAGAAGGGGTTGGTCGGGTCGCGCGAGGGTCGTCTCGGTGTTCATGGATCGTGACCTCCTTGCGCCTTGTCCGGTCCATACAGGGTGGCTCGTGTCGACCGCGGTGCGCATCGGCCATAGGACGTGGTGTCGCGGGCCGAACGGATCGAACGAAGGTCCCGCGGCAGCCGGGGCCACTTGGGTCCGACCGACTCCGCGCGTTCGTGTCCGATGGCTCTCGCCGGCGTCGGGCAACCCGCCGAGACTGGATTCCCTGGACGGGTCGACATGGCCGCGTGCAACCGATGGCAGCGATCCGCCCGCAAGCATGGAGGTCGTCTGATGACACTCATCCGGCGTCCCACGCCGTTCGTCGATCTCGTCTCGTTCCAGGACATGATGGAGCGACTCTTCGACGATCGACTCTTCAAGCCGATGTGGATTCGCGATGGCGAGCGGCAGGTCGCTCCCCCGCTGGATCTGTACACGACTCCTGAGTCGGTGATCGCCAAGATCGCGCTGCCCGGAGTCAAGCCGGAGGACGTCGACGTCACGATCGCCGACGACCTGGTCACCATCAGCGGTGCCTTCACGGGCGAGACGGAGACAAGCGACGCGGGCTACGTCCACAAGGAGCTCGGCCAGGGCACGTTCAGCCGAACCTTCTCGGTGCCGATCGCCATCAAGGCCGACGCCGCCAAGGCGGAGTTCACGAACGGGCTGCTCACGCTCACCCTCCCGAAGAACGAGGAAGTCAAGCCGACGCACCTCAAGGTCCAGGTTTCCTGAGGCCTCGACGTCGCGGTTCGCCTTCCGACACCTGGCGGAGGTCCCCCAGCGGCGGGACCTCCGCCCTTCTCACTCCCGGCGCCGGGTAGCGGATCGACCCGGCCGTCCGATGACCGGGCCATAGCGGAGCCGTCCACATGACCGATGGCCCTACACGCGGTTCGCCCGCCGGTCGAACATTGATCGGCAGGTCCGGACATCACGCGGACCGGAACAGGACACGACGATGGACGAATTCCGGGGCGGCACGACCGCAGAGCACGCATTCGCCGAGCATGAGCATCGGGATCTGGTGCCCGGGATCAATCGGATCCATGCCGTCGCGCGGGGCTTCGGAGGCATCGCGCCCGTCGACTGGTTGAGCGCGGTCCTCGATGTCATCGATTGGGTCGAGACGGTCCTCCGGCCGCACGCCGCATGGGAGGACGCCTGGCTTTACCCGGAGATCGCCCAGCGGGCCGGTTCGCCATGGGCCACGAAGCTCATGACCTTCGAGCACCAGCAGATCCTCGAGGTCGCACGGAGGCTCGAGACTGATCGCACCTTCCTCGGTCGCGAGCCGAGTCCCGACAAGCTCGCGGAGATGCGCGGCAACCTCTTCGCGCTGGGGGCGTTGCTCGATGCCCACCTCGAGCGCGAGGAACGGTTCCTCATGCCGCTGCTGGAGACCACGGTCGAAGAGGCCGTTGCGAATGGGAGCTCCCGGTAACGCCGACGCTCGCGCCTGAGGTGCCGCGCGGCCGTCCCGGATCTCGTCGCCGCGGACGGGACCTGATCAGCCAGAGCCTGCGCCAACCGGCCCGATCCAGCGCCGCGGCGCGCGGCGGCGTGAACCGGGTCCGTCCGACGCGGCCTCAGGCGCGGACCGGGGATGTCGCCACGGCGATGGCCGCGTCGTAACCGGCGCCGAATGCCGCGAGGTTCGCCTCGATCAGCGCCGGCCGGTCGACGCCCACGATGTCGGCAAGCGCCTGCCGGATCGACTCCAGGCGGACCACGGAAGATCGGGCAATCAGGCCGCCAAGGGCAACGACGCTGACCAGCCGGTCGTCGCCGGCGGTCCGCGCCAGCCTGGAGCACGGCACCGCCACGACGTCGACGTCCATCCGCCGAGGCTCGGCCTCGATCAGCGACGCGTTGACGATGAGGAGCCCACCGGGGACGAGCAGCGGCTCGAACTTCGCGAGTGACGGCGGGTTCAAGGCGACGACGCTGTCGGCGTCGTCGACGATCGGCGAGCCGATCGCGTGGTCGGCGACGATGACCGTGCAGGACGCCGTCCCGCCGCGCATCTCGGGCCCGTAGGAGGGCATCCATGACACCGTCCGGCCTTCGATGACCGCGGCCTGGGCGAGGACGTGACCGGCGAACAGCAGGCCTTGCCCGCCGAACCCACCGAAGATCGTCGCGTGGCGCATGGTCAGTCCTTTCCGGGGCCCGGGAGACCCTTCGTCCGGTCGACGAGGACGCCGAGCGGATACGTCCGGACGACGTCCTCGGCCAGGTGCGCCATCGACTCGGTCGGGGTCATCCCCCAGCCGACCGGGCACGTCGAGAGGACCTCCACGATCGACAGCCCGCCACCGGCCAGCTGCACCTCGAACGCTCGGCGAAGCATCGCCTTCGTTCGACCGATCCACTGCGGGTCGGCGATCGAGCCGCGTGCGGCGTACGAGACGCCGGGGAGCAGCGCGAGCATCTCCGTGATCGGGATCGGGTAGCCGGTGGTCGATGCCTCCCGCCCGCCCGGGCTCGAGGTCGTGCGCTGGCCGAGCAGCGTCGTCGGGGCCATCTGGCCACCGGTCATGCCGTAGATGCCGTTGTTGACGAAGATGACGCTGATCCGCTCGCCGCGCGCGGCAGCGTGGACGATCTCGGCCGTCCCGATCGCCGCCAGGTCACCGTCGCCCTGATAGGTGAAGACGAACGCGTCCGGGCGGACCCGTCGAATCCCGGTCGCGACGGCCGGGGCGCGACCGTGTGGGGCCTCGACGAAGTCGACCGTCAGGTAGTCGTAGGCGAAGACGCTGCAGCCGACCGAGGCGACCGCGATGGTCGTCGGGCCCAGGTGCATCTCGTCGAGCAGCTCCGCGACGAGGCGATGGATGATGCCGTGGCCGCAGCCCGGGCAGTAGTGCGTCGACGTATCCGCCAGCGCATCCGGACGCCGGTAGATGACGCGTCTCGGATCGGTTGTCTGGATGGCCATCCGGTCACCGTCCCTTCGGCTGGGTCGGGCTCGGCGCTCCGAGCTCAGCCCAGGCACCGAGCTCGATCAGGCCGAACGGGTCAGCCTCGTCGTCGCCGGCGATCCGGTCGTCAGCGGAGCTCGGTCGGACCGGTTCCGCCAGCGCCCAGGCGCGGTTCAAGGCATGGACGACTGCTCCCGGCGTGGGGACGATGCCGCCCATCCGGCCATGGAAGAAGACCGGCGCGGATCCCTCGACCGCCAAACGCACGTCCTCGACCATCTGACCTGCGGACATCTCCACGACGACGATGGCCCGCACGCACTGGGCGATGCGCGACAGCTCGGTCGAGGGGAACGGCCAGAGGCTGATTGGTCGGAAGAGCCCGGCGCGAAGGCCGAGATCGCGCGCCCGCTCGATGGCGGTTCGCGCGACGCGCGCCGACGTCCCGTAGGCCACGATGACGATCTCGGCGTCGTCGAGAAGCTCACCCGCCCAGCGGACCTCGCGCTCGCGGATCGTGGTGAACTTCGCCTGCAAGCGCTCGTTGTGCGCCTCGAGCTCCTCGGGCCGGAGATGGAGCGAGCGCACGATCCGGGCCGGCCGACCGGCGGCCCCGGTGAGCTCCCAGCCGGCCGGCTCCCGGACCGGCATCCGGTAGACGGGCACGACCGCCTCCATGGCCTGACCCATGACGCCGTCGGCGACGATCATCACGGGCGTCCGGTAGCGCTCGGCGATCTCGAAGGCGTCGGCCACGAGGCCGACCGCCTCGGCGATCGAGGACGGGGCGAGCACCGGAACGTGGTAGTCGCCATGGCCGTGGCCCTTCGTCGCCTGGAAGTAGTCCGACTGCGAGGGTCCGATGCTGCCGAGCCCGGGTCCACCCCGCATGACGTTGATGAGGACCATCGGCAGCTCGGAGCCCGCCAGGTAGCTCATCCCCTCGGCCATCAGGCTGATGCCGGGGCTGGAGGAGGAGACGAGGACCCGGGCGCCGGTCGCCGCGGCCCCGAGCGCCATGTTGATCGCCGCGAGCTCGCTCTCCGCCTGGACGAACACGCGCCCAAGCTCCGGCATGCGCCGGGCCATCCACTCGAGCAGCTCGGCCTGCGGCGTGATCGGGTAGCCGAAGTACGCGTCGCAGCCCGCCTGGATCGCCGCCTCGGCCATCGCTTCGTTGCCCTTCATCAGGATCGGGCGGACGACGTCGTCCTCGCGACTGGTGCTGACAGGAACCTCGGCGATGGCGACCACGTCAGGTCAGCCTGGGCCGAGCGAACACGGCGAACACGGTGTCGGGGCAGATCCGCGCACACAACGCACAGCTCGTGCATGCGGCGGCATCGGTCAGTCGAACCGGGTGGTAGCCGAGAGCGTTCACCAACGAGTCATCGAGCGCGAGGACGCTCTTCGGGCAGATGGCAACGCAGAGGCCGCAGCCCTTGCACCGGTCGACCGCGACGTCGAGCGGCTCAAAGGTGTCGAGTGCCCACGGCCCCGACTCGATTGACTGGACGGCGATCGCCATCGGCTACCTCCACTCGAACGGTAGGCTCGACACCCGGGCTCGGCGAGGGCTGAACGGCGTCTTCGAGAGGGCCGATCGGCCGGTGTTGACGACGACCGTTCCGGGATGTCGGCTCCCCGCGCCCTCAGAGTGAGAGGAGCGGGGGGACGAGGTCCGCCTCGGAGAAGCCCGGCTCGACAAGGCGCCCCGAGAACTGCGGGACATCCTCGCCGCGGAGCATCAGCGAGCGGAGGAGGCGGGCGCCCGAGATGTCGCCGCCGAAGCGCACCCCGGCGATCCGACCCGACTCGAGGAAGAACTTGTACGCCGCGATGGTTCGGGCGCTCTTGACGCGCTCAGAGGTTCTCGAGTGGTCGTATCGGCGGTCCAGCGCTTCGCCGAGGGTCAACTGCGGGACGATTGTCTGCCGCCGAGTCTGGTCAGTCCGTGCGGACTGGGCGGCCCTGGAAAGGGACAGGTCCCGGGGTCAAGCGCAGGCCCGCGCGCTGAGTCTGGTCGACGGCGCGCGTGATCTCCATGGTCTGGACGGCCCGTAGGCGACCCATCGACGTCCCCTGACGAGTCCCGAGGCCGCTGCGAAACCCGTCTCCAACGGGACCTACTTCTTTGGCCTGGATGGCCTGCCGGATCCCTGCCCGGCTGGAGCCCGGGTTGCCGCCTTCGGCTGACGGTGGGCCGTGGCGGCTTTGCGGGGAAGGCCTTTTTCGGCCTTTTCGGCGCCGGCCAGGGGCTCGGCGCCGTCGTGCGCCAGAGCCTGCGCCATCCCGCCCATCGCCGACGCGGCAGCGAGTTCAGCGGCTCCTGCGGCCACCGATCGCACGGCCGCAGCGGCCATCTCGGCACTCGCGGCGCCGAGCGCATCGGACGAGGCGTATTCAGCCCGACCCTCACCCATCTCGCTGAGTCCGAGCGCCGCGAGCTCGCTGGCAAGATGCTCCGCTCCGTGGGCCACGACGGCACCTTCAGAGGCCCGGCTGAGCGCGTCGGTTGCCAGGACGCGCAGCTGGTGGCTCGTCCGGCCGAGAAACGCCGCGAGCGTCGGCTGCCCGACAACCCGGACGAGATCCGCCGCCACCTGGATCTGACCGGCGATGCCCGCAAGGTCCATGCCGCGGCGAAACTCGTCGGTGCTGAGGGCTGCGGCGAGTGCTCCGCCGGCGGCGACCTCGTCGGCCATGTCGAGGGTCGCAGCGCCCTCGGCGGCGTCGCGCGCACCGCGCCGGGCGGCCGCATCGCTGAGGGCCGAGTAGGTGGCTGCGACGGTCGCCTCGTCTTCGCCGCGGGTTACGTCCGCGGCGCCCACCGCCGCCTCACGGAGCGCGGCCGCCGATGCCGCGTCAGCGGCGGCCTTGGCCGCGGCGCGGGGCTCGGGTCGGGTACGGGACGCGACCTTCCCCCTGGTCTTCCGAGCCGGCATCTCGTCCTCCTGCCATCAAGGCCCGATTCCGCGGCAAACTCATGAGCCCGGCTGAGGCCCCCGGTTGGCGCGATCTGACCAACCCCCAAAGGGATCGTCGTCGACGTACGGAGCGGGGGCCGCACCTATCCTAGTCCTCCGGCCAAATCTCACAGCTAGCCAGTCGGTCGTGATCGCGCTCAAGCGCTTCGCGGGTGCGGTTGTGGCGGCGGGACGAGGCTTCGAATTCCCGGTCAGCCTCGAGTCAATACCCCGTGATCAGCGCGGCCGGTGGCGTTTGGCCGGCGATCCCGCGAACGTTCGGATGCCGTCAACGCCGCCGCGACGCGTCTCTGATGTCGGGTCAACAACACGCCCCATCGAACGCGCTCCTGCCCCTGTCGGGCCCAGACACTGCCCATCCCTCCGTTGCGCCACATGGTTGGCGGCGAACAACCGCACCCGTCGTGGTCAGCTGGCATCGGTCCGTCGGGCTTCAAGGCGGCATCGACAGCCCTCGGGCTGTAGACGCCAACGGCTCAAGCTTTGCGGCCCGCCTGTCGACCGCGGCGAGCGAGTGCGTCGATCGTGACGGCGGTGAGCAGGACCGCGCCGGTAATGACCTGCTTGGCCGCCGGCTGGAACGAGAGCAGGTCCATGCCGTTGGAGATCGACTAAATCACGAGGATTCCGAGCAGCGCCGCCCACACGGTGCCGCGACCGCCGAACAGGCTCGTCCCGCCGATGACCGCTGCAGCGATCGCGTTGAGCAGGACGTCGCCGGATCCGGACGACTGGGTCACCGCGTTAAGGCGCGACGCAGCGAGGACCCCTCCCCAGGCCGCAAATGTGGACGCGATTACGAACACGGTGATGCGAACGCGGTTCACCGGTACGCCGGCCCTGCGGGCGGCCTCCGCGTTGCCGCCGACTGCAAAGACCATCCGGCCAAACCTGGTGCGGCGGACGATGTAGTCCATGACGAGGATTGCGCTGATGAAGAACACCACCGACAGCGGCACACCTCGGTCGCGATCGAGAACCAGCACGGCCAGCCCGACAAAGAACGCGATGATCCCCGTCTTGAGCAGGACGAGGCTCATCGGATCGGCGGTCAGGCTCGCGGCCACGCGCCGGCGTCGCGTGAGGGCCATGGTCACGCCGAGGTAGGCCACGAGGAGAGCACCGAGCACCCACGAGGACACGCCCGTGAAGTACGTGCCGGCCAGGCCCAGGATGAAGTCGTTGCGCAGATTCAGGGTGCCGGTATCCCCGAGCACGAACAGCAGGACGCCTTCCCAGCCGATGAGTCCGGCGAGCGTGACGACGAATGAAGGGATCCCGAACCGCGTGATCCAGATGCCTTGCGCCAGGCCGATCAGCGCGCCCACGCCAACGGCCAGGAGCACCGCGATCGGTCCGGGGATCCCCATCTTGACATTGAGGACCGCCATGATCGCGGCACACAGCCCGCTCACGACGCCGACCGTCAGGTCGATCTCGCCGAGAAGCAGCACGTAGACGACGCCGATGGCGATCGTCCCGACGGCCGCCATTTGGAGTGAGAGATTGACCAGGTTCAGCGGACTGAAGAACAGCCCGCCGGACGCGTACCCGAAGATCCCCCAGATGGCGATCAGGCCGATGATGACGGGCAGCTGGCCGACGTCTCCCTCGCCGATGCGACGCCGATATGCGGCCACGGCGCCGCGGAGCCCGGTCCCACCCATGAGGCGCGGGTCATTGGCCATGGTGCTCATTGGGTCACCGGCGGCTCGGGGCCGATTGCGTCGTGGTTGGCGTGCTCAGCGGCGACCGCCCCGGTCATGAGAGCGACGAGTTGTTCGCGCCCGACGCGCTTCGCGTCGTATGTGCCCACGTAGCGGCCCAGCCGAAGCACCGTGATCCGATCGGCCACTTCGAACACGTCACCGAGGTTGTGGCTGATGATGACGACGCCATGGCCTTCATCCCGCAGGTGCTTGACGAGGTCGAGCACCTCCTGCGTCTGGACGACGCCGAGTGCCGCTGTCGGCTCGTCGAGGAGCACGACCTTGTTCTCCCAGAGCACGCAGCGGGCCACGGCCACGGACTGTCGCTGGCCGCCCGAGAGCAATTCGATGGCCGTCCGCACGCTCGGGATCTTCACCGAGAGCCGACGAAGCACCTCGATCGCTCGTTGCTCCATAGCGACTTCGTCGAGGATCGATAGCGCTCGTGCGCCAGCAGGGCCGGCCCGCTCGCGGCCGAGGTAGAGATTGGCGACGACATCAAGGTTGTCGCACAGCGCGAGGTCCTGGTAGACGGTGGCGATTCCCAGTGCCGCCGAGTCCTGTGGCCCGTGGATCTGGACCTCCTGGTCCTCCCACAGGATCGTGCCGGCGTCGGGCTGGTTGATCCCGGAGATCACCTTGATCAGCGTCGACTTGCCCGCTCCGTTGTCGCCGACCAATGCGACGACCTCGTTTGCCCGGACGTCGAAGCGAACGTCCGTCAATGCCTGAACAGCCCCGAAGCTCTTGGAGATTCCGCGGAGCTCCAGCAAAGGCGCAGCCGTCGCGATGGTCATCCGAACCTCCGGGAATCAAACGGCGGAGAGCGCCACGCTTGGTGCCCTCCGCCGTCGTTGATCGTCTCGTGGAAACGATTGACTACTTGATGCCTGCCGCGGTGCAGGCGGCCGCGAAGTCAGCCGTGCAGATCTCGGGCACCTTGTAGAAGCCGTCGGCAACGACCGAGTCCATGACGGATTTGGTGTTGGCGATCTTTCCATCGAGCGTCGTGGCGACGACCGGGATGATGTTCGCCGGGATGTCGGCCGTGCCGTTGTTCTCCTTGCCGGTGAACGACGCGGAGACGTCCTTGCCGTTGGCGAGATCGCAGGCAGCCGCAGCAGAAGCCTCGGCGAGGGCCTTGATCGGCTTGTAGACCGTCATGAACTGCTCACCGGCGACGATCCGCTGGATCCCCGCGAGCTCTGCGTCCTGACCGGTGGTCGGGTGGGTCTTGGGGTCGACGCCGTTGGCCTTCATGGCCGCGATCGCGCCGGCCGCGCCGGAGTCGTTGGCGGCGAGGATGCCGTCGAAGCCGTTCTTGCCGAGCGCACCGATCGCGCCTTCGGTAATGGTCTGGGCCTCGGCGGCCTTCCAGTTCGCCATGGCGTCTTCCTTGACGATCTTGCTCGTGCTGTCGAGCACGGCGTGAGCGCCGGCGGAGAAGAGCTTGGCGTTGTTGTCGGTCGGTGCGCCGTTGATCATCAGGATGTTCGGCGTCGCATGACCGTCAGCCTTGAGCTTGTCCAGGAGCGACTGGCCCTGGAGCTTGCCCACGAGGTTGCTGTCGAACTCGACGTAGTAGTCGGGCTTGACGCCGCCCTTGACCAGGCGGTCATAGCTGATGACCTTGATGCCTTTGCCCTGTGCCTCGGTCACGATCTTCCCGGCGGCATCCGCATCGACGGGGTCGAGCACCATGACCTTCGGGTTCTGAGCGAAGGCGGCCTCGGCATTCGCGAGCTGTGTGTCCGACTTGTTGTCGGAGTTCGTGTAGACAATGTCGACGTTCGGGCACAGTTGCTTGAACTTCGCCGTGAACAGCGGGTTGTCCTTCTGGTCGTAGCGCGCGGTGTCCTTGTCCGGGAGCAGGAATGCGATCTTGCTTGCGGCGCCCGCGGCGCTGCTCGAACCGCTCGAACCGCTCGAACCGCAGGCCGACAGGACGACCAAGGCACCGGCTGCAAGCGTTGCGAGCTTCAGGGCATAACCCTTCATCTGTGACCTCCTTCAAGGGATCGAGACGATACGGCTCCGGCAATGTCGACAGGCCCGGGAGCCGGCCAGATGACGGAGCGCTGTGACGTTCCCCGGTTCTCCTCCTCTGAGACCGTGGCCGGACGGGGTGCGTCGCACGTTTGTATGAGCCGACGACAAACCGCCAAACGGAGACTGCATCACCCGTGGGGTGGGTGTCAACTTCGAGACCGGCGCGTCGTTGTTTGGTTGCGGTCGTCCGGCATCGTGCCCCGGGCTGAACGCCTGACCGGGCCGTCCGCCACTGGCCGGCGCCTGCTTGACACCGGCCCTCCTGGGCTGGAGTCTGGAAGACGTTTGGAAGAGAGGATATAGATCGTGGCAGGCGGCCGGATCGAAATCGGACAGCGGAGCGAGACCGTTCACCGGGCCAACCTGAGCACGATCGTCCGCGGGCTCCACGAACTCGGACCCATGTCACGTTCCGAGCTGGTCGAGGCCACCGGTCTGACCCGTAGTTCGATCCGCGTGATGGTCGGCGAGCTCGCCGAAGTCGGCCTCGTCTCGGAGGAGCGGTTGGTCCGCCTGGGCACCCCTGGCCGGCCCTCCCCGCTCGTGCAACTCAACCCGACCGGCGCCGTCGTCCTGGGACTCGAGATCCTCGTCGACTCCATCTCGGCGGCCATCGTCGGGCTTGGCGGCGGGACAATCCTCCACGCGCGCGTCGACCGGCCGCGCGGTCACCTGGCCGCGGACGTCGTCGTTGCCGATCTCGCCGCGCTGGCGACCGACCTGTGCGCCCGCGCCAATGGCCCGCTCGTCGGGATCGGCGTCGCCGTGGCCGGGGTCGTGCGTCGCGACGATGGGCTGGTCTCGATGGCGCCCAACCTTTCGTGGGTCGACGTGCCCCTCGGCGAGCGGCTCTCGCAGGCACTCGAGATCGCCGTGCCGATCGCGGTCGCCAACGACGCGGATCTGGGCGTGCTCGCCGAGCACCTCAGGGGCGCCGCCGTGGGCGTGGATGATGTGCTGTTCGTGTCGGGCGAGGTGGGCGTCGGCGGAGGGGCGATCAGCGGAGGCCACCTGCTGACCGGCCTTGCCGGATACGCCGGTGAGATCGGCCACATGCCGGTGAACCCGGAGGGCGCGCTCTGCCACTGCGGCTCGATCGGGTGCTGGGAGACGGAGGTGGGCGAAGGAGCGTTGCTCGCCCGGGCGGGCTATCCGTCCGACGCTGGGCATGCCGGCGTGGATGCGGTCCTGCGCGAGGCTGCCGAGGGCTCTGCGCTGGCGACTGCGGCCCTCGCTCACGTCGCGCGCTGGCTTGCGATCGGTCTGGGTGGCCTGATCAACATCCTCAACCCGCAGCTGATCGTCCTCGGTGGCCTCCACGGTCGGATCCATCCGTTCATCCGCGACATCCTCGAGTCCGAGCTCACCCGCCACAGCCTGCCGGGGCCGCGGTCACTCGTCCGGATCGTGCCCGCGAGCCTTGGCGTCGACGCGCCGCTCCTCGGCGCCGCGGAGCTGGCGTTCGAACCGCTCCTGGTCGACCCCGTCGCATGGCTCGGCGCCCGCGCCGACGCCCTCCGTCTCGAGACCGCCTGACTGCGCACGAGGGCGCCAGCGCCGGGTAGAACTCGCGGTAACGCGACGAGCCGAGACTCGAGAAGCCGACGAGAAGGCAGATCTCGGTCACGGACAGGTTCGCGGTCCGCAGCAGGCTTCGAATTCCCGGTCAGCCTCGAGTCAATACCCCGTGATCAGCGCGGCCGGTGGCGTTTGGCCGGCGATCCCGCGAACGTTCGGATCCGGGCGAGCAACTGGGGTTCGGTGATTGGCCCGCTCTTCTCGACCTGGATCCGTCTCTCATGGCCGTGGTTCTGGTCGTCGGCCCGGATGTCGTCCGCGAGGTGCTCGACGACCTCGCCGTCCCCGACCAGGAGCAGGTCGTCGTCAACCGCCACCACCCGAGAGACGTGATCGAAAAAGGCCCGCATGTGTTCGTCGCGATGGCCTTCGCCGCCCGGGTGCTCCTGGGTGGGTGGTCGTCCCGTCGAGCGATGCCGGCCAGGTACCGTCGAGTCGATGCGGTGGCGCAGGGTGAGCTCGGGGCTCCAACGCAACACGGTTGCTGACTTGGCGGAGATCCAGACACCGGTAATGCGGGGACTGGTCATCACAGCCCCTCCTTCCCTGAGGGCGGTCGTCGAGTCGCCCGCCGCCCATTCCACTCTTTGCGGCTCCGGAGACGACCTGCTGCCTGGACTAGGGGGGACGCTCAGCGGACTCGGGAATTGGCTCGACGGCATACCGGGCCCGATCGCTCTCTTCGACCGGATCAGCGCCGCGGCTTCGTGGGCTCGACCTTCTTCGTTGGATGGACGATGTGGGCGATTCCGCCCGCCGGCCGGATCGTCGACTCGTGCCCATCGTCCCAAGCGACACGGTAGCGGGTCCCGTACTCCGCCTCGATCACCTCGAGAATCTCGCCTTCGCGAGCCGGTTCACCGGCCTTGTCGGAGTCGATCAAGATGCGGTCCCGTTGCTTGACCGCCATGGCCACCACCTCCGTTGCGTCGTCGGGCGGCCCGAGGGTCACCCTGTTGGGGTGCCCTCATGATCGGGCGAACGGCGCGCCCCGGCCAGTGCCGAAGGTCCCGACAACCCTGTCCCCCACGGTCGCGGATGATGACGGCAACGCGCTCAAAGCGGCTCTACGCGCGACCCGTCTGAACCCACGACCAAACGAAGAGAACGGACCCCTGCAACCTACTCGTGCAGCCGGCTCACCCAGTCTTCGGGTACGCGACCGGCCGGTCCCGGCGCTGGCTGATCCTGCGGATGATGGCGGGGCGGCGCCAGGGGCGGTACGCCTTTCACCTGGCCGTCGCGGGCGTAGTCCCAGAACCAATGCTCGCCCGGCTCATAGCTCTGGGCGATCGGGTGGCCGGCATCGTCGGCGTGGTGATGGGCGTGCTGCGACGGAGAGGAGTCGCAGCATCCGACGTGACCGCAGGCCGCGCAGCGCCGGAGGTGGAACCACCAGCCGTCCGGCGTGGCGAGGCACTCGACGCAGCCCGGACCGCTCGGAGGAACTGCCGGGTCGATGGGCGGATCAGCCATGGTCACGCGGTCGCCTCACTGTATTCGTCAAGCCCGGTCTCTCAGCGTCGAGGAAGCCCCTCGTGAGGATCGCATCCTTCATGTGGCGTTCCCGTGCTTCACGAAGGTCGCCTTCCATCAAGCTCCGGAACCGGCGGCTCGGAGAGGCGGCTCACACAGGTCCCGGACTGTCGACGCAGCAGCCGAGGGCCGACCGTCCGCATGATCGCAGCCGCGACCAGGCCCCGTGGGGTCGACCGGAACGTCCGCCGTCGGTCGCACCGGATGCGGCTACCGGCAGTCGACGGTCCTGCGGTGACCGTGTAGACGATCCTCCCGAGGGCCGGAATCGCAACGTTCGACTCGAGTTGGTCGAGGGTGAGGACGCCAGGCCTCGACCAGTCGTACCGCTCGCGACTCCACGAGCTCGCTTCGCGACAGATCGGGGCAAACACCTCTTATGTCCGGGGGGGATCGAACCTAGGGTCGGGCCCACACGCTGAGCGGGGTGCGACCAGATGTCCAACGGTACGCCGAGCCGAACCAGGCGCCGTCGCCTCGCGACGGCCGTTCTGATCGTCGAGCTCGTCTCGGCCGCATGCGCGTCCACTCCCCCGCCGTCACCGTTGCCGACCACGCCCTCGGATCTCGCGCCAACGGCCAGCCCGAGCGAAGCCGCCGGCCACGGACCCACGGCAATCGACGAATGCGATCCGGCCGGCCTCGTCGGCTGCGACCAGCAGGCGGCGTTCCTCTCGATCCAGATCGTCGACACCGGTCTGGCTCTCACCTGGTCGAGTCAATGGGCCCCGGGTCGGACCGATCGGGCCGGCTGGGATGCAGGCGGGCTGGGTCTCGGTGGGTGGTCGCTGAACGTGGTGGACCGCTACAGGACGGCGGACCGGGCGCTCATCGCCGGGGACGGCACCTGGCGGTTCGTCGACCCGGTTCAGGCCGCCTCGGGCGAGAGCGCGGTGCCGTCCTTCGACGGATCGCTCGCGGACGTCTTCGACTCCGCCGGCCGCCACGTCCGGACGGTCGACGGGTTCCTCGGGCTCCCACTCCTGACGATCGCCTACGACGCGGCCGGACGGCTCTCGAGCGTCAGCGGCACCGTTCGCGGGCTGCCAGTCCATCTCGAGGTGCGGCGCGCGAGCGACGGCACGCCGCAGGCCCTTGCGGGCATCGACGGCGCGCTCACGACGCTCGCCCTCGACGGCGACGGCCACCTGGCCGCCGTCACCGATCCGAGCGGTTCGACGACGAGCTTCCACTGGGCGCCGGGCGGCCTCACGACCAGCGAGACCGATGCGCTCCGCGGCGTCACGCGGTTCACGTACGACCAGGATGGCCGCCTCGTGGCCTCCAGCGACGCCGACGGCGTGACCGTGCAACGGGCCAGAAGCGAGACCGCCGATGGGGTCGAGATCCGGGCCACGACCGCGCTCGGACGAACGACGACGTACCAGGTGGCATCCGTCGCCGGAGGAATCCGTCGGACGCTCACAGCGCCGGACGGCACGGCCACCGTCGAGACCACCGAGGCCGATGGGTCGCGGACGCTCGCGACACCAGACGGGACCACACGCACGATCGGCACCCTGGCGAGCGCGGGCTGGGGGATGGCTGCGCCGCTGCTCACGCCCGATGCGACCAGGCGACCGGACGGGGTGACCTCGACCACGACCATCACGCAGCAGCTCAGCCGGGTCGGCGGCGTTCCGTACGCGCTGAGCGGCACCGTGACGACGACGCGCAACGGGGACGCCACCGTCCGAGCGTTCGACCCGACCGCGCGGACCGCTGCGACGGTCGATCCGGAGGGCCGGCGCACGCTCCTGACCTTCGATCCGAACGGCCGGATGGTGTCAGATGCGGTCGCCGGCCAGCCGACGATCGCCGCCACCTATGACGCGGCCGGACGTCAGACCAGCATCACCGTCGGGACCGGCGCAACCGCGCGAACCACGCGCTTCACCTACGACCCGTCGACCGGGATCGAGACCGCGACGCGGCCAGACGGGACCACGTTGACGGTCGGAGTCGATGGGCAGGGCAACGCAACGACATCCGCCGGGGCGGATGGCTCGACCGCGGTGACGACGTTCGATGCCGTCGGCCGGCCGGTGGTCGTGCAGGCGGCCGGCGGGCTCGGCTACACGCTCGGCTACAGCGCTGCCGGTCGTTCGACGGGGTTCCTTCCGCCGTCCGTACCGGGCGACGCATCGGCCGCGATGACGACGTACGACGCCGATGGGCTGACGAGCATGGTGTCCGGTCCGGGAAGGAACGCCGTCGCTGTGTCGTACGACGCAGCCGGCCATGTCACCGGCTGGACCGGCTCCGCCGGCCAGTCGACGCTGACGTGGGATCCCAGGACCGGCCAGGAGTCGTCCTCGGTGGATCCCGACGGGATCCGCGTTGCGTACGGATATGCCTCCGGTCAGGCCGATGGCCTGACCTGGTCCGGCCCGGTCTCCGGTTCGGTCTCGGTGACGCTCGATGCGAACGGGCGCACGACCGATAAATCGGTCGACGGGCAACCGGGGTTCGGGTTCGGCTACGACGCCGCGGGCAGCCTGACGCAGATCTCCGAGCTCGGCATCGTTCGCGACCGCGCGACCGGTCGCGTGACGTCCAGCTCGGTCGGGCCGATCACGACCGACCAGGCCTTCGACGCGAACGGCTCGCTGATCCGGAGCACGACGAGCGTGGGTCCAACCCCAGGACCTGCGGGCCGCCACGCGATCATCGACGATCGCTACTCTTTCGACGCGCTCGGGCGGATCGTGAGGGTCGTCGAGACGGCCAACGGGCGGACGACGACCACGACCTACACCTACGACGGGGCCGACCGCCTCGCGGGTGTCTCGGTCGACGGCCGGATGGTCGAACGCGATGCCTACGACGCATCCGGCAACCGGACCCAGGTGGCGGACTCCTCGGGAACGACCCGCGCCGCCTACGACGCTCGAAACGAGCTGACGAGCTGGGGAACGGCCTCGTACCAATGGGCGCCTGACGGCAGTCTCGCGTCCGTCACGTCACCGGGCGGGACGACGAAGTTCTCGTCCGACGAGCTCGGTCGGCTCCGGTCGGCCACCCTCCCCGACGGTCGCGCCGTGACGTACGTCGTCGACGGGGACGGCCGGCGCGTCGGCCGCCAGATCGGCGGTCAGCTCGCCGCGGGCGATCTGTACGACCCGGCCGGTCACGTCGTCGCCGAGACCGACGGCTCGAGCGCCGTGACGGAATGGTTCGCCTATGACGACCTCGGCCATCTCGCCCTCATGCAGCGAGGTGATACCTCGTACCGCGTGATCACCGACGTCGTCGGCAGTCCGCGGGTCGTGATCTCCGCGGCGAACGGCGCCGTGGCGGACGCGATCGACTACGACGCGTGGGGACGCATCACGCACGAGACGCACCCGGGGTTCATCCCGTTCGGGTTCGGTGGCGGGCTGGTCGATCCCGACACCGGGTTCGTCCATTTCGGCGCCCGGGAATACGACCCAGTCACGGGTCGTTGGACCACCAGCGACCCGATCCGCTTCGCGGGCGGCGACGCGAATCTGTATCGCTATGCGACCGGGGACCCGGTCAATCTGACCGACCCGACTGGTCTGTACCCGTGGACGTGCTCCGGGCTCTACTGCGAGGGCCAGAAGAATCCCGGGACCGGCGTGGCCACCGTCTGCGCCCTCGCGAGCTGCGGCAACGGGACCAAGGTGTTCAACTGCATCGGCCTCTGGTGTCACGGCACCACCGGCTCGGGCTGCATCTTCGGCTCCTGCTCGAACAACAACGCTGGCTTCACGTGCAACGCCCTCTACTGCCAGAACCCAGGCGGCGGCCATGACGGCTTCTGCTACTGGTGCACGGTGGGTGATCCGCACCTGATGTCCGCTGGCTCGCATTTCGACTTCCAGGCCGCCGGCGAGTTCCTGGCGGCGAGGTCGCCGAACGGCTCGCTCGAGATCCAGGCACGCCAGGAGCCCGTCTTGGGTGGGACCGTCGTGACGTTCACGACGGCTCTGGCGGCGAATGTCGACGGAGACCGGATCGGCATATATGCGGACGAGCCGTCGTTCCTGATGGTCAATGGCAGGTCGTCGGACGCGTCCGACCTGGCGACGCAGCTGCCGCACGGGGGCCGTCTCGAACACCATGGCAGTCTGGTCACCGTCACCTGGGCTGACGGGAGCCGCATGGTGCTGACCCGACGTGGCAAGGCCCTCGATTACAACCTGACGCCAAGCTCGGCGATCCAGCCGACGCTCCGCGGCCTTCTCGCGAACGACGGGCAAGGCCCCGCGAGCGCGCTGAGCGGCCGAGATGGGCAGGTACTGAACGTCTCCGATCCGGTCTTCCACGAGAAGCTCTACGGGCAGTTCGGGAACAGCTGGCGGGTTAGCCAGGCCGAGTCGTTGTTCGACTACCAACCTGGCGAAAGCACCGCGACGTTCCAGAAGCCCGACATCCCCTCCGCGGAGGCGACCGTGGCCTCGCTGAGCCCCGACGTCCGCGCGAAAGCCAGCGCGACGTGCGAAGCCTTCGGGGTCCGGAGCGAACCGCTGCTTGATGACTGCACGCTCGACGTCGGGATGTCCGGCGACGCCTCGTTCGCCGCCGACACGGCTGCCGTTGCGGCCTCGGGTGCGGACGTCGCGTCGACGACGGCGACGCCGGCAGACGTCACGCCGATCTCGATCGGTCAGACCGTCACCGGGTCGATCGCCAGCTCGACCCAAATGGACGACTACACGTTCACGGGCGTCAAGGACGAAACCGTGTACCTCCAATCGAAGGCGACCTGCTCGGGGTCTCTCCAATGGGCGCTGCTCGGTCCGGATGGCACGCCGCTCGACGGCAGCGTCGTGTGCAACGACCTTTTGCGCCAGGTGCTGCCGTCCGAGGGGACGTACACGGTCCGGATCAACGCCGATCGGAATGCGATGGGCGCGTACGGCTTCTCCCTGCTGTCGGTTCCGACCACGGTCGTCACGCCGATCTCACTCGGGCAGGGCGTGAACGGGTCGCTCTCTGCTGCCGGCCAATGGGCGGACTACACCTTCGATGGGTCCGCGCACGCGGTGGTTTATGGGCAACGCGTCGGCGACTGCACCAGCCACCTGCTGTGGACGCTGCTCAGCCCCGCCGGGACACGCATCGGTGACACGCAGACCTGCAATGACCTCGGGCGGATGGAGCTTCCAGCGGCGGGCACCTACACGGTACGGATCCACGGCGACCGCGCGACCACCGGCGGCTACGCGTTCCAGGTCCTCCCGTGCCCGCAACGACCACGACGTCGATCTCGGTCGGTCAGCCGGTCGCCGGGTCTGTGGGCCGGATCGGGCAGGAGGCGCTCTACACGTTCGATGCGGTGGCTGGGTCCACGATCACCGCCCACGCCACCGGCGCCTGCGTCGACGGGCTGCTCTGGGAGCTGCTTCGCCCGGACGGCCAGCCCGTCGCTGGGACGGGCACCTGCCACGATCTCAGCGGCGTCGCGAGCCAGCGCGGCACGTACACGATCCACGTCCACGGGAACCAGACGGCGACCGGCGCCTACGCCTTCACGCTCCAAGCGAACGAGTAGGAAGGAC
>CAWFND010000012.1:0-32932 GCA_963817095.1 uncultured Chloroflexia bacterium
GGGGACAGGGAAGCGCCTGGAGCCCGGGCGACACGCCGGATGTCGAAGATCCGCCGGGCGCGGCCGGCGGCAACTACCCCGGATTCATCACCCGCGGGATCGAGCGGCCGGAGACCTGGTACTACCGCCGGCTGATCGCGGACGCGGTGCTCGCGGTCGAGGCGGCACGCCGACCACCCGCTCGTCGACGCGGTCGCGGATCGCCGTCACCGGGCAGAGCCAGGGCGGTGGGCTCGCGCTTGCCGCCGCGGCTCTCGCGTCCGACGTCCGCGCCGCGATGATCGACGTCCCGTTCCTGTGCCACTCTGGCGTCGGGCCGTGGAGGTCACCGACGCCTTCCCATACCAGGAGCTGACGCGCTATCTCGCGATCCACCGCCAGCGCGAGGCGGACGTCTTCCGGACCCTGTCGTATGGCGACGGTGTGAACTTCGCCGCGCGCGGGCCGCCGCCCCGGCGCTGTTCTCGATCGGGCTGATGGACGAGATCTCGGCCGCCCTCGACGGTCTTCGCCGCGTTCAACCATTACGCCGGACCGAAGGAGATCCGCGTCTGGTCGTTCAACGGCCACGAGGCGGGCGAGCTGATCCACCAGGCCGAGCGCTACGCGTTTCTCGAGGGCCTCGGGCTGGCGCCCTGACGGTCGGGCTACGGTCTGGCCAGCGTCCGGCGGTACCTGGTGAGGTGGTGCGCGTTGCTGAGTTGAACCCGCAGGATCGATAGAGCTCGTTCGGGGCCTCATCGTCGCCGGTCTCGACCTGGACCGTTCGCACCCCGCGGGCAGCCAGGCGAACGAGTCCCTCCGAAAGCAGCGCCCGGGCGAGACCGTGGCGGCGATGTCCGGGTGCGGTGCAGACGGGCTCGACGATGCCGTGCCGGTTGGAAGGCTCGTGCGTCAGTCCGACATGGGCGGCGAAGCTGCCGTCCGGCGCTTCGGCGACGAGGTTCAGCTCGTGCTGGAACGACGGCGATCGCTCGACGAACGCCTGCAGGTATTCCCGGGCCGTGTGGACGGTCGTGTCGAACGCAGCGTTGAGGAGGGCCGCCATCCGGACCGCGTCTGCGTCGTCCGGGTCGTCGTCCGCAGGCGATACGCCGGGTCGATGTCCGCGCCGGCCGGTGGGTGACCATCGAGCGCGAGGATCCGGACCCAGGCGCCGCCGTCCGTCTGCGGCTGGTACCCGCGCCCCTCGAGCAGCCGCGCCCGTCGCTCGTCGTCGTCGCGGACCCGCAGGTCCAGCCGTGCGGGTCGATCGGGGCCGGGCTGGGCGGCCAGATGCGTCTCGGCCCATTCGACCATCTCTGGCTCGAGGCTCCATGCCGGGGTCGAGCTCGGGGCTGGCAGCGCCGGCCGCGTCGGATGAACAAGGACCGATCCGGCCTGCAGACACATAGGCGATACGGTGCGGGCTGAGCCGTGGACGTCCAGCGGCTGCTCGCGGTGGAACCGCCACCCCGTCCCAACACCGAACATCCCAGTTCCAGCCCGGACCGGCACGGGCCTGCAATTCGATGAGCAGGGCACGGATCGCGGACCAGTCCTCCTCACTCGCGGCAGCTCGCATGTCCTCGTCTCTCGCGCTCGGGTCAGCTGGTCGGGCGAGCCGGTCGGCTACAGTCGCCGGCGACGATCCGGTCGGCGTAGCCGCCGGAGGCCGAGTATTTCAGGATCAGCTTCGTCCGGCCGTCCGGCAGGACCTCGCGCTCGATCACGGTCTGGCCGTCGAACGCCTCGGCGGTCGTCGCGATCCGCGGCGTCGTGCCCGCCCCGCCGACCAACGGCATCGCGTCGACGCCGGCGGACCGCCACCGGGATCAACGTCGGAATCCAGCGCCGATCCATTGACGCGGCCCACGCGCCGCGTATGATTCCTGCCATCCCAGACCGGCCTGCGCAGCGGATCGATTCCGCGCGAATTCCAGCCCGGACTGGCCCACGCCTCCTGTGAGGGACTCCCCCGCCCATGCCCCAACTCGGTCCAGACCAGCGTTCGCGCAACCGCCGCCCGCGGCGGCGCGGCCAGATCCAGCGTGCTCCCGTCACGGAGTACGAGGAGCAGCAGGAGCTCGAGGCCGCCCGCGAGCGGAACGACCTCGACGTCTCCGACCTCCTCGAGATGAGCGTCACGGAGCTCCGTGCCGTCAGTCGCGACCTCCAGCTCGAGACCGGCACCCAGGAGCGCAAGGACGATCTCGTCGAGCGAATCCTCGAGCGCCAGACCGAGCGTGCCGGTCACGCATACGCGTCCGGGATCCTCGACATCGTCGACGAAGGCTTCGGCTTCATGCGCCGCCACGGCCTGCTGCCCAGCCCGGACGACGTCTACGTCTCGTCCAGCCAGGTCCGCCGGTTCGGCCTCCGGATCGGCGACCGCGTCAGCGGCGCGGTCCGGGCCCCTCGGGAAGCGGAGAAGTACTGGGGGATGCTCCGGGTCGACGCGGTCAACGGCGTAGATATCGAGACGGCCCGTCACCGTCCGGTGTTCGGCGACCTGACGCCGGTCCACCCCGACGAGCTGATCAACCTCGAGAGCGACCCGAAGAACCTGAGCCAGCGCCTCGTCAACATCGTCAACCCGCTCGGCAAGGGCCAGCGCGCCCTGATCGTCAGCCCGCCGAAGGCCGGCAAGACGATGCTCCTGAAGAACATCGCCAACGGGATCAGCGAGAACTACCCGGACATCCTCCTGATGGTCGCCCTCATCGGCGAGCGACCGGAGGAGGTCACGGACATGCGACGGTCCGTGAAGGGCGAGGTCATCAGCTCGACGTTCGACGAGCCCACCGAGAACCACACCCATGTCGCCGAGATGGCCCTCGAGATCGCGAAGCGCCAGGTCGAGACCGGCCGCGACGTCGTGATCCTCCTGGACTCGGTCACCCGGCTCGCCCGCGCCTACAACCTGGCGCTCCCGCCGTCGGGCCGGACGCTGTCGGGCGGCATCGACCCCATCGCCCTGTACCCGCCGAAGCGGTTCTTCGGCGCCGCCCGGAACATCGAGGAGGGCGGCTCGCTGACGATCATCGCGACCTGCCTCGTCGACACCGGGTCGCGGATGGATGACGTCATCTACGAGGAGTTCAAGGGCACCGGCAACTCGGAGCTGATCCTCGACCGCAAGCTCGCCGAGAAGCGGATCTACCCGTCGATCGACGTCCAGCGATCCGGCACCCGCCGCGAGGAGCTCCTCCTCGAGGAAGGCACGCTGAAGATGGTCTGGACGATGCGCCGGATGCTCTCGGCCGTCGGCACGAACGAGGGCATCGAGCTGCTGCTCAACCGGCTCTCGAAGACCGAGACGAACGTCCAGTTCCTGGGTTCGCTGACGAAGTCCCTCGACGCCTGACCGGCGTCGCTGACCGCGCCGGACGCCGCACGCCGGCATACCCCGACCGCCGACCGCCCCACGTCCCGCCACGCAACTGCGTAGGCCGCACAAGACTGCGTTCGTCGCGCCCGGGCGCCAGGGTAAGGCGCCGGCGAGCACCGGAGCGAGCGAGCTCAACGCCCGTGAGCGAGGAGCCGGAGCCGGCAACGCAGCCATCGGCGTCCCGGCGCGACAGCCCCATCGTTTGCCACGGCGTTACCAGTCCGTTACAGTTCCCGCGATGTCGCAAGCCCACCTGCGTGTGGGCTCGGCCGCGTAGAGACCCCAGCTCGATATCGCGACCAGGACGGTCCATCCCGCCAGCGCTTACCTCCTGCGAGACCGTCCGCTTCAGGAGACCGTATTGCTCAACGCAACCGTCGGCGTCCGGCGCATCATGTCGCGCCTGCGACCGACCAAGGCTCGTCGTCCGGTGGCACCTGTCACCCTTCAACGACGCAGCGTCTCGATCGCCGGCGGCGTGCGCGCCCCGCGATCGTTCGACCGACCGCGACTCAGTGGTGAACGACTCGTCTCGTTGACCGCGGTCGGGCTTGTTGCTGCCGCCGTCGCCCTCAGCAATCTCGGTGCGGACACGACCATCGGCGCGACCGGCAACACGTCCGGAGCCGGCTCCGAGCCGCGGATCGCGGTCGGGGGCGCGGTCTCGGGCCTCGACAACGCGCCGCAGGGCGGGATCGACAACACGATCGACGGCACAGACAGCGGTCGACGGGCCCGTCGCGGTCCCGCCGGACGGCAACGTCTCGATGGACCACGATCTCGTCGCGCCGACCGTCCTGTCACCCGACAATCGTGGCGTGATCGACGGTCCCTTCGCGGACGACGGCACGCTCGTCAAGCCGGGTGCAGTCGACACCAGCGTCTCGGACGGCCTGGCCCTGATCCAGACGTACAGGGTGCGCTCCGGCGACACTCTGACCGGCATCGCACGCCACTTCCACGTCTCGATGATGACGGTGTGGTGGGCCAACCACCTCACGTCCAAGGACGCTCTCCACGTCGGCCAGAAGCTCGTGATCCCGCCGGTCAGCGGCGTGGTCGTGACCGTGGCAGCGACCGACACGCTCGAGACGATCGCCGCTCGCTACGACGTCGATCCGCAGGAGATCGTCAGCGCGAACGACCTCGCCGACCCGAACCTCGTCGTGGGGCAGACCCTGACGATCCCCGGCGCGCGCGCCGCGGGCATCCCGACGCCGAAGCCCGCGAAGGCCCCGACGCCCACCCGCCCAGCGACACATCCGTCGACCGGCGGCAACGGTGGTGGTGGCGGCCGGCCGCCGTCGCAATACACGGGCGGTGCCTTCCATTGGCCGGTCGCCGGCGGCTACATCAGCCAGTACTTCCATTACGGTCACTACGCGATCGACATCGCCGCCGACCCGGGCACGAAGGTGATGGCCGCAGCGGCGGGCACGGTGATCTTCGCGGGCTGGAAGAACAACGGCGGTGGCTACCAGGTCTGGATCGCCCACGGCTCGAACCTCTACACGACCTACAACCACATGTCCTCGATCACGGTCGGGCGGGGCCAGTCGGTCGCCCGTGCCCAGCAGGTCGGTCGGGTCGGCATGACCGGCAACGCCACCGGTCCGCATCTCCACTTCGAGGTCTGGCGCGGCCCCGTCTGGGACGGCGGAACGCGCGTCAACCCCCTGCTCTACCTCTGATCGCCTGACGGCCCGTCGCGTCGCCGGCTTGGAGGAGGGCCGGCGACGCGACAGAGGCCTCACGACCTGCCTGGCGCGACGCGTTCGCGTTTCCCGGCGCGGGCGAGTGCGGATGCGACAATCGCCCCGATGTTTCTGGACCGCGTGACGATCTTCATCAAGGCCGGCGACGGCGGCGATGGCGCTGCGACGTTTCGCCACGAGGCCCACGTCCCGCGCGGCGGGCCGGACGGTGGCGACGGTGGCCGGGGTGGCTCGATCGCGCTGCGCGTCGACGCCGGGCAGACCACGCTCCGCGACTTCCGCTTCAAGCACCACTTCAAGGCGAAGGCCGGCGGACGCGGCGAGCGAGCGCGCCGGCACGGCGCAGCCGGCGACGACATGACGCTCGACGTCCCGCCGGGCACGGCCGTGTTCGACGACGAGACCGGCGAGCTCCTCGCGGACCTCGTGGCCGTCGGCCAGGTGACGGTCGTGGGTCGCGGCGGTCGTGGCGGGCTCGGCAACACCCACTTCAAGTCGTCGACCCACCAGGCACCGAAACACGCCCAGAAGGGCGAACCGGGTGAGGAGCGCCGGCTCCGCCTCGAGCTCCGCCTGATCGCCGACATCGGGCTCGTGGGCCTCCCGAACGCCGGGAAGTCGACCCTGCTGGCCGCGCTGACCGCTGCCCAGCCGAAGATCGCGGACTACCCGTTCACCACCCTCGAGCCGAACCTCGGGGTCATGGACCTCGCCGATCCCGACGATCCCTCCGGCGACGAGCGCCGTCCCACGATCGCCGACGTCCCAGGCCTGATCGAGGGCGCCTCGAGCGGCGCCGGGCTGGGCCACGCGTTCCTCCGCCATGTCGAACGGACCCGCGTCCTGCTCCACATGGTCGACGGGTCGGCCCGCGACGCCGGCTGGGACCACGACGTCATCCGCGAGGAGCTGCTCGCCCACGACCCGGCCCTTCTCGAGAAGCCGATCCTCGTCGTGTTCAACAAGCTCGACCAGCCGGCCGCCGTGAAGGCCTGGCCTGCGTTCCGTGCCGCTCGCGCGGCGGCAGGCGAGGACACGGTCGCGATCTCCGCAACGGACGGCACCGGGCTGGCAGAGCTCCGATCGCGGATCGCCGACCTGCTGCCGGACGCCGGTGAGCTGGGCGTGTCGCCGGAGCCCACGGGCGTCGTCGTCCATCGGATCGATCCCGCCGACGACAGGTTCCTCGTCGAGGAGGATCCCGACGGGGCATTCCGCGTCCGCGGCCGACGGATCGAGCGAATCGCCGCGCAGACGAACTTCGAGGTCGAGGAATCGGCCGAGCGCTTCCAGAAAGCGCTCGCGCGCCAGGGCATCGACGACGAGCTCCGACGGCGAGGCGTCCAGCCCGGCGACCTCGTCCGGATCGGCACCACCGAGCTCGAGTGGGAGGCCCAGCCCTGGGAGGTCTGACCGACGATCCGACGGCGCCGTCGCCCGGCAGGCCGGTCAGTGCGCCGATCCGGCCGGGCTCGATCGGGATGGTCGGCGGGACCTTCGACCCGTTCCACGTCGGGCACCTGGCGCTCGCACGCGCCGCCCGCGACCAGCTCGGGCTGGAACGCGTGCTCGTCGTGCCCGCCGCGGAGCCACCGCACAAGCCTGGCCGCCCGATCAGCCCGCCGGAGGTCCGGATGGCCCTGGTGGAGGCCGGGATCGCCGGTGAGCCGCGGCTCGAGGCGAGCGGCATCGAGCTCGATCGGCCGGGCCCGTCGTACACCGTCGACACGGTGGCGTCGCTGATTGCCGCGCAACGCGCCGCCGGCCTGGACGCGGACGTGACCGTCGTGCTCTCGGCCGACGCCTTCGGCGGTCTCGGGACATGGCACGAGGCGGCGCGGCTGTTGGCGCTGGCCCGGATCGCCGTCGCTCCTCGACCTGGCTATCCGGCGGCCGACGTCGCGTCCGCAGAGCGGATCGTCCCGGGCGGATCCGGTCGGATCGACCTCCTCGACCTCCCTCCGATCGACGTCTCCGCGTCCGCGATCCGCAGCCTGGCGGCGCTCGGCGAGCCGCTTGACGGCCTCGTCCCGCCGGCCGTTGCGACGCTCATCCGGGACGATCGGCTGTATCGTCAACCCGAGCAAGAAGGAGAGCGCCCGCCCGTGACCGACCCCATGACCGACGCCACAGCCCCCGCAGGCACGTCCACCACCCCCCGAGCTGACGGCCTGCCCACCCGGGGCGAGGCGCCGAGCGGGGCGTCCGCCTTGACGATCTCCGAGCGCCCACCCCTCGATCTCGCGCGGCGGATCGTCGAGCTCGCCGAGGACAAGAAGGCCGCCGACATCGTCCTCCTCGACCTGACCGGGCTGACGACGCTGGCCGACGCGTTCGTGATCTGCTCCGGCGGCTCCGAGCGGCAGATCGCGGCGATCGCCGACGGGATCATCGAGGGCATGCGCGACGAGAAGGTCCGGCCGATCGGCCGCGAAGGAACGGCGGCGTCCCACTGGGTCCTCGTCGACTTCGGCGCGATCGTCGTCCATGTCTTCACGCCCCCGGAGCGCGAGTACTACTCGCTGGAGAAGCACTGGTCGGAGGCGAAGACCATCCTCCGCGTCCAGTAGCGTTCCGCGCTCGACTGGCGCTCATCGCGGGAGTCCGGGGTAGCCCGAGTACCGATCCCGGCCAAGTACCGTCGGGTCATGTCGGCCGTCGAGACCGAGCCGCAGCATCCCGCTCAGGTGGTCGATCGCCGATCGACCCGACGACGAGGCTCAACGGCTCGACCGATGTCCCGCCTCCGCGAGCGCTGCCCCGGCTGCAGTCGACGATTGATCACGACCCGGTTCGACACGACGTTCCGGATGTCGGATCGGACCGAGCGGCTGTGCTTCGGGATCCCCGGCGGCCTGTGCGAGGACTGCCATCAGCTCTACATCGATCCGGAGCTGATCGAGCTGCTCGATCTCCGCGACGGCCGGTGCGTCTTCGCGATCGAAAGCGATCTCGTCGTCCAGGAGCAGGCCTGGTCCTCCGCCGACTGAGTGGCGGTGGTCCGACGGCTGTCGCGCCAGGGCGCCGATGGCTGCGTTGACCCCTCCGGTGCTCGCTCACGCACCTTGAAGTGCGCTCGCTCCGCTCCTCGGGGTCGCCTTGCCCTCGACGCCCGGGCGCGACGAACGCAGTTAGCGTGAGTGCCTGCCCTACGTTCTGGCGGCCGCCTGGCGGCGGGCGCTGACGCCCGGAGGGCGGCGGACGCCTGAACGGCCGACGTGGTCGGCGATCCAGAGGGTGAACGCCAGACGGTGCCGGGCGTCCTCGCCGCCCCGTCCGGGTGCGCCCTTCACGACCGCCTCGAGCTCCAGGACCCCGTCCAACGCCGCGACCAGCTCGGTGGGCCGCCAGCGGGCGGCCTGCTCGGCGAGCTTCTGGGCGCGGTACGGGCTGGTGATCCCCATCGCCTTACCGGCCTCGCCGAGGGTCTTCGCAGTGGGCATGCGGGCGAGCAGCTCGAGCATCTCCCGGATCCGGCGGTGCAGGACGACGACGATCACCGGCTCGGGCATCGTCTCGGCGAGCGTCTCGAGCAGGGCGGTGGCCCGGGGTCCATCGCGCTCGGCCACGGCATCCGCGAACGCCCAGGCCGAGCCGGGAACGGCCTCCGCAACGAGAGCCGCCACGTCGTCGATGCCGATCGGGGTGTCGGGCCGGTAGAGCGCCAGCTTGTCGAGCTCCATCGTCGCCCGGCGGGTCTGGTCGCGGCGATCGGCGTCGCCCTCCCGGACGAACCCCCCGATCCGCGCCGCCAGCTCCTTGGCGGCACCGGTGGCGAGACGGATCCCGCGATCGCGTGCCTCGCTGTCGATCCAGGCGGCCAGGCGCGCCTTCGCGCGGCGAGTCGAATCGTTCAATGACGCCGCCCGCGTCCTTGATCGCGTTCGACGAGCTTCGGCTGGCCGGGCGCCTTCGCGCCGCTGCGTGCCTGCTCGACGATCACGAGCGCGTTGCCCGGTGCCGTCAGCGGGATCAGCGCGAGGAGCGCATCCCGGTCCTCGGCCTTGACCATCAGCGCCCCGGCGTTGCTGACGACGGCCAGCGTGCCGCCGCCGAAGAGCGTCGGCGTCGCGACCCGGCCCTGGATCTCGGCGATCTGTGCCGCGGCGAGGTTCTTGATTGCCGCGGAGGTTCCATCGCTCGAGCGGCTCGCCGCCGTCGGCGAGGTGCGTGGCGAACCGCGCGACCGCGCGATCGATCGAGAGGTCGTCGTCGCCCCAGAAGTAAGCGAGGGGGATGCGGGCGGTCATCCGGTCGATGGTATCCCGCAGGCGAACGCGATCGCGGGCGACCGGACGAGCGGCCGAGCCGCGACGACGCCGGGGATCGGCGACGACGCGCCGGACGTCACCGTCACGTCCGTGGACCCGATGGCCGGGATGGACGTTCGTACGGCGGCGAGGCGAGCTGCAACCGGCGGGGCCAGGGCGGTTCGTCGCGCGCCCGTGGTCGCGACCGAGATCGTGCCGGCTCCGTCGATGGTCACCGCCACGGATCCGTCCGTGTCCGTCCGGAGCACCCGCGCCCCGGTCGCCGCGAGGCGGTCGATCGTCGAGCGCGCCGGGTGGCCGTACGGGTTGCCGGCGCCCGCCGACACGATCGCGACCTTCGGCCGGACCTCGTCCAGGAAGGCGGGTGTCGATGCGGTTGCGCTCCCGTGATGGGCGACCTTCAGGATGTCGACCGGCGGCAGCCCGCGGCTCGCGAGGAGCGGATCGACGTCGTCCTCGACGTCGCCGGTGAGCAGGATCCGCCGGCCGGCGACCTCGCCGAGCAACACGACCGAGACGTCGTTGATCCCGCGGCCCGCGTCCGGTGGGTCGCGCGGCACGCGTCCCGGATCCGGCCACAGGACGTGGAGCCGGAGGTCGTCCACGGCGATCCGTGCGCCGGTCAGAAGCAGCGCTCGCGGTGGCGCCCCGGGCCGGGCGAGGTCGCGGTCGAACGCGCGGTAGCCCGGGCCCGGACCGCGCATCCCCGTCTCGTAGATTCGACCGATCCGGTATCGCTCGAGGAGGAGCGGCATCCCGGCCACGTGGTCTTCGTGTGGATGCGTCAGAACGAGGATGTCGATCCGACGGTCCCACGGCGGCAGCCGTCGATCGAGCTCGACGAGCAGCCGATCCGGGTCCGGGCCGCCGTCGACGAGCATCCGGCCGCCGCGGCCGCCCTCGACGAGGATCGCGTCGCCCTGGCCCACGTCGAGGACCGTGATCCGGGTCGTCCCGTCGGTGCGGTGGGCGAACGCCAGCCCGAGGGCGGCCGTCGCGCCCGCGAGGCCGATCAGCGCGAGGCGAGACGCGCGGCTGACCGGAGCCGCGCCGCGCGCACGACGGTCGCGATGCCCGGCGTGGCCGGGCGACGACGACGGCGGGGACGCCGCCGGTCGCGGCTCTCGCGGGGCGGGTCGCGAGCCGCGCCGCCGGCTCATCCATCGCTGGAGCGGCGGGCCGCCAAGGATGATCGTGGCGCTCAGGCCGCCGGCGACGAACGTCCAGGGCGGCCCGAAGCTCACATTCGCGAAGGGCAGGGAAGCTGCGGATCGGATGATCGTGCACATCGCGGTCAGCAGCCCCCACGCCGGCAGGCCGGCAAGGGTTGCGATGACCGCAGGGCCGCCGGCGAGAGCGACGACTCCGCCGCCGAGGGCGAGCAGCGACGCGGCCATCGCGGGCGCCACCAGCGGCACGATGGCGAGGTTCACGGCGGGCGACACGACCGCCAGCCGCCCGAACGTGAGAAGCACGACGGGCAGCGTCGCGACCTGTGCTGCGAGCGACACGCCGAGCGACTCCGCCAACCAGCCCGGGACGCGGCCACCCGCCAGCCGGCCGATGCGCTCGGTCCACGGCGACGCCCATGCGAGGATCCCGCCCGTCGCGAGCGTCGAGAGCTGGAACCCCGGGTCGTCGATCAGGGCCGGGTCGGCCACGAGCAACAGGACGGCCGCCCAGCCGAGGGCCGCCACCGCGCGACCCGCGCGGCCTGTCTCGCGCGCGAGCAGGACGACACCGGCCATGGCCGCCGCGCGGACGACGGACGCGGATGCGCCCGCGAACAGGACATACGCAACGATGGCGACCATCAGCACGATGGCGCGCCGCCGCCGCCCGAGCCGGCCCGCGATGGCAGCCACGGTCGCGGCGACGATCGCGATGTTCCAACCGGAGATCGCCACGACGTGGCTCGCGCCGACGGTCGTGAACGCGGCGGCCAGGTCGCGATCGACGCGGTCGCGGAGTCCGATGACGATCCCCGCGGCGAGGCCGGCCTCCGGTTCCGGGATGGCGGCTGCCAGGGCATCGCCCGCTCCGCGTCGGAGCGCCTCCAGCCGCGTCCCCGGGTCGTCGGCTCGGCCCGCGACGGCGAGGCTCCGGGAGAACAGCGTCCCGTCGACGCCGATCCGCGCGAGGTACTCGCCGTACGGTCCAGGCGGCGGCTGCTCGAGACGACCCGATACCCGGACCCGATCGCCGGGCTCGACCGCCGGGAACCGCGGCAGCGTTGCGGCCACGGCGACCGGGTGGATGGCGCGAGTGGCGGCACCGTCCGGTTCGACCGCGTCCAGCCTGATCGTCACGCCCTGCTGGCCGTCGTGTGGCGACGAGATGGTGACGACCTGGCCCACCCACGGCCCCGAGCCATCGGGGAGCGTCATTCCCGCGACGGTGGGGTCGGCGGGATCGGATGCAGACGCCAGGCGCAACGCGATCAGGAGTGCCCCTGTCGCCATGACCGCACACGACGTGATCCGCCGGCGACCCCCTGCCGACCGGCCGGTGCGAATGCCGGCCGCGCCGACGGCCACCGCCGTCGCCATCAGGACCAGGGTGGCAGGGTCGACCCGACGCCCGACGAGGCTCGCGAGGACGGCCCCGATCGCGAGCCAGCCGCTGGACGTCATTCCCGCGCCGACCCGCTCAGCGAACCGAGACCAGCGCCTTGATCTTGTCGAAGGTCGCCGCCCCGACGAGCTTCCGCGTCTTGAGCTCGTCGACGGAGGCGAACCGCTGCTCGTCGCGGGCGGCCAGGATCTTCGCCGCCGTCACCGGACCGATGCCCGGCAGGGCGTCGAGCTGCTCTGACGTCGCCGTGTTGAGGTTGACCGGATCGCTCGTCCCGCCACCCGCGGTGGGCCTGGCGCTGCTCGCCGGCCGGCTGACCCCGGCCGGTGCCGCGGCGTCGTCGCGAGACGGCACGATGATCTGGTCCCCGTCGCGGAGGAGGGCCGCCAGGTTCAGGAGCTGGCCGACCCGATCCGCCGCGACGCGCGGCCCATAGCCACCCGCGGCCGCGATCGCGTCGCCGACACGCGATCCGGCGACGAGTCGGACGACGCCGGGATGCGCGACGGCACCCTGCACGTCCACGACGAGCAGCCCTGCGCTCCCCGACGCGAACGGCGCGCCGATGCCCGCGGCCGGACTGGTGTCGACCGCGCCGGATCCGAACGGCTCGGCGCCCGCCACATCGATGGTCGGTCGGGCCCCGATCGCCGCGACGACGAACGCTCCGACGGCAAGACCCGCCGCCAGGACGGTCACCGCGAACGGGAACAGGCGGTGATGCGCCAGACCTCCATCGCTCGGCCGTGGAGCCGCGCCCATGTCGCCGGCCTCGTCGGCCGACTCCAGCACGCGCCAGGGCGCCGATACGCGATCCATCGATCCTCCCTCGGCGGGCGGAGCGGCGGCTCATGGCCGGGCAGCGGCGGGCAATGGACATGCCGACGCCCCGCGACGTTGGGGGCACTTCCGACGTCGGCGGGGCGTCCATCCGGACCGTAGCAGGCACGGCTTATCTCCCGATTATCCGGACGGTCTGGAGCCGAGATAGTCTCGGGCGGGCCGTAACATGCCCGGGCCGGCGGCGTCCTACGTGCGACCGCTGTCGGGAGAGGCATCCATGCTGGGCTCGAACCGCCGTGGGGTGATCACGCTGCTGGCCACCGTGGCACTCGTCGCAGGCTGCCGGATGGCAACCGCGAGCGCGCCGCCGGCCTCGGCGCCGCTCGTCACCACCTCCACGGCACCGACTGGGGGCTCCACGGCGGTCGCGTCCGTGACGGCGTCCGTTGAGCCTGCGCCGACGCCAGAACCGAGCAATCCCTCGCTCGTCGCAGCCGACACGATCGCCATGACGGTCGTGGACGGGCTCCGCGTCCGGTCTCAGCCCCGGGTCAGCGACGACTCGTTCAAGTACGACCCCCTCCTGCCGAAGGGGACCCCGCTGTATGTCCTCGATGGTCCCGTCTCGGCGTCCGGCTACGTCTGGTTCAAGGTCGTGCCCCTGTCCTCGAGCACGCTCCACGAAGGGTGGGTGGCGGTCGGCGAGCCGGACGAACGAGCCGTGGCTCGCTCCGGGATCGTTCGACTGCCCGCCGGTGCCGACCAGGTCGGCGAGCTGACCGGCCTGCAGCCGGGCGTCGGCCTCGCGTGCTACCCGAGGGCGCCGATCACGATCCGGGCGCGCCTCGTCGACTGCAACTGCGACATCGACGGCCCTTCGTCGTCACCCAGCTGGTTCACCCTGGGAAGTGGCAACCCGCCGCTCCTCGTCGAGCCCGACCGGACGGCTCCGCCACGGGATCCCGGCGACTGGCTGATCCTGCACCTGGATCCCGACGGTCGGCATCCGGCCACCCTGCCCGTCGGACAGGTCGTCACCGTCACCGGCGTCTTCGATCATCCGGCCGCGGCGAACTGCACGATGACGGACTTCGACGACGTCCAAGCGCCGTCGAAGGACTGCCGGATGGTCTTCGCGGTCACGGACCTCGCCGTCGCACGCTGAGCCGGCGGATCGGCCGGACCGCGGCGTTCATGCCGCGGTCGGGGCGGTGAGAGGCCGCCCTGGCTTCCGGTTCATGTCGGATGACTCGCCCGCTCAGGGCTTGCCCGGGCAACCCGATCCAGCTCGTAGAGGGCGATTGGGCCGGGGAATCCCTTCAGGACCCTCATTCCCGCCGGCGAGAAGGTGAAGCCGTCCTTGATCCCGAGTTCGCGCACGAGCTCCGAGACGAGGATCTGGCCTCCGTGAGCAGCGTTGCAGATGCGACTGGCCAGGTTCACCGTCGAACCGAACAGGTCGTCGTCGCGGTCGACAGGCTCGCCCGCTGCCATGCCGATGCGGACCAACAAGGCTGGCGCTCCACTCGAGACGTTCCGGTCATCGAGCCTGTCGAGGATGTCGATCGCGCACGCCAACGCATGTGGGACGTCGTCGAACGAGGCCATGACGCCGTCGCCGGTGTGCTTCACCTCGCGGCCGCGCCTGGCCACGAGGGCGCGGCGGATGATCAGGTCGTGCTCGCCGAGCAACGCCATGTACGCGGAGTCACCCAGCTCGGAGAGGAGAGACGTCGAGCCCTCGAGGTCCGTGAACAGGATCGTGCGAAACGGGCTCGTGACGCTCGCTGGGTCGACGGGGTCTTCGATCCGACCCAGGAACCGGAGGACGCTGGTTTCGTCGACCGCGATGATCCTGTTGGGGACCTGGCCGTGGGATTCGCGATGGACGGCCGCCAGCGCGTCGGGAGCGGGAGCCCGGGCCAGGCAGAAAGCGGCTCCGGCATCGGCGTCGAACCAGTACGAGAGGAATTGAACGTCGTGGCGGGCCGACACCGGCAGGTCGAGGAGATGCATGTTGGCCACCTCCGCAGCCGTGACGCCGGGGAGGTCGTGGCGATCCATGAACAGCGGCATGTCTCGGCCCTCCGGCATCGATCGCGGAGCATCCCAGCCTGCCTGTCAACCGACTGGCGCCCTCATCAGCTGCAACGACGGCACCGCGTCCCGGCCGTCCTTGTCCGCTGTCGCAGTATCGATCACCGCGCCCACGGAAAGCCCACTGTGGCGAGCGATTGGCGACTGCAACAGGCCGACGCCGCGCGAGACCATCGGTGGCGCTTCCGACATCGGCATGTTCGCTCGCCGCGCGCCGGGCCAGCACGGATCCCGCGCCCGAGGAGCTGGCGCCGCCGGGCTGTAAAGGTTACTTGACAGGTTCGCAGATGACAAGCTACCTTTACAGGCATGACGAACGACGTTCGGCTCCTCCGCGAGCAACGAGGGCTCAGGCAGGGCCAGCTCGCGGAGGCACTGCGCGTGTCGCGCCAGACGATCAACGCGATCGAGACCGGTCGCTACCTGCCGTCGCTGCCACTGGCGTTCGCGATCGCGCGCTTCTTCGGCCGACCCATCGAGGAGGTGTTCCATGACGAAGACCATGACTAGGTGGCTCGTGCCGGCCGTGGCGCTCGTCCTCGGCCTGCTCATCGCGGCCTCCCTGCTGGGTCCCAACGCGAGCCCGGCACAGGCGGCGATCTCGTTCGTGATCGTCGCGGGCTACGCGATCATGCTCGTGGTGCTCCAGTCGCGATCGGATGTCGCGAGCCTGCTCTCGGGGATGCCGCGCGACGAACGCTGGGACACGATCAACCTGCGGGCGCTGTCGCTCGCGGCGCAGGTGCTCGCGGTCGCCCTGGTCGCGGCCTTCCTCGTCACGCAGTTCCGAGAGGGCGACGCGATGCCGTATGCGTGGATGGGCGGGCTGTTCGGGTTCGCCTACCTCGGCGGCATTGCCTGGTACCGCGCCCGGTCGTAGGACGGACGGGCAGCGAGGGCGGTCGCACGTGTCCCCGCGAACGCGGAGCGCGTCGGGTTTGGCGATCCGACGAGCATCGCGGCGACGTTCGGGCATGAGCGCTGGCATCGCCTGGCGAGCGGCGTGACCCACGGCAAGGAGTCGGCGATGGCTTTGGTCGCCGGGCTCGACCCGGTCACGTGCAGAAGGGGAGCGCCCCGCTATCGAACGTGCGTGGCACTTCCGACGTCGGCGGGGCGTCCATCCGGCCCGTTTCAGGCCCGGCTTCTCCGGCGGTTATCTGGCCCGGCAGGCCGGGCGGCCGGGGTTCAGGCGGTGGTGGGTGACTGGCGGATCGCGGCCTCGTCGGCGGCTCGGGCGACCGCGACGGCTGCCCGGGCGACGAGTCGGCGGACCCGGTTCACATCGGTCGACGCCTGGCGGGCGGCCTGGGCGAGGCGGTAGCGGTCCGCCTCTGCGGCCCGCTGGCCCGCGATGTCGAGGGCAAGGAAGAGGTAGTGGCTGTGCATGAGGATCTCCTGTCCGCGACCGGCGGAATCGGGCCGGTGGCGCTTGACGGCGACGCGAGCCGTCAGTGGATCGGCCAGGACCGATCCTGCTCGCGAGTGTGCTCTCGGCTGTCGTGCCCCCACCGCATGGCGGCGAGGTCGAGACCGACGAGGCCGACGAGGATCGCCGTGATCAGTGCCAGTGCTTCCATCGCGGGCCTCCGGTGATGAGTCCGTAACCGGTATTTCTTGTTCTTCTGGTTACTGCCGAAGACTACCCTCTTGCACGTAACCTGTCAAGTGATTTACAGTGGTTATGTGATGCAGGCAACACAGGCTCATGACCCGGCAACGACCGAGCACGTCCATGACGTCGTCCCGCTCGAGACGGCCTTCGACTTCCTGAACACCCTGGAGCTCGAAGACGGTGCACTCGTCGAGCGATTGACGAGCCTGGACATCGCGGCCGGCTGGCTCGTGGAGCACGAGATCGTCGCCGACTCCGGATCGATCACCACGCTCGGGGCAACGGACGCGGCCCGTCGAGACACCCTGGAGCGGATCGTCACGGCGCGCACAGCCCTCCGCGATGTCGCCCATGCCGTGGCCCACCAGGAAGCGCCGACGCGGTCCGCGATCGACGAGGTCAACCGCGCGCTCCGGTCGCGCGAGCGCGTCGAGCTCGTTGCGGCCCCGGATGGCGTGCGCCTCGGTCACAGCCACGTCGGCGACCCTGTCGACGATGCCCTCGCCCGAATCGCGGAGCCGATCGCCCGCGAGGTGGGCAGCGGCCACGACGATCGCTTCCGGATCTGCGCCAGCGAGACCTGCCGCTGGATCTTCTTCGACGAGTCGCGCTCCGGGCAGCGCCGCTGGTGCGACATGGCGACCTGCGGCAACCGGGCAAAGGCGCGGCGGCATCGGGCCCGTCAAAAGGACGGCGACGAGGCGGCCGTCGCCTCCTGACCGGCCGGTCGGCCGGATGACCTCGCGGCCCGGCGCTCAGCCGGCGAGCGCCGGGGCGACCTCGGTCGCGAGGCGCGTCATCGACTCCTCGTCATACGGGCTCGGGAACCCGGCGATCAGGTGGTGGTAGCCGATCTCGAGATACGGCGCGACGTGGGCGGCGACGTCCTCCGGCGTCCCGATCGGCTGGTCATCCCAGGTCGGCGCCCTCCCGTTCCGCTCGAAGATCGCGTCGGCGACCCGTCGCGCCTCGTCGCGTGAATCGCGGATGACGACCACGCCGAGGCCGCTGGTCCGCTCGATCTCCGATGGATCACGGCCGATCGCCTCGCAATGGCGAACCAGGACCTCCTCCTTGTGGCGGACTCGCTCGATCCCGCCGCCGACGTTGTTCGCGTCGCCGTACTGCGCGACGAGCTTCAGCGTGACCTGCTCGCCGCCGCCGCCGATCAGGAGGGGCAGCCGCCCCTGGACCGGCGGCGGGTCGTTCCGGACCCCACGAGCGTGGTAGTGATCGCCACGCGCGGTCGGCCGCTCGCCGTGGAGCATCCCGCGGAGGACCGGCAGGGCCTCGCCCAGCCAGCGCAGCCGCTCCGGGAAGCCGCTGCCGAACGGGAGACCGAAGGCGACGTGCTCCTCCTCGAACCACGCCCCGCCGATGCCGAGCGTCGCCCGGCCGTTGCTGATGTGGTCGAGGGTCGTCGCCATCTTCGCCGTGAGGGCGGGCTCGCGGAACGTGTTCGCCCCCACCATCAGCCCGATCCGGACCCGCTTCGTCGCCTGGGCCCAGGCGGCGAGGGTCAGCCAGGCCTCGAACATCGGGCCGTCGCTGCTCCCGACGATCGGGTAGAGGTGGTCCCACGTCCAGAGGCTGGTGTAGCCCAGCTCGTCCGCCCGGACGCCCGCCGCAAGGAGGCTCGGGAAGTCCGTGTACTGGTTCCAGCAGAGTGCGCCGAGTCGGAGTTCGGGCATGGTGCCTCCGGTGTCGCATGGGCCTGGCGGCCGGGAGGCCAAGCGTAGAGCCGACTGGCTAGGCTTGCGCCATGGATCCGACCGGCCACGCCGCCATCGCCGCCTACCTGCGCCGATCGATCGTCGAGGACCGGGACCTTCGGGCGAACCTGGCCGGCGGGGCCGGCGCGGTCCTGGCCAGGACGACGGACAGTCGCGAGCCGGTCGGCGCGCCGTTCCTCATGGCGAGCGAGGCAGAGGCGCGGGTCTACGCGCGGGTGGGCTTCCGGCCGATCGGCACGGTCCTCCACATCTCGCGCGAGGCCCCGCGCGACCCGACCTAGAGCTGCTCCCAGTCGACCCAGCGGCTGCCATCCCAGAACCGGTGCCAGGTCCGCCCATCGCGGCCCGCCGCCCAGACGTCGATCCGGTCGCCGGACCACGACGAGGCCGCGGCGCCGCCCGCGGGATCCAGGTCGCCGCCGAGGGACTCCCACGGATGCCAGCTGATCCCGTCCCAGTAGCGGTCCCAGAGCTGGCCGTCCGGGAACACCGCGAAGACCTCCAGCCGGTCAACGCCCCAGGCGGTCACGCCGGGCGCAGCCGACAGGCTGCCGCCGAGCGACTCAGCCGGCTGCCATGCGCCGCCGTCGAGGGCCGCGTGGAGCAGGTCGCCGTCCGGCCCGATCCAGAACCGGTCGATCCGCCCGGGGCCCCACGAGACCGCGGCCACGCCGTGCGTCGAAGCCACGCGTCAGCCCTCCTGACGGGCGGCGAGCTGGGCTCGGATGATCGCGAGGACCGGCGCCGACGACGCCGCCTCGACCGACCGGATCTTCACGTGGCGGATCCGCTTGCCGGTGCCCTCGATCAGCCCGTCCGGATCGGCCAGGTCCGCGCCGTCGGCAAGCTGGAGGTTGACCCACGACTGGTGGGCGATGATCGCGAACAGGAGACCGCGCATCTTCATCGTCCGGCCGAACGCGATCAGCTTGTTGCCGAAGTCCACCTGGACGACCAGCCCGGGCTCGAGGCCCTCGATCGATGCGCGCAGCGCCCGCTCGATCGCCTGGATCCCGATCGGATGCTCGGCGAGCAGCCGGTCGACGTCGGCCTCGAGCGCGGCGGATCCGGGATCGCCGCCGAGGTCGCGCTGCTCCGGGACGTGGGGCATCGGCTTCAGGCGTCCCGGACGACGATGTTCACGAGCCGGCCACCGCCGGCCTGGATCACCCGCAGCGGCGCCCGACCCGCGAGGATCGCCTGGACCCGCTCGCTCGCCAGCGCGGCCGCCTCGAGGTCCGCCTCGGAGATGTCCGCCGGGACGGTGATCCGGTCGCGGAGCTTGCCGTTGACCTGGACCGGGACCTCGCGCGTCGCCTCGACGATCGCCGCGGGATCGACTTCCGGCCAGCGCTCGGTGTGGATGGACGACCAGGCCGTCGCCGGACGCCTTGAGACGCCGGGACCACAGCTCCTCGGTGATGTGCGGCGCGGCCGGCGCCAGCATGAGAAGCGCGAGCCGGACCGCCTCGTCCCACTCCGGCGAGCCGGCGGCGACCGTGCCGCGATACCGCATCAGCAGGTTCGCCATCTCCATGAGCTTCGCGATCATCGTGTTGAAGTGGAACGCCTCGTAGTCGGCGGTGACGCCGTGGAGCGTCCGGTGGGCTGCGTGGCGGATCGCGGTCCGCGCGGCCGCCTCGTCCTCGCCGGCCGGGAGCGTCCCGGACTCCGGGTCGCCGGGCTCACGGCCGGTCGGATCGAGAGCGATCGTCCAGAGCCGGTTCAGGAACCGGTGGACTCCGCCGATGCCCGTCGGGCTCCACGGGCCGCCCTGGTCCCACGGCCCCATGAACATCAGGAAGAGCCGGACGGTGTCCGCCCCGAACCGCACGACGAGATCGTCCGGGTCCACGACGTTGCCGCGAGACTTCGACATCCGTTCGCCGTCCGTGCCCAGGATCTGGCCCTGGTTGAAGAGGCGCTTGAACGGCTCGTCCTGGTTCAGGATGCCGACGTCGCGCATCATCTTCGTGAACTCGCGGGCGTAGAGCAGGTGCATGACGGCGTGTTCCGAGCCGCCCGTGTACTGGTCGACCGGGGTCCAGCGCTCCGCCAGGGCGCGATCGAACGCCGCTCCGGCCTTCTCCGGCGACAGGTAGCGATACCAGTACCAGGCGGAGTCGATGAACGTGTCCATCGTGTCCGTCTCGCGCCGGGCAGGGCCGCCGCACTTCGGGCAGACGACGTTCAGGAACGCCTCGTCCCGATTCAGCGGGTTCTCGCCGCTGCCGCGGTAGTCGACCGTGTCCGGCAGCCGCACCGGCAGGTCCTCCTCGGGCACCGGAACGATCCCGTCGTCCGGGCAGTAGATCACGGGGATCGGCGTGCCCCAGTAGCGCTGGCGGCTGATCAGCCAGTCCCGGAGCCGGTAGGTGATCGCCGCCTTGCCCTTGCCCTCCGCCTCGAGGGCGGACACGATCGCCGCACCGCCCTCGTCGACCCCGAGACCGGTGTACGGGCCGCTGTGGACCAGGCGCTCGCCGGCGGAATGGGCGTAGTAGGCGCCGTCCGCCAGGTCGCGATCCTCGTCGCCCGGTGCCGCGACGACGCGCCGGATCGGCAGGCCGAACTTCACGGCGAACGCGTAGTCCCGCTCGTCGTGGGCCGGGACGGCCATGATCGCCCCGGTGCCGTAGCCGCCCAGGACGTAGTCGGCGACGAAGATCGGGATCCGCTCGCCGTTGACCGGGTTGATCGCATCCGCCCCGATCGCGACGCCGGTCTTCTCGCGGTCGGTCGACAGCCGGTCGATCTCCGTCCGGGCGGCAGCCTGGGCGAGATAGGCGCTGACCTCGGCAAAGCGATCCGGGGCCGTCAGCTCCGCGACGAGCGGATGCTCGGGGGCGAGGACCATGAACGTCGCGCCGAACAGCGTGTCCGCTCGCGTCGTGAAGACCCGCAGCTCCTTGCCGCCAGGGTGGTGGGCGGACGGTGCGGTCTCGAAGACGATCTCGCCGCCCTCGCTCCGACCGATCCAGTTCGTCTGCTGGGTCTTGATCGGCTCGGGCCAGTCGAGACCCGTGAAGTCGAGCAGCTCGTCGGCATAGTTCGTGACCCGCAGGTACCACTGCGGCAGGTCGCGCTTCTCGACCTTCGCCCCGCACCGCCAGCAGTGGCGATCCGCGCCCTCGACCTGCTCGCGGGCGAGCGTCCCGTCGTTCGGGCACCAGTCGACGGCGGACGTCTGGCGATAGGCGAGGCCCGGCCTTCGAGGAACTTCAGGAACAGCCACTGGTTCCAGCGGTAGTACGACGGGTCCGCCGTGACGACCTCGGCCTCCCAGTCGAACGTTGCCCCCATCGACCGGAGCTGCCGGCGCATGTTGTCGATGTTCGCCATCGTCCAGTCGCGCGGGTTGATGTCGTTCTTGATCGCCGCGTTCTCCGCCGGCAGGCCGAACGCGTCGAAGCCGATCGGCAGGAAGACGTTCTCGCCGTGCATCCGATGGAAGCGGGCGATCGCATCGGTCGGGGTCTTGATGTACCAGTGCCCGATGTGCAGGTCACCCGACGGGTACGGGTACATCGTCAGCAGGTAGAACGTCGGGCGCGTCGTGTCCGACAGGTCCGTCCGGTACAGCCCGAGCTCCGCCCAGCGCTGCTGCCAGCGGGGCTCGATCGAGGCCGGGTCGTAACGCTCCACCCGCGGCGGGCGGCTCGCCCCTGGCTGCGGGCTCTGGTCCTGGACGGTCATCGGCGGCTTCAGGCTCCGGGTGAACGACGAACCCCCCGCCGGTCCGGCAGGGGGTCATGGATGGACGGCGTCGCCGGGTTCACGTGCGATGTAATGGTGGAGCTAAGGGGGTTCGAACCCCTGACCTTCTGAATGCCATTCAGACGCTCTCCCAGCTGAGCTATAGCCCCACAGCCGGAGGGCGGAGTATAGCGCAGGAGCGTGCCCGGATCGGCCCACGACGAACCGCGCGGACCGCTGTCGGCGGTTCGACAGAAACGAGGTGCGACCCGGCACCGGGACCCCGGACCTTCGGGTTATGCTCCGCCAGTACTCACCCGGTCGAGGCCATGACCGCCTCGTCCGTCAAGGACACTCACGCATCCAGAGCCGATCGGTGGACCGAGGGGAGGTCTCCTGATGTCCCTGCTCCAGCGCGTGGAACGGGCGCAGCAGGCCGCTGAGCTGGCGAGTGGCGGAACGCCGCCACCCGTCGTGCCTGTCATGCCGCCCCCGCCGCCCCAGCCCGTCGTCCGGAACGCCGCGCGCGATGAGCTCCTGCGAGACATCCGGCTCCGCCTCCAGGCGGAGGTCGTGAACGCGTTCGACACGCTGCTCGATGTCAAGGAGACCGACGCCCACGCGAAGATCGAGGCGATCGTCGATCGCACGATCAAGGAGAACGGATACGCCGTCACCCACGACGAGCGGAGCCGCCTGATCGACGAGCTGTCGGACGACGTCACCGGCTTCGGGCCGCTGGAGCCGCTTCTCCACGACGAGACGATCACCGAGGTGATGGTCAACGGGCCGACGCACGTCTACATCGAGCGCGGCGGCAAGATCCAGCGGGTCGACACCGTCTTCCTCAACGACGAGCACGTCCTCCGGATCATCGACCGGATCATCACGCCGATGGGCCGGCGGATCGACGAGATGAGCCCACGCGTCGACGCACGGCTGCCGGACGGCTCCCGGGTCAACGCGATCGTCGAACCGCTGTCGCTCGTTGGGCCGGTCATCACGGTCCGGAAGTTCGCAGCGCGGCCGTACACGGTCGACGACCTGATCGGCTTCGGGACCGCGACGGCGGAGATGTTCGATCTCCTCCGGGCCTGCATCGAAGCCCGTCTCAACCTGTTCGTCTCGGGTGGCACGGGCTCCGGCAAGACGACGACGCTCAACGTCCTGTCGTCCTTCATCCCGAACGACGAGCGGATCGTCACGATCGAGGACGCGGCGGAGCTCCAGCTCCGCCAGGACCACGTCATCACGCTCGAGTCGCGCCCGCCCAACCTGGAGGGCGAGGGCGAGATCACGATCCGCCAGCTCCTCCGGAACGCGATGCACATGCGACCCGACCGGGTGATCGTCGGGGAGTGCCGGTCCGGCGAAGCCCTGGACATGCTCCAGGCGATGTCGAGCGGTCACGACGGCTCGCTCTCGACCGGCCACGCGAACAGCCCCAAGGACATGCTCCGCCGGCTCGAGACGATGATCCTGATGACCGGCTACCAGCTCCCGCTGCGGGCCATCCGCGAGCAGATCGCCTCGGCCGTCGACCTGATCGTTCACACCTCGCGGCTCAAGGACGGCACCCGCAAGGTCGTCAACATCACCGAGGTCTACGGGATCGAGGACGACGAGATCCTGACGCAGGACATCTTCACGTTCGAGCAGACCGGCGTCGACGACGAGGGCAAGATCATCGGCGAGCTGCGGCCGACCGGCATCCGCCCGACGTTCATGCCCCAGTTCCAGAAGAACGGCGTCAAGCTCCCGCCGGGCGAGTTCGGCATCCCCCCGGAGGATCCGCTGCGGCCGGTCCAGGCGATGAAGGGCCGTTGGGGCACGGGCGACGACCAGCATGCCGCGATGGCCGCGGCGCTGAAGGTCGGCCAGGGTCGCGCGGTTGCCGCCGGCGGGATGGTCTACGTGTCGAGCGTCGGACCGATCGATCCGGTGACCGGCCAGGTCGTCAGCAACGCGATCAAGGAGCAGGCGCGGCAGTGCCTGACGAACCTGAAGGCCAAGCTCGAGGCAACGGGCAGCTCGCTCGAGAAGGTCGTCTGGGCGAACTGGTCGTTGCGCGACCCGACGGAGTTCGACGCGTTCAACGCGGAATGGGTCCGCTGGTTCCCGGGCGACGCACCGATCGGCCAGGGCACGCTGATGCCGCCGCTCCAGCGCCGGGCCGGCTTCCGGATCTCCATCGGGGTCATCGCCGAGGCCTGAGGGCGAGGTCCGCGCGCCTCATGGCGCCGTCGACGGATCGGGCACCAGGGCGCTACACCGCGATCCAGGTCATGGCGGGAACCTGATACGTCAGCTGGACGTTGCCCGCGGGCAGATCGACCGTCCGCTCGACCGACGCGCCCCCGGCGGGACAGTCGACATCGAATGACTCGTTCGACTCGCCGGCCTCGCGGCCGCATCGAGGTGACCTTCGCCGATCCCGCTGCCGGCGCACGTGAAGACGACGCGGACGGGCCCCGGCTTGTCGCCGGCGGACAGGGACACGTCGCGTTCTTCGACTTCAAGGAACTCGAGGTTCGGTCCGAGGCCGCTGGACAGCTGCCAGCCCGGTTCGACGCTCCACCAGCTGGATCGGCGGCAGCGTCCGATGAAACGACGAGCTGCCAGCTCACGCCGGGCGATCGGGGCCACGAAGACGTTCGTTCCGAACGGCTGCGCGATGGTCAGCCGGTGCCGGATGGACGACCCCGTCGCAGAAGTCTTGCGTCTCCGTGTCGCCGACGAGGGACCGCGCCCGTCGCCCGTGAGGACGAACCGCATCGACGGCGCCCCGGAGCAGGACAGGCCAGACGTGAACCCTCTGCGCGGCGGCAGGCTGGCGACCTGGACCGGCGTCACGGGGGCGTCCGGGCGACGCGGACGCCGGATTGCGAGCCTACGTCGACGTCGTGGTCGGTGATCCGCAGGAACTCCTGCTGCCCAGGGTCGACGGGTGGTTCGGCCGCGCCGTCGATCGGGCCGGGCGGCGCCGAGAGGCGGCGGACGACGACACGCCAGCTGGCCTGCGCCGCATCCGCCGTGAGGGACAGGAGGGTGCCCTGGTCCCTGAACGTCTTCGAGGTCACGGATCCGTCGCACGGGATGTCGGGCTTCTGGAGCACGCCAAAGCGCGCCGGGTCCGTGACGAAGACACCCATCTGCCCGCTGCTGATGCAGGCGAACGACGACCTCGTAGTCGGCATGACCGGGCGGCAACGCCAGCTGCACGCGTGGTGGATCGACGGAGATCGACGCCGGCAGCGCGGCCGGTCCGTCGGCAGGTCCGTGGGCCTGGGCGAGCACGACGGTCGACGGATCGCCCGCCGCGATCAGCGCATCGAGCGTCGGGAGGGTGGGTGGCGCCGCGCTCGGCCGGAGCGACGGCGACGGCGGCGGCGAGGCCTTGCCGACGATCGCGGGGGCGGTCGACGGGGCCGGGCCGGGAGGCAAGGTCGCTCGGTCGAACCAGCCGGCTGCGGCACCCGCCGCGCCGACGATCCCGACCCCGATCCCGGCAGCGGCGAGCAACGTCACCATCCGGGACACCCCGCGTCGCCGCCGGAGCGCGAACCGCCGCTCGAGCTCCGCTGAGGTGATCGTCATCGTCATGGCATCGGCCTCGCCGTGGAGGGCGGCCTGGAGCCGTCGCTCGAGCATCTCGTCATGCATGGCGGGCCTCCGTGGCCGACGGCACGGCCGGGTCGGCGAGCGACCGGCGGAGCCGGTCGAGCGCGGTCTGGAGCTGGGCCTTGATCGTGTTCGGGCTCTTGCCGAGCACCCGGGCGATCTCATCGACCGGAAGGTCGGCGTAGTAGCGCAGGACGATGGCGGCTCGCATCTGGAGCGGGAGGTCGGCGATCCCGGCGAGCAGCCCGAGGTGGTCGGCCGCGTCGACCGCGAGGTCGCCGGGCGCCGCCCGATCGGGGACGAGCGTCAGGTCCACAACGCGCGAGGACGACCGGCGCACGCTCAGCGCGCGGTTCGTCGCCACGCGGAGGAGCCACGGCCGCAGGGCGGCGTCGTCGCGGATCGAGCCGGCCTTCTCGAATGCCGTCAGGAGCGTCTCGATCGTGACGTCCTCGGCGAGCGGTCGATCGCGCAGGATCAGCCAGGCGACGGCCTGGATCTCCCGCCCGTGCGCCTCGAGGAGATCGGCGAGCGTCTGTGGTCGGCGGTTGCGGAGCGCCTCGACGGTCATTGACCCCTCGAACGGCCGCTCCTGGCGGCGGCCCTGCGAAGGGTAGACGCGGCAGACGGGCGTTTCGGGCTAGTCGTGCGTGCCGCGCGAGGCCCTCACGGCAGCGGCAGGAGGCTGCCCCCGGGCAGCAGGTCCTGGCCCGGCAGGCCGGTCGGGACAAGGTGGCCGAGGTCCTTCGGGAGGAACGGCCCGAGGATCGCGAGGACGAAGGGCACCGTCCACTCGCGCAGGAGCTGGACCGTCTCCGATGCGTTGAAGGCCTTGACGATCTCCTTCAGCGGTCCGGCCGGGACGCTTCGCGGCAACGCCGTCGCCGACGTTCCGAAATAGGCGTCGACGATCACGACGACGGCCGACAGGATGATGATCGCCTCGATGCCACCGAGGATCGCGCCCAGGATCGAATCGACCCCCTTCGTGAGGCCCTGGACATGGATCCGCTCGATGGTCTTCCGGCTGAGGATGTGCAGCGTGGCGAGCGTCGCGGGGAACACGATGATCGCGCCGACGAGCTGGGCGTAGTCCGCGGGGATGTCCTTGAAGAACGTCGATGCGATCGCCGCGACGGGGTAGCGGAGGTACGCCGTGACGATGAGGGCGATGATCGCGAAGGCGATCCCGAAGAGGCGCTTCAGGAACCCGGATCGGAAGCCGCCGTAGATGAATCCGGCGATGAACCCGAGAAGGACGACGTCCATGCCACGCACTCGCTCCTGGGACGATGGTGGATCGCGCGCCTTGCACGATACCGGCTGTGGCACGCTAACGGCATGCGATTCCGGACCGTGCTCTTCCAGAGTTCGAAGACGGCGACGGGGATCAAGGTCCCGGCGGACGTCATGACGGCCCTCGGCGCGGGCAAGGCACCCAAGGTCTCGGTGACCATCAACGGCTACACGTATCGAAGCAGCGTCGCGACGGTCAACGGCGGCCCGATGATCGGCGTGAGCGAGGCCGTCCGTCAGGCGACCGGCGTCAAGGGCGGCGACACGATCGAGGTCGAGCTGGAGCTCGATACGGCGCCGCGGGTCATGGCGGTCCCCGACGACCTGGCGGCGGCGCTCGACGCCGTCCCGGCCGCGCGCGCGACGTTCGACGGCCTCTCGTTCAGCAACCAGCGCTTCTGGGTCGACCCGATCAACGCCGCGAAGGGCGACGACACGCGCCGCCGGCGGATCGAGAAGGCGGTCGCGACCCTGCGCGAGGGTCGCGCGCGCTGAGCGGCTCGCCGTTCGCCTACACCGTCCGCCACTCGGCGCGGTCGCGCCATCTCCGGATCACGATCGACCCCGAGCTCGGCCTCGTCGTCACCGTCCCGCCACCGACGCGCCGCGGCTGGGCCCACCCGGAGGCCCGGATCGAGGCGTTCCTCGACGACCGCCGTGTCTGGATCGGGCGCCACCTGGAGCGGCGAGCACGCGAGCGGGCCGAGCTCGCCGCCCGCGGCGGACTCGCCGACGGGGCCCTGATCCGCTTCCGCGGCGAGCTGCACCGATTGCGGATCGCGCCGGCGTCGTCGACCCGCCGATCGAGCGTTGCCCGGATCGTGACACCGGACGGCTTCGAGCTTCGCGTGTCGCTGGCCGCCCGGGATCGCGAGGCTGTCGCGCGTGTCCTCGACGGGTTCTTCCGCGAGCAGGCACGAGTTGCGCTCGAGGCGACGATCGCCGACCACGCGACGGCCCTCGGCGTCCGGCCCGCTGCGATCAGCCTCCGCGACCCGCGCAGCCGCTGGGGCAGCGCCTCGCGACAGGGCCGGCTGATGTTCAGCTGGCGGCTCGTCCTCGCGCCGCCCGAGGCGCTCGAGACGGTCGTGGTCCACGAGCTGGCGCATCTCCGGGTCTTCGGCCACGGTCCGCGCTTCTGGGCGATCGTCGCCACGCGGCGCCCGGACCATCTCGTGTGGCGGCGCTGGCTGCGCACCCACTCGATCGAGCTGCACGGGGCGCTGGCCGAGGCTGAGACTCCGGAGGCGTCAGCCGGCTGACCTGGCCTCGCTGAACCCCGACGCCGCCCGGATCGTCGCGACGATCTCGTCCACGGACCGATCGTCGACCTCGACGATCTGGTTCGCGACGGCGGTCCAGAGCGGCGCCCGGGTGATGAGCAGCGTCGACAGCAACGAGGCGTCCGGCGCGTCCGATCGGCGGCCGTCCCCGGCGGCGATCCGGGCGACCAGCGTTTCCGGCTCGGCGTCCAGCCAGACGACCCAGCCGGCGTTCGGGAGCGCGGCACGCAGCCATGGATCGTCGACCACGGAGCCTGCCGCGGTCACCACCGACGGCGTCGGTCGCCCGATCGCCTCACCGAATGCCGCCCGCTCGGCCCGATGGAGCGCAATCTCGCCCTCCGCCTCGAAGAGCTCAGGCCCGGTCCGCCCGGTCATCTCATGGACGAGCGCGTCGTTGTCGAGGAGCGGCCAATCCAGCGCGGAGGCCAGCGCCCGGCCCACGGAGGTCTTGCCGGAGCCCATCATCCCGACGAGGACGATCCGCGGGGGTCGATCGGTCACCCACGCATCTTGCTCGCTCCCGCACCGAGCGATCAGGCCGTCGGCGATTGGGGCCGGCCCGCCGGGCCGGCCCTTCTCCCCGCGCGCCACAAAGGCATCAGTTCGTCACGGGCTCGTTGACGGTGGACGTCCCGAGGAGGAAGCGGGCGATCTCCTTCGCCCAGTCGGAGATGTCGTCCCACGGGCGGAAGTCGCCGTCGGGTGCCCGCACGACCGTGAGGATCATCTTCTCCGGCACGCTCATCTGGCTGCGCATGAGCCGCCCGGCGAACACCTGGTGGTCGATGGCCCCCGTCGAGCGGTCGATCTCCTCGACGTCGAGGGGGTCCTCGGTCGGCTTCGGGATCTCGCCCAGCGGTCCGCTCGAGAACAGGAACACGGGTCGCTCGGCGAGGTCCAGCTCCCACCGTTCGACGAAATCCTTGGCCGGCTTCATCCAATGACCCGCATAGACGCCGGACCCGAGGACGACCGCGTCGTACCCGTCGATCGCCTCGACGGACTCGGGTGCTGCGACGTCGACCTCGATGCCCGACGTCCGGAGGATGCCGGCGATCACGGCCGCGATCTCTGCGGTCGATCCGTGCCTGGACGCGGCGGTGACGAGGACCTTCATGGTGAGCTCCTTTCCACGTTGGCGGATCAGACCGCCGACTTCGATCCCTCCGGGGTCCAGCCCGCAACCAGGCAGGCCCAGATCAGGGCGACGTCGATCACGACGCCGAGGGCCAGCCACGGGTGGAAGCAGGTGACCAGCAGGCCCAGCGACGCGACGGCACCAACGAGGATCGCCGGGACCCAGATCGCCTCGGGCAGGAAGCCGAGCGCGACGATCGCGGCCAGCGCGAACCCGGCGATCGTGGCCGCGACGAGCGCGATGGCGACGAGCCGTGCGGTCTCGGACGGCACGCCCATACGGGTGAAGAGCCACGAGTCCGCGGTCGTGAACGGCCAGGCGGGCCCGTCGGCGGTCGCCGGCGGGGCCGGGGCGATGAACGCGATGTGGAGTGCCGCGTGTCCGAGCAGGAACGCGGCGACAAGGAGTTGCATGAGCATGCCAGACCCTCCGTTCTGAACCTGCCACGAGCGTGGAACCGCGGCGTGGTCGTCGCCCAGCGCCGTTCGTCGTCTCGAACCGGGCCATTCGGCCCGCCGGGCGCGCGCCCTACAGGAGATGCAGCTTCGCCGCCTCGCTCCGCAGCTCGGACCGGAAGTCCGGATGGGCGATCGCGATCAGGGCCGTGGCCCGCTCACGGAGGCTCAGCCCGAAGAGCTCGGCGACGCCCCACTCGGTCACGACGGTCCGGACGTGGGCCCGCGTCGTGACGACGCCGGCGCCCTCGCGGAGGTGGTCGACGATCCGCGAGACCGTCCCGCCGGCCGCCGTCGAGGGCAATGCGATCACCGATCGACCATCGGAGGCGAGCGCCGCGCCACGGATGAAGTCCATCTGCCCGCCGACACCGGAGAAGAGCGTGTGGCCGATCGAGTCGGCGACGACCTGGCCGGTCAGGTCCACCTCGATCGCCGAATTGATCGAGACCATCCGGCCGAACGAGCGGATGACGTGGGTGTCGTTCGTGAAGTCGACCGACCGCATCTCGATCATCGGGTTGTCGTGGACGAAGTTATACAGGCGCGGCGACCCCATCAGGAACGCCGCCACGATCTTGCCCCGGTTGCGCTCCTTCGCTGCGCCGGTCACCACGCCGGCCTCGACCAGGTCGACGACCGCGTCGGTGAACATCTCCGTGTGGATCCCGAGGTCGTGCTTGTCGATCAGGGCGAGCGCGGTCGCGGTCGGGGATCGCGCCGATCCCGAGCTGGAGCGTCGCCCCGTCCGGGACGAGCTCGCCGACATGCGCGCCGATCCGCCGCTCGACGTCGCCGATCACGGGAGCCGGATAGACGTACGGTGGCACGTCGACCTCGACCGCCAGGTCGATCTCGTCGACGTGGATGAAGCTCTCGCCGAGGGTTCGCGGCATGGCCCGATTGAGCTGCACGACAACCGTCTGCGCGGCACGGATCGCCGCATGCATCGCCTCGACGCTGGTCCCCAGCGAGCAGAAGCCGTGGGCGTCCGGCGGCGTGACGTTGACGAAGGCCACGTCGAGCGGCAGCGCCCCGCTCAGGAAGAGTCGCGGGACGTCGGACAGGAAGATCGGGACGTAGTCGGCGCGTCCCTCGTTCACGGCCGCGCGGGCGTTCGGCCCGATGAACAGTGCGCGATGCCGGAAGTGGCCGGCCATCGCCGGAGCGAGATGCGGACCCGGCCCTTCCGTGTGGAGATGAATCACCGTGACGTCCCGAAGGTCCGGGGCGTGGGCGACGAGCGCGTCGAGCAGCACGGATGGCGTCGCCGCCGCACAGTGGACGTACACGCGATTGCCGGAGCGGACGACCGCCGTCGCCTCGTCAGCCGTGACCAGCTTCACGACAGCAGCCTACCCGCGACCAGCACCGACCGTACGTGCCATCCGGCGGGCGCATCCGTGCCGTTCGGACCTGCCGCCGGGGAACGCGAGGTGGTCGACTGAGGCCATGACGAATGAGGCACGTCCCGTCGGCTACCGGGTGCGACCGATCACGGCGGGTGACCAGGTGGCGCTGACGGCGTTCTACGCCGATCTCTCGCCGGACTCCCGCGAGGCCCGCTTCCTCGGCGCGACCCCGGGGATCGGCGAGCGGGCGGCGCGCCTCTTCTGCGGGCCGGACCATCGGCACCGCGAGGGGATCGTCGCGGAGGCCACGGACGAGGACGGACGGCGGCGATCGTCGGCCACGTCTGCCTGGAGCCGATCGATGCGGACACCGTCGAGATGGCGATCGCCGTCGCCGACCGCTGGCAGCGGCACGGGATCGGCAAGGAGCTGCTCGGGCAGGCGATCGCGTGGGCCCGCGGCCACGGCTATGCCAGGCTCGGCGCCTCGGTGCGCTGGTCGAACGGGGCGGTCGTCGGGCTGATCCGCTCGACCGGCTGCCCGGTCTCGTACGATGCGGGTGACGCGGGCATCGTCGATGCCATTGTTGATGTCCGCAGCGCGGATCCGTGCGCCGCCTGAACGCTCACGTCCCCGTTTCGCCCCATCGGATTCCGGCTGGGCCGGGGAATCGGAAGGCGCCGGCACTCACCCCCTGAGTGCCGGCGCCCGACCGAACCGCAGTCGAACTGCGGTCAGCGCGCCACGATCACGGTGGCGCGGGCGTGGGTCGCGACGTGCTCGGAGACGCTGCCCCGGAGGAACCGGGACACGGCGTCGAGGCCACGCGACCCGACGATCACCGTGTCGAATCCACCGTGTTCGGCGATCCGCTCGATCGTCAACGCCGGATCGCCGGCAGGCTCGATCATCTCGGCGACCACGCCCTGGCTTGCCAGGAGGTCCCGGGCCTCGGCCAGCTGTCGATCATGGGTCTCTCGATCGTCCCACGGATCCGTGCCCGCGCGCCCCGGGTAGTAGGGGACGACGCTCACGATCGAGAGCGTCGCGCCAAATCGCTTCGTCAGCTCGATGGCCGTGTCGAGGGCTCGATGGGCCGGTTCGCCACCGTCATAGGCAACGAGGATCTTCTTCATCGCGAGCGCTCCTTTCGATACCGCGACGCGACGCGCGACGTGATCCGGAGGAGCATCGGCCCGACGTCGCTCGAACGGGACGGTCCAAGGTCCCGTTCCGACGGGCCATCCGGCACGAACATGGTCCGCGCGATCATGCCGTCACGCCGAGGTCGCGCCCGCCAGGAGCGCGCGGGCCAGCTCCCAGTGAGTTCGCTCGGTCGCCTGGAGCCGGGCGGCCTCGACGCGGATCAGCTCGTCGAGCCGCTCGTCGAGGGAGGAGCTTCGGCCCGGCCGGCGGCGACGCTCGTCGGCGTCCTGGACGAACGCGGCATACCGCGTCAGCGGGTCGGCCGCGGCGAGCGCGGCCTCGAACCCGGGCCGGAAGTCGACCGCGACCATCAGTCGCGCGAAGAACGCGCCGACCGCGTCGGCGCCGGCGTCCATGCCCTGCGAGTGGCCCCCCCGACGGAGGAGCGGCGCGGGCGACGCGAACGCCGCGATCACCACGTCCTCGACCAGCGCCGCGTCGAGATGCCCTCCGAAGGTCAGGTACTCGTTCGAGACGCCGAGGCGGTCGACGAGCCGGATCAGCCCCCAGGCAAAATCCTCGGTCCGCGGCATGGGGCTGTCGTGACTCAGCGTTCGCCGCTCACCGCGATCGCCGGCGGAGGCCCAGTACTCGATGGCCTCCGGGTCGTAGTGCTGGAGCGTCGGGGCGGGCCGGAGGGCGACGAGGAGGAACGCCGGGCCGGGCCGATCCGGCAGGTCCGGCTGGGCGAGGAACCCCCAGCGCTGGAGCCTCGGGGCGGATG
>CAWFND010000013.1:0-64734 GCA_963817095.1 uncultured Chloroflexia bacterium
GGTCGCCGGCTCGTGGGCCAGGACGTGGACGCGGACACCGAGGCCGTCGAGGACCTCGACCAGCCCGTCGTGCTCGCGCTGCGCAGCGGCGAGATCCACCGGGTGGAGGAAGCCGTTGGCCGGATCGTCGAACGCCCGGCCGAACGCCGGGCCGGGTCGCTTGACGAGCACGTCGCGAAGGGGCGCGGTGGAGCTGCGGGCGCCCGCTCGGAGCTGGGTGGGGATCACCCGGGGAGGATACGACGGGCAACCGGCTTTCCCGGGGCCGATTCCGGGCGTAGGCTCACCGTCGTGAGCGGCTACGCGGCAACGGCACGGATCCACGGGGCGACACCCCGGCTCGTCGAGCCCGGCCGGGACGACTGGACGGCGGCCACCGCCACCGCCACGACGCCTCGTCCCGGCCCCGTCGACGTCGCGGTCGTCATCCCCGGTGCCGGCGACCAACTCGCGTCCCCGGCGCCGACGCTCGGCGAGCGCTGGACCTCGATCCGCGAACGCTGGTCGCAGCTGACGTTCTACCTGTTCGACGCCGAGTCCTGGCGGTAGCCGTCGGGCACGCCGAACCGATCGACCGCGAGCGCAGGCGAGAGCCCTTCCGAGGCGGGATCGAGCATCCGCTCGACGAGGACGCGCGCCGTGCCCGGGCCGGTCGAGATCCCCCACGGGCCGTGGCCGCTCGCGATCCACAGGCTGTCGCACCACGGCGCTGAGCCGACCAGCGGCCTGCCGTCGAGGCTTGCCGGTCGCGCGCAGTGGCGCAGGCCGACCATCGGTGCGTCGACGACCCCGGGCACGTATCGCGCCCCGACGCGCCGGAGGCTGTCCACCCAGCGGGCCGGATCGGGTTCGCGCGGCAGGAACGTCGAGCCGAGCGCGCTCGATCCGACGGCCGGCACCAGGCTGAAGTCGACGCCGCCGTCGGTGGCGTCGCCCGGATCGTCATCGACGGCCCGGCCGCCCGGCTCGACGTCGATGTCGATCGCCTCGAGGCCGTGCCGTGGGGCGTCGGACAGCGCGATCGACGCGACGACGCCCCAGATCGGGTGGATCGGTCGCCAGCTTCCCGACGGATCGACGATGGACGGCGTCCACGGACCGGCCGCGACGACCACGGAGCCGGCCGGCTCGATCCGACCGGCGCGCTCGACACCGATCACGCGACGGCCGTCCATCGCGAGCCCGGCGTCACCGCCGATCACGGTCTCGACGCCACGGACCGCCGCGAGCGCGGCGAGCGCCCGGGTTGCCGCCGCCGGCTCGACCGGGTAGCCGATCGCCAGCCGGCATGCCGTGATGTCGGCGGCGATCGCTGGCTCGAGGGCGTGGAGCGCGGCACCGCTGAGGACCTCCGGGCGCGCGTCCGGCCACGTCGAGGCCCATCGCGCGGCCTCGTCGCGGGCGAGCGCCGGGTCGCGACCGACGTAGAGCAGTCCGGCGGGCTCATCGGGGAACGCATACCCGTCCGCCTCCCCTGCCCCTGGATGGCCGTCAGCTCGCGGTAGACCTCGACGGATCGCCGGTAGAGGCCGGCCAGGACGGGATCGAAGGGGTGCTGGACGATCCCGGAGTTCCGGCCGGACGCGCCGGCGGCGATCGCCGAACGCTCGTACAGCCGGACGCGCATCCCGGCGCCGGCGAGGAACGCCGCGATCGACGTCCCGACGATCCCGCCTCCGACGACGGCGACGTCGGGCGCGGGACCCCGCGCGCTCATCGATCCGGTCCGGCCGCTCCTAGCCCGATGCCGCCGCGACGGGCCGGGCGCCCGCGGCGATCCGCCCGAGCGCATCGACGAGCCGATCGACCTCGGCCGCCGTGTTGTAGTGGGTCAGACCGATCCGGACGACCCCGCCGCGATCCAGCAGCCCGAGCCGCTCCATCAGGCCGGTCGCGTAGAAGTCGCCGTCCCAGACGGCGATCCCCTCGTCGCCCAGGGTCTCGGCGACCGCCCGCGGCGCGATCCCCTCGAGCCGGAGCGCGGCCGTCGGCGTCCGGTCGTCGAAGCGCGCCCGATCGGTGATGCCGTAGAGCCGCAGTCCCGGGATCGCCTCGAGGCCATCGACGAGATGGCGGTACAGGCCCATCTCGTAGGCGCGGATCGCGGTCATCCCGGCGATCAGCCGCGCACGGCGCCCGCCGTCGGCGGCGGCGCCTCCCTCCGAGACGCCGACCCCGGCGAGATAGTCGACGGCCGCAGTGACCCCGTTCAACCCCTCGAAGTTGCCCGTGCCGGTCTCGAATTCGATCCTCGGCCGGCCGGAGCTTGTACGCCGGCAGCCGGTCGAGAACCTCGGCGCGGCCGTACAGGACGCCCGCATGCGGCCCGAAGAACTTGTAGGTCGAGCAGGCGAGGAAGTCCGTCCCGACCGCGGTCACGTCGATCGGCAGGTGGGGCGCCGCGTGGACCGCGTCGAGGTATGTCCAGGCGCCGGCGGCATGGGCCCGGCGGACGATCTCCGCGACCGGGTTGATCGTCCCGACCGCGTTGGACGCCCAGCCGACGGCGACGAGCTTCGTCCGGTCGGTCAGGAGATCGTCCAGCTGGTCCAGCACGAGCGTGCAGTCGGCATCTCGAATGTCGAGCGTCTTCACGACGAGCCCGCGATCGGCGGCGATCGCCTTCCACGGCCCGACGTTGCCCTCATGGTCGAGGATCGTCACGACGATCTCGTCGCCGGGCGCCATCGTCGCCGCGATTGAACGGCTGACGTGGAACGTCAGCGAGGTCATGTTGGCCCCGAACTTGATCTCCGACGCGTCGGCGGCTCCGAGCATGTCGGCCATCGCCTGGTGCGCCTCGTGGACGGATGCGTCACTCCGTCGGCTCGTCAGGAACGGGCCGTCGTGGTTCGCGTTCGAGGTCCGGTAATAGGCCGCGATCGCCTCGATCACCGAGTCCGGGACCTGCGTGCCGCCCGGGCCGTCGAACAGGGCCACGGGCCGGCCGCCGTCCTCGATCGCGAGGGCCGGAAACCGGCGGCGGAGGGCGTCGACGTCGAAGGTGGCCATGGGAACCTCGGATCGCGCTGGAAGCGGGATGGCGGGTACGGCGTGGCTCCGGATCGTAGCGTGACGGAGATCGTTGAGTTGTCAACGATCTCGAGGAACGGTAGGATTCAGGCGATGTCCGGTTCCGTCACCTCCGCACGTCACGCGCCCGTCGCCGCCGGCCGCGGGTCGGCGGCCGTCGCGGACCCGCCCGGCATCGACGCCTGGCGGAACTTCCTCGAGGCCCATGCCCGGATCACCCGCAAGCTCGACGACGAGCTCCAGGCCGCACATGGGCTGTCGCTCGCCGAGTACGACGCGCTGCTCCAGGTCGCCACCACGCCGGGCCGCCGGATCCGGATGAACGTCCTCGCCGAACGGGTGATCCTCTCGCGGAGCGGGATCACCCGGCTCGTCGATCGGCTCGAGGCCCAGGGCTGCGTCGAGCGGATCGCGTGCGAGACGGACGCGCGCGGCCAGGAGGCCTTCCTCACGCCGGTCGGGCTGGAGCGCCTCCGGGCCGCCGCCGGGACCCATCTGGATGGCGTCCGGCGCTACTTCCTGGATCGGCTGGACGCGGACGAGCTCGCTGCCCTCGAGGCGACCCTCGGGCGCGTGGCCATGCCGCTCGCGTCGGACGGTCGCACGGTCCACGAGGGGTGTCCTCCGGCCGAGGCATGAGCCGGTGACCGGGCGCCTGCGGACCGGGACGAGCGGCTTCGCCTATCCCGCGTGGTCGCCCCGCTTCTACCCGGTCGGCCTTCGATCCGCCGACCTCCTCCGCCATTACGGCTCGCGGCTCTCGACGGTCGAGCTGAACAACACGTTCTATCGCCGGCCCAGCCCGGCGGCCGTCGACGGCTGGCTCGGGGCCACGCCGGCGGACTTCCGGTTCGCGGTGAAAGCGCAGCGCAGCTCGTCGTTCCGATCGCTCCAGGTCGACCCCGCCGAGAGCGTGGCCTGGCTGACCGGCCCGTTCCGGCGGTTCGGGGAGCGTCTCGGGACCGTTCTGTTTCGCGTCCCGGACGGCGTCCAGCGCGACGACGAGCGGCTCGCCGGGCTGCTCGGGGCGTGGCCGGCCGACCTGCCTCTCGCGATGGAGTTCCAGGAGGCCTCGTGGCACGTCGACGAGACCTTTGCCGCACTGGCGGCCGTCGGCGCGGCGCTCGTCACCACGGACCTGCCGGACGTCGACGATCCGCCGACGATCCGGCGGACCGGGCCGCTGCTCTATCTCCGGCTCCGTCGCGCCGACTATCCGCCCGACGAGCTCCGTCGGTGGCTCGACCGGCTCCAGCCGTTCCTCGCCGACGGCGTCGACGCGCTCGTCTACTTCCGACACGACGACGTGGGCCGGGGCGCCGAGCTGGCACTCGAGCTGGCGGGGCTGGCCGCGGAGGCCGGACTCGGCTGAGTGGCGTGACTCCGCCGGGCGGCCGGGTCAGGTGCGGGCGCGGGACCCCTCGGCCGGGCCGAAGGCGACGAAGATCGTCAGGTCCTCGGTGATGTCGTGGAACCGATGGGGCACGGTCGCGGCGACGAACACCGTCGATCCCGGGCCGACCTCGCGATCCTCGTCACCTACCGAGATGCGGCCGCGGCCGCTGATGACGTAGTAGACCTCGTCCTCGCCGTGCGGCTGCTGGAGGTCCGGCTGGCCCGCCGCGAGCACGTACAGCCCGACCGACAGGTCCGGGACGGTGATGAACTCCAGGTAGGGGCGGCCGCTCGCCTGCCGCTCGGGCGATCAGCTCCGACAGCTCGAAGGCATCCATGCCGCCGAGGATAATCGCGTGACGGCTCCTGAACCACATCGAACCGACGACCGTAGGATTCGACGATGACGCCCCCACCGACCCACCATCTCGGCCGACGGGCGATCATCGCCCTGGCGGCGGCGCTCCCCCTGCTCATCGGGGCATGCGGCTCGACCGGCACGTCCGCCTCGGCCGTTCCCTCCGGGCCATCGCCGACCACGCCGGCCGCCTCGACCCCGGCGTCGGCGGCGCCGTCCGTCCAGGCCAGCTCGGGCGCGAGCCCTTCCCCGGCCGGCTCGGCGACGGGGTTCGACCCGACCGGACTCACGCTCACCTTCCCGACCGTCGTGTCGGGGCTGGAGGCGCCGCTCGCGGTCGTCAACGCGCACGACGGCAGCAACCGGCTGTTCGTCGTTGAGCAGGGCGGCCGGATCCTGATCGTCCGCGACGGGGCGATCGTGAAGGCCCCCTTCATGGACATCACGGGCCAGATCTCGAGCGGCGGCGAGCGCGGTCTCCTCGGCGTCGCGTTCCACCCGAAGTTCCCGACCGATCCCCGCGTGTTCGTCGACTACACGGACCCGGCCGGTGACACGCAGGTCTCGTCGTTCACGGTCGCCGCGGGCGCGCCGGATCGCGTCGACCCGAGGTCGGAGGTCCGGATCATCCACATCAAGCAGCCCTACGCGAACCACAACGGCGGCGCCCTGGCCTTCGGGCCGGATGGTGACCTGTACATCGCGATGGGCGACGGCGGCTCGGGCGGAGACCCGCAGGGCAACGGCCAGTCGCTCACGACGCTGCTCGCGAAGATCCTCCGGATCGACGTCGACCATCCGTCCGGCGAGACGGCCTACGGGATCCCGGCAGACAACCCGTACGCATCCGGCGGCGGGGAGCCCGAGATCTGGCTGACCGGCCTGCGGAACCCGTGGCGGATGAGCTTCGACCGGGCGACCGGCGACCTCTGGATCGGCGACGTGGGCCAGGACACCTGGGAGGAGGTCGATGTCCAGCGGGCCGGCGCCGCGGGCGGCACGAACTTCGGCTGGAACCGGATGGAAGGCAACCATTGCTATCTGCCGCGGACCGAATGCCGGGACCCGTCGCTCACGCTTCCGGTGACCGACTACGGCCACGACGTCGGCTGCACCGTGATCGGCGGCTACGTCTATCGCGGGACGGCCCAGCCCGCGCTCGCGGGTGGCTATGTCTTCGCCGATTACTGCTCGGGTCGAGTCTGGGCGATCGATCCGGCGACGAGCGCCTATCGGCCGGCCCCGCCGGCGATCGCCGACAACCGGTCACAGCTTCGCCGCGTTCGGCGAGGACGAGGCGGGCGAGCTTTACGCGGTCGACATCAGCAGCGGCGAGCTGCTGCGGGTGGTGGCGTCCCGCGGCTGATCTCCGCGTCGCGGCTGATCCCGGCGGCGTGCCGCTGCGCCATCAGTCGATCGCGAAGGTCACCGTCAGGCCGATCTCGAGATCGTTCGTGCCGGCCTCGACCGGCGTCGAGACGTCGGCGGCGAGCTTCATCCGGGCCTCGGCCATCGGTCGCGGCGGACCGGGCGGCAACGCCCCGCCCTCGATGATCGCGACGACCGGTCCGAGCCCGACGCGCGGCCTCGGCGGCGAGCGACGGTCGCGCGGGCACGGGCGTCGGAGACCGCCCGCCGCCGCGCCTCCGCCAGGGCCTCCGTCGGGTCGGCGAGCCGGAACGCAAGCCCGTCCATGCTGGTCGCACCCGCGGCCAGCGCGGCGTCGATGAGCCCGCCGACCGTATCGATCCGCCGGACGGTTGCCTCGATCGTGTTCGTGAGCTGGTAGCCGGTCACCACCGACCCGCCGTCTGGGCTGGTACTCGCGCACGGTGTCGAGCCCCACGAGCGTCGTCTGCAGGTCGCGCCGGTCCACGCCGCCGCCGGTCAGGGCGTCGATCACGGCCTGCATCGTGGCGGCGGCGGCGCTCCGGGCGTCGCCGGCGGTCGGGCGGACGACGACCGCGCCGAAGCGGATCGTCGCCACGTCGGGGTCGACGCGGACCGTGCCGCGGCCGGGAACGGTGATCGTCGCCGGGATCGTCGAGTTGACCATGCCCGGATCGTACCCGCATCGGGTCCCGTGATGGATTTGCAAGACCCGACGACCACCAGTTGAGTGGATCGTGATGCCGAGGCGGCGCATCATCGGGGGGTGCACGAGGAATCCCTCGGTCGGATTCGTGCGCTCCACGCACGGATCGGCCACCGGAGCCGTCGACCATCACCGAGGAGCCGTGACCAGAGCGCGCGTTCGAGTCTGTCCGTGGTGAGTACGGACATGGCTGGCCGAGCCGTCGTCGACGACGCGCCGGACGCGCTGATCGCGAGCGCCGCCGTCGCCCCGCTCGCCGTGCCGAGCCCTGCTCGACCAACCGCCGCCCAGGCGGTCCCCGGGGACCGCGACCCCGCGATCGATCTCGAGGTCGTCCTCGCCGGGGTCACGGCGGGGATCAGCGTCCAGGACGCGACCGGCCGCCTCGTCTACGTGAACGCCCTCGCCGCGCAAATGGCCGGCTTCGAATCCCCCGAGGCGATGCTCGCCGCCAGCCCGGAGGACCTGCTCTCCCGGTTCACGCTGATCGGCGAGGACGGCGAACCGTTCGATCCGGCCGAGCTGCCCGGCCGCCTGGTCCTCCACGGGGAGGCCGCGGAGCCGGTGCTCATCGGGTTCCGACTGGCCGACGGGACGGAGGGTTGGTCGCTTCTCCACGCGCGGGCGACGACCCTGCCGGATGGCTCGACGGTCGCGGTCAACACGTTCCATGACGTCACGCCGCGGGTCGAGTCGGAGCGCCGGATCCGGGAGCGGGAGACCCGCTTCCGCGAGATGGCCGAGCATCGCCGGCGAGCCGAGGATCGCCTCGAATCCGTCCTGCGGCACATGCCGGTCGGAGTGATCCTCGTCGACGCATCCGACGGACGGCTGCTGTTCGCCAACGATGCAGCGCGTCGCCTCCCCCACATCCGGTTCCGGGTCGGCGATGTCCCGCTCTATCTCGGCAATCCTGGCTATCGCCAGGACGGCAGCGAGGTCGCGGACGACGAGTGGCCGCTGCGACGCGCGATCCGCGGCGAATCGGTCCAGAACGACGTCCTCACGATCGTGACCGATGCCGGCACCCGGCGGTCGTACAGCATCAGTGCGAGCCCGATGCACGACCGGAGCGGCGGCGTCGATCTCGTGATCGAGACCGTGACCGACATCACGGAGCGGGTGCTGGCCCAGGAGCGCGAGCGGTTCCTCGCCCAGGCGAGCGTCGTCCTCGCCTCGTCGCTCGACTACGCGCGGACGGTCCAGAGCGTCGCCGACCTCGCCGTTCCGCAGTTCGCCGACTGGTGCATCGTCCAGCTCGCCGACGAGGAGGGCGTGCCACGACGGATTGCGGTGGCCCATCGGGACCCGGACAAGCTCGCCCTCGCGATCCGGGCGTCCAACGATTACCCGCCCGACCCGGACTCACCGTTCGGTGCCGCCGCGATCCTTCGGGACGGCCACACCGAATATCACGCCGACATCACGCCCGAGCATCTGGACGCCGCCGCGCGCAACAGTGACCACCGCGAGATCCTCCGCGTGCTCTCGCTCCGATCCGCGATCGCCGTGCCCTTGATGGCCAGCGGCAGGATCCTCGGCGTGCTCACCCTGATCAACGGCGAATCCGGCCGGCGGTTCGAGCCCGAGGACGTCGCCTTCGCCGAGGCGCTCGCCGAGAGAGCCGCTGCCGCGATCGAGAAGGCCCGGCTGTTCCGCGAGGGCGTCCGCCTGGCCGCCTCCGAGCACGCCCGGGCCGCCGAGCTCAACGCCGTCATCCGGGCGATGGGCGAGGGTGTCTTCGTCTGCGATCGGGACGGCCGGATCATCCTTGCCAACCCCGCGGCGGAGGATGTCTTCCCCGACGTCGAGGAGCGGACCTACGCCGACATCCTCGCGGAGCTCGATGACCCGGACGAGCTGGCGCCGCCCCTCGGTCGGAACGGCGGCCCCGTGGAGCTGCGGGCGCGACGCGGCGAGGAGCGCTGGATCGAGGTCGTCCACGTGGCCGGTCGGGGCGGATCGCGCGGCCGACCTGCGCGAGGAGACGATCGTCGTCCTGCGCGACGTCACCGAGGCGCGCCAGCGCCAGGCCGTTCGCGACACGTTCATCGGCGTCCTGTCGCACGAGCTGCGGACGCCCGTGACGACGATCTACGCCGGGGCCAAGGTGCTGTCGCGGCCCGGCGAGCTGTCGGCCGAGACGCGGGCCGAGATCTTCGACGACATGGTCGTCGAGGCCGAGCGCCTCCACCGCCTGGTCGAGGACGTCGTCGCAATGACCCGTTTCGGCGACGAGGGCGGCGACGTCGGGGCCGAGCCCGTCCTCCTCCAGCGCCTGCTGCCCACGGTCATCGCGTCCGAGGAGAGTCGCTGGCCCGGCGTGACGTTCGGGCTCGACGTGCCGGGCGGCGCTGCCGACGGTCGTCGCCGATCCGACGTACGTCGAGCAGGTCGTCCGGAACCTCCTGTCGAACGCCGCCAAGTACGGCGGCAGTGGGTCGTCCGTCCGCGTCGCCGTCGAGGAGACGGCCGACGAGGTCCTCGTCCGGATCATCGACAACGGGCCGGGCTTCCCGGCCGACGAGAGCGACCAGCTGTTCGAGCTGTTCTTCCGGTCGGCCGAGGCGGCCCGAACGGCGTCCGGGGCGGGGATCGGGCTGTTCGTCTGCGCCCGCCTGATCCGGGCGATGGGTGGCCGGATCTGGGCCAGGAACGGGGACCTCGGCGGAGCCGAGTTCGGCTTCGCGCTCCGGGTCATGGACGAGGACAGCTGAGGCTCGGTCCCGTTCGACCGGTCGGCGGCCCCAGCGTCAGTGGGCGAAGGCGAGCACCCCGGCCACGACGAGCGCGACGATCGCCACCACGACCTCGACCACGCGCATGGATCCGTCCCCCTCCTCCGAGCCGAGGACGCTGGCGATCGTGTGGCGGATCATCGAGGGCTCCTGTCCGGCGCGGAACGACGAAGTCTGCAGGGCGACAGGATGGCTCGCACCGACTCACAGCCGATCAACTGCCGGCTTCACCTCGCATTGCACGCCCATTGCACGTCGACGGGCTCCGGCCTCGAATCCGAGGGATCCGCTCTGCGAGACGACTGCAACGCTTCGGTCGCCGCCGGAACGAGCGGCCGTCGCGCCGGCGCGGGTAGCGTCCTGCCACGTGGTCGCCCCGGCCACCCGAGGTGCCGGAATCCCCTGGCGCCCTGGCAAATCGGAGGAATCCATCACCATGATGAAGCGCATCCTGCTCGCCCTCGCCCTCGCGGCCACGCTCGGCGGCGCCGCCGTCGCGTGCAACAGCCCGGCGGCGACGACCTCGCCGTCGATCGTCACGCCGTCCGAGGCGGCACCGTCGGTCGCGGCGCCGTCGGAGGCGGCACCGAGCGCCTCCTGACGCCACCCCGTTCGGATGCACGATGCCCCCGGCCTCCCGGCCGGGGGCATCGACATGTCCGCGACGGACGGTCCGCTGTCAGATGGTTGCAACGAGGAGCCTCACGACCGTTAGCCGGGTCGTGGGTCGCAGGCCCGAGACTCGGCACAGCCCGAGTGTTCGGGACATGTTGAACTCCCAATGGGATGGAGGCCTGACCTCATGAACATCATCGCCTGGATCGTGCTCGGCGCGATCGCCGGCTACCTCGCCGGCTTCCTCGTCAAGGGTGACGAGGGCCTCGGAGTGATCGGCCATATCGTGCTCGGAATCGTCGGCGCGCTCGTCGGCGGCTTCCTCGCCGGCCTGCTGTTCAACTCGCACCCGATCGACGGCGCGTTCGACCTGAGCTCGATCGTCGTCTCGGTCATCGGCGCGGTCCTCGTGGTCGTCGTCGTGAACGCGGTCACCGGACGCAGCCGCAGCGGACGCGGCGCGATCTGACGCCGCACTCGCCGCGGGGCGTCGTCGCCCCGCACCACCTCGACAGCGCCCACCGGCCCAACGGTGGGCGCTGTGAGTTCCCTGGAGGCCTGCCCTTGAGCACGATCTTCGTCGACCGATCCGTCGCGCATGGGTCGGACGTTGCCGACCGGCTCGTGCACCTCGTGGAGTCGGGTCACGACCTCGTGCTGGTGGCCGCCGAGGACGACCCCGCACGAACCCTCGCCGCGTGGAGCCGCCGGACGGATGCGCTGCCCGACGACCTGCCGGGCGGATCCTGGTACCTGACGGCCGATCCGGCGACGTGCGGCGATCAGCGAGCCGGGCTCCGGACGATCCTGATCGGAGCGAGGGACGACGGTCCACGGCCCACCCGGTGCGACTCGACCGCCCGCGACCTTCGCGACGCCGTCCTCGTGGTCCTGACCGCCGACGCGATGGGCTGACCGGGTTCGGCTTCGGACAGGCGGCTGCAACCTCATGGTCGACGGGGTTGACGCTCCCGACATGGAGCGACCCGAACACTGGGGCGGCGGGCTCTCGACCACTGGGGGTCCGGGAGCCCGCGCTTGATCGTGCCGCCCGGCTGTTATGCCGTTGCAAGGTCCCGCCGGTCGGCTGGGAGACGGGCGATGGGGCGCGGTGCCTACGATCACCGCACGATCGGCGTGTGTTCGTCGATCTCCACCGGATCACACCTCTGTGTGGAGACGCTTGTGACGGGGCGTCTCCACCCTCGATCCCGCGGACGCCCGGAGCCCCCTCCTCCGGGCGTTCCGCACGTCCGCCCTTCCCCTGTCCCAGGGATTCGTGGAACGGGAACTGAACGTCCATTCGCGAAGAACGGCCCGATCCGTGCTGACGGATCGGGCCGTTGGCGTTGAGCCCGGGTGGTGGTGCCCGGGCGAGGCGGGGGGTCAGCCTTTGGGCGTGGCGCGCGGCCCGTCGTTGTGGCGATCGAAGAGCGTGTACCCCATCGCCGTCGCGGGGATCAGGGCGAGGATCACGAGGAACCGGTTCGCCCCGCCGAGCAGCAGGCCGGCCGCGAACCCGAGCGACAGGGACGTCCCGACCGCCAGGACCTCGTCCAATTCTCCCCGGATGACGTCGCCGGCGCGACCCACCTGGGCGCCGGCGGCGTTCGCCGCCTCGGGCAGGCGGGCGGCCACGGCCGATGCCGTGTCACCAACCGTCGCGGCCAGGGCCGATGCCTTGTCACCAACGGCGGCGGCGGCGGATGACGCCTTGTCGGAGATCGATGCGCCCGCGTCGGCGACCGCCGAGGCGGCGTCGGACGCCGCATCCGAGGCCGCATCGGCGGCATCGTTCACGGCGTGCTTGCCGTTGGAGGCGAGCTTGTCCGCCTGGTCGTTGATCTCGTCCATGGTGGGGGTGCCAGTAGCCATTGGTTGATCCTCCTTTGGGGTCGTGGTCAGGTCGGCCCGTCGACGAGCGCCGGGTCCGCTGTCACGGACGGTACGACGGATCGCGCCCCGGCGGCGGGTCCGAGTGGATCGACCCGGGTTGCAGGCACATCACAGCCGTCGGCCGGCGTGCTCACGATCCACCGGGACGGCACGGACTGCAATCGCGCTGACACCCGGTCTCCGCATCCAGAAGGCCTCCGTCAACGCCCCCAGACGTACGTTCGAGACAGAGCGGACCGAGCCATCGATCCCATCTCGGAGGACCCAACGATGACCTACGACGACGTGAAGGCAGACGTCAAGGAATCCGTGCGAACGATCGACAACAAGACCAAGGAAGCCGTCCGCAAGATCGACGGCAACGAGAGCCCGTCCGACAAGGTGGCGAATGCCGGTGACGACATCCGCGACGCGGCCGGCAATGCCGGCGACGAGCTGCGCCGCCAGGCCAGCCACGTCAACGAGACGAACGACGCGCGTCGCCCCGCCTGAACGCCGGTTCGTCGCCATGCGGGCCCCCGCGGACGCCGTCCGTGGGGGCCTCATCGTGGGCGGCGGTCGATCAGCGATCCGTCCGGATCGCCGCCGGCGGTGGCTGGAACGAGACCCCGCACCACGCGCACGCGTCCCAGTCCACCCCCACCGAGCGGCCGCAGTGATCGCAGCGATGACCGATGATCGAGCGGCACTGCGGGCAGATCAGCCAGTCCTCCTCGACGGGCTTGCGGCAGTTCGGGCACCTCGGCAGGTCGACCTCGGCCTCGAGAGCCGCCTCGCGGAGCCGGCTCACGCGGCCCTCCGTGACGGTCGTCCGAGGCCGGACGACCATGTGGAGGAGCAGGGCGAACGGGAAGAGCAGCGGCGAGGCGAGGATCACCACGCTCGCTGTCGCATACGGCACGAACGGGTTGTCCGTCCGCCGGCGCATGTCGACGAAGGCCCACAGCGCTGACGCCAGCCAGACGATGACCAGGTAGCCGACGGCGACCGCGCCGACGAGCCCGACGGCCGGGTTCGCGGCCACCCCACCGAAGGCGTCACCGATCTGCTGGAGGAGCTGGTCCATGGGTCGCTCCCCCCCTCCCGTCGCGTCCAGCCGCCCGCCGGGCCTAGGTCGCGGTCGGATCCAGCTTCTTCGGGTCGACGCCGAGGGCGCCGATCGCCTTCGCTGCCTGGGTGGCCGGCATCGCCCCGCAGCGGGCGAGCTCGCTGAGCGCGGCGGCGGCGATGTGCGGCGGATCGATCTCGAACAGCGTCCGCAGCGCTTCGCGCGTGTCCGACCGGCCGAAGCCGTCCGTTCCGAGCGATACGTAGTACGGCGGCAGCCAGCGAGAGACCATGTCGGGCAACGCCTTCATCCAGTCCGTCGCGGCGATGATCGGGCCGCCGTCGGGCCCGAGGACCGTCGACACGTACGGCACGCGCGGCGTCGCCTTCGGGTCGAGCCGGTTCGCCCGCTCCGCTTCCAGCGCGTCGCGGCGCAACAGCGGGAACGACGGCGCCGAGTAGATCTCTGCGGCGATGCCGGCCTGCTCGGCGAGCAGGTCCCGGGCGGCGATCACCTGCTGGATGATCGCGCCGGACCCGACCAGCCGCGCCCGGTGTGCCTTCGGCCCGAGATCGGGCGCCTCGGCGAACCGATAGATGCCGCGGATGATCCCGTCGTCGATGCCGTCAGGCTTCTTCGGCTGGGCGTAGTTCTCGTTGTAGAGCGTGACGTAGTAGAAGACGTCCTGGCCGTCGTGGTACATCCGCTCGACGCCGTCCCGGACCACGGCGGCAAGCTCGTAGGCGAAGGCCGGGTCGTAGGCCCGCAGCGACGGGATCGTCGACGCGAGGACGTGCGAGTGACCATCCTCGTGCTGGAGGCCTTCGCCGTTCAAGGTCGTCCGGCCCGCCGTCGCGCCCATCAGGAAGCCCCGGCCGCGTGCGTCGGCCAGCTCCCAGATCTGGTCACCCGTGCGCTGGAACCCGAACATCGAATAGAAGATGTAGAACGGGATCATCGGGAAGCCGTGCGTCGCGTACGAGGTCGCCGCCGCCTGGAGCGAAGCCATCGAGCCCGCCTCGGTGATGCCCTCCTCGAGCACCTGGCCGTCGACGGCCTCGCGATACGACAGGACGAGGTCCGAGTCGACCGGCTCGTAGCGCTGGCCGAGCGCGGCGTAGATCCCGACCTCCTTGAAGAGCGGGTCCATGCCGAAGGTCCGCGCCTCGTCCGGGATGATCGGGACGATCCGCGGTCCGAGGTCCTTGTCGCGGATCAGGTTCCGCAGGATCCGGCTGAAGACCATCGTCGTCGAGACCGCCGTGTCCGACCCGCCGGCGAACTCCTGGTCGACCGCCGCGGCCGGCTTCGGGAGCGGCGCCTTCCGGACAGCCCGCCTCGGGACGAAGCCACCGAGCGCCCGGCGTCGCTCGCGGAGGTACTGGACCTCCTCGGAATCCGGCCCGGGGTGGTAGTAGGGCGCGTCCTTGAGCTTCGCGTCCGGGATCGGCAGCTCGATCCGGTCGCGGAAGATCCGGAGCTCCGCCTCGGACAGCTTCTTCGCCTGGTGGGTGATGTTCCGCGCCTCGACGCCCGGGCCGAGCGTCCAGCCCTTCACGGTGTGGGCGAGGATGACGGTCGGGGCGCCGCCCCACTCGGTCGCCTGCTTGTACGCCGCGTAGACCTTGCGGTAGTCGTGGCCGCCCCGACGGAGCTTCGCGAGGTCGTCGTCGGACAGGTGCTCGACGAGCTTGCGCAGACGCGGATCCGGCCCGAAGAAGTGGTCGCGGATGTACGCGCCACCCGCGACCGAGTACTTCTGGAACTCGCCGTCGAGGGTGTTGTTCATCTTCTCGACGAGGACGCCGTCGACGTCGCGGGCGAGGAGCTCGTCCCACTCGCGGGCCCAGATCACCTTGATCACGTTCCAGCCGGAGCCGCGGAACACGGCCTCCAGCTCCTGGATGATCTTGCCGTTGCCACGGACCGGGCCGTCGAGCCGCTGGAGGTTGCAGTTGACGACGAACGTCAGGTTGTCGAGGCCCTCGCGGGCGGCGACGTGGAGGGCGCCCAGCGACTCCGGCTCGTCGCTCTCGCCGTCGCCGAGGAACGCCCAGACGCGCGATCCGCTCGTGTCGAGGAGGCCGCGGTTCTGGAGGTAGCGGTTGTACCGCGCCTGGTAGATCGCGCTGATCGGGCCGAGGCCCATCGACACGGTCGGGAACTCCCAGAAGTCCGGCATCAGCCGCGGGTGCGGGTACGAGCTCAGGCCCTGGCCGGGCACGGTCTCGCGCCGGAAGTGGTCGAGCTGGTCCTCGCTCAGGCGACCCTCGAGGAACGCCCGGGCGTAGATCCCGGGCGCGGCGTGGCCCTGGTAGAAGACCTGGTCGCCGGCGTGGCCGTTGTCCTTGCCCCGGAAGAAGTGGTTGAACCCCACCTCGTAGAGGCTCGCGGCGCTCGCGTAAGTGGCGAGATGGCCGCCGATCCCGGCGTACTTGTTGTTCGCCCGGAGGACCATCGCGACCGCGTTCCAGCGGATGATCCGGCGGATCCGCAGCTCGATCTGCTCGTCGCCTGGGAAGAACGGCTCCTGCTCCGGGCTGATCGTGTTGATGTAGCGGGTCTGGGTCAGCGGCGGCAGCCCGACATGAAGCTGGCGCGCCCGCTTCAGCAGCTTGTAGACGAGGAACCGCGCCCGGCCCTCACCCTCCTGGGCGACGAGCTGGTCGAACGATTCGAGCCACTCCTGGGTCTCGGCCTCGTCGATGTCGGGGAGCTGGTGCTTGAACTCGTCGAATGACATGGCGGCCTCGTGGGCTGGAGACGGGCCCGGTCAGGCGGGCTCGAGGCGGAAGTTGGTCGACAGGTTGGCGGGCTCGAACATCGAGTCGTAGCCCTCGATTCCCGTGTACTTCGCAGTCAGTGCCCGGTTGATGCGGTCGATCGAGTCGGGGTCGGTCGCCGGGATCGCCGTCGCCGGGATCCGCCGGCCGGCGACGTGGACCGCGACGGCAGGGTTCGCGGTCGCCTCGCGGAACCATCGCCCTCGAGTCCCCATCACGGAGCGGACGAAGGTGTCGTCGCCGTCGACGACGATCCAGATGATCGTCCGGTGGACCGGCCCTTCGGGCGACTGGGTCTCGATCTCGACCTCTTCGGCCGCCCCGATCAGAGCGAGGTCGTCCTGGCTGAAGCTCATTGCGGCCAGCGTAGCCCAAGGTCGCGGAGACGTGCGTTGCGGGTTGGTTGCGACGGTGTCAGGTCACGGCATGGGAGGGTGGAACGCGAAGCTCTGCGCGAACGCGACCTCATCGCCGGAGATGGCGCGTGCGAGTGTCGACCGCTCCGGCTCAACCTCCGCGATCACGCCACCGATCATGCGCTACAGATGCCGGCCGGACCGGTCTCGTTACACCGAGCCGGAACGTTCGCTCGGCGACGAGCTGGATGGCCCGATCAAACGGGACGAACGCCCTCGACGCCGGCGGATTGATAGGCGCGCGTAACGGTCCTGCAATGCGGCTCTGGACCGGCCGGAACGGCCCGTCGGGCAGACTCCGGACTCACAGTCGAACGCACTTCACGGCTGACGGCCGAACCGTCACCATCAAATCTGACAGACACCGGAGGTGTTGTGTGGGAACCCAACCGCTGGTCCTCGTCGCTGACGACGAACCTCGGATCACGAAGCTCGTCTCCATTGCCCTGAGCGAAGAGGGCTTCCGGGTGGTCACCGCGACGAGCGGCGAGGACGCCCTGGCCAAGGCCGAGGAGATCCGTCCCGACATCGTCCTCCTCGACATCGTCATGCCCGACCTCGACGGGATCGAGGTCATGCGCCAGCTCCGTGAGCAGCGGCCGGTCCCGGTCATCCTGCTCACCGCGAAGGGGGCGACGGCCGACAAGGCGAAGGGCCTCGATCTCGGAGCCGACGACTACATCGCCAAGCCGTTCCACCCGGATGAGCTCGCGGCCCGCGTTCGCGCAGTCATCCGGCGCTCGACGGGCGTCGAGCCCGGTGCCGGTGTCGTCGCCTTCGACGACGTCGAGATCGACCTGGAGCGACGGATGGTCCGCCGCAACGGCGAGCTCGTCCAGCTCTCGCGCACCGAGTGGCTGCTGCTCCAGCATCTCGCGACGCACCCCGGCAAGGTCGTCCTCCACACCGAGCTCCTGACCAAGGTCTGGGGTCCGGAATACCGCGACGACCTCCAGTACCTCCGCGTCTGGATCAGCCGCGTCCGCCGCAAGCTCGGGGCGAAGCCGGGCGAGCCGGGCCGGATCCGGACGTTCCAGGGCATCGGATATCTCCTCGATGTCGAGGGGACGGCCGGTGGCGGTGCGGCAGATGAGCCCGTGTCGACCTCGACCGAGGCATCCAACTCCGAGCCCGCTGTCGTCGGCTGAAAGGGTGCGGGATCGGCGAGCCGAGCGCGATTTCCGCCAAACAACATCCAGGTGATCACCAGCGGCCCGCCGGTCCCGGTGGGCCGCCTCCGCCGGGCGCCGCTCTCGACCTTTGCTATGGTCGGGGCGTGCAGCGCTACGACACCCAGACCGCTCTCGTCGTCGTCGACCTCCAGAACGACTTCGCGGATCCGAAGGGCGGCCTGGCGGTCCACGGTGGCACGAACATCGTCCCGATCGTCAACGGCGAGATCGCCGCGGCTCGATCCGCCGGCGCGCTGGTCGTCTTCACCCAGGACTGGCACCCCGAGTCGACGCCCCACTTCGCGAAGGACGGCGGGATCTGGCCGGTCCACTGCGTCGCCGGGACGTGGGGCGCGGAGATCCACCCCGACGTGGACCCGACGGCCGTCGCCGAGGCGCCTCGGATCCGCAAGGGCCAGAACGGCGAGGACGGCTACTCGGGGTTCACGATGCGCGATCCGGTGTCGGGCGCCACGACCCCGACCGGCCTGAACGCCATCCTGCGTGACGCCGGTGTGACCCGGGTCGTCGTCTGCGGCCTCGCGACCGACTACTGCGTGAACGCGACGGCCGTCGACGCGACGCGGCTCGGGTTCGAGACCGCCGTCCTGATCGATGCCTGCCTCGCGGTCGATCTCCAGCCGGGCGACGGCGAGCGGGCGCTCGAAGCCATGTCCGACGCCGGTGTCCGGACGTGGTCGACCCGGATGCGCTGAGCGACCGAGCGCCCGCCCGTGCAGGTCCATCTCGTCGACGCGACCTACGAGCTGTTCCGCGCGCATTTCGCACCGCGTCCGCCGGTCGTCGGCCGTGACGGCCGGCTCCTGTCCGGGGTATCCGGGCTGTGCGAGCAGCTCCTGTTCCTGCTCCGCGAGGAAGGTGCCACTCACGTCGGCTGCGCGACCGACCACGTGATCGAGTCGTTCCGGAACGACCTCTTCCCGGCCTACAAGTCCTCGGCGGGGATGGATCCGCGGCTCCTGTCCCAGTTCCCGATCGCCGAGGAGGCGATCGAGGCGCTCGGGATCGTCCTCTGGCCGGAGGTCGAGTTCGAGGCCGACGACGCGATCGGCGCGGCGGCGGCGAGGTTCGCGGCGGACCCGGAGGTCGAGCGGATCCTCATCTGCACGCCGGACAAGGACATGGCCCAGTGCGTCATCGACGACCGGGTCGTCCTCCGCGATCGACGTCGCCAGATCACCTACGACCGCGCCGGCGTCCTCGAGAAGTGGGGCGTCGAGCCGGCCTCGATCCCGGACTGGCTGGCGCTCGTCGGCGACTCGTCCGACGGGTACCCGGGCCTCCCGGGCTGGGGCGCGAAGTCGGCGGCCGCGGTGCTCCGCCGGTACGGTTCGATCGACGACATTCCCGCCCGAGCGAGCCAGTGGGAGGTGTCCGGCGTCAGCGGAGCCGTCCGGCTCGCGGCCGTCCTGGCGGACCAGCACGATGACGCGATCCTCTATCGGACCCTCGCCCGGCTCCGGCTCGACACCCCGATCCCCCAGGGACGGGCCGCGGAGCTGGAGTGGCATGGGACACCGCAGGCAACCTGGGAGGCGTTCTGCGATCGGTGGGGGCTGGACCGGCTCCGGGCGCGCCCCCATCGCTGGCGCGCGGACGCCTGAGGGAACCCGACCCGCCGATCAGGCCGAGCCGGTCGCCAGCGCGCGCAGCCGCGCGTGGTGGGCGGGCGGCGCCGCGATGAGGCTGGCGGACCGCGTCGGTCGCGTCTGGTCGTACCACGCCGACCCGTCGAACGTGGTGACCGTCGCCCCGGCGCGCTCGGCGATCAGCCCCGCCGCCGCGATGTCCCACGCTGACAGCCCGCTCTCCTGGATGAACGCATCGAACCGGCCGTTGCCGACGTAGGCGAGCCCGAGCGATGCCGAGCCCATCGACCGCGGCACGCGGACGGCCTTGCGGATCGCCCCGGCGCGGCTCGACACGGCGCGGCCGGCCAGCGCGAGCGAGATCACGGCATCGGTCAGCTGGTCCTTCGTCGAGACATGGATCGGCCGGCCGTTGAGGGTGGCGGGACCGTCCGCCGTGACAGCGAACATCTCGGCGCGGGTCGGATCGAGGACGACCCCGGCCGCCGGGCGGCCGTCGACGACGAACCCGATCGAGACGCAGAACACCGGCAGGCCGTTGGCGTAGTTCACGGTACCGTCGAGGGGATCGATGACCCACGACCGACCGGCGACGTGGACGTCCGGAGCCCCGGCCCCGCCCCGGTGCGCCCCGGACTCCTCGGCGAGGATGGCGTCGCCGGGAAACCGGTCGCGGATCGCCGCGATGACGAGCTCCTCGGAGAGGTGGTCCGCCTCCGTCACGACGTCGCGGGCGCTCTTGTATGTGACTCGCTCGAGCCGCTCGTAGCGGTCCATCAGGATCCGGCCGGCGGCCTCGGCGACATCGATGGCGAACGTCAGCTCGGTGGACCACTCCGAGCCCATCGGGTGGGCCGGGGCCACCACCGCGGGCTCGGTCACGGGCCGGTGCAGGCGACGTCGAACGGACGATCGACGCTCCCGAACGACGCCTCGTGGTCGAAGGTGACCGTGGCACCGGGCGCGATCCGCGGGCTGTAGACGATGTCGGCGTGGTCGATCCCGCGGTCCTGTGGATCGGTCACGCGGCACGTCGCGGAGCCGGTCGCGGTCCCCTGGTTCGTGACGGACAGCGTGGCGACGACCGCGTCCGGGGTCGAGCCGGCACGCATGGCCGTGACCGAGGCCGCGAACGGCCCGATGCCCGACACGGCGAGGTGGGCGACGATCGCCAGCACGACGATCGCGAGCCCGACCGACAGGAAGACCGTGCCGTGGACCTGCGAGCTCGCCGAATCCTTGAGACCGAGGGGGTTGCAGCGATCGCACAGCCCGACGTCCAACGCCACCGGCGCCCCGCACCGGGCGCAGGGGTGGGTCATGCCGGGCGCGGGCACCGTGGGCGCGGTCGTGGGCGTGGTCATCGGTCGACTGATGGTGCCACCGAACGCCGCCGGCTGTCGGGGAGCGACGCTACCAGCGCTCGGCCGCCTCGACGAGGGCATCGATGTCGGAAGTCGTCCGAGCGAGGACAATCGCCGCATCCGCACCGATCTCGTGCCAGCGCTCCCACGCGGCTCGTGGCTCGCGGCACCACTCGCTCTCGGAGACGTCGGCGTCGCCCAGCCAGTCGCCCTGGAAGCCCGCGTAGATGGTCTGGTCCTCGCGCCGGCGGCCGGCGGCCGCGAGCGCCTCGAGGTACAGGGGCAGGTTCCGCTCGAAGTTGTTCTCGAACGTGCTCCACCCGTCGCCGATCCGCGCAGCCAGCCGGGCGCCGGCCGGTGTCTCGCCGCCGATGATGATCGGCGGTGGCGGCGTCGGGATCGGGAAGGCGTGCGCGTCCACGAGCGGGTAGTACGGCGACGGACGCGTGATCGGCCCGCCCGTCCAGAGCGCGCGGATCACCGCGACGGCCTCCTCCAGGCGGGCGACGCGTTCGGGCGCATCCGGGAAGTCGATCCCGTAGGCCGCGTGCTCCTTGGGGGCGCCGCCGATCCCCATCCCGAGGACGAGCCGCCCGCCGCTTGCGATCTGGAGCGTCGAGGCCATTCGGGCGAGCACCGCCGGATGGCGGTTCGTGACGTTGATCACGAACGGGCCGACCGTGACGTGCTCCGTCGCGGCGGCCGCCATCGACAGGATCGTCCAGCCCTCGACCACCGGCACCGTCCGGTCGCCCTGTCCGACGAAGTGGTCCCAGGCCCAGACGCCCCGGTACCCGGCCGCATCGAGCCGTTTCGCGCTCTCGAGCCACCAGCCCGGCTCGGCCCGGATCGTCCGGATCGTGACCCCGATGGGCAGCCGCTCGGTCACGGCCTAGAGACCCGTCTCGAACAGGCGGATGTCTTCGGGGCTGATCACGTGGCCGTCGCCCCGGCTGAACTCGAGGAGCTTCCTGCCGCCGAGGGCCTCGAGGTCCGCCGGGAACCGCCCGATCATGTCGAGGACCACCTGCTGGATCCGCGCGGCGTTCTGGGCGAAGACCTCGGTCACGGACTGCGCATCGACCGCTTCGGTCCCCTCGAGGACGCCGGCGTCGTAGTCGGTGATCAGGGCAATGTTCACGACGGCCATCCCGAGCTCGCGGCAGAGGTACGCCTCCGGATACTGGGTCATCGAGATGACCTCCCAGCCTGCGTCGCTGAACCACTTCGACTCGGACTTCGTCGAGAACCGCGGGCCGTTGATGATCACGATCGTGCCTTGCTCGTGGAACGGGATCCCATGCTCGCGGATCACGTCCGCGGCCACCCTTCGCAGGACCGGGTCGTAGATGTCCGCCGAGCTGACGTGGGTCACGATCGGCCCGTCGAAGAACGTGTCGACGCGGCCGCGCGTCCGGTCGACGAATTGGTCGCACAGGACGAAGTCGCCGGGCTTGACGTGGCGCTGGAGCGACCCGGCGGCGCATGGCGAGATCACCGCCTGGACCCCGAGCGAGCGCATCGCCCAGACGTTGGCCCGGTAGTTGATCCTGTGCGGCGGGATCGTGTGGCGGCGGCCGTGCCGCGGCAGGAACGCGACGGATCGGCCCGAGACCTCGGCGAGGAAGAACGAGTCCGACGGCGGTCCGTACGGCGTGTCCACCTTGATCTCGCGGACGTCGTCGAGGAGGGAATAGAAGCCCGACCCTCCGAAGACGCCGATCTCCGCCGAATCCGCGACCACGCTCGCCTCCTCACCCGCTGCTGGAGCCGGGATTGTCGCACGGCCGACCGCCTCGGACGGCCGGCGCCCGGCCGGGCTGTGCGACGCGGTCTACGATGGTCCGGCCAGTGAGGTGCCTGCCCGCATGACCGACCCGATCGACGACACCCAGCCCCACCCGACGACGCCCGAACCCACGCCGAACGTCCTCGCGACGTCTGCGACGCCTGCGACGCCTGCGATACCTGCAGCGCCGCCGCTCCAGGCCGTGCCGCCACCGGCCACGCCCAGCGACTGGCGGGAGCCGCCGTGGTACCCACCGAGCGACCACCACCGTGACCGCGGCCCCAGCTTGATCGCGGTCCTCCTCGGGCTCGGGATCCTGCTGGTCGGCATCTACTACTTCATCGACCGGACGCTCGGGATCGCGCTTCCGTCGATCCGCTGGGGGACCCTCTGGCCGTTGATCCTCATCGTCATCGGCGGGCTGATCGTCGTGCGGGCGATGGGTCGCCGCCGCTGAGGCCTGTCGCGTGACCGGGGGCGGGGATCCGCTCGACGTCGGGGCGACCCTGACCCTGGCGGACTGGCGGCGGACCGTGGCGACGCTCTACGCGGACGTCCGTCGGCTGTCCGCCACGGATCCGGCCGCCGCCCTCCGGCTCTGGCGCGAGACGCGCGAGCGCCTCTACAGGGAGCATCCCCAGTCGCCCGTTCCGGAGACCGCCCGGACCGGCTTCCGCGCGCATCACTTCGACCACGACCCGGCGCTCCGGTTCGAGGTCGTCGTGGACGCCCTCGATCCGGCCGGCGACCCGAGCCATGGCGCCGGCGTCGGCGGGCTCGCGGGCCTGTCGATCGACCTCCCGGTCAGTGCCGGTGGGGCGATGGCATTCCGCCGATTCGGGGCCGTCACGATCCCGTTCGCGGAGGGTCCGCGGCGCCTGGAGCTGTACTGGATGGAGGGCTACGCGGGCGGCCTGTTCCTCCCGTTCCGCGACGCCACGAACGGCCGCGAGACGTATGGGGCCGGGCGCTACCTCCTCGATGCCGCGAAGAGCGCCGACCTGGGCCCAGGCGCCGCGCCGAACAGCCTCGTCCTCGACTTCAACTTCGCGTTCCAGCCGTCCTGCGCGTTCGATCCGAAGTGGGCCTGCCCGCTGGCGCCGCCGGCCAATCGACTCGACGTGGCGGTCCGCGCGGGCGAGCGCCTGGGCTGAGCGTCGGCCCGCAGCCGGGCATCACCCGGACCATCGTCCTGCTCAGGCCTGGGACGGAGGTCCTGTGCGTTCGATTGCAGGCGGCGCGTAGGATGCCGAGGGGCCGGACGGAGGCGTGCCTCGCGTTCGGCAACCGTAGGCAGTGGAGTCGGGATACGTGCGGTTCCTGGTTGGATCGAAGCGCTGGGATGGCGAGGAGCGCCTGCTCTGGTCGCGCGACCTTCGGTACGCGCACCGCCTCGTCGCGTACCTGCCCGGCGTCCGCTTCTACGAGCTCGATGCCGGCATCGTGGTCATCGGCCCGGCCGACGAGCTGACCGACGCCTACGCGGCGGAGGTCGCCGCCGCGAACCACGCCCCCGCCTACGGCCTCGTCACCCTCGACTCAGGCCTGCCCGAGGGCGAGCGCCACCTCGTCGCGCTGTCGGCGGCGGTCCAGCAGTCCGGCCTCGCCGAGCGGATCGGGATGGCCCAGTCGAGCCACGTTGTCCAGACGAAGATGCTCGACTACTTCTTCACCCTGAAGAACGTCCACGCGGTCGCCTTCCAGCCCATCGTCGACCTCAAGAGCGGCGACCTGGTCGAGTACGAGTGCCTGTTCCGCCCCCAGATGCCCGGGCTCCAGACGTCGATCAGCAACATCGTCCAGGCCGCCATCGACACCGGCCGGACGATCGAGCTCGACGCGTTCATCGTCCGGGTGATCCTCGAACGGGCCTCAAGGCTCCAGGCGGAGCGACGCACGGCCGGCCAGGCGCCGCTCCACCTCGCGATCAACTTCACGCCGGCGAGCCTCCTCGACCCGCAGTTCGAGGCGTCGGCGTTCGTGAAGATGGTCAAGGAAGCCAACCTCAGCACGAAGCAGATCACCCTCGAATGCACCGAGCAGCAGGCGGTCTCCGACATCGTGCCGCTGCGCAAACAGGTCAAGGCGTTGCGTCGGCTCGGGTTCGGCTTCGCGATCGACGACGCCGGAGCCGGCTACGCGAGCTTCACCCTGATCGCCGCGCTGCGACCGTCCGTCATCAAGATCGACCGCGAGATCGCCTCCGGCATCGCCCGCGACGACGCGAAACAGGCCCTCGTCGAAGCGTTCGTCTCGTTCGGCGGCCGGATCGGGGCGCTCCTGCTCGCCGAGGGGATCGAGCGGCGCGCGGACCTCGCGATCCTGACCGCGCTCGGCGTGGACCTCGGCCAGGGCTACCTGATCGGCAAGCCGAAGGTCGTGCCGGAGCTGCCGCGACCCATGGAGACTCTCCGCCTCGATGCCGCGCGGCATGCCATCGGGCGCCGGGTGCGCGACGTCGACCCGCGAACGCGCGGCCGAAAGGTCGCCGACCACAGCATCTAGTTCGGCCCGCTCGGCCCGGCCGGGCCGCTACGCGCCGCTCGCCACAGTGCTCGCCCGCAGAGCAGGGTCTGCCAGGATCCCCGCGGCGCGGTCGGCGAAGGGCCCAGTCGGTTGGGCCGCCGAAGCGACCGACGCCGCGTTTCGTTGCCTCGCGTACCATCGGGTCATGGAGCCTGCCCAGAGCCCGACCCTGCCCTCCCCTGCCCTGACCGACCGGGTCCGCGCCTTCCTCGAGCAACCCCTGTTCGCCGCCGTCGCGACGACCGACGCCAACGGGGCGCCGCGCCAGGCTGTGATCTGGTACGGGCTCGAGCCGGACGGCCGGATCCTCATCAACAGCCGCGTCACCCGGTTCTGGCCGGCCAACCTCCGGCGCGACGGCCGCGTCTCGCTCGCGGTCCTCGGCCCGGACGGCTACTCGTGGGTCGGGCTGACCGGCCACGTGGACGCCGTCGACGACGACCCGGCCCGGGCGCTCGCCGACATCGAGGCCCTGGCCTGGCGCTACCACCCCGACGGCCCGGCGTCGGACGACCTCGCCTCGTACCGCGCCTACCCACGGATCACGTTCCGGATCGCGATCGAGCGCGTCCACGACCACCTGGAGGACTGACGGGATGGCCACCCCGACGATCGGCTATGCCGCGATGCTCGAGCAGTTCGGGCCGCAGGAGGTCGTCGGCTACAGCGTCGAAGCCGAGGGGGCCGGGTTCAGCGGCGTCATGGCCGCCGACCACTTCCAGCCGTGGGTGCCCCAGCAGGGCAATGCCGCCTTCGTCTGGAACGTGATGACTGCCATCGCGGAGCGGACGACCGGCGACGTCGGGCCCGGGGTCACCTGTCCCAGCTTCCGGATGCACCCCGCGATCGTCGCCCAGGCCTCCGCGACCCTCGCCGCGATGTACCCAGGCCGGCACTGGCTGGGCCTGGGCAGCGGCGAGGCCCTCAACGAGCACATCGTCGCCGGCTACTGGCCCGAGACACCGGAGCGGATCAACCGGATGTTCGAGGCGATCGAGATCATCAAGAAGCTGTTCGGCAGTCGGGGCAGGGACGTCAAGCACGACGGCAAGTTCTTCAAGCTCGAGTCGACCCGCCTCTGGACGATGCCCGACGAGCCGCCCCCGATCTACATCGCGACGGCGGGACCGGTGACCGCGAAGAAGACCGGGATGTACGCCGAGGGCCTGATCACCGTCGGGGCGCCGGAGAGCAAGCTCGCGAACATCCGCGAGCAGTGCGAGCAGGGCTGCCGCGACGCCGGGAAGGACCCGGCCGGCTTCAAGTACATCCTCCAGCTCCATCTGTCGTGGGCGCCGACGGACGAAGAGGCCCTCGCCAACGCGATGACCGAGTGGCCGAACGGCGGGATGAAGTTCCCGAAGCAGGACATCCGGAGCCCGCTCGACCTCGAGCAGATGGCCAAGCTCGTCCGGCCGGAAGACTTCGAGGGCCGGATGCTGATCTCGTCCGACCCGGAGCAGCACCGCGCCCAGATCCAGAAATTCCTCGACCTCGGCTTCGACCAGATCTACCTCCACAACGTCGGCCGCAACCAGGCCGAGTGGATCGACGTCTTCGGTCGCGAGGTCCTGCCGAAGCTCACGGCGTAGTCGCTGGCCCGCGCCACGGGGCCATCAACCTCACGCTCGCACACCGGAGGCCTGCCGATGGATGTTCGCCTCAGCGTCCTGTTCTGGCCCCAGACCGACTCGTGGCCGGCGCTGCGCGACGCCGCCCTGCGCGCCGACCGCGGCGGCGTCGACGGGCTCTGGACGTGGGACCACCTGAACGCGATCGTCGGGCCGTGGGAGCAGCCGATCCTGGAGGGCTGGACGACGCTCGCCGCGCTTGCCGCCGTCACGGATCATGCGACGCTCGGCCTGATGGTCGGGGCGAACACGTTCCGCAACCCGGGGCTGACCGCGAAGCTTGCGACGACCCTCGACCACGTCAGCGGCGGCCGGGCCGTCCTCGGCATCGGCGGCGCCTGGTTCGAGCGGGAGCACGAGGCGTTCGGCTTCGAGACCTGGGGGTCCGGGTTCGGCGAGCGGCTGGACCGGCTCGACGAGTCGGTCATGCTCCTCCGCCGCCTCCTCGACGGCGAGCGGATCGAGCATCACGAGGGTCGCTTCTACACGTTCCACGACGCGCTCTGCGAGCCGCGACCGGTCCAGGCTCACCTGCCGATCCTGATCGGCGGCTCGGGACCGCAGAAGACCCTCCGGACCACGGCCCGCTACGCGGATATGTGGAATACCGGCGGCTCGGTCGAGGAGCTGAAGCGGAAGAACGACACGCTCGACGAGCGCTGCGCCGAGATCGGCCGCGATCCCGCCGAGATCGAGCGGACGATGACCGACTGGTTCCTGATCCGCGACGACGCCGCCGAGGCGCGGCGCGTCCTCGCGTCCCTGGCCGCGGCCAACGGCGACACTCTCACCGAGGACGATGCCTGCTACGTCGGGTCGCCGGAGAAGATCGCCGCCGAGCTCCGGCCGGTCGTCGAGCTGGGGTTCCGCCACATCCTCGTCGACGCGATGGCGCCGTACGACACCGAGACCATCGAGCGGCTGCCCGAGCTGCGGGAGCACCTGTCGCAGTGACGGCCGTCCCGTGACGACCGACTCGACGCCGCCCGCCGAGGCGCGCACCGACCTGTCCGAGGACGCCCTGCGGGCGGCGATCGTCGCCGACTGCCGCCTGTCGGCGATCCGCCGGCGCGCCCTGCCCGGGGAGCGGGTGATCGAGACGACGACGCTGCTCGCCTACGCCTGCGACGTCCAGTCGCCGGACGTCAACGAGGTCGTTCTGGCGCGGCTCGGCGGGCCTGATGCGCCGGACGTCGACGCCGCGATCGACGACACGATCCGGCTGTTCGACGGGCGTCCGTTCCTGTGGTGGGTCTGCCCCGACGACGAGCCGGCGGACCTCGGTGCCCGCCTCAGCGCGCACGGGATCGTGTTCCTCGACGAGATCCCGGGCATGGCGATGGACCTCGTCGAGCTCGCGGGCGAGTCCGAGGAGCCGCCACCGGACGAGCTGGACATCGCCCCGGTCCTCGATCCCACGGCCCTCGCCGACTTCCACTCCGTCCTGACCCACGGCTTCCCCGAGGACTGGGAGGACGAGAGCGCGATCGGTGTGATCGCAGGCGGGAACGCCATCGTCGCCGCCGAACACCACTACCGGGAGCCGAACGGCGTCCCGACGCGCTGGCTCGGCCGGGTCGAGAGCCGGGCCGTCGCGACGGCCCGGATCCATACGGCCGCCGGGCGTGGCCGGCGTCTACACGGTGATCACGGTCCAGGACGCCCGCCGCCGCGGCTACGGGGAGGCGATGACGCGTCACGCGCTGCTCGTCGCTCGCGCGGCCGGTCTGCGGATCGCGACGCTGCAGGCGTCGACCGCGGGCCGCGGGATCTACGAGCGGATCGGCTTCCAGGAGCACTGCCGGTTCCGGCTGCACGAGTGGCGCCCGTCGCCGGAATCATCGATGGCAACGGACGCGGACGGATGGAGGAGCGATGACGATGCGGTTCGGTGCCCAGCTCTGGTCGCAGCACACGACCTGGCCGGAATTCCGGGAGACCGCGCTCGCCGCCGAGGCGGCCGGCTGGGATTCCGTGTGGACGTGGGACCACCTGAACGCGATCTTCGGGCCGTGGGAGCAGCCGATCCTTCGAGGGTTGGACGATCCTGTCCGCCCTCGGCGCGGTGACGTCCCGCGTCCGGCTCGGCCTGATGGTCGGGGCGAACACGTTCCGCAACCCGGGGCTGACCGCGAAGCTCGCGACGACCCTCGACCACGTCAGCGGCGGCCGGGCCGTCCTCGGCATCGGCGGCGCCTGGTTCGAGCGGGAGCACGAGGCGTTCGGCTTCGAGACCTGGGGGTCCGGGTTCGGCGAGCGGCTGGACCGGCTCGACGAGTCGGTCATGCTCCTCCGCCGCCTCCTCGACGGCGAGCGGATCGAGCATCACGAGGGTCGCTTCTACACGTTCCACGACGCGCTCTGCGAGCCGCGACCGGTCCAGGCTCACCTGCCGATCCTGATCGGCGGCTCGGGACCGCAGAAGACCCTCCGGACCACGGCCCGCTACGCCGACGCCTGGAACACCTCGGGAACCGCTCGACGAGGTGCGGGACAAGCTCGCCACGCTCGATGGGCACTGCGCGGCCGTCGGTCGCGACCGGAGCGAGATCGAGCTGACGATCAGCTTCCCGATCGTCATCCGCGACCGGGTCGACGCCGCGGAGGCCGCCGCCCTCGAGCGCTACCACGTGAACGGTGTCGAGAACGCCGGAGCGCGGACCGCACCTCGCCGGCCCGCCCGCCAGCATCGTCGACGCGATCGGGCCGTTCCGCGACCTCGGGTTCGGGACGGTGATCGTCCGGCTGCCGCCGCCGTTCGACCGCGAGACGATCGAGCGGATGCCGGACGTCTGGTCCGCGCTCGGTTGACCATGGCAGACGTCGCGTCGGTCGTCTGCCTCGCCGGCGGCGTCGGCGGCGCCAAGCTGGCCGAGGGCCTCCAGGCCATCGTCGGCGAGCGCCTGAGCGTCATCGTCAACACCGCCGACGACACGGAGCGCCACGGCCTCCTCGTCTGCGCCGACCACGACACGGTGATGTACACGCTGGCCGGTCTCGAGAACCCCGAGCTCGGCTGGGGCCTCGCCGGCGACAGCTGGACGACGATGGCGGCGCTCGAGCGGTACGGCGAGGAAGGCTGGTTCCGGCTCGGCGACCAGGACCTCGCGACGCACATCGTCCGGACGGCGCGGCTGCGCGACGGCGAGCGCCTGACCACGGTCTGTCGCGACCTCCAGGCTCGGCTCGGCGTCCGGGCGGCGATCCTGCCGATGACCGACGACCCGGTCCGCACCCAGGTCCGGACGGACGACGGCTGGCTCGCCTTCCAGGACTACTTCGTCCGGCTCCGCCAGGCGCCGGACGTCCGGGAGGTGCGCTTCGAGGGGGTCGAGCGTGCGCATCCGACGCCGGAGGTCGAGGCGGCCCTGGATGACGGCCGCGACGATCGTCATCGCGCCATCGAACCCGATCGTGTCGGTCGGACCGATCCTCGCCGTCCCCGGGATGCGCGACCGCCTCGACGCCGCCCGGGCGCGCGGCGCGCGGATCGTCGCGGTCAGCGGCATCATCGGCGGCCGGGCATTGAAGGGCCCCGCGGACCGGATGCTCGCGACCCTCGGTCACGAGCCCACCGCGCTCGGGGTGGCGCGGGCCTACGCCGGGCTGATCGACACGTTCGTGCTCGACGACGTCGACTCGGCTCTTGCGCCAGAGGTGGAGGCCCTCGGGATCCGAGCCGTCGTCGCCGACATCATCATGACCGACGACGACTCACGCGCCCGGCCTTGCCGCGGACCGTCCTTCGGGCCGCTGCGGACTGGCGCCGTCCAGTCGTACAGCGACGTCCGCGCCGGACGGGAACCGTCGGGCGGAACGCGCCGAGGAACCAGCGGACGGAGCTGCGCGTCCGCAGGGCGAGGACGATCGGGACGGCGATCCCGACGACGAGCCCGGTCGCGATCGAGCCGGCTCATCGCCATCCCGCTGACCGCGTTCAGCGCCAGCCCGACGACGCAGCCCGCGCGAGGACGCCGTCGATGACGGCGATCATCCCCGGCATCGTCACGACCCAGTGGGCCGCCGCGCTGCCCGGCCGATGGACGCCGAAGGTCCGCTCCATCCCCGCGGGATCGTCGGTCCAGCCGGTGATGAAGTACGGCTCGAGGGCCGGATTCATCTCGAGATAGGCGTGCCGGATCCGGTTCATCCCGGCGACCCAGATGAAGTCCTCGCTGTTGACCTCGTCGAGCCGGGTGAACGTTGCGAGGCCCGACGAACAGGGCGACCGGCAGCATCACCAGCGCGAACGCGACGAACTGCTCGCCGAAGTCCGTCGCCTGGCCGACGAGGGCCAGCGCCACCGCCGTGGCGGACACGACGGACAGGAACAGGCCGGCCCGGCTGAACGACTCGTTCCAGCTGAGCGACCGGGTCGCGAGCAGGCTCCAGTGCTCCGTGGAGAGGATCTGCATCGTTCTCGGGTCGTCGAACGGGCTCGCTCGGCGGGCGGCGTCGGCCCTCCCTGGCCGTCGGCTGGAACGGCTGGTGTTCCTGCATCGTTTGGGACCTCCTGACGCGAGGATACGAGGGGAATTGACAGCCCGAACCGCGAGACGCGCACAGTCCGCCCGTGCACTCGACCTCGACGCCTCGCGCCACGCGGAGCCAGCAGCAGCCCTCGACGAGGGTGAGCCTGGCCTGACGACGCGCGCCCGGATCGGGCGCCACGCAATCTGGTCCATCGCCCTCGGCTCGGCCGGGGGCCTTTTCATTGCCCGAGCGAACCCCCGACCGCCGGCGGCACCACGCACACTGGAGTCACCAGCATGGATCCCAGCTACCTCGCCCGCGGCCTCGCGATCGGGTTCACGATCGCGGCCGCCGTCGGGCCGATCAGCATCCTCGTCATCCGGCGGACCCTCGCCCACGGGCGCGTCTACGGCCTGGCCTCCGGGCTGGGCGTCGCCCTCGCCGACGGGTCGTACGGCGGGATCGCTGCGTTCGGCCTGACGGCCGTCACGACCGTGCTGGTCGGCCTGCGCCCGGCGCTCGGGCTCGTCGGCGGGGCGTTCCTCATCTGGCTCGCGATCCGGACGATGCTCGCGAAGCCGGCGACGACCGAGGCGGCCGTTCGCGAGCGTCCGGGGCTGCCCGGCGCGTTCCTGTCGATCTACGGGCTGACGATGACGAACCCCATGACGATCCTCTCGTTCGCCGGGATCTTCGCGGCGCTCGGGCTGGGCGGCGGCAGCCTGCGCGGAGGCGGCACTCCTGACGCTGGGCGTCTTCCTCGGGTCGACGACGTGGTGGGTCGGGCTGACGTTCGCCGTCAGCCGGCTCCGGACGCGCCTGACCCCGACGGTCCTGTTGCTGGGTGAACCGCCTGTCGGGGGCGATCCTCCTGGCGTTCGGGCTCGTGGCGATCTCGATCGCGATCGGGCTGCTCGGATGAGGTCCCATGTCACGAACTCGCCTAGGATTTCGATCATGCCCAACGCGGATCCGCCCAGGCCCGGCCGGGTCGTCGCGATCGTCCCCGTCGGCGCCCTCGCCGGCGCCAAGTCGCGGCTCGGGGCAGTCCTGGATGCCGAGGAGCGGCTGGAGCTCACGCTCCACCTGGCCCGGACGACGATCGCGGCGTGCGTCGCGACGCCCGAGATCGCCGAGACGATCGTCGTCACGCCCGACGACACGATCCGGCGGCTCGCCGAGGAGCTCGGCGCGCGCCCGCTCCGCCAGCGCGACGGCGGGTTGAACCGGGGGATCGACGCCGGGCGCGACGATGCGCTGGCGGGAGGCGCGACCGCGGTCCTGATCCTGCCGATCGACCTGCCGGACGTCGCGCCGGCCGCGATCGAGGAGATCCTGTCGACGCTCGCGCCGTCCGCATCGCCCGCTCGTCGCGATCGTCCCCGATCGACACGGGCGCGGCACGAACGCCCTGCTCCTCGCCCCGCCCGACGCGATCGACACGTGCTTCGGCGGCGACAGCCGGGCCGCGCATGTCGCCGCGGCTCGGGCGGCCGGCGCGGAGCTCGTGGAGCTCGGCGGGCCGCTGGCCCTCGACATCGACACCCCGGACGACCTGCTGCTCGCCGAGGCGAGCCTCCGCCCGGTCGATGTCGGCTGAGGGCTCGCGTCGAGGCGATCGCCCTCGACGGCATCCCGGAGGTCGTCGCCGGTGACGACCTCGGCCGGCTGATCGGCGACGCGCTCGAGCGCACGCCGGGCGTCCTGCCCCTGCGGCCGGACGACGTCGTCGTCGTCACCCAGAAGATCGTCTCGAAGGCGGAGGGCGCGATCGTCGACCTGACGACGGTCGAGCCGCGACCGGACGCCGTCACGTTCGCCGAGCGCTGGGACCGCGATCCGCGCCAGATCGAGGTGGTCCTGCGCGAGGCGCGGCGGGTCGTCCGGATGGAGCACGGCGTCCTGATCACCGAGACGCCCCACGGCTTCGTCTGCGCGAACGGTGGCGTCGATGCCTCGAACGTCGGACCGGACAGCGGCTCGATCGTGACCCTGCTGCCACGCGACCCGGACGCGTCGGCGCGGGCGCTCCGCGCGGCGATCCGCGAGCGGTTCGCCGTCGACGTCCCGGTCATCGTCTCCGACTCGTTCGGGCGGCCCTGGCGGTGGGGCATCACGGATGTCGCGATCGGCGTGTCCGGGCCTCGTCCCGATCGAGGACCTTCGGGGCACGGTCGACGCCGATGGGCGGGTCATGCGATCGACGATCCGGGCGTCCGCCGACGAGATCGCCTCGGCGGCGGAGCTCGCGCTCGGGAAGGTCGGCGGTCGTCCCGTTGCGGTCGTCCGCGGCGCCCACCCGCTGCTCGGCGAGGGCTCGATCGCGGACGCGCTCATGCCGTCGGAGTTCGACCTCTTCCGCTAGGGCTCGGCCAGCCCGGTCGGAGCTGCCGACGGTGTCTCGAGCGATCCCGGCCCGACGAGACGCCGCGGGGCGAACTCGGCCCTCGTCGAAGCGACCGGCTCGGCAATTCGAACGCCGGACCCGATGCCGCGGCGCCCGTCGAGGGAGCCGACCGGCTCGAGGTCGGTCGTCCGCACCTGGCGAGTCGACCCGCCTCCGTCCGGAGAGGGCGACGGGCTCGCGCCCGCGGTGAGCCTTGTCGATCGTGGCGAACTCGCGCCGAGTACCGCCGCGCGCCGACGTGATCGATCTGCACGGCCGGTCGCCGCGCCTCGCCAGCGCCCGGCCGAATGCGAAGCGCCGATCACGATCGCCGCTCGGGGTTGATCCGGCCGGCTAGCCGTCGGGAACGATTGATCAGCGGCGACCTGATGACCGCCGCCGGTCCAGGCCGCGGCCCGAGCGTGGCATCGCCGTCGAGCGCGATGTCGCGCTGCGCAGGAACGGCGGGCAGCGTCGTGTTGCGGCTCCCGATCGCGGGCAGGGCGATAAGCAGCCGCCGGGGGCGGTACGCGACAGGACCGCGCGGATCGTCGACGGCTGCCAGCGCCGGCGGGCCCGCGGCCGTCCCGCCAGCGCGGGCACCGGGCACGCCCCGGGTCGCGCGCGCGGTCGGTCAGGATCCACGTCGACCACGGCGAGAGCAGGGCGTCGACCGACATGCCGCCGCGGTTGCGCGTCGCCGCCGCTCCCGCCCGTCCACCCCGAGGAACGCGCCAGCCGCGATGCTCTCGCGACCCGCGTCCGTCCCTCGCCGGCGGCCTCGAACCGGATGTCCCCTCGGTCGCGTCCGCGCGATCCCGTCGCAGTGCGGCCACAGGTAGCCGAGGGTCAGCGCCTCGGTCGAGATCGCGAGCACCGTGACCTCGCGCCCAGTCGTGCTCGATCCCGGGCCGCGGCGTCGCCGCTCGTAGATCCGGCCGCCGGGCCGCGAAGCTCGAGGACGACGGTCAGGTCGTCGGAGCCCGGTCACGGTGGTCGAGGCCGCGCGACCACCAGGTAGATCGATACGGGAGTCGCGCCGGTCCAGACGGCGAATGCCCGGTCGGGCGGACAGCCGACCTCGAACGACGGCCGGATCGGCTCGATCACGAGGCGTGGGCGGTGCGATCCGCTCGGCGCGGCCCGAGCGCCCCGTGCGGCGCGCCCGTGCCCGGTCGACCGGCTCGAGGTCGACGCCGGAACCGCGCCGGCGGCCTCGCCGGAGGGGCAGACGGGATCGCGCCGGAGGTCAGCTTGCGACCGCGAGCTCGCCGGACCCGCATCCGTGGCCGTGATCCGGACCCGATCGCCGAGCTAGCCTGCTCGACCGGGGCCGGCCGCGAGTTGATCAGGCCACAGTCGGACGTGGTAGGGCCGCGAGCCGGGCACCCGGGCCGGTCGGCCGGGCCTGGCGAGCGTCGCTCGGGAGGCGGGTAGGTCGTCTTGCGCTATCGGGCGCGCACTGGCGAGCGACCCCGTACGATCGCCGGCTGGATCGGGTCGCCGAGGGGCCTCGAACGGCACCGCCGGCGACGTCCAGCGCGGCGGCGACGGCTCCAGGGTCGGTCGCTTGGCGTCACCGAGGCCCGCATCCTGTTGTTCTTCGCGTCGTGGGTCAGCTCGGCCAGCCCGAGCGTCTCGAGCAGCGGCGGCATGTACACCCCGAACCGGCCGCGAAGGCCCTTCTTCAGGCCGTACCAGCCGCCGCGCGGGTTCGATGTCCGATCGGCCCCAGGCCTCGACCGTGCCCTCGGGAGCCGGCTTCTGCTCGTCCGCTCCACCGAGGAGGACCCAGTCGCCCTGCGCCTTCAGCCAGGCGTGGAGCTCGTCGATCGCCCGTGCGTCGTAGAGGAGCTTCGTGCCGCCGACCTGGCAGACGATCGTCGGCGGATCCGAGGCGTCGTCGCGGTACATCGTGTACTCCGACGTGCCCGGGGGCGTCTTCAGGACCCACGGATCGTCCTTCGTGCCGGTGCCGCTTCCCATGGCCGATCTCCTCTCGTGACGGTTCCCCGCCTGCCGCGTCCCCACGTCGGACCATCCGTAACCGGACGGCTACCGTAACCAATTCCTGACCGAGCGACAAGACCGACGGCCCAGTCGCCGCGGCGACGACGCCGACACCCGTTAGGATGCCCGGATGACCGAGCCGACCGTCGCTGCCGACGACATCTCCGTCGAGGACAATCCCGAGGAATCGCGCTACGAGGCGCGGCTCGGCGACCGGATCGTGGGGATCGCCGAGTACGAGCTCGCCGATGACCGGGGCCCGATCGTGTTCGTCCACACCGAGGTGCTGCCCGACGCCGAGGGCCGCGGCGTGGGCGGCGCGCTGGCCCGGACCGCGCTCGACGACGTGCGCCGCCGCGGCCTCCGGATGGTCGTGGAGTGCCCGTTCATCGCGTCCTGGCTGCGGCGCCACCCCGAGTACGAGGACCTCGTCGCGCGCTGAGGCGAGGAGCTGCGCCTCGGGCGCGGCCTCCTACCCTCGTCGGGTTCGGCCCAGCCAGGCGACGAGCGGCAGCAGGAGCATCGGCGCCTCCAGCGACGAGTAGAGCGGCCCGCCGCCCTGCGAGTTCACGACCGACGTGACCCAGTCCGCCCACATCGCACCGAACGGCAGGCACAGGACGAGGAACGCGCCGGCCCCGAGCCACCACGAGCGACGACGGATCCCGAACAGGGCGAACGGCGCGAGGCTCGGCTTCAGGAGGACGAACGGAGCGGCGAACCGCGATGCGCCGACGACCGCCAGCGCCATCGCGGCCATGGACCAGATCACCGGGTTGCCGGTCCAGATCTTCAGGAGCGTCGTCGGGATTGGCGAGGCAGAGGGCGATCAGCGGCCACACGAGCGGTCGCGGGCGGAGCACCACGACGACGGCCGCCACGAGCCCGAGCGGGATGACCCACCAGAGGACGGCAGGAAGGACGCGATCGGGGCCGCCGCGGTGAACGAGAACGGGACGAAGAGCCACAGCGCAACCGGCGGATAGAGCACGTCGCCGGCGCTGATCGGATAGGGCCCGGCCAGCTGGTAGGGCTGGTAGAACGGGCCACCGCCGAGCCAGCGCATCGTGACCTCGCGGTACAGCTGGAAGTCGACCCCGACGGGCTGTTCGAGCGGATGCGGGACGAGCAGGACGAACACGAGCGGGATCGCGAACACGGCGGCCGACAGGGCGAGCGCGGCCCGCGGCCGATCGATCGGTCGCCTGCTCGACATGCGCCCGACGATACCGACCCGGATCGGCCGGAGGGACGCGTCGAGACACGGCTCGACCCCCTGCCGCGAGGACCAGACGGCGAAGACCGCGATCCGATCCGGACGAGACGAGGCCTGACCGTGGCGTCGTACACGCTCAACGAGCGCGCGGTCGCGCACGCCCGCGAGCTGATCGACAGGCGCCAGTACGTGCTCGACAGCGACTGGGGCGACGTCGCAGCCGACGGCCGACGACGAGAACGCGTTCCTCGAGCGCACGACTGGGACGAGTACGCGGCGTGGCACCTCGGGCTGACCGACGGCGCGACCGACGAGACGAAGGCCCGCTACGCGTTCGTCTACGGCGACTTCCGGCGGGTCCACCGGACCGGCGCTGATCGCGTGCGTGTACCGGGCGTCGGAGTGGCGGCACAAGGCGGTCGAGCTGGCCGCCCACGACCTGCTGCAGCATCTCGACAAGACGAGCGCCTGACACCCGGTCGACCGGCCGGGCAGGCTCGAAGAGGAGGGCAACGATGACCGTCGACGTGGCAGGGACCGAGAAGACCTCGGACGGGTTGGTCGAACGACTCTTCGGGGCCAGCATCGCGATGCTGGACGTGCTGTCCGTCTACATCGGCGACCGGCTCGGGCTGTACCGCGCCCTCCAGGACGGCGGGCCTGCGACCAGCGCCGAGCTCGCCGCGCGCGCCGGCATCTCGGAGCGGTACGCGCGGGAGTGGCTGGAGCAGCAGGCGGCGACGGACATTCTCGAGGTCGACCACGCCGGGCGCGGCGGCCGCCGACCGCCGGTACGCCCTGCCCGACGCGTATGTCGCTCCCCTCGTCGACCCCGACAGCCCCTGGTCGATCGCCCCGATGGGCCGGTCGATCACGGCCTGCGCCAAGGCCCTGCCCGACGTCCTCGACGCGTTCCGGACGGGCGGCGGGGTCGATTGGGCCGCCTACGGGCCGGACATGATCGAGGCCCAGGGCGACTTCAACCGCCCGTGGCTTCGCGGCTCGCTCGGCACGGCCATCCTGCCGGCGCTGCCGGCGATCCATGCCCGTCTGAGCGCCGACCCGCCGGCGCGCGTCGCCGACGTCGCCTGTGGCCTCGGCTGGGCCGGGATCGCGATCGCCGAGGCCTACCCGAACGTCCATGTCGACGGCTTCGACCGGGATCCCTCCTCGATCGATCTGGCGAACGCCAATGCGCGCCAGGCCGGCGTCGCCGATCGCGTCACCTTCGCCGTCCGCGATGCGGCCGATCCAGCGGCGGCGGGCCGGTACGACCTCGTCGTCGTCATCGAGGCGATCCACGACCTGAGCCACCCGGTGGAGGTCCTCGCGGCGATCCGCGGGATGCTCGCCCCGGGCGGCGTCGCGCTCATCGCCGACGAGAAGACCGAGGATGTCTTCACCGCGCCCGCGGGCGAGCTCGAGCGGATGTTCTACGGCTTCAGCATCCTCACCTGCCTGCCCGCGGCGATGACCGAGCCGGACTCGTCCGGCACGGGCACGGTCATGCGGGCCGACACCCTCAACGGGTACGCGACGGCCGCCGGGTTCGGCGGCTTCGAGCGCCTCGACGAGCCCGCCCTGGACACGCTCCGCCTCTACCGGCTGACCCCCTGACCCGGGTGTCCGGAGACGTCCGGGTCCGGGTCCGGGACATCCCGGATTTGGGCGTTGCCGCCGATCACCGCGCGCAGTAGGATCGACGACCTCCGTCGCGGCCGAACCCATCCCTCGCGCACCGTCCCCATTGCCCGATCACGGCGGAGATGCGAGGAGTCCGAGATGGTCGAGGAATCGTCCCAGGTCAATCCCGTCGACCCGTATCCGGGACTCGACGCCGCGTCACCGTGGCCGAGCAACGGCTCCTCGCCGACCGCGATCGCCACCGAGGCGGAGCCGACCGGCGAGGCATCACTGGTCGCCGACGAGGCAGCCGCGGCCGAGCCGGTCGCCGGAGCCGAGCCCGGCGCCGAGGCGGCTGCCGCTCCCTTCGAGGACGCGACGCTCTCCCCCCGATCGACGACGGATCGGCATTCCAGGCGAGCCTCGCCCAGGCGATGAAGGACGCGGCGGACGCCGAGCGATTGCGCGTCACCGCCGACATCGAGCGACGTCGAGCCGCCCAGATCGCCACGATCAACGCACGGCGCGCGACCGAGTCGACCGGCATGCGGGAGCTCGCCGACGAGGACGGCAAGGCGATCGACGCCTGGGTCGAGAGCGAGCAGCAGCGCATCGGCGAGGAGCGCGAGCGCCGGTCCGCGGCCCTCCAGGCGGACCTCGAGACGAGCCTCACGGAGCACGGCGCCCAGATCGACGCGGAGATCGAACGGGTCGAGGCGGCGATCGCCGTCCATCGCTCGGAGGTCGACGCGTACTTCGGGCGGTTCGACGGCGAGACGGACCCCGTGGCGATCGCCCAGCACGCCGGCAAGCGGCCGCAGTTCCCGGACCTCGACGCCATCGCGGCGGCTCCGGGGCCGGCCGCAGCCGCGGCCGAGATCGCCGACACACGGCCCGGACGGCGACGCGGACGCGACGCGCGCAGAGGAGTCGGCGACGCTGAACGCCACGGGCGACGACGAGGCCGATGCCGACCGCCGCGACTCCTGGTCGGTGTGATGGACCCGACGAACAGACGAAGCTCGCCGAGGCCTGGGCGGCGTGGAACGAACCGCCGAGGAGCGCCGACGATTCGGCCCCGCCGGCGCCGAGCCGCGGCTCGTCCCGGCGCCCTACGGCTGACGACACCGTCGTCCTCCGCGTCAGACGGGCCGGTCGACGACCCGGCCGGGCCGGCTGCCGAGGCGACGCTCGACCAAGGCTCGGCGGTCGCGATCCCCGCACCCGACGTCGTCCCGGTCGCCGCAGGCGCCTGGCAGGCGCCCGCCGAGGCCGGCACCGCTGCCGAATTGCCATCCGGCGCCCTCGGCTGGTTCCGCCGGGACCGGGACCGGCGGCCGCTCAGCGGGACGAACCCGGCTGATCGAGCCCGCGCCTGCGGTCAGCCGCCCGCCGCGACCCCCGCGAGCGCGCCGGTCGCACGCTCGCTCCTTCGCTCGACGGAACGCCCCGACGCCCGACTCGACCATCTCGTCGGTCGCCGTCAGCGAGATCCGGAACCAGCCCGGCAGCTCGACGACCGCGCCCGGCAGGACGACCGCGCCCTCCTCGGCCAGGGTCGTCGCGAACGCCATGTCATCGGGGATCGGCGCCTTCGCCATGATGTAGAAGGTCCCCTCGGGCGTCGTGTGCTCGTAGCCGAGCTCGTCGAGGATCGCGACCATCCGATCGCGCCGCCGCTGCATGGCCGGGATGTCGATCGAGAGCCCCTCCAGGTCCTCGATCGCGTGCTGGAGCAGCGCGTTCGGGAACGAGTAGCCGGCCGCGACCTGGGCCAGGACGATCCGGTCCCGGAGCTGGACCCGGTCCGGCATCGTCGGCGGCACCGTCAGGTAGCCGATCCGCATCCCCGGCGCCAGGAGCTGCTTCCCGTACGAGTACGTGATCATCGTGTCCGGGTAGGCCTCGGCCGGGGTGTGGAAGGTCCGGCCGTCGAAGATGATCCGGTTGTAGGGCTCGTCGGAGATCAGCCGGATCGGCCGGCCGATCCGCGACGACGCGGCCGTGAGCATCGCCGCCAGCCGCTCGAGATCGGCGAGCGGGTAGACCCGGCCGCTCGGGTTGTGCGGCGTGTTGAACAGGACCGCCCGCGTCCGCGGCGTGATCGCGGCATCGATCGCCTGGACGTCGATCTCGAACGTCGGCGGCGAGAGCGGCACGCGGACCGGCACCCCACCGACGGCCAGGATGAGGATCTCGTAGAAGAACCACGGCGGGGTCAGGAAGACGACCTCGTCGCCGGGCTCGACGATCGCCCGGATCGCCGTCGCGATCGCGGCGAAGCCGCCGTTGGTCATCGCGACGTCCGCCGGGTCCCATGGGAGTCCCGTCCGGGCGGTCAGCGCCTTCGCGACCGCCGCCTGCGCGTTCGGCTCGGACATCTTGTAGGCGAACCAGTCCGGCGAGAGCGGGTCAAGGTGGCGGTGAAGCGCGGCGACGTACCCCTCGAGCGGCATTTCGTTCGGGTTGCCGAAGGCGAAGTTCGCGACGCCGGGCTTCCGGAGCGCCTCCCCGACCGGACCACCGAAGAACGACAGGAACGGCGCGACCGAGGCGAGCATCGCCTGCTTGGCGGCCGGGGTGGGCATCGAACGGGAACCCCTCGGTATGGCGCGGCGACGTGGAGCGAACCGCGCGTCGGCCCAGCCTACCGCTCGCTCTCGCAACCGTCAGAGTGCGATTGAAAGTTTCCCGCCCGCCGCGCGTCCATCCGACAGACGACGGGCCCTACCCGTCCGGACACCTGGGACGGAACCTTGGACCTCGACCTTGTCAGGCAGGCACAACGCGGCGACGCCGCCGCGTATGAAGAGCTGGCACGTGGCCTCGCCCCGCGCCTGTTCCGGGTCGCGTACCGGATCGTCCGCGACGCGGACGCCGCCCAGGACGCGATGCAACAGGCCCTGATCGCGATCTGGCGCGACCTGCCGACCCTCCGCGACGTCGAGGCCTTCGAGTCGTGGACCTGGCGACTGATCACGACCGCCGCCACGACCGAGATCCGCCGCGAACATCGACGGACGGGTTCGGTCCGGGTCGTCGGGCTCGACAGCGAAACCGACCAACGGCTCCGGCGCCAGCCCTGCCCGATGCGAGCAGCTCCGTCGGCGAGCGGGACGAGATCGAGCGTGCGTTCGCCGAGCTCACCCCGGATCAGCGAACGGTCGTCGTCCTCCGTTACTACGTGGGGCTCTCCCTCGAGGAGATCGCCCAGGCCATCCGCATCCCCTACGGGACCGCGGCGTCGCGCATGCACTACGCAATGCGCGCCCTGCGCGCCGCGATGGATGCCACCGACCGCGCGAGCCACGAGGTGCACACGGCATGACCAGCGACTTCGACGTCGAGCGCCGCGTCGGCGAATGGCTCGAGGAGGGCCCTCTCGTGCCAGCCGACTGGGCGGTCGACGACGCCATCCAGCGGGCCGTGGCCTTGCCGCGGCGCCGTCTCGCCATCCAAGGGAGTCGAACGATGCGTTGGATCTGGACCCTGGGGCTCGCTGCGGCCGCGGCCGTCATCATCGGCGTGGCGGTGATCCGCCTCGCGCCGGGAGGGTCGGTCGGTGCCGGCGGGAACCCGCCATCGGCGTCGGCCGCCGTTGGGCCACGTGGCACCTGGACAGCCCAGGTCGGGACGAACACGACCGGGAACCGCGCTGGGCACCTGGCAGCTCACCTTCATGGATACGCAGCTGTTCTATCGGAACCCGAATGGGGAGTCGTTCGCCCAGGACATCACGTACGGCCCCGACAAGCTGACCGTCGGCAAGGACGACTGCCCGAGTGGGACCGGAACGGGCGTCTGGACATGGGCGGAAGGCTCGGTCGCCTTGACGTTGACCAAGGTCGAGGACGCCAGCCCGTGCCGGGTGACCGTCCTTGGCGCCGGGCCCTGGACGAGGGCCGCCACGCCGTGACCCAGCGAACGAGCCCGAATTCAAGGGCCGCCGAGCGATGCTCGGCGGCCCTTCCTGATGTCGCGGCGAGGGTCAGTCGCGGGGCGAGAGGAAGCTTGCGACCTTGACGGTGATCACCGTGGCGGCGGCGAACGAGGCCACCGCGAGGGCGGCGAATGCCCACCACAGGGGCGGCGAACTGGCTGGCGAGGGCGGCGTCGGCTGCCGACACCGGGATGTGGTACGCCTCGGCGACGGGAACCGCGATCGGGAAGGCGATCGCGAGCCCGAAGAAGGTGATCCCTGCCGTGATCAGGGCCATGATCGAGAGGCCGGCGATGAGGCCGACGGTCACGACGGCGGCGGTCGAGGGCCCGCGGCGGGTCGACTGGGGCTGGGCGAAGGCTGCGGTCATTCGGTGCTCCGGGGCTGGGACGCGGTGATTGGGGTAGGGCTGCAGCATCGGCGGCCCGCCGCCCGGCCACCACCGTCATCCGGCCGTTCCGTCCGGGGCAAGTGACCCGAAACCGGCCCACCGGCTTGACACGTGGGGTTCCATGGACACAGGCCCCCAGCCAGCCAGGCGTTCCCCCAGACGCCCAGACGCGCCCCGTCCACCCGATCCCGTGGAGGTCCCCGCGATGCGCAGTCCTGTTCGCCGTTCCCTCGTCCTCGCGACCCTGCTGGCCCTCCTGCTCGGGGTCGCCGGCGCCGCGGCGCCGGCGGCCCTCGCGGCGCGGCCCGCACCAGACACCACGGGTCGCCGGCATCGACGTCGACGCGACGACGATCCCGCAGCTCCAGTCGCTGATGGACCGGCACCGGCTGACGTCGGTCCAGCTCGTCCAGTTCTACCTGCACCGGATCAAGAAGCTGAACCCGAAGCTCCACGCCGTCATCACGGTCAGCCCGACGGCCCTCGCCGACGCCCGCGCCGCCGACAAGGCCCGCCGCCGCGGCGACCATCGGCCGCTCCTCGGCATCCCGGTCATCGTCAAGGACAACATCGACACGACCGGCATGCCGACGACCGCCGGCTCGTGGGCGCTCGCCGGCAGCACGCCCGTCCGACGCGTTCATCGTCCAGCAGCTGAGGGCCGCCGGCGCGATCATCATCGCCAAGGCGAACCTGTCGCGAGTGGGCGAACTTCCGGTCCAGCCCGTCGTCGAGCGGCTGGAGCGGCATCGGCGGCCAGACGAACATGGCCTACGTCCTCGACCGCAACCCGTGCGGCTCGAGCTCCGGGTCCGGCGTCGCCGCCTCCGCTGACCTCGCGACCGTCGCCGTCGGCACCGAGACCGACGGCTCGATCGTCTGCCCGTCGGGCGCGAACGGCGTCGTCGGCATCAAGCCGACGCTCGGGCTGCTGGAGCCGCGCCGGCGTCGTCCCGATCTCGGCCGACCAGGACACCGCCGGCCCGATGGCCCGCAACGTGACCGACGCCGCCGTCCTCCTCGGCGCGGTGATCGGCATCGACCCGAACGACGCCGGCGACCGCCGCCCAGGCCGGCCACGCCTTCACCGACTACACCCAGTTCCTCGACGCGCGACGCCCTCGACGGCGCCCGGATCGGCGTCTGGCGCGCCGGCACGTACGACCCGGCGACGCGGCCCCGAGGTCGGCGCGATCTTCAAGGACACGCGTCGACGACGCTCGAGAGCCTCGGCGCGACGGTCGTCGACCCGCTCGACATCGACCTGTCGGCGCCGGGTTCGACCGCGAGTTCGCCGGCGCTGCTGTGCGAGTTCAAGACCGACATCGCGACGTACCTCGACGACCTACACCGGCGCCGGGCTACCCGAAGACGCTCCAGGACCTGATCGACTTCAACAACGCCCACCCGGACCTCGAGGGCCCGTGGCAACTGGACGCGCATCTTCGACCTCGCCCAGGCGACCGGCGGCCGGGCCGATCCCGACTGCGCCGCCGCCCGCGCGGCGGCGACGCCGGTCGCCCAGGCGGCGATCGACGACGCGATGGCCGCGAACGACCTCGACGCGATCATCGCCCCGACGAACGGCCCGGCCTGGGTCACCGACCCGGTCAACGGCGACCTCGGCGGCGACTTCTCGACGTTCGTCGCGTCGTCGAGCCGCGGCGGCGATCGCCGGCTACGCCGACATCACCGTTGCCGGCGGCTTCGTCGGGCCGCTGCCGGTCGGCGTGTCGTTCATCGGCGGCCGCTGGTCGGAGCCGACGCTGATCGGCTTCGCCTACGCGTTCGAGCAGGCGACCCACGTCCGGGTCCCGCCGCAGTTCCTGCCGACGTCGCGACTTCGATGGCGTCGACGGCCTCGTCGGCGTCGCGGGCCGTCGCCTCGGCCGACCAGAAGCGGTCCGCCGTCCCGAGCCGGATCCGGCCACTGGCGGATGCCGACCCTGCGCTAGCGATCCGAGCGGCCGCGCGGGACGACCTGCGCGGCCGCTACTCGTAGGAAGTGAGATGCTCGCGATCAGCGGGTCCGTCGACGGCCTCGACCCGGGCTCGGTCGAAGAAGGCGAGCTGTAGGCGAAGATCGTGTGCCTGCTCGCTCGGGATCACGTAGACGCGATGGAGCGGCGACGCGGCGATCGACGGGTCGTCCTCCTCGCGGAACGGATGCGCAGTCCGCACGCGCGCGCGGACATCGGACACCCGCAGCGGCCGCGACCGCCCCCACACCCTCTGGTGCCGGGCGATCGGGAAACGTTCGAGCGTGCGCGCAGCGCGAGACACTGGTGCGCCGCCGCAACTGGTACGAGTGGTGGCAGTTGAACGGGACGCGAACGCAGTTCATCGTCCAGAATGCGGAACCTCAGCGTTCATCTGGTCTCTCGATCGGGTGACAGGTGCTGGGGTTTCGCCTCATTCCGGACGCGGTGACGGCAAGCCCAGGGAGGCATAGGGGTCGCCATCAGACGGATCACTCCGGGGGCGCGAGCGCTGATCGCGTTCGCGGTCACGGCCACGATGCTCGTCGGCGGCGGTCTCGTGCCGCGCGCCGCCGCGGCGACCCCGGATCCGTCGGACGTCGTCCTCGTCCTCGACTTCTCGGCGTCGATCCTCCGGGACGCGGCGAACCGCAACCGGTTCGCGGCCGCCCTGGATCGGATCGCGGCACCGCGTCGACGCGACGGCCAAGGATCTCGTGGTCGGCGAGGCCACGATGTCGATCGTCCAGTTCGCGACGAAGGCCCGGGACTATCCCGGCTGCGTCGACATCCCCCTCCTGAACAGCCCGGCGAACGTCGCGCAGCTTCTCGGCCTGCCTCCGGTCGGTCGCCGCGGCCTACCGCAAGGGCCTCGATCCGGCCCTGACGCGGCAGATCGGCGCCGACACGAACTACGTCGCGGCGATGGAGCAGGCGGCGAAGCACCTGCCGGCCGACGCGGTGCGGCCCAGCGTGATCCTCTTCACCGACGGCAAGCACGACGTCAAGGGCGTCCCGGTCAGCCAGGTCCAGCCGGCGCTCCAGCGCCTGTTCGGCGGCAAGCCGCCGTTCGCGCTGCTGCCGGTCGGCATGGGCCTCGACCCCAAGGAGCGCAACGCGCTCTCGGCCGGCCTCGAGCGCTTGAAGGTCACCCGGGACATGCCGGCCTGCGTCAGCGGCGCGACGTTCGACTGGCCGCAGGTCGTGTTCCAGACCGCCGACCAGGCGGGCGGCGCCGTCGCGGACGCGCTCCAGGACGCGACCTGCACCTTCACCGTCGCGCCGACGCCCGACCCCTCCCCGGCGCCGGCGCCGGCCTCCGTCTCGAACATCCACCTCGACCGCGGCGACGGCCAGATCGAGCTGACCTGGACGCCGGCGAGCCGGACCGCGGGCTCCGCGGGCGCCTCGGCCCCGCCGCCGATCGACTACCAGGCGCGCTGCCGGCCGGAGGGCTCGACCGGCGACTGGACCATGGCGCCCGATGGTGTCTCGACCGAGCCGAAGGCGACCGTCACGGGGCTCGCGAACGGCGCGAGCTACGAGTGCGAGGTCGCCGCGCTCGGCAAGAGGGGCAACCGGCGCCTGGACCGCCGCGGGCGGCCCGGTGACGCCGATCGGACGCCCGGCGCCGCCGGCCAAGCCGACCGTCGAGGCCCTGGACGGCGCGGTCCGCGTCGGCATCGCGCCCGAGGCGCCCGGGGTCGCGCGGTATCGCTTCGAGTGCTCGGGCGACGGCGGCGCGACGTGGCCCGACGCGATCGACGCCCCGCCCGGCGATCAGGCCGAGATCGGCCACCTCACGAACGGCACCGACTACACGTGCCGGGCCTTCGCGGCCAACACGACCGGGGTGAGCGACGCGTCGCCCCTGTCGGATGCGGTCCGACCGTGCGGCGGCGGGTTCCAGTGCAATCCCCTGCTGCTGCCGGTTCTCGGCGGGCTCGGGGCGATCCTGGCCGGCCTGGTCCTCGTCGCGGTGTTCTTCCTCGTATCGCAACCGGACGACCGGACACGTCGTGGCGGTCGTCGACGTGATCCACACCGCGAACGTCGGCCACGGCTCGAGCCTGGGGATCGGGTTCGAGCGGGCGCCCGGGACCCGGACCGTGACCGGGATCGTCGTCGGATCGCGGGCGGTCGGCGGACATCCGGATCCGGCGGCTCGCGCGGCGGACGGTTCGCCGTCCGCGACCGGACCGGCCGCCACGTCGTCGAGGACGGCGCCGCCGTCGTCGTCGTCGACTCGATGGGCGTTCGCCACTCGCTGGTCCTGCAGGCGTTCGCGACGAACGCCGCGTCGGAGGTGGCCAGCCGGCGCTGAGGCGGGGCGCGCACCCGGCCGCCCGCCCATTGACACGGTTGTTAGTGAGTACTAAGTTACTCGCGTGACAGCCACCACCCGTCCCAGCCGGATGACCGCCGACGAGCGGCGCGACGCGATCGTCGCCGCCAGCGTCGAGGAGTTCGCGACGGGCGGGCTGGTCGGCGCCTCGACCGAGGCGATCGCCAAGCGGGCCGGCGTCTCGCAGCCGTACGTCTTCCAGCTGTTCGGGACGAAGAAGGGCCTGTTCCTCGCGGTCGTCCGGAGCTGCTTCGAGCGGACGCGGCTCGCGTTCGAGGGCGCCGCCGCGCGACTACGTCCCCGGCGAGACGCCGGGCTGCGACAGCGTCCTCGAGGCGATCGGCCGCTGAGTACATGCGCCTCCTCGACGACCGGCGCGCTCCTCCTCGTCCAGCTCCAGGCCTACGCGGCGTGCGCGGACCCCGACGTCCGGGACGTCGTCCGCGAGGAGTTCGCCGCCCTCTACCGCCGCGTCCGCGAGCTGTCGGGCGCGAGCGGCCAGGAGATCCACCACTTCTTCGCCGAAGGGATGCTCCTGAACATCGCCGCCGCGATCGAGTTCGGGTCGCACCCGACAAGGACTGGCTCGCTCGAAAACCTCGAGGGCGGCGCTTTGACGAATCCCTCGCGACGGAACCGCCCCCTTTCTTTGGTCGTTGGAACTTAGCGACTGATCACTAGATCGGAGTCGAGCACGATGAGCGACACCCGCGCCGCGCCCAGCCATCGCGTCCTCTGGACGTTCGCGATCAGCTCGATCGCCCTGTTCATGGCCGCCCTCGACAACCTCGTCGTGACGACCGCCCTGCCCGTGATCCGCCAGAGCTTCTCCGCCAGCCTCGTCCGAGCTCGAGTGGATCGTCAACGCCTACACCCTGACGTTCGCCGTCCTGCTCCTCACGGGCGCCGCGCTCGGCGACCGGTTCGGCCGGAAGCGCGTCTTCATCATCGGCCTCGCGATCTTCACCGGCGGCTCGGCGATCGCCGCCCTGTCGACCGACGTCACGCAGCTGATCGTCGCCCGGGCGATCCAGGGCATCGGCGGCGCGATCATCACGCCGCTCAGCCTGACGATCCTGTCGGCCGCGGTCCGCCGCGAGCGACGCGCGCTCGCGCTCGGCGCGTGGGGCGGGATCGCCGGCCTCGCGATCGCGATCGGCCCGCTCGTCGGCGGCGCGATCGCCGAGGGCCTCGCCTGGCAGTTCATCTTCTGGATCAACGTCCCGATCGGCCTGATCGCGATCCCGCTGGCCGCCTACGGCCTGACCGAGACGTACGGCCCGCAAGGCCCGGCTCGACCTGCCCGGCCTGGGGCTCGTCAGCGGCGGCCTGCTCGCCGTCGTCTGGGGCCTCGTCCGCGCGCAACGAGCTCGGCTGGACCTCGCACCGACGATCGTCGCCTCGTTCGCGATCGGGATCGTCCTCCTCGTCGCCTTCGTCGCCTGGGAGGCACGGACCGCCGAGCCGATGCTCCCCCTCCGCCTCTTCCGCTCCCGCTCGTTCTGCGCCGCGAACGGCACCTCGCTCCTGATGTACTTCGGGATGTTCGGCTCGATCTTCCTGCTGGCCCAGTTCTTCCAGGTCGTCCAGCACTACAGCCCGCTCCAGGCCGGCCTCCGGACCCTGCCGTGGACGATCATGCCGATCTTCGTCGCCCCGACCGCCGGGCTCCTCTCGTCGCGGACCGGCACGCGGCCGCTGATCGTCATCGGGATGGCCCTGCAGGCGCTCGCCCTCGCCTGGCTCTCGGTCGTCATCGACCCCGACCGTCGACTACCTCGTGATCGTCCCCGCGTTCGTCGTCGCCGGCATCGGGATGGGGCTGTTCTTCGCCCCGATCGCCAACGTCGTCCTCTCGGCCGTCCGGCCCGAGGAGGAGGGCAAGGCCTCGGGCGCGAACAACGCGATCCGCGAGATCGGCGGCGTGTTCGGCGTCGCGGTCCTCGCCTCGGTGTTCTCGGCCAACGGGTCGTACGCGACCGGCCAGTCGTTCGTCGACGGGATGATCCCGGCGCTCCGCGTCGGCGCGGTGGTCGTCGCCGCTGGCGCGGTCGTCGCCCTCGCGCTGGCCGGCCGGACCCGGGCCACGTCCGAGGAGCGCGAGCTCGTCGAGGAGGCCGACTCCGACCTGGAGCCCGCGGCGGCGTAACCCATCGTCCAGCGTTCGAGCCCGGCCGGGAGCACCCGGCCGGGTTTCGTCGTCGGATAGGGCACACAAAGCCCCGGCGTTGCCGCCGGGGCTTCGATGCGTTGTCGTCGCGACGACTAGGCGGTGACGGGGACCCGCACGGGTGACTCGATGACGCCGAGCTGGACGAGCATGCCCAGCTGGTCGATGACGCCCCAATGCTCGGTCAGGCGCCCGTTGACGACCCGGCCGATGTGGATCTCGGTCCAGGTCGCGTCGCTTCCCGGTCGCCGGCATGCCCGCGAACTCACCCTTCATGGTGCCGCTGGCGGTCAGGCGATGCACGATCCGGTCGCCGCCTCGACCACGTCGTCGATCGTGTAGCGGAGGTCCGGGAAAGGCCTTCTTCAGCGCGATCGCGGTCTGCTTGAAACCCTCGCGCGTCGGGGGCAACGCCCGGCTGGGGCGGTGTGCTCGACGTAGTCCGTCGCGTAGAGCTCGTCGATGAGCTCGAATTGTCGTTGTTGAGGACCTCGAGCGGAATGCGCTCGATCATCTTCTGGGTTGCCGTGGTCATGGTGGACCACCTGTGCTGTCGTCCGCGCCGCCGTGGCGAGTCCAGGTCGGAGCTCCTCGTCGGGCGCCCACCGGGTGTGGATTTCCCCGGCAACTGGTCGGTTGTGGGCAGTGCGGAATACTTCGTAGTGTATGGTACAGTCCGTAGTATGTCAACGCGAGCGCCTGACCGCCGACCTCGTACCTCGTCCTCGGGCTGCTGGCCCGCGAGGGACCGTCGACGCCGTACGACCTGGAGCAGCACGTCCGCGCCACGCTCGGGAACTTCTGGTCGTTCCCGCACACGCTGCTGTACAGCGAGCCGCCCCGACTGGCGGCGCTCGGCCTGGTCACGGAGACCGGAGACCGAGGGCCGACGTCGACGCATCTTCGCGATCACGCCGGCCGGGGACGTCCGCCCTGGGCGCCTGGCTCGATCGCCCGTCCGAGCGCCGGACGGAGCTGCGCGATCCGGGGCTCCTCCAGCTCTTCTTCGCCGACCTGGCGTCCGCCGATGCGCGGCTGTCGCCTCGCCGAGCAGCAGCTCGCGATCCACCAGGCGCAAGCTCGCCGCCTACCGGGAGGACGAGCGCCTCGAACGACGTCCGGATCGCGACCGCAGGCCGGGGCCAGCGGACGGTCGAGCACTGGCGCGGCGAGACGCTGCCGATGGGCCTGCGCTACGAGAGCGCGGCGGTCGACTTCTGGACCGATGTCGTCGCGAAAGCCAGCGCCGCCGAGACGGCGCTGACAGCAGACCTTCGCCTCACGCTCCTTCCATCTCTCACCGACGAAGCTCTGACGGTTCCGGCTGCCCACATCCACAGCGAGATGTCGGCGAGACACCTGGTCCCTAACCTCCTCGCTTCGGGTTGACACGAACCTGTGGGCGCCCAGATGACCGACGACCGGCGCGATCTCGAGATCAGGATTTTCGAACGAGAGCGGAAGAACGCCGCCTGCCGAGTCGAGATCGCCGGGCTGGATGATCGCCGGGCCACGGGCCTGTTTAGGTCGCCCCTCTCCGACCTCGAAGTTCAAACCGCGATCGAGGCGCTCGATCGTGGTCAGCTTGGAGCGAATCGGCGAGTGACGTCGGCACCAAGCTCTTCGATCGCGGATCCGCGAGGACATGCGGGCCGTGTCTAACGCTTCGGGCGCCGGGATGACGGGCCGATCGGTATCCGCCCTCGTCGATGACCTCGGCGCGGCCCGGATGCCTGCGCAACTAATGGTCGAGCCAGCCATCGAGCACCGGTCACGAAAGACGACGATTTGCTCAGCGGCTTGGCGACGGCGCTGCTACGCGTCGACCACGGCTGAACGGCCATTGCGGATCCTCGTGGCGCAATCCACACCGATCGGCCGCCGCCGCCGTCGACGAGCTCGAGGTCAACGATATCCTCGTCGCTATCGAGACTGTCCCAACGATCGGATGATCGGCGAGACCCCGCTAACGTGTCGGAGACCAGCCTCGATGCGGCGCGCCGTGGACACCGAATGCGAACCCACCGTTACCGATCCACGTCCTCCATTGGATTGGCCACGGCGGAATTAATCCGGAGACCGGCGAGCCCGTGCTTCTGTTCGAGACAGACGAGCACGGATTGGATCGGGTCGACGGCCAGCGCCTACGCCGCATGCTCGAGGGCTTCGGGTCCGGTTGGTGTTCCTGAACGCATGCTCCGCTACCGCGACACCGAACCCGGCCGATCCCGCTAGCGCACCCGGCCGGCTCGGCCTTTGTCGTCACATCGGGTGTCGCAGAAGAACATCAGCGAAGCGGAATTCCCCGGCGTAATCGGCATGCAGCCGGGAGTGGCCGGCGAGCGGCCTGACGCTTCGCACGCGAGTTCTATCGATCACTCGCCGATGGCTCGGAGGTCGAAGCGGCCGTCCTCGACGGCCGACGGTTCATCCACGATGGCGCCGATGGGACCGCCGAAGACATCGGGATCCCTGTCTGTTACCTGCGAGCGGGCTCGACCAGACTGTTGGAGCCGATCCAGACGGAGCTCGCCGGTCGCCGCCGACCGATCCTCCTGGACCGCTTGAATGCCTGGTTCGCTCGCTGGGGAACGCCCGGGCGGCTCCCAAAGTGGGTGATCGCCGACTTCGCGTCGATCCTCCTCGGCAACGCCGTTATAAGCGGGTCGACGGCGATCGCGGAGCCATCAAGGGGCGACCCGTCCTGAACGGATTGTTCAATGTGATCGTTTCGGAGTTCGACGGCACCGATGCGGGTGGGCGACCGGTCAGCAACGAGACGGCCCGCTTAGAGCGTCTCGATCAACCTCTTCAAGAACGCAAGGCCGACCTCGTCGTTCGAAGCTCCTCCCGAATTTCGACATCTTCGGGCCCGACGATGTCGGGCGGATCAAGGGATCGACACCTGACGAGCGAGCTCGTGAGGCCCAGGTGCTCGCGACCAACGGCATGCCGGCCTGCTGATCCACGGCTCGCTGGACGCGACTGGCCAGAGTATTCAGCCGGTGTTCCTCGCGTCGTCCGACTTCCTCAACGGCGCACAGGAGCTGAACGGTGCATTCCAACTTGGAACCGCAATCCGTAGCGACGCCCAAGGTCCGTTTCTGCCCATTGACCTACACCGGCGACTCGAAGCACGGACAACCGCAATTACCGCGTTCATCTCGGGAATGACGTGGCTCTCGCTCAAAGACTTTGCCCGCTCCGAGTCGGCGTTTCAGAACTCGCTCGACAACACGGGCTGGCGCGACACGGACGGCAAGCAGGTTGTCTACCTGTTCCGTCGAACGGCGGCTGCGGCGGACGGCAACCTGTCGATGCGGGGTCTGCCTCGTACGCGCGATCCCTTGCCCTCAATCCGCAGTATGGGCGCGCGATGTACGGCCTCGGCCAGATCGACGTCATGCCGGCGGGAAAGTGTCAGCCGGATCAGGCACGGCGAGAAAGATGACGGACGCTCGCGACCCGATTCCAGGCGGCCCTTGCGGCCGGAGGTCAACCACTGCTGTCGAAGTACCGGCCATGGCGAATTCGGGTTCGGGGGCGTCGACGTCTGCCTGTCACAGGCCGGGTTCGAAGACGCGTGGGATCAGGCGAGTGGGGAGCTTCAGGCGGTCATTGACGAGTTCGACGGCGGCAATCAGGACGTCCAGGACATCGCGGCAGAAGCCCACGCGCAGCTCGCCGAGGTCCGGATGCCAACTGTCAACGACGTTGACCCGGCCGACGAGTATCGAGCCGCGGCCGAGGAATATCTCGCAGCCGCGAGGTTGTCCGAGCATCCTGACCGGCCCTCGATCTTCTACGATGCTCTCGGATGGACTTACGAGCAACTTGGTCAGTTAGGGGACGCCGCGAGCGCGTACGACCAAGCGATCGCCTTGGCCTTGGATCCGATTACGCCGTCCGCATCGGCAAGCATTGTCAAGTATCGAGCCGATCGCGACCGTCTCAAGGCGATCGGCCCGGCGCCGTCTCCACTTATATCGCAGGCAGTCCCGTGACGACGGTGGAGCGGCGGCGACGCGACAGGCCGAGGCTGTGGCCGTATTGGTAGGCGTGTGGCTAGCCACGGCCATCGCTGCCTGTAATTCTGTGCCGGGCGAGCTGAACGAGTACGTCAATCGAACGGCGCGTCCGCGACGCAACCGCAAGGCACGACGCCGAATCATCAGACGTCCCGCGCATCTGGGAGTTCGTCCCCGGGCGATCTCGTCACTCCAAGGGACCCGCCGGCGACGGCTCCGCTCCGCCGCCGACCCCAAGAACCGCGTCACTCCGGAGCCCGTCCGAGAGCCCATTTCCGACGGGACTCCGCCCCCGCGTCACTCCGGATGTTCCAACGGCGATGGTTCCGCTGCCTCGCCCGACCCCATGCCCGACCCGGAACGTTCACCAGCCGATGGAGTCCCGCCGGACCCTCCGGTGATCCACAGGCTTCCGAACCGACTTCGATCGGCAGCTGATCGACGAGAATGATGCGAGCCGGAGCGGATCGAATCAGAGGCTCGCCGACCGGAGGCGCTCGAAGCCGCTCTCGGTTCGACGGTCGCGGCGGCCGTGGTCGCCTGGCTGCGCCCGAGGTGGGCGGTCCGCCTTGATCGCCGAGTCGCGAATGCCAACGACTGAGCCAATCACGCCCCGCCCATCGGTCAGCACGCGTCCTCACGTGACGCCGGACGTACCGTCGCAGACGCCGTTCGTCGAGTCGCCTCCCCCGCCAGACCCCTTCCAGTGGCACTCAAGCGCCGACAACTGAGTCGCCGACAGCGTTGGCTTCATTACGCCAATTGTCCAACCGTGCACGACTCTCCTTGGTGATCCCGGCCGGGCCGATCGGGTCCGCACGTTCGACACGCACCCGTACCGGGTCCCGACGAGGTGTGCCTTTACGGGTGCGATCCATCTCAGCCTGTCGACGTCGACCTTGAAGGGCGAGCGGGCCGATCACGCTCCAGGAGTCCGGGATCAAGACCTCCTGGAGTCGGTCGCTCGTCAGCCCAGATGACGCGACGGGAAGACCAAAATCCACGCACGGCAAGGCGACCTCGCGGCCGATACAACCGTGAACATCGTGCCAGCGACGCACCCGGTCGGTATCTCCGCCGCGCAAGTCCACCGCCGACGACACGATCGCCCTCTGGTTCGGCGGTCTGGACCCGGATCCAAAGTCGCCATTCACCTGTACCGCAGCGATGGCCACGCATACCGCTACCTGGGTACGGCCGGATCCATAGCGCCGAACGACCGCCGTGCGGGTTCCCTGAATTTTGATTCTCTCAGCCTGGAGATGCTGGCGACTACATCGCCAGCCGCACACCAGCGGCCACCATCTTAGGGACCCGATATTTTCAATCGTCGAGCAGTGAGACGCAGGCACCATGGGCAAGGTCCTCGGCCGGTCCCTGCACATCGGTCTCACCCGCATCATCGCAGGCACTACGGGGTGTCCGGTCAGCTGACAAGTTGTGAGTACGAGGCTCGAGATATGCGGGAACTTGCGGACGCTCAGGGCTTTGCAACTGACCTTCTGTTGACCCGGAGGGCAACCGCGGCGCCGAGCTCAACGCCATCGGGGAGGCGGCTGCCTCGGTCGGGCCTGGCGACATCTACCTCCTGAGTATGCCGCCACTGACGCAGGTCCCGGACATGAACGGCGACGAGGGCGACGAGAAGGACGAGACGTGGGTCATGTACGACCATCTGGTCGAGAGAGCTGTCTATAGGTGGGGTCGATTTGCCAAGGCGTCCGGGTCTTGTCGCCTCGGATAGCTGTCACAGAGGATCGTGAGCCGGGACATCTGCTTCATCCCCGGGTTCCAGGGCCTGGCCGGAGTTTCTTCCGCTGGAGTTCGAGAACGTACATACGTGTCTCGCCGCGAGCTGTATCGCGGGATCCAGGAGTCGAACCCGCAGGGTGATCGCGGCGGCATTGGCGCGACGGTCCTTCTCTTGTCGGGCTGCCAAGACAGCCAGCTATCCCGTGACGGCGACCGAAATGGCGCATACACGCAGCGCCTGCTTGAAGTCTGGAATGGTGCGACTCACCGGAGGGGCTACAGCAAGTTCCAAAAGGTGATCCGCGACCGCCTACCGCCGGACCAAGCACCGGAGTTCTCGTTCGATCGGGCTGCCTAGTCCGGCCTTCGAGGACCAAGTCCCGTTCACGATCTGAACGATGGACGACGCGCGATGGCGATCGCCCCTCCCGGGGCCTACTCGCGAGTGGCCCGATTTGGTGGTAGCCGGGGCTCATCTCGCGCGCGTAGGTTTCGCGCGTGGACGGGTCCACGCGTCGGATCGGCGTGCGCGATGGCCTTGCGGTCGTCGGCTTGTTCGGCGGCGCCCTCGTCCTGACCGCGCTCGCCGTCGTCGCAGCGACCGGCGTCGGAGCCGGGCAAGCAACGGCCACCCTGATCAGCACCGCCGTCCTCGCCCTGTGCGCCGTCCTCGGCGCCGGCCGTCGTCCTCGTCGATCGCCTGCGCGACGCCCAGACCGCGCTCGAACGGTCGACCCGGGAGGTCGAGGAGGCCGGCTCGCGCCTCCAGGTCCTCGTCGAGCACGTCCCGGCCGCCGTCTACATCGACATGGCCGATCCCGGCGTCTCCGACGGCGGGCGGCTCGCCTACATGAGCCCACAGGTCACCGGCATCCTCGGCTATCTGCCGGAGGAGTTCGTGAACGATCCGGAGCTCTGGCCGAGCCGGATCCATCCCGACGACCGCGACGCCACGATCGCCGCGTACGACGAGCACTGGCGCACCGGCGACCCCCTCCGCGCCGAGTACCGGATGCTCACCCGCGACGGCACCGAGATCTGGGTCCGTGACGAGGCGTTCGCGATGCCCGACGACACCCAGAGCGGACGGCAGGTCTCGCAGGGCCTGCTCGTCGACACGACCGACCGCAAGCGGCTCGAATCGAAGCTCATCCACGACGCCCTGCACGATCCGTTGACGGGGCTCGCCAACCGGGTCCTCCTCCGCGACCACCTCGAGCGGGCCCTGGCGCGGCACGGCCGGAGTCCCGAATCGGTCGCCCTGCTGTTCGTCGACCTCGACGACTTCAAGCGGGTCAACGACTCGTACGGCCACGCGGCCGGCGATCAGATCCTCGCCCAGGTCGCCGGGCGGCTGGTCGCGGCAGTCCGGGCCGAGGACGTCGTCGCCCGCCAGAGCGGCGACGAGTTCGCGGTGCTCCTCGACCAGATCCTCGACATCGATGAGGCGGCCGCGGCGGCCGAGCGGATCCTCCGCGAGCTGCGCCGGCCGATCCAGCTCGGCGCCCGGTCGATCGTCGTCGGCGGCTCGATCGGGATCGCGCTTGCGGACGATCGGGATGCGACCGCCGAGGACCTGCTCACCCAGGCCGATGCCGCGATGTACGACGCGAAGGCCAACGGCAAGGGCCGTTTCGCGGTCTACGACGCGCGGATGCCGATCCGGACCTGGACCGAGCTCGAGGCCGCCGGCTAAGGCTCGGCCGCTCACCCGGCGCGGAGGGACTCCATCGGCGGGAACCGTGACGCACGCAGCGCGGGATAGGCGCCGGCGACGGTCCCGATGAGGAGCGCCAAGCCGATCGCCGACGAACAGGAGCGGTGGCAGGTCGAGGCGCCACCCGTTCGCATGGCGAACGCCATGGTGAGCCCGGCGCCGAGGACGCATCCGGCGACGCCGCCGATCCCCGCCAGCAGCACCGCCTCACCGAGGAACTGCACCCGATATGCGTCCGTGTCGCCCCGAGCGCTCGCCGCAGCCCGATCTCGGCGCGTCGCTCCAGGACGGCGATCAGCATCACGTTGACGATGCCGACCGCCGCGACCAGCAGCGCCACGAGACCGAGCGCGATCAAGAGGAAGGTGAACGTGTCATTCGCGGCGGCGCGCGCCGCCAGGGCGTCGGATGGCCGGCTGACAAGGACCTCCGACGGGTGCTCCGGGCTCGCGGTGCGGCCGAGGATCTCCCGGACCGTCACGACCTGGTCCTGGTCGGCCCGCACGTAGATCGACGTCGGCCGGCCGTCGAAGCCCGAACCGGCTCGTGCGCGAGCGACCAGCCGACGAGGGCGGCGCGATCGAGCTCGGGCGCGAGCGGGACCGGGTCGAGCACGCCGGCCACGACGAAGGGCTGGTCGTCGATCCAGACCTGACGGTCGCCGGCCACCGACTCGATCCCGAGATGATGGGCGGCGTCGGCGCCGAGCACGACGACGGGATACGCCGATGTCGCGGCGTTGAGGAAGGTCCCCGACCGAAGGCGTGCATCGACGGCCTGGAGGAGCGCCGGGTCCGTCGCCCGGACGCCGATCCCGCCACTCGCGAAGGCGGGGATGAACGGGGATCGGCGCACGGTCGCGCCGCCGATCTCGGCCGACGCCGGCCGCGACCTCGACGAGCGGGATCCGCCGGATCATCCCGACGGCGTCCGGCGAAGGGCGGCCGGGTCGCCGGTCGAGCGGACTTGCCAGCTTCGATCGTGAGCAGGTTCGTGCCGAGCCGGTCGAGCTGGTCGAGGAGGTCGGCCCGTGACGAACCGGAGATCCCGGTCACGCCGACGATCGCGGCGATCCCGATCGCGATCCCGAGCGCCGACAGGCTCGAGCGGACGCGGCGCATCCGCAGGCCCAGGAATCCGAGCCCGAGCGCGTCGCGCACGCTCGGCAGGCGGCTGCCGCGGCAGTTCGCCGCCGGCCGCTCGCCGCGGTCACGCCGCGACCCGGCCGTCGAGGATCCGGATCCGACGCGTCGCCGCCGCGGCGACGGGCTCGCTGTGGGTGATGACCGCGATCGTCGTGCCCGCCCGGTTGAGCTCGCTGAGCAGCTCGAGGATCTCGGCGCCCGCGACGCTGTCAAGGCTGCCGGTCGGCTCGTCGGCGAGGACGATCGCGGGTCGTCCGACGACCGCCCGCGCGATCGCGACCCGCTGCCGCTCGCCGCCCGACAGCTGGTTCGGACGGTGGCTCAGCCGGTGGCCCAGCCCGACCCGTTCGAGCGCGTCGATCGCCCGCTCGCCGTCGCTCCCCGCCGGCGATCCCGCGGTAGAGCAACCCCTGCGCGACGTTCTCCCAGGCGGTCAGGCCGTCGAGGAGGAAGAACTGCTGGAAGACGAACCCGATCGATGTCGCCCGGAGGCCCGACAGGGCGCGGTCGGGGAGCGCCGTGACGTCCTCGCCGTGGACGACGACGCCGGCCGGCGGTCGGGCGCTCGAGGGTGCCCATGATCCCGAGCAGCGTCGACTTGCCGGAGCCTGACGGGCCGACGATCCCGACGAGCTCGCCCTCGTGGACGTCGAGGGAGACGTCCGACAGGGCGACGGTCGGCGGCGCGCCGGGGTACTCCTTGGCGACCCGCTCGAGGCGGATGACCGGGGTGCCGGTCGAGTCGCCGTTCATGCCGGGACCACGACCTGGTCGCCCGGCGCGATGCCGGGCCCCGTGATCTCGACCATCGTCTGGTCGTAGATCCCGGGGGTCACCCGCACGAAGTGGGTCGTTCCCGCCGCGGCCACCTCGACCCCGAAGCTGCCGTCGGCCAGGACGACGAGCGCGGCGACCGGGACGGCCAGCGCGTCCGGCGCCGTGCCGGTCGTGACGTCCGCGAGCAGGTCGGTCCCGTCGAGGTCGGCCAGGGCGGCCGGATCGGTCGCGGCGGCGATGACCTCCACGGACGGCCCCTGCGGCGGGCCATTGCCGGCGTCGGGCGGCGCGACGGCCACGGCGGCGACACTGACGATCGTGCCCGGGATCGCCGTCCCGTCGGTCGCGGTGAACCGGATCTGGTCGCCGGGGTGGATGGATGGCGCGAGCTGCGGGTCGACCGCGAGCTTGACGATCTCGTCGACCGACGTGAGGTCGAGCATCGGCGCGCCGGGCAGGGCGGCCCCACCGACCGCGACGTGCGCGCTGCCCACGCGGACGGCGGCAGGGAGGACGATCGCGTCGCCGAGACGGACGATCCCGGTCGCCTCGGCATGGCGCATCGTCTGCCAGCGCTGGACCGCCAGGGTCGTCGCGTGATCGAACGTTCCGTCCGTCCGGAGCGCCGGCGATCCGCCGACGCCGAGGGCGACCAGGTTCGCCTGGAGCTGGGCGACGTCCGGTCCCGTATCGCCCTCGCGCAGGGCTCGATACGCGGGAACGGTCCCGATCAGGAGGACGGTCGGCCGGCCATCGAGCGCGTACAGCGGTCTCGCCGCGGGCCACGGCCGTCCCGAGCGCCGGCAGGCTGGTGACCGTCCCCCCCGGCGACGCTTCGGACGAGCGCCGGGCGGCCAGGTCGCGGGTGGCCGCGGCAACGGCACGCCGCGCGTCGGCGAGCGCCGCCCGGGCCAGCCGTGACCGCGCGATCCTGGTCGATCCGATCGAGCGACCGGGTTCGGACGGCCTCGCGCCGGGGCGCGCCAGGCGGGCTGGCGCCGACCGCCGCGTCGTCCCGGGCCTTGACGAGCGTCCGTGCCCGCGTGGCGGCGGTGACCTCGGTTCGAGCCGCGGCCAGCTGGTCGTTCGCGGCGGCGACGGCGTCCTCGGCCGCGGCGACCTCGTCCGGGGTCGCACCGGTCGGCAGCGGCGATCGTCCACGACTCCGCCGAGGTGACCGTGCCGGACACCGGCTGGCTGGCGACGAGGGTCGTCCGGATGACCGCGACCAGCTGTGTCGCCGGCGCCGCGGCGCCCTTGCCCGTGGCCGACGGCGTGCCACCGCCCGTGCCCACCCCGGATGCTGGCGGCGAGCCGACCCCCCGCGAGATCTGGGCGCCGGCCGCGATGACCGCGGCCACGACGACCACCCCGACGATCCCGGCGCCGAGTCGGCGGCGGCGCATCACAGCCCCGGCGACGGCGACGCCGTCGTCTCCACGAGGACCGACTCGCACGCGATGAGCGCCGCCCGGACGGCCGGATCCGCCTTGTCGAACCCCTCCGGCATGCTGCCCGCATCGGTCGTCGAGATCGGGTCGGGCCAGGTCGGGAAGCCGTGCGTTCGCATGCATGCGGCGTTGGCGAGCTCGGACTCGAACGTGAACGTCGGGCGGTTGCGGCCTGTCGCTTCTGGCCTTCGAGTCCCGCGAGGATCGGCTGGCAGGCGGCGCGGACCGGCTCGGTCATGTACTGCTTGATCTCGCCGGCCCATTGCGGGTCGCCGTTCTTGTCGAGCACGGGATCGGCGACGTTCGCGCCGTGGGCGCGGAGGCAGGCCGCGAACGCCGGCCACACTTCGGCCGGATCGGTCAGCGCGCCGGACGGCCGTCGGCGCCGGCGGGAGGCCTCGGCGCCGGACGGGGCAGGACCGCCAGCACTCGGCAACGCGTTCGGCAAGCCGTTTCCGGCTGGTGCCGCACGCGACGGTGGCAGCCGCGAGGCTCAGGGCAAGGGTCAGGAACCGGACCGTCCGGGATCGGCATCGGTGGCATGCGTGTCTCCTCGAAGTTCGTCGGCCGTGGCCGGTGCATCGGATTCGAGCGCACGACGCTGTGGTTCGCGGGTGTTCTCCATGTGAGAACCGTGTGAACACCGGTCCCGGACCGTCCTTCACAGACGACTCACAGGAATATCGGCGACGATCGCGCCGACACATGACCGATCTGCAGCACTTGGCACCGGGCGCGGCCGACGAGCGGCCCATCGCTGCGCGCCTTGGTCGTCGACGACGAGCCGCACATCTCGGACCTCCTCGCGACGGCCCTCCGCTACGAGGGGTTCGAGCCGACGATCTGCGATCGCGGCGGGACCGTCGTCGACGTCGCCGTCGACCTGCGCCCGGACGTCATCCTGCTCGACGTGATGCTGCCCGACCTCGACGGCTTCGAGGTGGCACGACGCCTCCGCCAGCTGGGGCACCGGTTCCCGATCGTCTTCCTCACCGCGCGAGACGCACCGGCCGATGCCGTCCAGGGCCTGACGCTCGGCGGCGACGACTACATCCGCAAGCCGTTCAGCCTCGAGGAGGTCATCGCCCGGGTGCGCTCGGTGCTCCGGCGGACGCGGCCGGTCGAGCGAGCCGGCGACCGCTGCGGTTCGCCGACGTCGAGCTGGACCTCGACGCCCACGAAGTCCGACGGGGCGGGGTGCTGGTCGAGCTGACCCCGACCGAGTTCAGCCTCCTCCGGCTGTTCCTCGAGAACCCACGGCGGGTCCTGTCGCGACCGCAGATCCTCGACCGCGTCTGGCGCTACGACTTCGAGGGCAACGGCAACGTCGTCGACCTGTACGTCGGCTACCTTCGGCGCAAGCTCGACCCGCTCGGTCCGCCCCTCCTGCGGACCGTCCGCGGCGTCGGCTACGTCCTGCGATCGGAGTAGCGGTGTCGCTTCGTCGCCGCCTTGTCCTCATCACGGTCGCGGTGGTCGCGATCGCGCTGATCGCCGCCGATGTCGGCGCGTACCTGGCCCTGCGCTCGATGCTCGTCTCGCGCGTCGAGCAGGACCTCGTCAGCTCGGCAAAAGCGTCGACGAAGATGGTCATGGATCCCGGATTCGTCGGGCGAGGGGCGAGCTTGTTCGAGGGCCGTGGCCCGAACCGCCTACGTCGCCTACGATCCAAAGGGCGCGTCATCGCCCGGGCACCGGCGATCGGCAATGACAAGCGGCCGCTGCCGGACCGGTCCTCCCGCGATCTCCGACCATCCCGCGCGCTCGTGGTGGATGGTGACGGCTCGACGCTGCCGACGATGCGACCATCACGGTCCCGTCGAGCGTCCGGCGGCTACGACTACCTCGTCACGAGTGTCGAGTCGCCCGCCGGCTGGGCCATGGTCGTCGCGATGCCGCTCAAGGAGGCGGCGGCGACGCTCGGCCAGCTGGCCGTCATCGAGGCGGCCGTCACCTGTGATCGTGCTCATGCTCGTGGCGCTGCTCGCGACGTGGACCGTCGGCCTCGGCCTGCGACCGCTCGCGCGCATCGAGGACACGGCAGCGGCGATCGCGGCTGGCGACCTCGGGCGCCGGATCGCGTCGGTCGACGGGCGACCGAGGTCGGCCGGCTCGGGCTCGCGCTGAACGCGATGCTCGGCCGGATCGAGAGGGCGCTGGCCGCGCGCGAAGCGTCCGAGCAGCGGCTCCGGCGTCTCGTCACCGACGCGTCGCATGAACTGCGCACGCCGCTGACCGCGATCCGGGGCTACGCAGAGCTGTTCCGCCGTGGGGCCGACCAGCGGCCGGCAGACCTCGCGCGGGCCATGCGCGGGATCGAGCTCGAGTCCCAGCGGATGGCCGACTTGGTCGACGAGCTCCTCCTCCTGGCCCGACTCGATGAGGGTCAGGCGCTGCCCGTCGGCGGACGAGGATCTTGTCCCGGTGGTTCGTGCGGCCGTCGACGCTGCGCGGGTCATCGAACCCGACCGGCCCCTGGAGGTACGCTCCCGGCGACCGCCCTGGTGCGCGCGGACGCGACGCGGCTGCGCCAGGTCGTCGACAACCTGCTGACCAACGTCCGCGTTCACACGCCTCGTGGAACGCCGGCCACCGTGACCGTGCGGGCCGACGGCCGGCTGGTGGTCCTGGAAGTCTCGGACGCAGGCCCCGGGATGAACGAGGCCGCCAGGACGCGCGTCTTCGAGCGGTTCTTCCGAGCCGATCCGTCGCGCTCCCGCGACAGCGGGGATCGGGCCTGGGGCTGGCCATCGTCGCCGCCATCGCCAGCGCGTACGGAGGCGAGGTCTCGGTCGAAGCGGAGACTGGGAAGGGCACGACGTTCACGGTCTACTGGCCGGCGGGCGCGCCGACGGGCTGAGGCGCGCCCGCTAGGGGTTCGGCGCGGCCGCGGGATCCGCCGCCGGGTCAGGTGCCGCCGCCGGATCGGTCGTCACGACGAGCGGGCCGGTGCCGTGCAGCTCGACGAGCACCGTTCGCCCGCGCCGCGGGCCCTCCTGGTGCGTGGCGAACATCGCCGGCCCGGTCCGGAACCCGCCCTCGCGCGTTCGCCCGACGAGCTGCCCGGTCGTGGATCCGTGCGTCCGCTCCATCAGGACCCGGGCGGTCCACTGCTCGTCGCCGCGGTCGTCCTCCCACTGGTCGATCGTGCAGCGCCCGATCGGGAGGTCGCCGAACATGACGTCGAGGAGCTCGAACCGGCGGTGCTTGCTGACCACCCCGCAACGGTATCAGAGGGTGGGTCGCGGCCCGACTCGATCGCGGACGGTTCGATGAGCTTCCGAGGCTCGATTTCTGGCGATCCCGACGAAGATTGAGTCGTTTGCGAGACGACGAGCGTCAAGACTCGGTACAGGGGTCTCGCAGGCAGCTCCGCCTGCGCGACGACCCCGGAGGGCGTCCATGGCGCAGCCCACCCAACGATCGAGAGTCGCACGCCGGCTCTCGGCCCCGATGGCCATCGTCGTGCTCGGCGCGGCGATGCTGATCCCCGCCGCGTCGGTCTCGGCCGCCGAGCCGACCGACATGGTCCTCGAGTGGAACCTCAACGCGGTCAATGCGATCGGCAACCTGCCGACGGCGACGCCGCCCGGCCTCGGCCAGGCGCCGCCGCCCTCGACGATCAGCCTCGCGATGGTCCAGGGCGCGGTCTACGACGCCGTCAACGCGATCGACGGCACCCACGAGCCGTATCTCCTGCACATCCACGCACCGGCCGACGCGTCGCAGGCCGCCGCCGTCGCGACGGCCGCGCACGACGTGCTCGTCGGGCTCGTCGCGGCGCCGCCGCCCCAGGTCGTCGCCAGCCTCGACGCGCTCTACGCGACGTCGCTCGGCACAGATCCCCGACGGCCAGGCCAAGACCGACGGGATCACCGTCGGGACCGCCGCCGCGGCGGTGATGCTCGCGGACCGGATCGACGACGGCCGGACCGGCACCGGGCTGTGGCCCGTCGGCACCGAGCCGGGCCAGTGGCGCCTCGTGCCGCCGACCAACCTCAACGTCTTCTCGTGGGTCGGCGACATTCGACCGTTCTCGCTGCTGCGAACGAACCAGTTCAAGGCCGACGCGCCGCCGAAGCTCACGAGCAAGCAGTACGCCACGGAGTTCAACGAGGTCAAGGCGCTCGGCGCCAAGACGGGCTCGAGCCGGACCGCCGAGCAGGACGCGCTCGCGAACTGGATCGTCGTGAACCCGTTCGCCCAGCAGAACGCGATCTTCCGGGATCTCTCGACGAGCCACGGCCTCTCGACCGCCGAGCAGGCACGGCTGTTCGCGCTGACGAGCGTCTCGTCGGCCGACGCCCTGATCGACTGCTTCAACCAGAAGGGCTTCTACCTCTTCTGGCGCCCGCAGACCGCCATCCAGGAGGCCGCCACTGACGGCAACCCGGCCACGGTCGCCGACCCGAGCTGGGTGTCGCTGTTCCCGAACCCGGGCTACCCCGACATGCCGTCCGGCTACAACTGCTACACGGCCGCGAACATGAACGCCGGCAAGGCGTTCTTCGGGACCGACAACGTCGCGTTCGACGTGACGAACTCGGCCGGCACCCGGAGCTACACCCAGTTCACGCGGCTACGTCCATGACGCGATCGAGGGTCGCATCCTCATCGGCTTCCACTTCCGGAGCGCCGACGTGAACGGCGCCTGGATCGGCCAGCAGACCGCCAAGTGGGTGGTCAAGCACGACTTCCGCGCCGGCCACTGACCGTCGCCCGTCACGACCCCCGGCCCGCTGGGGCGGCCGGGGGTCGTGCTGTGTTCGCTCAGTAGTCGGGCGAGAGGTAGCCGACGGCCTTCGCGGCAACGTTTGCCGCGGCTTCCTGACGACGCGATCGAAGCGACCGCGAAGAGCGGCC
>CAWFND010000014.1:0-76732 GCA_963817095.1 uncultured Chloroflexia bacterium
CGCATCGGCGGTGGTCGCATCAGCCGGGGCGGCCTCAGCGGTTGGCGATCCGGCAGCGCCGGCATTCGCCGCCACCGGGGCCGGCTCGACGGGATCGGGCGAGGTCGCGTCCGCCGCGGCTGAGATGCCGTTGGAAATGGGCTCGGTGGCATCCGTCCCGGCCTCGGGCGTCCACCGCCGGCGGTCGGGCCCGCCTCGGACGCCTGGGCGGTCTCGTCGGCGGCAGGCGCCCCAGCGACCGGCCGCTCCGGGGCACCGGCGGCCGGGGCGGCGGGGACCGCCGAGGACGTGGGCCGCCCCCCGGGGTTCACGAGGGCGGCCAGCGACGGGTCGGCGTCGTTGGGCGGTGCGTCGCCCCGGACGAGCGCCGCGAGCTCGGGGTCGCCGGCGGCCGTCTCGCCGTCGGGTGTGGAGGCGTTGGCAGCCCCGTCGGCTGCGGAGTTGGGCAGGTCGGTCATCACATGCTCATACGCGGTCGGCCTGCGACGGGCCTCGTCCCCATGGAACGCTGGACATCCTATCGCGGGCGAGGCAAGCGAGGCGCTGCCCTGGGCCCGTTCGAGACGATCGACGCGGGCCTGACGTGACGCGGCATCCCCCCGGCCCGCATCAGCCGCCTCGCAGCAGGACGACGATTCGGCGGTTCGGCTCCTCTCCGATGGACTGGGTCGCCACCTGGGGGTGGTCCCGCAGCGCGAGATGGATCCAGCGACGCTCGAGCGCGGGCATCGGCTCGAGCTGGATCATCTTGCCGGTCTCTTCGACGCGCGCGGCCGCGCGGTTTGCGAGGTCCCGCAGCTGGCGCTCGCGGCGCCCGCGATAGTCCTCGACGTCGACGAGGACCCGGGTCCATTCGCCCATCCGGCGAGACAGCATCAGGTTGACCAGGTGCTGGAGGGCGGAGAGTCGCTCGCCCTTGCGCCCGATCAGCGATCCGAGGGCCTCGCGACCGTCGGGATCGGCAACGACGTTGAGACGCGACGTGTCGCCGCTCTCGACCTCCACGCTGACGGCAAAGCCGATGTGCCGCATCAGCTCCTCGAGGATCTCCTTGCCGGCGGCGAGGGCTTCCGGCGACGCCTCGGCGGCCTCGAGATCGGCGCGCTCGGCCGCGAGTGAGCCGCGCGCCGCCTGGACCTCGGCCGCCTCGGTCGCGTTCAGGTCGGACGTGCCGCGGCCCGTGGACGGAGCACGATCGTCACGTCGCGGCCCACGATCGTCGCGGCGGGGCGGGCGATCGTCGCCCCGCGGCGGGCGGCCGCCGCCCCCGCCAGACGACCGGCTCGGAGCCTGGCTCGAGGGCTGGCTGGGCGCCTGGCTCGGGGCCTGGCTCGACGGTGCCGGCCGGTCGCCGGCGAACAAATCGTCGCGACGCGGACCGCTGCCCCCGGTCGATCCGCCCCGATCATCGCGGCGCGGGGCCCGGTCGTCGGGGCGCGGACCGCGGTCTCCGTAGTCGCGGGACTCGCGGGGCGGCGCCGGCGGGAGCGGCGTGCTGGCCGCCGCGTCGCGCTTCGGCGCCGCGCCGCCCAGGGCGGACCGCGGCGCGGCCACGATCCGGGCGGGCTCGGCGCCCATCCCGAGGACCCCTCGGCTGCCGGCGGTCAGGATCTCGAAGTCGAGGTCGTTCAGCTCCACGCCGAACTCCTCGCGAGCGGCCTTCAGCGCCTCCTCGACGCTCTTGCCCGAGAACTCACGGTAGGCACTCATCAGCGGCGTCTCCCTCGGCGGCCCTGGCGGCCGCGCTCCTTGTGGCGGATCGTCTTGTCGACCGATGCGGCCCGACCGGCGGTGCCCCCCAGGGGGGAGGTGGCCGGCCGCGTGCGCGGATCGACAGGCGGCGGCAGGTTGATCGGGAACCGCGGCGTGTGGGCAAGGGCGAATGCCGGTTGCCAGCCGAAGATCGGGAACATCCCACCCCATCCGGTGAACAGGTATTGCTGGACGATCGAGAAGATCGTCGAGACCACGATGTAGAGGAGCAGGCCGGCGGGCCACGTCCCGCCCAGGAACACGTAGATCAGCGGGAAGATCGCGCCCATCTGTCGCTGGATCTTCTGGTTGGGATCGTTCGTGTCGACGAGCGCGGCCGATGGCAGGCTCAGGCGCGACTGGATATACATCAGGGCGCCGGCCAGCAGGCCAAGGAGGCTGATCCCGAACGGTCCCAGGTGGAACGTCACGAGCGGCAGGCTCCAGTTGATCCCGAACGCGACCGGGTCCATGCACGCGTTCAGGACGTGGCCCGCCGCGTCGATCGCCGGCGCGGCATCGCAATGCATGTCGACGATCGTGACCCCGAAGACGGTCATCATCGCCTGCGGGTTGTAGTTGCTGAGCCCGGCGCTGAAGACGCTGTAGAGCGGGATCAGCGGGAGCGTCACGAGCAGGATCGGCAGGCAGCCGGACAGCGGGCTGATCCCGCGCTCCTTGTAGAGCTGCTGCTGGGCCGCCTGGGCCTTGACCCGGTCGCCCTTGTAGCGTTTCTGGATCTCCTTGAGCTCCGGGCCGAGGAGCTGCATCCGGCGCGACGAGACGATCTGCCGCCGGTAGAACGGCGTCATCAGGGCGCGCAGCCCGACCGTCAGCAGGATGATCGCGATCGCGATGTTGCCGGTCAGCTTGTCCAGCAGGACGAGCAGGATGAAGAACGTCTGGTAGAGCGGGGTGAACAGCCAGGCGACGAACGAGATCGGATCGAGGCCGAACTTCGCCGGCTCGAGCGCGACCGCTCCGGGCGGCAGCGTCGGGGTCGCGACCGCGCCGCTGCCGGCCGCGGACCCGGCGGGCGATCCGGCCGGCCCTGCGCACGCCGCGACGAGCAGGGCCAGGGCGACGATCCCGAGCAGGGGCAGCAGCCTGGCGATGTCGAGGCGGAGGCGCGAACGGGTCACACGTTCCTCGTCTGTGTCAGCGAACCGGGTCGTACCCGCCCGGGTGCCACGGGTGGCAGCGAGCGATCCGCTTTGCGCCCATCCAGCTCCCGCGGAACAGGCCGTACTTCTCGATGGCCTGCTCGGTGTAACGCGAGCAGGTTGGTTCGTACCGGCAGCTCGACGGCATCCACGCGAACACGATCCGGTAGAGCCGGATGAGCCCGATCCCGATGGTCTTCACGAGCCCGCCTGTCCTCCCAGCACCCCTCCGCGCTGGAGGAGCCGTCGCAGCGTGTCGACCAGCTTGCGGTGGTCCGCCTCGACGATCGCCGGTCGGGCGATGATCAGGACGTCCCAGCCAGGCTGGAACGAGGGCGCCATCGCCCTGAGTCCCTCCCGGAGCCGCCGTCGGACGCGATTGCGCACCACGGCGCCGCCAAGCTTCCGGCCCGTCGCCAGGCCGAATCGGGTCGTCTCGAGGTCCGTTCGCAGGAAGCGGGCGGTGAGGAGGGGGTGGGACCGAACGGTCCCGGCCTGCATCGCCGCGAAGTCCTGCGGACGGGAGAGCATCACGAGCCGCGGCGGATGCATGCCGCGCTCGGTCGTCAGGCCGTCAGTCGCTTTCGCCCGCGGGCCCGCCGGGCGGCGATGACGCGTCGGCCACCGGCCGTTCGCATTCGAGCGCGAAAGCCGTGCTCCTTCGCGCGATGCCGCTTCTTGGGCTGATAGGTCTGCTTCATCGGGACTGTGCGCGATCCTCTCCGCTGGGCCTCGGGTCGAGATCCGACCCCGGAAGGCACACGAACGCGCCGGCGCCTCGTGAGCGCGTGGGCGCGTTCGTCGTCCGGCGGATGATATGACGGCCCGTTTCGGAGTGTCAAACGTTCGGACGGGTTCCGTCAATGGGCCGAACGGGGTTCCGCGCCGGTCCCGATGCGATACCCCCGGGGAGTATGCGCGAATCGCCTTGCGACGCCCGTTCGGCCGGTGCTATCCTCACCGGGCCCACGGCGCCGGGACGTTCGCGGGCCAGGCCCCAGGCACGTGAATCACCGGGGACCTGGAGCGTCGATCCGGCCGAGCCGGAGACCCTCCGAGTCCCGCTGTCGACCGGTTTCTCCGCGACCCCGCTCGGACCGCCAATGGCGGCCAATTCATCGTTTTCGGCACCCTTGTTTGATCGGGACATCATCGACCGTATGGACGCCAAGCAGGTCTGGCGCGCCGCCCTCGGCGAGCTGCAGGTCTCCCTCTCGCCGGCCAACTTCGAGACGTGGCTGCGGGACACGCAGCTCGTGGACGTCGACGAGCAGCGCTTCCGCATCGGCGTCCCGAACGGCTTCGCCAAGGACTGGCTGGAGAACCGCTACCGCTCGCTGATCAGCCAGACGCTGGCCCGGATCGTCGGCTACAGCGTCCAGGTCGAGTTCACGATCGTCCCCGCGGACCCGGCCGCGGGCGGGGAAGACGGAGCCGGTTCGGCCCCGGGCGTCCCGGCGACGCATGTCCGCCTGGAGCCCGGACGGGTCGGCGGCGAGGGCAGCTCGGCCAACCTGAACCCGCGCTACACCTTCGCCAACTTCATCGTCGGCTCCGCCAACCGGCTGGCCCACGCCGCCAGCCTGTCGGTCGCCGAACGGCCCGGCCACGCCTACAACCCGCTCTTCCTGTACGGAGGGGTCGGCCTCGGCAAGACCCACCTGATGCATGCGATCGGCACCCAGGTGATCGCGAAGTTCCCCCGCAAGCGGGTCGTCTACGCGACGAGCGAGAAGTTCACGAACGAATTCATCACGTCGATCCAGCAGGGCAAGATCGACGAGTTCCGGGCGCGCTACCGCCGGATCGACCTCCTCCTGATCGACGACATCCAGTTCATCGCCGACAAGGAGCGGACGCAGGAGGAGTTCTTCCACACCTTCAATGCGATCCACGAGGACGGCAAGCAGATCGTCCTCTCGTCCGATCGGCCGCCGAAGGCGATCCTGACGCTCGAGGAGCGGCTCCGCTCCCGGTTCGAGTGGGGCCTGATCGCGGATCTCACGGCGCCGGACCTCGAGACCCGGATCGCGATCCTCCGGGCGAAGGCGGAAGAGGGCTCGGTGCCGATCACATCCGACGTGATCGAGTTCATCGCCCGCAAGGTCGTCAGCAACATCCGCGAGCTCGAGGGCGCCCTGAACCGGATCGTCGCGTTCGCCTCGATGGGCGCCACGCCGATCTCGATCGAGCTCGCCCAGGCCGTCCTGAGCAACGTCCTCTACAACCCGAAGAAGCGGCAGGTGACCCCGGAGCGGATCGCCAAGGCCGTGGCCGACTACTACGGGGTCCCGATGGACGCCCTCCAGGGCCAGAAGCGCGACAAGGCGATCGTCACGCCGCGCCAGGTGGCGATGTTCCTCATGCGCGAGGAGACGGACGTCTCCCTCCTGCGCATCGGCGCCGAGCTCGGCGGCCGGGACCATTCCACGGTCCTCCACGCCTGCGACAAGATCACCCGCGAGAGCGCCGTCAACGACGAGCTGCGCCGCGAGATCGCTGCGGTCCGCGAGCTGATCTACGCCGACTGATCCGGCGCCTGCGATCCCGGCCGCGCTCGATGCGCCCGTCGCGTCAAACGACAGCTGTCAGGCGGGCCGATCGACGACTGGCGCGTCCGGCGCGTCGATCGCCGCCGGAACGGCCCGATCGGCGGCTCTCGACGGCCGAAACCGGGTCAGCGGACGCCGTTTGACCCACTCCGCGCATGGCCTGTGCCCGGGTCGGTGACGCGCACCCCGACCCGCCCTGAACCGGTTCGGGCGGCCGTTCGTGTGGACAACCGGGCCGAATCCGTGGACAACGGCCCGTCGTTGTGGACAGATCGCCATCCGCGGCGTCGGGAACCGACACGGCCGACGTGGACTGACCGCCCTGGATTCCGCGCGTCCGCCCCGGCGACGGATGGTCGTCCACGACCAGTCCACCGTCCCGCCCGCAGCACGCCTTCGTCCATCCACCACGTCGTCCCGGTGATCCACGACGCGACGCCGCACGGCCACGAGGGCGCGTCCACGGCGTCCACACCATGATGACGGTGATGACGGAATGAGAAGATAGGGAGAAGATACCCACCACTCCTCCGCGGCCCGCTGCGCCCCACCCGGCCCGCCCGAGGACGATCCGGTTCCGTCACTTGGAGACCACCCGACGTGAAGCTTTCGGTCATGCAGGAGAACCTCGCGCGCGGCCTGTCGGTCGTCAGCCGAGCCGTCTCGAACCGCTCCCTGCCGGTCCTGACGAACGTCCTGCTCAAGACCGAGGACGGCGGGCTGAAGCTGACCGCCACGAACCTCGAGATCGGGATCACCTACTGGGTGCCGGGCAAGATCGAGACGGACGGCGCGACCTCGGTGCCGGCACGCCTGCTCACGGACCTGGTGAACAGCCTGCCGGGCGGCGAGCCGATCAGCCTCGAGCTCGGCGAGGGCGAGACGCTCCACATCCGGGCGGGCCGGTTCGAGTCGAACATCAAGGGGATCCCGGCGGACGACTTCCCGACGGTCCAGACCGCGGGTGAGCGACCGGTCACCCGGGTCGAGCAGAAGGTGCTCCGCCAGGCGCTCGACGAGACGGCCTTCGCCGCCGCGAGCGACGAGGCTCGACCGATCCTGACCGGGGTTCTCGCCCGCTTCGAGGGCGACCAGCTGACCCTGGCCGCGGCCGACAACTACCGGATCGCCGTCAAGCGGATCACGGTCCTCGACCCGGTCGAGGAGATGAGCGTCGTCATCCCCGCCCGCGCCCTGCACGAGCTGGCGCGCATCCTGGCGGACACGGACGACCCCGTCTCGATCGTCCTCGCCCATTCGCGGAACCAGCTCCTGTTCCACGTCGAGGGCGTGGACCTGGTGACGCGGCTGATCGACGGCCAGTACCCGAACTACCAGTCCGTCCTGCCGGCGAGCCACGCGACCCGGGCGGTCCTCGATCGCGAGGAGCTCCTCCGCGCCGTCCGTCCGGCGGCCCTGATCGCCCACGAGTCGGCGAACATCGTCAAGCTCGGCGTCGGGCTCGACGGCGATCCCGGGATCACGGTCAGCGCCAACGCCGAGGTCGGCGACCACGTCGGTCGGGTCGAGGCGACGGTCGAGGGGGACGGGACGACGATCGCGTTCAACGCCCGGTTCCTGGCCGACGTGCTGACGAACGTCGACGCCGCCCAGTTCGCCCTCGAGCTGAACGGGCCGCTGTCGCCCGGCGTCTTCAAGCCCATCGGCGACGACCGCTACGTCCACGTCGTCATGCCGCTCCGGACGACCTCCTGACGGAGACGCTCCAGATCCCGGACGTCCGGATCCCCGACGAGCCGAACCTCGTCAGCCGCCTGTCGATCGCGGGGCTGCGGTCGTACGCCTCGCTCGAGGCCGAGTTCGCGGCCGGGCCACAGCTGATCGTCGGGCCGAATGCGGCCGGCAAGACGACGCTCCTCGAGGCGATCGTGCTCCTCGCCTGGGGTCGCTCGCACCGGACGTCGGCCGACGCCGAGCTCATCCGCTGGGGCATGGACCTCACCCGCGTCGAGGGCCAGGCCCGCCGCGAGACGATCGAGGTCGCGCTGGTCCGGCCGGGGTCGGAGGGCGCGGCGCGCGGCGCACGGAAGCGGATCCGCGTCAACGGCGTTGCCCGGCGGGCGGCCGGGCTCGTCGGGCTGCTCCGGACCGTCGTCTTCGCCCCCGAGGAGATGCTGCTCGTCGCCGGCTCGCCCGGCCTTCGCCGGGCGGCGGTCGACCAGCTCGCCACCCAGCGCTCCGCGACGTACGCCCACGACCTCGCGACCTACACGCGGACCCTCCAGCAGCGGAACAGCCTCCTCCGCGCGATCCGCGAGGAGCAGGCGACCCGGGACGAGCTCCGGTTCTGGGACGGGTCGTTTCTCGACGCCGGCGCGGCGATCGTCGCGGAGCGCCTGCGCCTGCTGGACGATCTCGCGGAGCCGCTCGCCCGGGCCCATGCCGAGATCGCCCCGGACGAGGCCGACGCGGCCCGGCTCGGGATCGGGTACGTGACGAACGCACCGGCGCTGCCCGGCGAGTCGCCCCGGGACGCCCTCGCCCGGCGCCTCGTGGAGACCGCCGACAAGGAGGTCTGGAACGGGTCGACCCTGATCGGACCGCACCGCGACGACCTCGTGTTCACCCTCGACGCGCGCGACATGGCCGGCTTCGCGTCCCGGGGCCAGCAACGGACGGCGATCCTCGCGTTCAAGCTCGCCGAGCTTGACCTGCTCACGGCCCAGGACGGCCGCCCCCCGCTCCTCCTCCTCGACGACGTCTTCTCCGAGCTCGACCCGGAGCGGCGCGCCCACCTCGTCCGGCGGATCGCCGCGCTGCCCCAGTCCTTCGTGACGACGACGACGCTCGACGACCTGGATCCGGCCCTCGTCGCCGCGGCGACGGGCTGGGAAGTGATGGCGGGGGCGGACGGGGCATCGCTACGGGGGCTCGGCCGGTGAAGCGCTCGGCGATCTGCCCATGACCGGCCGGCGCCGCCCGATGGTCCGGATCGGCGACCTCCTGCCGGACGCGGCGCGCGGGCTCGGCCTGGAGGACGAGCTGCGCCTCTCACGGGCGATGGCGACCTTCGATCAGCTGGTCGGCGAGCGCGTCCCGGCGGCGTCGGGATCGTGCCGGGTCGTTCGCGTCGACGGGGCCACGATCGTCGTCGAGACCGACGCGCCGATCGTGGCCCAGGAGCTTCGGCTCCACGTTCCCGAGCTCCTGTCGGCGTTCGCCGGCAGTCCGGCGGGTGCCGGCGTCCGGGAGATCCGGATCGGCGTGGGTCGCGGAACGCCACGCCCGGGCTGACTCGAACGTCATGCATCGTGAGGTGGCGATCGACAGGTCGCCGCGTATACTGCGCGGACCTGCCAGCCATGCTCGGGGCGTCCGTCCCGAATACATTCGGGCCCGCCCTGGCGATCCCGCGCCCGTCCGCCGATCCCTGGCACCCACGACAACGAGAGACCTGACTTGGCCGTCCGTCTGCAGATGAAGCTCGGGGTGATCGCCGAGCCGGACCGCGCGTCCGACTCTCCCGACACGGTCGTGATCGTCGAGCCGACGATCGGCGCGATCGCCCGCTCCAAGGGCAATCTCTACCTGATCGTCACCTCGACGGTCTCCTCGGCGAAGGCCCAGGAGGCCACCCAGCTCGCCGCGGAGTCGATCCGTGGCGAGTACTACTACGACGAGTCCGCCGGCATTCGCGTCTGCATCGAGAAGGCGATCGCCTCGGCCAACAAGCGGCTGAACCACCAGCGCGAGCGGCTCGCCCTCCAGGGGACCGGCGAGGACGGCCCGATCGGGATCGGGATCGCCGTGGTTCGCAACAACGAGCTGTACGTCGCCACCATCGGCCCGGCCGAGGCGTACCTGATCCGCCAGGCCCGCCTCTCGACACTGCCGGATCCGCATCGCGAGCGCGGCCTTCCCACCGGCGAGCTGGAGCCCGACGTCTGGCGCGGCGAGATCAACGTCGGCGACTCGCTCGTCCTGGTCTCCCCGAACGTGATGACGCGGCTCGCCGCGGACGAGCTCAAGGACGCGATGGTCACGCTCCATCCCCAGCCGGCGATGGAGCACCTCCACCACCGCTTCATCGCGGCGGACGGCACGGGCAGCGACGCCCTGATCGCCTTCGAAGCCACGGAGGTCGCCTCGACCCACCGCTCGCGGTCGCTCGTCCCGGTTCGCCCGGCGGAGCCCCTGGCCGGGGCCCCCGATCGATCGCCGATCCCCCTCGCCGACAACGTGACCGGCGGGGTCGCCGCCGTCACCGCCTCCGCGGGCCGAGCCAAGGCGGCGGCCGGCGGCGTCTTCGCGGGCGCCTTCCGCCGGATCCAGGACGTCATGCCCCATCGGCGGGCTGCCTATCGCCGGGTCACCCCGGCATCGAGCAAGCGCGAGACGCAGCGACGGGCGGCGGTCGCCGTGCTCGCCCTCGTCGTCGTGATCGGCGGCCTCGCCGGCCTCGTCTACACGATCGGCGGGCAGGGCGGCGGCGGGAACCCGTTGTCCTCCGTCACCGCGGCCGAGGCCGCCTTGCGGACCGTTCGGACGGACCTCGGCCAGGTCTTCGCGCCCGGGGTCGACCTCGTCGAGGGCGATCCGGGGAAGGCGATGCAGCTCCTGACCGATGCCTACCACGGCGTCGATGCCGCCAAGCAGGCGAACGTCCCGCCGACGACGCTCGACCCGTTGCGCGATCAGGTCGTCGGCGGACTCGATCGCCTGTTCCACGTCGTCCCGGTCGGCAGCGCGACGATCCTCTCGTTCGCCGCGTCGAAGAACCCCTACAACATCCAGTCGATGATCCTGGGCCCGGACGGGATGCCGTACGTCCTCGACAAGACGTCCGGCACCGGTCTACCGGATCGACCTGCGGACGAAGAAGCCCACCGTCGTCTTCCGCCAGAAGACGAAGGCCGCAGGGGCGACCGAGGGCATGCCGAAGCTCCTCGCGACCGGCGGCCGCGACCTGCTCGTCGTCGACGACAAGAACGTCGTCTGGCGCTGGCGCCCGGCCGACGCCAAGGGCGCCGGCACGACCCGGACCGTCAAGGTCGCGGGTGCCCCGGGCTGGGGCGACGACGTCGTCGCGGTCGGGACGTTCCTCCGGGACGCGAGCGCGGGCCTCTACAACCTCTACGTCGTCGACCCGTCCGAGCAGAACATCCTCGCCTACACGCCGGCCCGCGACGGCAGCGGCTTCCCGGTCAACCCGCAGAACCGGCTGTCGGTCGCTCGCGACGTGTCGAAGGTCGAAGACCTCCTGATCGACGGCGACATCTTCGTCGCGGACGGCGGCGCGCTGTTCCGGTTCGTCGGCGGCAAGAGCGAGGGCTGGGAGACGCAGCCGCCCGGCTACACCGGCGACACGAAGGACGGCGACACGCTCCTGCGGTCGGCGCCAGACTACGCGCTCATCGCCTCCGCGAGCGACAAGCGGACGGGCGTCCTGTACGCGCTGGGATCGGAACAACGCCAGGGTCGTCGCGCTGGACAAGGCCAAGGGCACGTTCATCGAGCAGTACCGCCTCGCCGGCGGCAGCCCGGCCTGGCAGGACGTGCGCGGCATGTACGTGGTCCTGGGCTCCGGCCCGGAAGCGCCGACGACCCTCGTCTGGGCGACGAAGGACACCGTGATGTCGGCCGTCCTCGAGGCCGTGCCGGACGACGGGCCCACGGCGTCGGGCTCGCCCGCATCCATCCGGATCGGCGCCGGCCGCGTCCACGAAGCCCGCGGCGAAGCCGACCCCGAAGCCGACGGCCAAGGCAACGAAGCGCCCGTAGCGCGCCACTCGCGCAGCCACCAGACGGCGTGATCCCCCTACGCGACGCCAACCCCACCCGTCAGGCGCCCGTGGTCACGGTCGCGCTGGTGGTGGCGTGCGTCGTCGCGTTCGCCTACGAGCTCGGCATCCAGTCGACCGGCGGCGATGCCGCCCTCGACAAGCTGTTCACGACCTACGGGCTCGTCCCCGCGACGGCGGTCGCGGCCGTGAAGGCCGGTGGGCCCGGCTCCTTCTTCACGGTCGCCCTGCCGCCGATCCTCACCAGCCTGTTCCTGCACGGCGGCTGGATCCACCTGATCGGCAACATGATCTATCTGTGGATCTTCGGGAACAACATCGAGGACCGCTTCGGCCGGATCGGCTTCCTGCTCTTCTATCTGACCGGCGGCGTCGTCGCGGCGGTGACGCAGGTCTGGATGGACCCGACCTCGACCGTCCCGATCATCGGGGCGTCCGGCGCGATCGCCGCTGTCCTCGGGGCGTACCTCGTCCTGTACCCTCGCGCCCGCGTCCTGTCCCTCGTCTTCCTCGGCTTCTTCTACCAGCTGCTCCAGGTGCCCGCGGTCGTCGTCCTGGGGCTGTGGTTCGTCCTCCAGCTGATCGATGGTCTGGCGTCACTCGGCGTGGAGGCCTCCAACAGCGGCGTCGCCCTGTTCGAGCACATCGGTGGCTTCGTCTTCGGAGCCGCCGATCGGAGCGATCGTCCGGGCGATCGCCGCCGCCCGCGCGTCGCGCCCGAACGGGCCGCTCGACGAGTTCCGCGTGGGATAATCCCGCCATGGCCAGCGAGGAGCCACGCGCCGAGAACGGACTCGTCGAGATGGTGGTCGAGAGCGTGCGGGTCCACATGCTGTCGAGCCGCCACGTGGTCATCCTCAAGGAGACCGAGCACGATCGCTACCTCCCGATCTGGATCGGGCCGTGGGAGGCGAGCGCGATCGCGATGAAGCTCCAGGGCCTCACGGCGGACCGGCCGCTGACCCACGACCTCTTCGCGACTGCCCTCGAGAGCCTCGGCGTCCGGGTCGACAAGGTGGTCATCTCGACGCTGGCCGAGGAGACCTACCACGCCCGGCTCCACCTCGAGCGGGACGGCGCGACCTTCGAGATCGATTCGCGGCCGTCCGACGCGCTGGCACTGGCAGTCCGCACGGGCGGCCGGATCTTCGCCAGCGAGGCGGTCCTCGAGCAGGCGGCGCTCGGCGGCGACTCGCCGGCGACGAGGAGGGCGAGACGAGCGCCGAGGGCGCGCCGCTCGAGTCGACCGGCGAGCGGATCGTCGACCCGCGGCTCGACATCTTCCGCGACTTCGTGAACTCGTTAGACGTCGATCCGGAGACCGGCGAAGGCCGCACTCGAGGCAACGCATAGGCTGTCGCGCCTGGACGGCCATGCGTGCGTTGAAGCCTGCGCTCCTCGCTCACGGGCCTCCAAGCCCGCTCGCTCCGGTGCTCGGCTTCGCCTTCGCCTGACCGCCCGGGCGCGACGAACGCAGTCCGGCGTTCTAGGAGAGGATTCGCTCCCCGCGCCTCAGCGCGCGGGCCCTGTTCGACCACATCCGCAGCCGCAGGAACCAGAAGTCGCGGACCGCGCGGAAGACGACCGACGGCTTCGCCCCCGTGGGTGAGCCCGCCGTCCGCGGGTAGTGGGGCACGCCGACCTCCGCGACGCTCCGGCCCGCGGCCTGGAGCTTGATCAGGAGCTCGGCCGAGAAGAACGCCCCGCCGGACTCGACGGCGACTCCCTCGAGGGACTCGCGACGAAACAGCTTGCAGGCGCAGTCGACGTCGCGGACCTTCAACCCGAAGAAGATCCGGTTCGCCAGCCGGTAGAGACGGGCGTAGACGGTCCGCACGAGCGGGTCGGCCCGCTTGATCCTGAACCCCACCACGACGTCCGGCGCGTCGGCCGCGCCGATGCGCTCGATCAATCGCCCGATATCGACGACCTGGAACTGGCGATCGCCATCCGTGAACGCGACGTGCTCGTACTGCGACGCCCGGAATCCGGACCGGAGTGCTGCACCGTAGCCATAGTTCGTGGGGTGATGGACCGCCCGCACGACCCCGGCGTTCGCGGCGACGAGCTCATCGGCGATGGACCCGGTCGAGTCCTTCGAGCCGTCGTTGACCACGATGATCTCGAACGTCTCCGCGAGGGACGGAAGGGTCTGGAGGGCCTCGGCGACCAGCCCGGCGAGGTTGGCCTCCTCGTTGTGGGCGGGGAAGAAGTACGACAGCTGGGCGACCCGGGCAGCCTCCGGCGGCGCGGTCTGCTCGACGGGGATCGCGACGGCGGTCACAGGATCGCCGAGCACGGCGCCGGCGGCGGTGCGGAGCCGGGCTGGGCCTCGCCGCCCGGGATCGGCAGCACGCGAAGGACATTACCGGCCGTCGGTGCCCCGATGGGCTCGAGCCGGAAACGGCCGTCGAGCGCCGGCAGCTCCCAGTTGCCGTTCCGGATCAGGTAGACGGGCCGCGTCGGCAGATACAGGTTGATCACGTGGTCGAGCTCTCCCAGGTTGCAGTCGAGTCGGGTCCGATCGTCGATGATCGAGACGTCAGGTCTCTGATTGTCGACGATCGTGGCATACCAGAGCGGCGTCGAGTAGCTCCACCAGGAGACGACGACCGCATTCGGCTCGAGGGCCGAGAGGACCTCGGCCGTCCATTCCTGGGCGGATCGGTCGGCGGTTCGGTCGACGGCGCGCGACCGTGCCGGCAGGGCCAGCACGGTCGGCACGAGCAGCAGGACCGCGATGATCGCGAACCCGACGGTGCGGGCGACGGCAAGAACCCGTCCCGGCCGCGCCTCCCCGGTCCCACGCCCGCCGAGCCAGCCGGCGATCCCGCTCACGAGCCAGCCGCCGAGGATTGCCAGCCAGGTCCAGCAGATGAGCGCCGGGCCGATGTAGTAGCGGTCGATCGCGCCATCCGGATAGACGGAGTTGAAGAAGCATGTGATGACGAGCGTCGTCCCGCTCAGGAGCGCATAGCGGGGCTGGCGGATCGCCGTCACGACGAAGGCGACGAGGACGACCGGGGCGAGGATCCCCAGCTGACCGGCCGCCATGGTCATCAGGTCGGCGATCCGCCCGGGAATGTCGGCGAACGGATTCGTCACCCAGCCGTGGAACTGGGCGCCGAGGGTGACGTACCAGAAGCCGCTCCAGGTGCTCGTGTCGGTGTAGACGAACGGCGCCCGGAACCAGCCGGCGCGGAGGACCATCTCGAATCTGACGAGGATTGTCGGGACGGCGAATGCGGCGATGCAGGCTGAGACGAACCGCCTGCGCTGGAAGATGTCGGGCTCGACGACGAGCACGAACAGGAGGATCGGCGGGCCGAGCAGCAGCATCAGGGAGTGGTTCCCGACCGCCAGCCCGACGACGATCGCGGCGGCGACCAGGAGACGGTCCGCCACGCGCGGATTCGCCGCGGGCAGGACCTCGGGATCGACCGGGCTGCCGAGCCGGGCCTGCTCCCAGCGGACCAGCAGCCACAGGGTCAACGCGAGGAGCGCGAAGTGGAGGGCGTGGGGATCGGCGTGCGTCCCGACAGCCCACACGATCGGCGTCAGGGCGATGCCGATTCCGGCCGCGATGCCGATGAGGAGCGAGCCACTCAGGCGGCGGGCGAGGTCCGCCGAGAACGCGGCGCCGACGGCGACGAGGATCGCCGACAGGACGTTCATCCGGAGCGCGGCCTCGCCGATCGGCTGGAGGAGGACCGATGCGAGCCAGCCGACGAGGACGTACGTCGGGTAGCCCGTCGGGTGGACCGTCCCCATGACCGGCAGCGCGGTCTGGAACTCCGCGGTGTCCCAGAAGCCGAGGCCCGGCATCAGCCGCCAGAGCGACGCGAGGAGCGCCACCGCCCCGACGCCGATCGCGGCGATCCAGGGGATGACGCCGCGCAGGTCCCGATCCCGCGGTCGGGCCAGCGCGGCCGGCGCAAGCCCTTCGGGCCGGGCGGTGGCCGGGACAGGATCGGACACGCTGCTCACCAGCCGAGGGCGTCGCCCCACACGACGCCCCAGAAGTTCACGACGACGGACACGACGACCAGCCCGATCGACGCCGCCAGGGCCAATCGTGCGCTGATCGGGAAGAGGCCCGGCCTGCCGGCTCGGACCGCAACCCGCTCCAGCCCGATCGCGACGAGGAGCAGCGCCCACGGCACGAAGTCGTTGCTGAAGCGGTAGCCGAACTGGACCCAGCCCTGGCTGAAGTGCATGAGGTTGACGATCGCGATGATCAGCACGGCCACCGCCGCCCCGGTCACGAGGCGGCTGTGGCCATAGCCCCAGCGGAGCGCCGGCAGGATCAGGAGGTACGCGGGGCTCGTCAGCAGAATGCTCATCCCCGTGTCCCGCGGCAGGACCAGCGGGCAGTCCGGGTTGAACCAGCCGCGGACCGCATCCGGGCTCGTGCACAACGGACCGCCCGTTCCGAGCGCCGCCGGCACGACGTCCGGCAGGACGACCGGGGTGCTCAGGAACATGATCTGGAAATTCTGCGGCAGATAGCGGATGTCCTCGATCGACCAGGTGAGGTGGTAGTTCAGCGGCGTGTAGAAGCCGGCCTCGAGCTCGTAGAGATGCTGGTAGCCGGGATGGAGCAGGCTACCGGTCGTGACGAGGTTGTAGACGGCGAGCGCGGCCAGCGGGATCCCTGCGCCCAGGGCGGCCGACCAGCCGCGCCGCCCCCAGGAGCCGCCGGACCCGACGAAGACGAAGAACGGAGCCGCGAAGACGACCGTCAGCCGCGAGGTGCAGGCGAGCCCGAACAGGAGCCCGGCGAGGAACTGCCGACGGTCGGGGACGAGGGCGCCGAGCGAGAGGCGCCCACGCGCGACGGCCGCCGATCCGTCGGCGCCGATGTCCTCGATGTCGTCCTCGCGGAACGCGGCCGACCGATCGCCGCGGATCGCCATGCCGACCGCCGCGAGGGCGAGGCCGACCGCCAGCACGTGCGCCTGGTACCACGTCGTCCCGAGCTGGGCGGTGTACCAGAAGACCGTCCCGAAGCCGAAGAAGACCGTCACGGCGAACCGCACCCACGTCCGGATCGGGAGCATCCCGAGGACCCACCACGCAATCCCGACATCGATCGCCCCGAGGATCGCGAAGATCAGCTGGCCGTCCGTGTTCAGGCCCCAGAGAGCGACGAACGGCACGAGGAGGATCGCGGGCAGCGGGGGGAAGGGAACCAGACCGCGCGCCACGCCGTCGTTCGACACGACAGGCAGGACGTCCTGGAAGTAGGCGTTCCCGGGCTGGGTCGCCGTCGCCTCGACCGGATATCGGATCGCGGCCTGACCCTCCAGAAAGGCCATTGCCTGCCACGTGAAGTGGTTGTAGAAGCGATCGGGATGGCTGAGCGTATAGACGACCAGGGCGATCGCGATCAGACAGGCGCCCACGACGACCGCAACGAAGGTCGACGACGGGTAGAGGGCGGAGCTGGAGAGCGGCGACCGACCCTGTGCTACCCTGCGATCCACCTCAACGCTCGTTCGGGGAGAACCATCCCGTGACGTCCGGCCGCGCTCCGGGCGGACCGAGCCGGGGCGCGGACGCGCCGACGCGGACCAGCAGCACGCGGGATGGCATCGGCGCGATTGTCGCGCTCCTCGCGCTCGGGTTCGTCCTACGCGTCGTCATCCTACAGCTCAACCCCGGCTCCGGCTTCGGCGTCGATCGAGGATCGTTCCAGTTCTGGGCGAACAACCTCGCGACCGAGGGGCTCTCGGGCTTCTACACCCGGCCGTTCCTCCACGACTACACGCCCGGGTATCTCTACGTCCTGTACGTGGTCGGCGTCGTCGGCCGCGCCCTGGGCAACATCGGCGACCTGATCAAGGTTCCCTCGATCCTGGCCGATCTCGCCCTCGGCTGGCTGGTCTGGTCGATGGCCCACGAGCTCGGCGCGGGCAAGCGCGCCGCCCTGCTCGGGGCCGCCCTCGTCGTCTTCAACCCGGTGAGCTGGTTCGACTCGGTCCTGTGGGGCCAGGTCGACTCGTTCGGCGTCGTGTTCCTCCTCCTCGGGGTCCGAGCGCTGTGGCGCGACCAACCCGAGCGGTCCGCGGTCTACACGGTGATCGCTGCGCTCATCAAGCCGCAGCTCGCGATCCTCGTCCCGCTCGTCGCCGTCGTGACCATCCGTCGCGCGCTCTGGCCGCCGGTCCCGAACGCCGACGCCGCCAGGGACACGAACACCGAGACAGACACCGCGAGCGCCGAGCCGGCTCCGAGCCGCCTCGCCCGTCTCCGGGCGTGGGAGCGCCGGACCGGCCATCCGATCCGGATCGTCACGACTGCGATCGCCGGGCTCGTGACCACCGTGGTGCTCTGCTACCCGTTCGGCCTGTCGGTCGTGGAGGCGGGATCCGGCGGACTGCCGCTGAAGTCCGGCCTCCTCTACGAGATGTTCAACACCGCGAGCGAGTACCCGTACGCCAGCGTCAACACGTACAACCCGTGGGCGCTCGCATCACTCGCCGGCAACGGCGTCGCGGCCAACGGCAGCTGGGTCTGCGACGTCGTGATCGCGAACCCGAACCCGGGCAACCCGGCCTGCCCGGCCGCGGTGATGATCGGGCCGTTGCCGGCCGTGGTCGTCGGCGGCGCTCTCCTGATCGCGGCGTTCCTGGTCGTCTGCCTCGCGGTCGCCCGCCGTCCGACGCCCCTGACGATCCTGACCGGCGTGGCGATCCTCGCGGTCGCGTTCTTCATCCTGCCGACGCGCGTCCACGAGCGGTATCTCTTCCCGTTCATCGCGATCGCGGCGATCCCCGCCGCGTTCTCGATCCGCTGGCGGATCGCCTACATCGTGCTGTCCGTCGCGATGTTCCTGAACATGTACGTCGTCCTGACGACGCTCTACCCGGGCAATCCGGGCATCCAGGACTGGCTCGGCATCGGCTCGACCGTCCGGGGCACGACGAGCGTCACGATCATCGCCCTGACGACGCTGATCACGTCGCTCTGGATCTTCGTGCAGCTCCGGCCGGGCGCCGTCCGGCGCCTGGCCGAGGAGATCGACGAGGATGCCGGGCTCGACGGCTGGGTCCGCGACCGAGACGTCGAGCCGCAATGCGCCCGGAACCGCCCCGGGGACTCCAGCCGCCGGCGCGGCGGGGATCGCGGCGGCCCGATCCCCGTGGGCCGGCGGGCCGGAACGCAGAGCTCGACCGGCTGCCGGCCGGCACGGGAGGATCGGCGGCTCTCCTCGCCGCCTCCGCGACCGGTGCCGTCGCGGATGCTCCGATGCCGACCTGGGGCCCGTCGCCGTCCCTCGTCGAGCTCGGCCCGATCGGCTGGTTCCGCGCCCGGCTCGCCGAGCGACCCGTCCGGGCGGATCGGTCGCGCGATCTCGACCGGGAGCCGGGCGGCCGGCTGGATCGACTCGACGTGTGGATCCTCGTTGTCCTGGTCGTCTCGATCCTCGGCATCCGGATGTTCCGGCTGTCGGAGCCGTACCAGATGCATTTCGACGAGGTCTACCACGCCCGGACCGCGACCGAGTTCCTCGAGGACTGGCGCTACGGGATCAGCCACGACATCTACGAATGGACGCACCCCCACCTCGCGAAGTACGCCATGGCCGGCGGCCTCGTCGCCTGGGGCGACGATCGCGTCACGGCCACTGCGCAGCTCGGCGTGCCCGTCGTGGACGCCGCGATCGAGCCTCGAGTCACGGACCCGGCCGCCGGGACTGCCCGAAGCGGCGACCGCGTCGACGTCGCCACGGGTTCCGAGGTCCGCTCGTACGACCTCGTGACCCGCCAGCTGATCACGACGATCCCCATCGATGGCGCACAGGCGGTCGCGGTCGACGACCAGGGATCCCGCCTCTTCGTCGGCAGCGCCGACGGTTCGGTGTCGACGATCGAGCTGTCTGCCCTCGACGCCGCCCGCACCGTCGGGAGCCGATCGCTGGCGCCACAGCCTGAAGCGTTCGGCCAGGTCGAGGGAGCCATCCAGCGGCTGTTCGTGGCGCCAGACGGCGGCGGGATCATGATCGAGACGACCGACAGCCGGCTGATCACGATGGACCCCGAAACGGCAGCGGTGCGGGGCACGGTCCAGCTGACGACCGCCGGCGAGATGGCACCCGGTGGCTCCGCCCCGGTCCTGAGCGGCGGCCCGGACGCGGTCACGGACCCGAAGGCCGCAGCGAAGGCGCTCGCGTCGATCGTCGGCGGCGACGCGGCGACCTATGAGAAGCGTCTGGCGGCGACGGCCGAGAGCACCGTCATCGCGCGGATCAACGACGGCGACCAGCGGACGAAGGTCCAGAAGGCGATCGATGACGGGCGTCTGGCGGGCCTCTCGATCGACTCGGCCCCACTCGTCGCCGTCGCCGACGCGAAGGGCGTCGAGCTGATCGACCCGGCGACGGGGACGCTCGTCAAGACGGTCGACGTCGGCGGACCCGCCCACGGCCTCGCCCTCGTGACCGTCGACAACGCCACTGTACGTGTCGACGGATCCCGATCCAGCGACTCACGCGGCCGGCCGGATGGCGATCGTCGCGACGAGCGGTGACAGCGCGAAGAACGGGCCGGTCTTCCTCACGGCGATGGCGATGCCCGGGACGGTGAGCCGGGTCCTCTACGACGACGCCACGGAGATGGCCCACGTCCTCGGTCGGACGCCGGACGGCAGCGCATCGACGATCTACGTCATCGAGCCCCACGCGCGCTCAGTCTTCGCGGATGCCCGCCTGCCGTTCGACCCGTCGGCCTGGGTGATGGACTCGCAGCGCGACGCCCCGACGAACGACCGCCAGCAGATCCTGACCTTCTCCCCGACCGGCGAGGTCGCGAGCGTCGACATCGGCCAGCACGAGTTCGCGTGGCGCCTGCCGGGCGTCCTCGCCGGCGCCGCAATGGCGGGATTCCTCTACGTCCTCGCCCGGATCCTGTTTCGGCGCCGTTCGGTGGGCCTCCTCGTCGCGGTGATCAGCCTCGTCGACGGCATGTTCTTCGTCCAGTCGCGGATCGGGATGAACGACGCTTACGTCGGCCTCGCGATCGTGGCCGCATACACGGTGTTCGCGGCCCTCTGGATGGGGTCATGGCGGTTCCGCGGAGCCTTCTGGATCGCCATGCCGATCATCGGGGCGATCCTCGGCCTCGGCCTGGCATCGAAGTGGGTCGCCCTCTACGCCCTCGGTGGGATCGCCCTGCTGATCATGGTCCGGAGCGCCCTTGGGCGGCTCCTGGCGATCCTCGCCCTGATCGGCATGACCGCGGGCCTCGGCTATGTCGCGATCAATGTCCCGGCCGGAACCGGGTTCGGCAACCTGCCGTTCGTCGCGATCATGGTCGGGCTGACGGTCATCGCCGTCGTGGCGACGATCGCCCACCCGATCGCGTGGTCGCTCGACGAGACCCGCTTCGCGGTCGCTGCGCCGATGGTGATCGGGGGGATCGGGATCCTGGCCCTCGTCGCCACGGGTCATGCGGCCCCGACGGTCGGATCGCCGGCGACCGGGCTGGGGTCGTTCGTGACGACGCCGATGGCGCTCGCGGTGGGGACCTTCCTGCTCGGACCGGTGGCATGGGCCGCGTTCGCCGTTGCCGGACGGTTCGGGTTCGGCCCGCTCACGCGGCTGCCGGCACGAGGCGAGCCGGCGGCGCTGCTCCCGCCGCCGGCGCCTGCCCCGGTAGCCGCATGGCTCCGACCCGGCGCCCAGTTCGGAATGCCGATCGTCTGGATGGTGCTCTCGCTGCTGGTTCTGCCCGTGGCGATCTACATCGCGTCGTACATCCCGTGGGCCCTGGTCGAGAACCATCAGCTGTTCCCGAACTGGCCGCCCGGCCACACTGGGCAGACGCTCGTGGACCTTACGTTCGGGCCGAACGGGATGTACGCGTATCACAACGGCCTCACGGCCCCGCACGCGGCGTCGTCGCCGTGGTGGGCCTGGCTGTTCGACCTGAAGCCCGTCTGGTTCTATCAGGAGGGCCTGGCGGGCAACACGACCGCGTCGATCTACGACGCGGGAAACCTCGTCGCGTGGTGGCTCGGGCTGCCTGCCCTCGCGTTCGCCGCGTGGCAGGCGTTCACCCGCCGCAGCCTCGCGCTCGCGCTGGTCACGATCGGCTTCGCCTGCCAGTGGGTCTCCTGGGCGCGGATCGATCGGGCTTCGTTCCAGTACCACTACTACACGAGCCTGCCGTTCCTGTTCCTCGCCCTCGCGTACTTCCTGGCCGAGCTGTGGCACGGCGCCTCACGTCGGACATGGCTGCTCGCGAGGCTCACGGCGGCGGTCGGCATCCTCGGGCCCGCCCTCTTCTGGGTCTTCGACCGGCCGCTGTGTGCCGCCGTCGGCGTCACGAAGGCGAACCCGGGCTCGCAGGCCTGCCCGCCGATCATCCCGCAGTTCCTGCTGACGGCCCAGACGCTGGCGATGGCGGTCGTCGTCGGAGTCTCCGTGCTGGTGTTCCTCCGGCTCCTCAACCGGATGTCGACGCAGGATTCGATCGATCATGGCGACGGTGGACGCGACGCCACCGCGCTCCTGCCCTTCGTCGCGACCGCCGGCGCCGCGTACCTGGCGATCTTCGTCGTGTCGAACTTCATCCCGGACGTGACCGTGATCTCGATCGACCGGATCCCCGTCGAGCCGGTCGCTCTCCTCTTCGGGGCCCTCATCGCCCTGCCGCTGGCGGCGGTCGTCGCGACCGCCCGGGATGCCCATCGATACGTCGCAGGGGCCGTCGTGGCCATGGTCGGCTGGTTCATCGTCGTCTACCCGAACATCAGCGCCCTGCCGCTCCCGACAGCCATCGCCAACGTCTACCAGGGGGTGCTGCCGAGCTACCTCTACGCGTTCCAGTTCCCCGTCAACAACGTTGCGGCCAACGTCGCGATTCACCTGCTCGGGCCGATTCCGCTGATGCTCGGCGCAGCGATGGTCTTCCTCTGCCTCGTCGTCGCCTATTCGACCTGGGTCTGGCGGCTGGCGCTCGCGGAACGGAATGCGGCCGACGACGATCGATTCGAGCTCGGCGGCGCGGGTGGGGCGACCGGCGGCGCCGGTGGGGGCTCGCTCTCGCCCTGATCCGCGAGGCGATCCGACCTCAGTCGGCCGGGCCCGTCCCCGAGGCCGGCGAGCTCGCCGTGACGACCGGATCCTCGGGCACCAGAGCCGACGCGCCATTGCCTGCCGCCGCTTCGATCGCCGCCGGCGTCAGCTCGCGGGCGGTTGCGCGGGGTGACGGCGGGACCGCCGCGTGGAAGCCCGGCGGCAGCTCGCCGCGGGCGGCCAGCCGCCGGATCACGACACCGTAGAAGTCGTCGACCTTGGCGGTGACGCGCGGCCAGCTGAACTCCTCGGCGCGGATGCGGCCCGCGGCGGCCATCGCCGTCCGCTCCTCATCGTCGCGCAGCAGCCGGGCGATCGCACCGGCGAGTGCCTTCGGCTCGCGCGGCGGGACGAGGAGCGCTTCGCGGCCGCGCCGGACGACGCCCTTGTAGCCGTGGATGTCCGAGGCGACGATCGCGGTCCCGGCGGCCATCGCCTCGAGGAGGACGATCCCGAACGATTCCCCGCCGGTCGCCGGGGAGACGTAGACGTCGGCCGTGCGGAAGAGCTGGGCCTTCTCCTCGTCGGTGACCCGGCCCAGGAACTCCACGTCGCCGAGTCGTCGCGTGGCGACGTAGCGGCTCGCCTCGCGGGCCAGCGGACCGCTCCCGACGACGAGAACGCGGCAATCGCAGCCGGTCTTCCGCAGGATTCGGTACGCCTTGAGGAGATCGAGGAGGCCTTTGCGCGGCTCGAACCGCCCTACGAAGAGGATGTTCCGAGGCCCGTCCTGCCATCGGGCGAGCGGAACCGCGCGCTCGAAGCGGTTGATGTCGACGCCGTTCGGGATGACCTTGTACTCGCCCGGGAAGTAGCGCTCGATGAAGTGTTTCGCTGCCCCGCTGACGGCGATCCGCCCGTGCAGCCGGGCGGCATAGCCCCCCATCACCCGCCGGCCGAACTCGTAGGACGGCGAGAACCCGCCGTAGGCGTGGAAGGTGGCGATGTTCACGCTCGTCGAGAGGCGGAGGATGATCGGGGACAGGAACGGGACGAACGGCTCGTGGAAATGGAGCAGGTCGAACTGCTCGCGCTCGAGCATGTTGCGGACCTGGGACACGAACCGGGGCGACAGCGTGACCGTCCCGACCGAGCCGTTCACGGGCATCGAGAAGCCCTTGCCGATCCGGATGATGTCGCCCTCGGATGCCCGCTGGAGGCCGTGCGACGAGGACAGGATCCGGACGTCGTGGCCGCGCAGCCGGAGGTTCTCGTAGAGGTAGCGGACGTGCTGGGTCACTCCGCCCGGGAGCGGGTAGACGTACGGCGACACGAGCCCGATCTTCATCGTTCGCGATTCTCCGCCGTCTCGCCGGTCTCCGCGCGGCGCCGCTGCCATGCTTCGTCGAATCGGGGCGGCCGATGGCGCCCGCCCGGATAGCCGAGGTCGCGGCCCGTGCCGTCGCGGCGGACCTTGCCGCCGACGACGTCCCGCGCATCGCGCGAGTACTTCCGGAGCTGCCGGCCGAACATCGAGACCTGGCCGGCCGTCCCGTGGAATGTCCCGTGATGGTGCGTCCGGCCATCCAGGATCGCCGCTCGGAGGTCCTCCGCGGTTCGGCCCGGGAACGACGTCCAGCCCGTGCCGATCGTCGTCGCGGCGTGGCTGTCGCTGTTGCCGACCGTCGGGAGGTCGTGCTCGGCGGCGAACCGGACGACCCGGCCGTGCCAGGGTCGCCCGAACATGGTCGGGTTGAAGGCCTCGATCGCGTCCGGCCGGACGCGGATGTCGTCGTCCTCGAGGAGGCGCCGGAGGACCCAGCCCTGGGCGCACAGCGGGTATGGGACGAGCGGATGGGCCGGGATCGCGATGCCGCCCTGCTCGTGGATCGCCGCGATCGTCGAGCGCAGGCTGCGCAGCGGCCGGACGCGCTCCTCGAGGAAGAGCCCCAGCAGGTGCCCGCCCAGCGTCGAGACCTCCTCGCCGACGATCACCTCCGCGCGAAGGTCGAGCTCGCGGGCCATCGTCCGGGCCGCGACGGCGGCGTCGATCCGCTCGTGGTCCGTGATCGCAATGACGTCGAGCGTCGTCTCGCGCTCGACGTGGTCGAGGATCGTCGCGATCCCGTCCAGCCCGTCCGAGGCGAGGGTGTGGGTGTGGAGGTCGGCCCGCCCGAGACGATCCGTCATGGGGTCGCCGGTCCCGCGGGCTGTTCGGCGGTCGCGAGGTCCGGCCAGATCGGGAAGAACGCCCCGGACCACTGCTCGGGGGCGTCGGCGATCAGGCTCTCGAAGGCCGCCGCGAGCTCCGCCAGCGTGGCGGTGATCCGCTCGCGCCGGTTGCCCGCCGTCGCTGCCTCCACGGCGATGAGGCGTCCGGCGTAGCGGCCGACCCCGAGTCGCCGGATCCCGACCGCGGCGATCGTGGCACCGGACTCGGCGGCCAGCAGCGCGGGCCCGATCGGGAATGGCGCGGGAGCCCCGAAGAAGGGCACCTCGATGCCGCCGCCCGCGACATCCCGATCGGCAACGATCCCGACGTAGCCGTCCGCGGCGAGTGCCGCCTGCAGCTCTCGACGGGCCTCCCGCAGGCCGACGATCCGGACGCCGAGCGAGCCCCGCGTCTCCTCGAACCACGCCTGCAGGGGTGGATCCTGGACGGTCTCCATCGGGGCGACGAACGTCCGGCCGGACCGTTGGGCGAGGTAGAGCGCCGGGAGCTCGATGGGCCCGAAGTGGGCCGCGACGAAGACCACCGGCCCGCCGTCGAAGACGGCGGCGACCGCCTCCGGCGTCTCGATGGCGACGAGGGACTCGAAGATCCCGGGGGGCAGGCTCGGGACACGCAGGATCTCGAGGTAGTAGCGGGCGTCGTGACGGAAGGCGAGGCGGACCAGCCGCTCGAGCTCCGCAGGGTCGGAGGCCGCGGCACGAACCCTGGCAGGACCCATGCCCCGACGCTCCAGCTCCGCCGCGACCCGGCCGAAGTTCCGCCGTGCCAGCGCGGCTCGCTCCGGAGCGATCCGGTACCAGACGCCGCCCGCGACGTCGGCGAGGGCAACGCCCACTCGTTCGGGCAGGTGACAGGCCAGCCAGGAGGCGCCGCGGAGCGCGGCGACGCGGGCTCGCTGGACGGGCGTGCCGCGGCGGCGCGGCTCGACCGCGTCCCCGGCGCTGGTCACGATGCCGCGAGCTCGGGTCCGGACCGGCTCGCAACGTCGGCTGGCGCCGACAGCTCGGTGGCTTCCTCGGCGTCGGCCTCCTGGGCCGGTGAGCCTCCGCCGAGCATCGCCGCCGCCCGAGCCTCCAGCTCTGCCGCCTCCCCGGCCGTCGACGGCCACATCGGCTTGAAGCTGTACCACTGGTCCGGGGCCGCTGCGATCGTCGCCTCGAGAGCGTCGGCGATCTCCTGGGTGGCCCGGGCGATGTCCGCATCTGCGGACGACGGTACGGCGATCAGCGATGAGAACTTCGTGTGGAACATCCCGTCGGCTCCGCGCCGGATCGCGACCGGCAGGATCAACGAACGGGTCTTCGCGGCGAGGGTGGCCGGGCCCGCGGGCAACGTCGTCCACTCCCCGAAGAGCCGGACGGGGACGCCGTCGGATCGATACCCCCAGTCGATCAGCAGAGCCAGCATCTCGCGGCGCTTCAGGATCGCGTAGATCTCGCGGAGGTTCCGCCACGGAACGACGTGGACGCCCCATGCCTCACGGAGCCGACGGAACCGCTCGAACATCTCGGGGAACGACGAATCGTCGGCGACGACGCTGATCGGCCAGCCGCGGTTGGCGACGCCCGCGGCGACGGCCTCGTTGTTGCCGACGTGGCCCAGGGCGAAGATCAGGCCGCCCTCGGACGACTGCCAGAACTCGTTGATCCGGTCCAGGTCGGTCTGGTCGACGCGGTTGACCGCCTCGTCGAGTGAGAGTGATTCGAGTCGCATGACCTCGACGAGATAGCGGGCGTATTCGCGGTACGCGGCCAGCGCGAGCTTCCGCACGCGGCGGTCGTCCGGCGGCAGCCCGGTGACGCGACCGAAGTTCGCGTTCGACCAGGCGCGCTTCGTCGGCCACAGCAGGTATCCGGCCTGGCTGGCCGTCCCGATGACCCACCGCGCGAGCGCGGGCGGCACGTGCGCCACGATCCAGACGGCGACCGTGTAGGCCGCGACGACCACCTTCTCGAGCGGGCGACGGGTCAGGAGCTCCTTCGTCCGCCGGAGGCGGAGACGGAGTCCCGTGACGCCGTTCCCGTTCGCGTCCCTGGCGCCCTGCTCGCGCCGCCGGTGCGGCGCCTCCAGCGTCACCGCGCCGCGGCCGCTGCCTTCTTCGCCGTCGCGACGGGCGCCGCCGATGCGAGCTTCCGGAGCTGGGCCTTCGTCAGGTTCTCGGTCCCGACGAGGGTCTCGTTGTCGTCGCCCCGGATGAACGCCTCGACCCGGGTCCGGGCGATGTCGTCGTGGATCTGGATCGGCGGGCTCTTCATGAAGTAGCTGGACGGGGCCACGAGCGTGCCCTTCAGCCCGCGATCCAGCCCGAGCTTCAGGCAGCGGATCGCATCGGTGATGACGCCGGCGCTGTTCGGGCTGTCCCAGACCTCGAGCTTCAGCTCGGCGTTCAGCGGAACGTCGCCGTAGGTCGTGCCCTCCATCCGGATGTAGCACCACTTGCGGTCCTGGAGCCACGGCACGTGGTCGCTCGGGCCGACGTGGACGTTGTCGGGGTCCATCTCGTAGTCGAGCATCGAGGTGACCGCGTTCGTCTTGCTGATCTTCTTGGACTCGAGCCGCTCGCGCTCGAGCATGTTCAGGAAGTCCGTGTTGCCACCGAAGTTCAGCTGGTACGTCCGGTCCAGGCGGACGCCGCGATCCATGAACAGGCGGGTCATGACGCGGTGGCTGATCGTCGCGCCTAGCTGGCTCTTGATGTCGTCGCCGATGACCGGGAGGCCTTCCTCGGCGAACCGGCGCTGCCAGTACGCCTCGCGGCCGATGAACACCGGGATCGCGTTGATGAAGCCGACGCCCGCCTTGAGCGCCTGCTCCACGTACCACTTCGTGGCCTCCTCGCTCCCGACCGGGAGATAGGACACGACCATGTCGACCTGGCGGTCCTTGAGGATCCCGACGACGTCGGCCGTCGGGCCGGGCGCCTTCTCGATGATCTGGCTCAGGTACTTGCCGAGACCATCGTGGGTCATCCCGCGCTCGACGGGGACGTCGAGCTTCGGGACCTGCTGGAAGACGAACGTGTTGTTCGGCTTCTGGTAGATCGCCTCGCCGAGGTCCTTGCCGACCTTGTTCTTGTCGATGTCGAACGCGGCGACGAACTCGATGTCGCGGATGTGGTATCCGCCAAGGTTGACGTGCATCAGCCCGGGGACGAACTCGTCGTCCTTGGCGTTCTCGTAGTAGTGGCGCCCCTGGACAAGGCTGCTCGCGCAGTTGCCGACGCCGACGATCGCGACGCGGATCTTCTTGCCCGGCTTGTGGCCGTTCGCGCTCGCGCCGTTGCTGCCGTTGGTGCTCACTCGTGCTCCTTGCTCGATGACTGGCCGATGACATGCAGGATGCGTTGGATGGTGGTGACCGTTGCGAGGACGGTGATCAGGCCGAGCGTGAACGCGAGCGCCCCACGACCGCCGGCCCATGTCCCGTCGACCGACGTGCCGCCGAGGATCGCCGTCAGGATCAGACCCACCGTCAGGATGGCGATCCGGACCTCGCGTGGCGCGAGCCCGACGTTGGCCATGCCCTTGCCGGGCGTGAACCCTTCGCTCTCGGACTTCGCCCGGGCGTAGCTGACCATGAAGGCGGAGCTCATCGCGGCGGCCGCCACGACCGCCCCGTTGCCGAAGCCGGCTTCGACGCAACCCCACGCGATCCCGACGTAGACGACACCTTCGCCCCACCGGTCGAACACCGAATCCATGAACGCGCCGAGCGCCGAGGTCTTCCCGGTCGCCCGGGCGAGCGCGCCGTCGAACAGGTCGAACACGCCACCGAAGACGACGAGGATGCCGGCGAGCAGCCAGCTCTGGGCGGCGGCCGCGAGCGCCGCGAGGATCGCGATCCCGAAGCCGATCAGGGTCAGCGCGTTCGGGGTCAGGCCGACCTTGCCGAATGCGAGCGCGATCGGGACGACCATGCCGCGGACGCGGGCGCGGGTTTCCGGGCTGATCATCGAGCGCTCATGAAGCGGCCCGTTCGGGGCCCGGCCCTGCGATCCCGAGGGCGGCCGCCTGGCGACCCTCGAACTCGCTGAAGGCCTCGGGACGGAGACGGCAGAACGTCTCGCGGCCGGTTCGACGGGTGGCGACCAACCCCGCGGCGCGCAGCCGGCCGATGTGCCACGACACGAGCGGCTGCGACAGCCCGACGGTCGCGACGAGGTCCGCCACCGTGGACTCGGCCTGGGCCAGGACGCGGATGATCCGCAGCCGATTCACGTCGGCCAGGGTCTTGTGGACGAGCCGCAGCTCGCGCAGCTCCTCCGGCTGGAGGACGGCGTTGGCAATCGTGCTGCGGACGTGCGCGCGGGAGGGGCTCAGGGGTCGGCCTCGCGTGGATCGCCGTCGCATCAACGGCGGTTTATATCAATGGAGGTTGATCCTAACGACGCCCACGACGCGCTGTCAACCCTCGCGCCGGTCCGAGACAGCCACTCGACGCGGCTCGGGTAGCGTCTGCTGCCAAGCCGGGGCGGTGCGCCTCGAGGGGAGGTCGGGATGCCTGGACAGTATGTGTTGATCCGGAACCGCTGGACGTACTTCCCGCATTTCGTTAACGAGCACCTCACCGGGAACCTGAAGGACCCGAAGGGCAAATCGCTGTCCGGGAAGCCGTTCTGGTCGTGCACGTTCACCGCCCTGATGTATGGCATCAACTTCGCCTATCTCGGCAACAAGCCGGCCCAGGCGTCGCAGCAGCACATCGTCCAGCTCGCGATCGACTCAGGCGACGACGACCTTCGAGGTGGCGGCACGACCAGCCTCATGCAGAAGGCGCTGACGGTGCGCTACCAGAAGACCGTCAAGCAGGAGGCCGTCGGTCCGAAGACGATCCGCGAGCGCCTCGACAGCGGTCAGATGGTCGTCGCCGGCATCCGATCGGTGGACCTGTCGGACCATTTCCGGCGGTTCGTCGGGAACACCGGCGCGCTTCATCGGGCGGCGTTCGTCGGAATGCGGACCGTCAATGGCCAGGCGCAGACGCGGATCCTCGACCCGATGGCCGTGCCCTCGCCGAAGAACTATCCGAAGCCCGAGACGTGGGCGGGCGAGTGGTTTCCGCTGACCGACTACTCGAAGGCCGCCTTCAGCAACCAGCAGCTCTGGTTCGAGCCGGGAGGATTCCTGGATCGGATCCCCCTGAAGGTCCACCACCGCTTCGACCTGCCCAGGACCCTGACCATCCGGAAGGGCGCCACGATCGTCGGGTTCGACCGGAGGCGGCCGGAGCGGAAGGTCCTCCAGATCATGTTCCCGGCGAAGACGGAGCTCGGCTTCGATCTCCACGTGTCGGCCAAGGTGGAGGGCGTGACGCGGGAATTCCTGTCGATCGTCGACGGCCCGCTGAAGACCCTCTTCGTCCGGCGTGACGACCCCGGCCTCGACGCCGAGGCGGCGCTTGCCGGCGCCGTGCCCGCCGCCGCGGACGATGTCGTCGAGCTCCCGGATCCCATCGAGATCTTCGACCCGACCGATATCGAGGCACCCGGCAAGGAGGCGCCGCTCGACGACCGCTCGACGCCACTCGACGCAGTCCCGGACGACGATCCGGCGGACGTGGCGCCGCCCGAAGAGGACGCATCGGCCGTGCCCGCCGAGGCCTTCTGACCGGCCTTTGCCCTTCACGGAGGCCGTTGCGACGGGAATCCCCTGTACCCTCCGGCCGTGAGCCGGTTCAACGCGTGGAGCCTTCTTGCCGTCTTCGGGATCGGCGTGTTCCTCGCCGGTCTCGAGCTGATGATCACCGCGACGGCCCTGCCGTCGATCCTGCTCGACCTTGCCACGACCGACCAGATCGGGAAGCCCGCGTTCTCCGAGCTGCGCCACGCGTCGTGGATCCTCAACGGCTACCTCCTCGCCTATGTCGTGGCGATGCCCCTCGCCGGCCGCCTGGCGGATGTCTGGGGCGCGCGACGGCTGTTCCTGGCCGCGCTCGTGGTCTTCATCCTCGGATCGCTGGCGGCGGGCCGGGCCCAGTCGATCGACGAGCTGATCGCCGGCCGGATCATCCAGGGTTTCGGGGGCGGGGTCCTCGTGCCGGTCGGGACGGCGGCCGCGTCGCATCTGTTCGATGGCGACGACCGGCCCCGAGCGCTCGGGATCATCGGGGCGCTGACCTTCCTCGGGATGGCCGCCGGTCCGTTCCTCGGCGCGGCGATCCTCGGCGGGCTCGACGTCACCGGCGGGCTCGTCCGGCTGGGCATTCCGCCCGGCACGGCCCTCCACGACGCGCTGGCGCCGTCGTGGCGCTGGGTCTTCTACGTCAACGTCCCGATCGGGCTGATCGCCCTCCTCATTGCGTGGGCGGCGTCAAGCGGCTGGGAGACCCCCCGGCGCGCCGCGGGCGTGGACGTCGTGGGCGCGGTGATCTGGAGCGTCGCGCTGGCGGCCGGGCTCGGCGCGGTGACCCTGATCGGTGTCGCCGACATCGGCGGGCCGGATCCGGTGCTCGTCGGGCTCGGCCTGGCGGCGGTGTCGATCGTCGGCATCGTCGCGACGGTCGTCCGCGGGTTGCATCGGACAGACCCGTTCCTCGACCCGCGACTCTTCCGGAGCGTGACGTTCAGCTCGGCTGCGCTCGTCTCTCTCCTCACCGGGTTCGCGTTCGCGACGGCGATCATCGGCGGGGCCGTGTTCGTCGATCGCGTCCTCTACGGTGGACCGGACGACCAGCGGGTCGCGCTCGGGGCGCTCGCGGCGGCGACCGCCGTCGGGGCGCTGGTCAGCGGGTTCGCCGTGCGAGCCCTGTCACTCCGCCTCGTGACGCTGATCGGCCTGGTCCTTTCGGCGGCGATGCTGTTCCTGATGTCGGGCTGGAGCCCGGACGTGTCGATCAGCGCCGTCGCGGCGATGCTCGGCCTGTTCGGGCTGGGGTTCGGCCTGACGGTCACGCCGCGGAGCACCGCGGCCGTCGAATCGGCCGGCCGGGCGGCGTTCGGGATGGCCAGCGCGATCGTGACCGTCGCCCGGATGATCGGGATGGCGATCGGCGTCTCGATCCTGACCGCGTACGGCTCGACGCAGATCGACCGGCTCTACGACCGGCTCTTCTCGGCGGACAACCCGGACGGCTGGCGCGCGGTGATCCCCGCCGAGCTCCGCGATCGCGACCTCCACGACGCCCTCGTCGTCGAGGCCCTGGAGGGCTGGGCGGCTCGCGAGGCATCCGCGATCCTCGTCGGGATCTTCCTCGTCGCGGGGATCGTGACGATCGTCGCGATCCCGCCGGGGCTCGCACTCGGGGGGCGGACGCGTAGACTCTCGACCGGGCGGGCCGCGACGGACGCGGACGCCATGACGGGACCGGGAGGCATCGCCGGGCCAGATGGCCGAGACGAGCTCGAGGCACCGATCGCCCTCTGACGAGGCCGACCCGGTCCGGACGCAAGGCGACCGCGACACGACCTCGGCGCCCAGCAGCCGGGGGCGGTCGCGGATCGTCTCCTGCCGGAACGGCACGCGCGACGGCGGTGCGACCGACGTCACCGAGATCGCCGCCCTGATCGCCGACCCGGAGAACCGCGCTCTGGATCGACCTCGCCTCGCCGAGACGACGACGAGATCCGGATCGTCGCGGACGCCCTCGGCCTCCACCCGCTGATCGCCGAGGACATCGCCGAGCGGAACCAGCGTGCGAAGGTCGAGACGTTCGACGAGGACGTCGTCCACATCGTCCTGTTCGCGCTCGCGTACCCCGGCGAGGCGACGGCGTCCGAGATCGACTTCGTGCTCGGCGGCAGTACCTGCTGACCGTCCACGACGGGTCGCTCGGATCGTCGACGACCGCGCCGCCTTGCGGTTCGGCGTGGAGAAGGCGCTCCAGCAAGGGGCCGGACTTCCTGCTGTACGCCCTCGCGGACACGATCGTCGACGGCTACTTCCCCGTCCTCGACCGGATCGGCGACGACATCGACGAGCTCCAGGACCGGGTGATCGAGAAGGCGTCGGACTGGACGCTCCAGCGGCTGTTCGCGCTCAAGCGCGAGCTGGCGTCGCTCCGCCGGGCGACGTCGCCGGCGCGCGAGGTCTTCGCCCAGCTGACGAACCGCGACATCGCCGGCGATCGACGAGAAGCACATCGTCTACTTCCGGGACGTCTACGACCACCTGATCCGGGTGACCGACGAGCTCGACAACGACCGCGACCTCGTCGCGGGCACGCTCGACATCTACGTCTCGATCGTGAACAACGACCTGTCGCGGATCATGAAGCGGCTGACCGGCGTCACCGTGATCCTCGCGGGGATCGGCGCGGTCGCGGGGATCTTCGGGATGAGCGAGGCGGCAACGCGTTCAACGGCGGCGAGGCGAACGGGTTCTGGCTCGTGACCGGCTTCGTGGTCCTCGTCTCGGTCGGCGCGGCCGCGTTCCTCCACCGGATCGACTGGATCTGAGGCGGCGCGCCGGCGCGTCCGGCCGCGGTCGCTCAGCCGCAGACGACCGGGTGCGGGCGTCGGGTTCGCGGTCGCGTGGTCCGCCGGCAGGACGAGGAGCGGCTGGGCGACGAGCTGGGTCTTGCCGGGCGTGCCCTTCGGGCCCTCGGAGGTCTGGAGCCAGAGCTGCTCCGTGGTCGCGCTGAGCGGCGCGTCGAGCGTCAGCTGGTGGAGGAGGACCTTCGTGATCTGGTACTCGAACATCAGGTCGTCGTTCGTGAAGACCTGGACGATCATCCCGACCATCGACTTCGGGCCGCCGTGCTCCTTCTGGATCGCCCGGTCGTAGATCGGACCGAACATCCCGTCACGGGCGTGGGCGTAGAGGTAGGTCGCCTTGCCGGCACCCGGGCTGTCCGACGCGCGTGTCGACGAGGTACATCGCGACGTTGCACACGGGATAGGTGTTGGACCCGCCGCGCGGCTTGACGACCGGCAGGTCGATCCCGAGGGCCTCGATCACGACTCGGGTGGCGACGCGGTTCGGGTTCGGCTTCGCCGACGGGAGGGCACCGATCGACGGCGAGGCGCCCGGCGGGCGGGAGCGTCGGAAGAGGCGCGGCCGAGGGGTCTGCGGCGAACGTCGACGGCGCCGGCCGAGGCGCCCGGATCGGCGGCCGAGGCGCTGCCCGAGTAGCTGAGCAGGCCCGCCGCGAGGAGCGTGACGCCCGCCGCCGTGAGGACGACCGGGAGGATTCGTTCGCGGACAGAGTGGCCGAGGGTGCTCACGGGAGCGGCATCCTATCAGCGACGAGTCGGCGATCGCCTCCGACTCGTCGGTACTGGTACCCTCCCGGCGCATGAAGTCCGTCCTGGCGGTCCTCGCCGGCCTCATCTTCGGGGTGCTCGTCGCGTCTGGCGTCCTTGCGGCGATCGTGTTCATCGGGCCGGACCCGGTCGGACTGCGCCACGCCGTCGCCATCTGCGTCGCCCAGCTCCGTCCCGGCCAGCCCGTCGCCATCCGTCGCGTCGAGCCCGTCGCCATCCGTCGCGTCGGTTGCGCCCTCGGGGTCTGGCGGCCCACCCGGGTCATCCGGCCGCCCGTCCGGCTCGGCCGGCGGTTCGTCTGGTGCCCCGGGCGGTTCGTCTGGTGCCCCGGGCGGTTCGTCTGGTGCCCGGACGGTTCGTCCGGTGCCCCGGGCGGCTAGCCGGCCGGCACGATCCTGCCTCGCGTCACCGTCACGCCGTAGCGCGCGGCGGGGCGGTCCCGACGCCGCCCAACGAACTCGGAGCCAGCCGCCCAATCCGCCCCGGGCCGGCCCCGGCCGAGCCGGCCGCGCAATCCGCCGGAGCCGGCCCTCGGCCCAGAAGTTCGGAATGACTCCCCTGGTGGCCTGATGGACCCGGGTGGTCGCTCCGGCCATCCAGGAGGCCGATTAGCCGTCCGTGCGTTCTCACGACGTTGCGACAGATGAGAGTCCGACCCACGGGAGGTGTCGCCACTCTGGGAGGGTCTCGCTCATGCTAACGCTCGGTTGACGGTGTCAGCCGGCTCGCGCTGGCCGAACGGGTGGTCGAACTTGGGTGGCCGGCAGCGAGGTGGCCCGCCCCTTCCAGGTCAGTCGATCGACGGCCTACGTGGGCTCGAGGCTACCGGACTGAAGGCGCCACCGGTCTCGTCGATCGGAGTTCGCGACCGCATCGGCAGCCACGAGCGCTGCCGGTCGAGGCGGACCCGTGCGTCCGGCGTGCGCGGCCGGGGCGGCGCGCGCCGACGTGGCGGTCGAGGCTCGCGGACGGCCCGCCACGGCCCGCCTCGAGCCCGGGACTGGACGGGGCGGCCGGCGGCCGGCCGCCGGGACCCTACCCGGCGATCGCCTTCGTCGCCTGGTCGATGATCCCGAGGATCAGCTGCGGCACGAGCCCGAGGACGATCGTCAGCGCGGTCGCGACCGCGAGGCCGCCCCAGAGCAGCCGGCCGTGCGGGAGGGCCGGCGCGTCGCTGACCGGATCGCGCATGCACATGTAGACGACGACCCGGAGGTAGTAGAACGCGGCCGCGGCGGCGTTCAGGACGACAGCACCGCGAGGAACGCGACCCAGCCGCCGGCCTGCGACCGCCGGGATGATGATCAGCACCTTGCGCGAAGAAGCCGGCGGTCGGCGGGATGCCGATCAGCGACAGCAGGAAGAGCGTCATCAGGAACGTCAGCGCCGGCTCGCGCCGGATCGAGCCCGGCGAACGTCGTCAGCGACGAGGTGACGCCGGCCCGCTTCTGGAGCGCGGCGATGACCGCGAACGCGCCGAGGTTCATGAACGAGTACGCGGCGGCGTAGAACAGCAGCCCCGACAGGCCGCTCGCCTGGCCGCCGGCGTACGCCGCGAGGCCCACCAGCATGTAGCCGGTGTGGGCGATCGAGCTGTAGGCGAGCATCCGCTTCACGTTGTCCTGGGTCAGCGCGACGAGGTTGCCGAGGGTCATCGTCACCGCGGCGAGGACCACGACGACCGGCAGCCAGTCGGCCTTCATCGATCCGAGCGCCTCGACGAACAGCCGGAGGATCAGGGCGAACGCGCCGACCTTCGGGCCGACCGACAGGTAGCCCGTAACCGGCGTCGGCGAGCCCTGGTACGCGTCCGGCGTCCAGTAGTGGAACGGGACCGCGGCGATCTTGAACGCGACGCCGGTCGTCAGGAAGGCGAAGCCCATCGCCAGGCCCGGGCTGAACGGGCACCCGCCCCGCTCGCGACCTTCGCCAGCGACTCGCCGACCGCGTCGATCCGGGTCGAGCCCGTCAGGCCCCAGACGAACGACAGCCCGAACAGGAAGATCGCCGAGCTGAACGAGCCGAGGAGGAAGTACTTGATCGCGCCCTCGGTCGAGTACGAGTCGCTCTTGTGGTAGCCGGCGAGGAGGTAGCCCGGGAGGACCATCAGCTCGAGCCCGAGGAAGAGCAGCAGCAGGTCCGCCGACGCCGAGATCAGCATCGCCCCGGTCATCGCGAAGACGAGGACCGTCGCGAACTCGCCGATCGGCAGACCGCGCGGAGCGAGGTAATCCGGCGCGAAGACGATCGTCATCGCGATGATCGAGATGAACAGCAGGTCGAGGAACGTCGTCAGGGCGTCGAGCCGGTAGGCGCCACCGAACGCGGTCATCGGCTGGGTCAGCGTCTGCGACCCGACGGCGACCGTGATCGCGGCCGTGATCGCGAGGCCGAGCAGTGCGACGCCGATCACGGCGTACGGTCCGCCCGGGCAGGATCAGGTCCACGAGCAGGATCGCCAGCGCGGTGACGATCGCCGGCGACCAGCGGGGCGATGACGGCTCCCTCGGTCAGCATCAGGACGCCGCCTCAACCGAGGATCCGCCATGGGCCGGGTCCGCGGCGACGACCTCCGAGCCCGACCCGGGCCCGCCCCCGGACAGGTCGATCCGGGCGACCCAGATCGTCCGTCCGATCGACGTACAGGATCGGCAGGGCGATCGCGATGAGCGCCGTCTGCGGGGCGATCGCGATCGGGCCCTCGCGACCGACGTCGGCGAGGGTGTTCGTCACCGCAGCCGCGGACGCGTGTCGAGGACGAGGCTCGGGAACAGCCCGAAGACCACCGTCAGCGCCGCCAGCGGCGCGAGCGTCAGGATCTCGGTCGGCGTCATGTCGGTCAGGTGGTGGCCGAGGCCCTTCAGGAACTCGGACAGCTCGCCGAAGACGACCCGCTGGTACATCCAGAGCAGGTAGGCGCCGGCGAGGATCATGCAGACCGTCGCGATCGCGGCGACCCACGGCGAGTACTGGAACGCGCCGACGAGGACGAGGAACTCCCCGACGAAGCCGGCCAGCCCCGGCAGCCCGCCGGAGGCGAAGACGAAGAACCCGAGCGCCACGGCATAGATCGGCAGGACCCCGGCGACGCCGCCCATCTTCGCGATCGTCCGGTCGTGGGTCCGCTCGTAGATCACGCCGACGAGCAGGAACAGGGCGCCGGTGATCAGCCCGTGGTTGACCATCTGGAGGATCGCCCCGTCCATGCCCTGGACGTTGAACACGAAGATCCCGAGCGTCACGAAGCCCATGTGCGAGACGGAGCTGTACGCCACGAGCTTCTTCAGGTCCGGCTGGACGAGGGCCACGATCGCGCCGTAGATGATCGCGATCAGGCTCAGGACGATGATCGCCGGGGCGAACGTGTGGGCGGCGCCCGGGAACAGCGGCAGGGCGAACCGGATCATCCCGTACGCCCCGAGCTTCAGCATCACCGCGGCGAGGATCACGGAGCCCGCGGTCGGGGCCTGGACGTGGGCGTCCGGCAGCCACGTGTGGAACGGCCACATCGGGACCTTGATCGCGAACGCGAGGAAGAAGGCGAGGAACGCGAAGAGCTGGAGGGTCGGGTCGAAGGAGAACGTCCGGAGGTTCTCGAAGTTGAACGCACCGGCCCACGAGCCGCCGTTGGCCGCCTGGTAGGCGAACGCCGTCGACAGGATCGCGACGAGCATCAGGAGCGACCCGACGAGGGTGTAGAGGACGAACTTGATCGTCGCGTAGATCCGGTTGGTCGCCGCCCCAGATCCCGATGATCAGGTACATCGGGACGAGGACGATCTCCCAGAAGATGTAGAAGAGGAACGTGTCGAGGGCGACGAAGACCCCGATCATCCCGACCTCGAGGACGAGGAACGAGATCATGTACTCCTTGATCCGGTCCTTGATCGGGGAGAACGAGGCGAGGATGCTGATCCACGAGAGGGTCGTCGTCAGGACGACGAGGATCAGCGAGAGCCCGTCGACGCCCATGTGGTAGTCGATCCCGAAGAGCGGGATCCACGGCACGAGCTCCTCGATACTGGAACGGCCGCTGCGAGTCCGGCGCGAATCCGACGAGCAGCAGGAGCGAGACGAGCCACGCGATCAGGCTCGCCGCGAGGGCCAGCGGCCGGGCGTAGCGGCCCGGCGCGATCGCGATGACGAGCGCGCCGACGAGCGGCGTGAACGTCGTGATCGTCAGGATCGGGATGTCGCCGACGTTCATCGTCGCCTCCCTACCTGGCCGCCAGCACGAGGAACGACCCGGCCATGACGATCAGGCCGAGGGCGATCCCGAGGGCGTAGTTCTGGACGCGGCCGGTCTGGACCCGGCGGAGGCCCTTGCCGGCGCCGACCGTCGTCGTCGCGACGTCGTTGACCGTGTCGTCGATCACCCGCCGGTCGAACCACCAGAGGAACGCCGCGATCTTCCCGCCGATCACCATGAACAGCAGATGGTTGAGGTCGTCGAACCACCACTTGTTCAGCGACGCGCGGTAGAGGAATGGGACGCGGGCGGTCAGCGCCCGGACGCGCTCCGGGTTCGGCCGCCAGCGGAGGCGCCAGAGCTCGGCCCCGAACAGGCGCCAGGCGGCGATCATCCCGATCGACGGCGATCCCGACGCCCGACACGAGGGCGAACCCGTCGACCCCGAGGATGACGAAGGTCTGCTCGGTGTGCGCCGAGGAGCGCCTCGCCCTGGGCGAAGACCGGCTCGAGCCAGGTCGTCGAGCAGCCCCTTCGTGTCGGGCGGAAAGCCGAGCAGCGGCCCGAGCGGCGGCCCGGGCAGCGACAGGACGATCCCGAGGAAGATCGACGGGATCGCCAGCAGCCAGAGCGGCACGGTCATGACCGGCGGCGACTCGTGGATGTGCGGCTCGACCGCCGGGTCGACGCGGCTCTGGCCCCAGAACGTCAGGCCGATCAGCCGGAACATGTAGAAGGCGGTCATCAGGGCGACGACGATCCCGATGAACCAGACCCACTGGAAGCCGAACTTGAACGTCTCGTCGAGGATCTCGTCCTTGCTGAAGAAGCCGGCGAGCGGCGGGATGCCCGGAGATCGCGATCGCGCCGATCAGCATCGTCCGGTAGGTCTGCGGGATCTTCGTCCGCAGCCCGCCCATCCGGCGCATGTCCTGCTCCTCGTGGACCGCGTGGATGACGGAGCCCGAGCCGAGGAACAGCAGGCCCTTGAAGAAGCCGTGGGTCATCAGGTGGAAGATCGCGGCGGTGAACGCCCCGACGCCGAGGGCCGCGAACATGTAGCCGAGCTGGCTCAGCGTCGAGTAGGCGAGGACCCGCTTGATGTCGGTCTGGGTCATCGCGATCGACGCGGCGAGGATCGCGGTGAAGATGCCGATCCCCGCGACGATCACCATCGACGTCCGGGGCGCTCGCGAAGATCGGGTTCGTCCGGGCGACGAGGTAGACGCCGGCGTTGACCATCGTCGCGGCGTGGATCAGCGCCGAGACCGGGGTCGGGCCCTCCATCGCGTCCGGCAGCCAGACGTGGAGCGGGAACTGGGCGCTCTTGCCGACGGCGCCCGCGAAGACGAGCAGGGCGACGATCCAGATCGGGATCGCGAGGTTGGCGCCAACGGCCGTCAAGCCCGCGATCGAGTCGCGGATGTTCAGGGTCCCCGTGTTCACGAAGATCGCCATGATCCCGAGCGCGAACCCGACGTCGCCGACGCGGTTGACGAGGAACGCCTTCTTCGCGGCGAGCGCGGCGGTCTGCTTGTGCTTCCAGAACCCGATGAGCAGGTAGCTCGACAGCCCGACCAGCTCCCAGGCGACGAAGACGACGAGGAAGTTGTCCGCGAGGACGAGCAGCAGCATCGAGACCATGAACAGGTTCAGGTAGGCGAAGAACCGCCAGTAGCCCGGGTCATGGCTCATGTAGCCGATCGAGTAGACGTGGACGAGGAGGCCGATCGTCAGGACGACGATCAGGAGGCAGGCGGTCAGGTTGTCGACGAAGAGCCCGCGCCGTGACCTGGAAGGTCGACCGACGGGATCCACGTGTAGAGGGTCACGCCGTAGCCGTGCTCGCCGAAGGGCTCCGCGCCGGTCAGCGAGTTGAAGACGACCCACATCCCGATGAGCCAGGCGATCCCGACCGCGCCGACCGGGACGACGTGGGCGCGCTTGCCGAGGCGCCGCCCGGCGACCGCGGTGAACAGGAAGCCGAACAGCGGCAGGGCGATGATCGCCGGGATCAGGACGTCGAACATCAGCGGGCCATCACTGGCGCATCGCGTCGTACTCGTCGACGAGCGGGGTCTTCTTGTTGCGGTAGATCGCGATGACGATCGCCAGCCCGACGGTCGCCTCGGCGGCGGCGACGGCCATGACGAGCAGGGCGATCACGGAGCCGGTGGCGCCGAGCGCCGGGATGAACGAGCCGAAGGCGACGATCGAGAGGTTGACGGCGTTGAGCATCAGCTCGATCGACATCAGCATGCTGATCGCGTTGCGCCGGGCCAGGAAGCCGAACATCCCGATCGCGAACAGGATGCCCGCGAGGATCAGGTAGGCGTCGAGCGAGCGCGAGCCGCCGGCGGCGAGGCCGATCATCCCGAGCCCGCCGATCAGCACGACGCGCGAGGACCGTCCCGATGATGACCCGGATCATTCGGCGTCGTCCGAGGCGGGCCGCTCGCGCTTCGCGAGGAAGATCCCGCCGATCACCGCGGCGAGCAGCAGGACGCCGACGATCTCGAACGGCAGGACCCAGTCCGAGAACAGCGCCCGGGCGAGGTCCGGGGTCGGTCGTGTCACCGGGCTGCGGCGGTGCCGGCCCAGTCGGTCGCCGCGACCGTCAGCACGAGGACGACGACGAGGATGATCGCGGCGATCGCCGGCCGGCACGGCCTGGGTCTGGAAGACGAGCCGGGCGGGGGCCGACTTCGTCTGGGTGAGCATGATCGCGAACAGGACGAGGACGCTGATCGCGCCGATGTAGACGAGGACCTGGGCGGCGGCGACGAGCGGCGCGCCGAGCCATGACGTAGAGCCCGGCGAGGGCCGCGAAGCAGACCATCATCGCCAGGCCGCAGCGGATGATGTCGCGCATCGTCACGACGAGGAGCCCCGACACGAGCATCGTCCCCGCGAGGATGACGAACAGGACGTCGTCCCAGGGGATGCCGACCAGCGGGATCGTGTCGGGGATCGCCACGCGCAGGGCTCAGCCGTGCCCGTGGCCGGCGTGCTCACCGCCGTCCGCGGCGCCCGGCCCGGCGGTCAGTGCCGGCACGTGGCCGTTGCCGCTGCCATTCCCGTTGCCGTCGGTCGAGGCCCTTGGCGACGTACGCCGCGACCGACGCCGGGAGCATCGGCAGCAGGCGCGTCGGCGCCACGGGCCGGCCCGGCGGCCGCGGCCCGCTCCGCCCAGTCGCGCTCGCGCCGGATGTAGGTCATCTCGGTCTCCTGGTCGACCGCCGCGAGGGCGATCAGGTCGACCATCGGATCGACCCGCGAGGTGTGCGAGAGCTCGAAGTCGCCGCCGTCGCGGAGGGCGTCGTACGGGCAGGCGTCGACGCAGATGCCGCAGAGGATGCAGCGGCTCTCGTCGACGTCGTACTTCTGGAGGACGCGCGGCTTCGGCATCAGGGCGCCGGTCGGGCACGTCTCGGCGCAGCGGCCGCAGGACACGCACGGCGTGTCGTTGAGGCTCATGTCGAGCGGCGTCGTGACGAGGGTGTCGAAGCCGATCCGCATGAAGTCGTAGCAGGCCGCGCCGACGACCTCCGAGCAGACCTGGGCGCACCGCCCGCAGTCGATGCAGCGCGAGGGCTCGCGGAGGATGAAGGCATGCGAGTCGTCGCGGATGTAGTCGTGGTTGATGCCGGTGAACCGGTTCTCGGTGACGCTCCGGTAGCCGGCGCCCTGGTGGTGCTGCGGCTCGAGCGTCTGGAGCGTCGTGCCGTACTCGATCCCGAGCCGGCGAAGGTCGCAGAACCCGATCGCCTCGCACGTGCACTGGAGGCAGCGGGTCGACTCGGCGACGACCTCCTCTCGCGTGTACGGGATCTCGTACTCGATGTAGCTGTCGTTGCGGACGCTGGCCGGCATCGCCTTCAGGCGGTAGCGCGGCTCCTTCTGCTCGCTCGTGAACGGGACGATCGAGAGGAACTCGGGCTGCGGCTCGGCGAGCTGCTGGCGGGTCTTGATCGCCGACAGGTCGAGGCCCTTCAGGTAGGCGTCGACCGCGTACGCGGACCGGCGGCCCTCGGCGACCGCCTGGACGACGGTCGCGGCGCCGACCCGGACGTCGCCGCTCCCGAAGACGCCGGGCCGGTCGGTCAGGAACGTGACGGCGTCGGCCTTGAGCCGCTTCTTGCGGGTGGCCTGCGGCCCTTCCGAGCCGGGCCCGATCCAGGTCGAGCTCGGGGCCCTGGCCGATCGCGAGGAGGACCCGGTCGCACGGGATCGTGAACTCGGTGCCCGGCGGCGGGCTCCGGCCGGCGCCGGCCGGAGGCGTCGGGCTCGCCCGGGCTGCATCCGGATGAACTCGACAGCCGGTGACCTTGCCCTTCGCTGTCGGTGATCACCCGCGTCGGGCCGGCCTGGAAGATCGCGGTGACGCCTTCCTCGATCGCCTCGTGGACCTCGTTCGCCGCCGGCATGTCCTTCATGTCGCGGCGGTAGACGAGGGTCACCTCGGACGCGCCCTGGCGGATCGAGGTCCGGCTGCAGTCCATCGAGGTGAACCCGCCGCCGATGACGACGACGCGCTTGCCCGGCATGGCCCGGGTACGGCAGCCCGAGGGTCGCGGTCCGGAGGTACTCGAGGCCGTCGAGGACCTCGGCCGCGTCCTCGCCCGGCACGCCGAGCTTGTTCGTGTCGTAGCAGCCGATCGCGACGAGGACCGCGTCGAAGCCCTGGTTCTGGAGGTCGTCGAGCCCGAAGTCCCGGCCGAGCCCGGCGTTGCAGACGATCTTGCCGCCGAGCCGGGTCACGGACTCGTACTCGGCCTCGAGGACCTCGACCTTCGGCAGGCGGTACTGCGGGATCCCGTAGCGGAGCATCCCGCCCGGCGCCGGGTCGCGCTCGAAGACGGTGACGTCGTGGCCGGCGATCAGCAGGTAGTAGGCGGCGGCCATGCCGGCCGGCCCGGAGCCGATGACCGCGGCCTTCCGGCCGCTCTTCGCCTGGACCTCGAACGGGACGGGCGGGTCCTCGCCGTCGTCGAGCATCGATCTTGATGACCTGGTCGCCGGCATAGCGATGCGAGTCGCGGATCGCGATCGCCTCGTCGACCTCGTCGCGCCGGCAGTGCTCCTCGCACGGCGCCGGGCAGACCCGGCCGAGGACGCTGGGGAACGGGATCGTCCGCTTGAAGATCCGGGTGGACTCGCGGAAGTTCGCCTCGGCGTTCGCCTTCAGGAAGCCCGGGATGTCGATGTGGCTCGGGCACTTGTTCTGGCAGGGCGGCAGGCAGTAGGCGTTGTGGTCCGAGAAGATCAGCTCGAGGTTCGTCCGGCGGAGACGGCGGACCTCCTCGGTCTGGGTCTTGACCACCATCTCCGGCTCGCACGTCCGCGAGCACGAGATCGGCGGGTGCTCCTCGCCCTCGACCTCGACGACGCACATCCGGCACGCCCCGAAGCCGGGCAGCTTCGGCTCGTAGCAGAGGGTCGGGATCTCGATCCCGTTGTCGCGGCAGACCTCGAGGATCGTCTGGCCCTCGAAGCCCTCGACGACCCGGCCGTCGACCTCGATCCGGATCCGCGGCGCCGACTGCGGTCGCTGCGGCGACTGCGTCGTGATCAGCCGCTCGGCGAGGCTGTCGTCGAACGGCTCGAGCGTGTTCGTTTCGACGTAGGGGCGCGGCAGCAGGTCGGTCATCGTCTCGTCACTGGGCGGCTGCGCTGGCGGCGACCGCGATCGGACGGCAGACGCCGGCCGGGCACGAGCTCCGCAGGATGTGCTCGTCGAGCTCGGACTGGAAGTATCGCATCCCGCTCGCGAACGGGAAGGGTCGCCAGACGCTCGTGGTCGCACAGCGCGGACCCCACGATGTCGTTCGACAGGTCGGCCAGGAGGTAGCAGGTCGGTGGGCTTCGGGACGCCGGTCGCGATCCGGTCGCCGATCTCGCTGACGCGGCGCAGCCCGATCCGGCAGGGGATCGTCTTGCCGCACGCCTCGTCGGCGCAGAAGCGGGTCAGGAGCCGGGCCAGGTCGACGATGCAGGCGCGCTCGATCGGCGGCGACGATCGAGCCCGAGCCGATGTGGGCGCCGACGGCACGGAGCGCCTCGAACTCGTACGGCGGTGTCGGCGAAGCCGCGCGGCAGGATCCCGCCCGACGGCCCACCGACGAGGATCGCCTTCAGGTCCTCGGTCGGCGTCCTTGCCGGCCAGCGCGACGATGTCGCGGAGCGGCGTCCCGATCGGGACCTCGGCGACTCCGGCGCCGGCCGGCGTGCGCGGACGGAGACGAGGATCGTGCCCGGGCTGGCCTTCGAGCCGATCGCCGCGAACGCCTCCGCGCCGTTGGCGAGGATCCACGGGACCGCCGCGAGGGTCTGGACGTTCTGGACGACCGTCGGCAGGCCGAACAGGCCGCGCGTCGCCGGCTGCGGCGGCCGCTGCTCGGGCTGGCCGCGCTTGCCCTCGAGGGCCTTGAGGAGAACCGTCTCCTCGCCGAGCATGTAGGCGCCCTGGACCGGCCGGACGGTCAGCTCGATCGACGTGGCCCGAGCCGAGGACGTCGTCGCCGGCGAGGCCGGCCTCGACCAGCCGTTCGATCGCGGTCTCGAGCGCCTGGATCGCGTCGGTCGCCTCCGCCCGGACGGCGATGATCGCCTGGTCGGCGCCGATCGCCACGGCCGCGATCAGCGCGCCCTCGAGGACCGCGTACGGGTTGCGCTCCAGCAGCGCCCGATCGGTCTGCGACGACGGATCGGCGCCGTAGCCATTCGCGACGACGACCCGGCGGACCGCCGAGCGATCGCCGCTGCCGGTGCCCGGGGCGACGACGTCGGCACCGGTGGCGTTCGCGGCGGCGCGCCACTTCTCGGCGGTCGGGAAGCCCGACCCGCCGCGGCCACGCAGCCCGGACGCGGCGATCGTCGCGATCGTGCCGCTCGGAGCCCAGGTCGTGCATCGCCTTGGTCAGAGCCCGGTGAAGGCGCCGGCCTCGCGCGCGGCGTCGAGATCGAGCGGATCGCGGTTGCCGCGCGGCAGGAGGATCGCCGGCCAGGAGCGCGGCGTACGAAGGATCGTCGTCATCGAAGTGGGCTCCGCCGGCTCACGCCCGGGCCTGGCCGGCGAGGGAGGCGTCGAGACCGGCGAGGAACGTGCTCTCGCGGCCGGCCCGGGCCGCTGGCGGTCGCGGCCGCGAGCGGCTCCGCGGCCGGCGGCTCGAACCGCAGGTGGCGGTAGTAGGACGCGGTGCCGTAGATCATCGCGTACCAGGCGCCGGTCTTCTGGCTGATCATCTTCAGTGCGGCGACCGGCAGGTGGCCGTACTCGGCCTGGGTCGCGTCGAGGATCTCGAGCATCCGCTTCGGGTCGTTGTCGTATCGCTCGAGGATGGCCTCGAGGGCATCCGGGTGGATCGGGTCGAAGTGGGCGTAGGCCTGATCGGGGACCGGCCGGCCGGAGCGGCGGAGCGCCGACTCGTCGCGTCGCTCGCCGTAGGTCTCCGGCGCGCCCCAGTGGATGTGGTAGCGGCCCTTCGTGTCGACTCCGCCCATGTCGATGCACTCGATCGGGCAGGCCTGGGCGCACTGGAAGCAGGTCTCGCACTTCAGCGTGCCGTACTCGTCGTAGAGGAGCTGGAGCCGGCCGCGGAACTTCGGCGGGACGTCGAGGCGGACCTCGGGATACTTGATCGTCGCCTTCGGCTCGAAGAACTTCTTCAGCGTCAGGCCCATGCCGCTGGACGAGCCCCAGGCCGGGCAGCGGGATCATCGGCGGGCCTCCCGGAGCTCATCGCGGCAGCACGATGAGGACCGCGGCGGCGGTGACGAAGAGGTTGAGCAGCGAGGCGGGCAGGAGCCACTTCCAGGCGAAGTTCATCAGCTGGTCGATCCGGACGCGGGGCAGCGTGCCGCGCATCCAGACGAAGATGAAGACGAAGGTGTAGGACTTGACCGAGGAACCACAGCAGCCCCGCGACCCAGTCCCAGCTGATGAACACGGCGCCGCCGATCGACGACGATCACGAGCAGGTTGAACAGGATGAAGCCGATGATCAGCGCCTGCCACCAGCGCAGCGAGCTGCGGCCGACGTAGAACGGCGCGGAGAGCGCGAGGATCAGGATCGGCGGGATGATCAGGAGGGCGAACAGCAGCCCGAGCCCCATCGAGTCCGGGGTCGAGGTTCAGGTGGATCGCCCACGCCTCGGGCCACGCGAACGGGGCGTTCCAGCCGCCGAAGAACAGGGTCACGATCAGACCCGAGACGACGAACACGTTGACGTACTCGGCGAAGAAGAAGAACCCGAACCGCATGCCCGAGTACTCGGTCGCGAAGCCGGCGACGATCTCGCTGTCGGCCTCGGTCAGGTCGAACGGGGTCCGGTTGGCCTCCGCTGTCGCGGCGATGAAGAAGATCAGCGCGCCGAGCGGCTGCTGGAAGACGTACCAGTTCGTGAACCAGCCGGCCTGGTTGATCGCGAGCTGGTTGAGGCTCATCGTCCCGGCGAGGAGCAGCAGACCGACGACGGACAGGGTCAGCGGGATCTCGTAGCTGATCACCTGGGCCGCCGATCGGAGGCCGCCCAGCAGCGAGTACTTGTTGAACGACGACCAGCCGCCCATCAGCAGCCCGACGACCGTGAGCCCGCTGACGGCGAACAGGTACAGCAGGCCGATGTTGAAGTCCTGGCCGAACAGTCCGGGAGCGAACGGGATGACGAGCAGCGTCATCACCGCCGACATGTAGACGACGACCGGGGCGAGGGTGAAGACGATCCGGTCGGAGCCGGTCGGGCTGAAGTCCTCCTTCATCAGGACCTTGAGCCCGTGGACCACCGACAGGAGCGACCCGATACGGACCGACGCGATCCGGCCCGATCCGAAGGTTCATCAGGGCGATGACCTTCATCTCCATGTAGATGATCAGGAACGCCGACGGGACGCTCATCAGGAGCACTGCCGTCGCCGCGACGACGAAGCGGACGAGCCAGAGGTTGGCCGCGAGAAAGTCGAGGATCGCGCCGCCGAACAGGATGACGACGAGGGCGAGGCCCGCCAGGAGCAGCAGCAGGATCGGGACGATCGTGAAGACGAGCTTCCCGGCAAGCGTGAGCCGCCCCCAGGAGCGAGCCATCGTCGTCACGACGCGATCGCTCCCGCTCCGCGCCAACTTGTCGAATGTCGCCAGGAGCGTCCTTGCGCGCGCTGATCCAGACCAGGCCACCCATCGAGGTGGATTCCAGGGTCCGAGTTAGCCGTCGACGGCTAACCAAGAGGTCTGCTCGGTCGCCGGACTGCGAGCCTGGCCGCGCAAGCGACTCCCACGGCGACATTCGACAAGAATCGGCGGCCGCCGGATCGCGTGGGAGCAGGACGAGCAACCGCGATCACTTGTCGACGCCGCCCATGATCGGGTCGAGGCTCGCCATCACCGCCATCGCGTCCGCGATGAGGTGGCCCGGCATCAGGACGCCGACCGACTGGAGGTGGACGAACGACGGGTCGTGGATCCGCATCCGGAACGGCTGGTCCGTGCCGTCGCTGATCACGTACGCGGCGTACTGCCCGCGCGGGCCCTCGACCGCGGCGTAGGCCCGACCGGGCCGCGGGCGGAGCAGCCGCGGGAGCTTGGCCATGACGGGGCCATCCGGCATCTGGTGGAGGCATTGGTCGATGATCCGGAGGCTCTGCTTGATCTCGTCCATGCGGACGAGGTAGCGGGCGAGGCAGTCGCCCTCGTCGCGGGTCGGGATGTCGAAGTCGAGCTCCGGGAAGACGCTGTACGGGTGGGCGCGCCGGAAGTCGAGCGGCACGCCGGTGGCCCGCAGGTTCGGGCCGGTCACCGCCATCCGGAAGGCGGTCTCCTGGTCGAGGACCCCGAGCCCGCGCATCCGCCGGACGAAGATCTCGTTCTGGTTCAGGAGGCCCAGGTTGTTCTCGATCTGGGTCGTCGCCCGGCTCATCCAGTCGCCGAGCCGGCTCATGAACTCGTGGTTCAGGTCGCCGTTGACGCCGCCGATCCGGAGATAGTTGTAGAGCAGCCGCTGGCCGGTCAGTGCGGCCAGCATCTCCGCGATCTCGTCGCGCTCGATGAAGCTCCACAGGATCGGCGTCAGCCCGCCGAGATCGAGCGCCATCCAGCCCATGAACAGCGAGTGCGACAGGATCCGGTTCAGCTCGGTCGCGAGGACCCGGATGTACTCGGCCCGGCGCGGCACCTGGACGTCCAGCAGCTTCTCGAATGCGAGGACGCCGGGCCACTCGCAGAAGAGCGAGCTGATGTACTCGAGCGGGTCGAGATAGGCGATCGAGTGGTGGTAATCGGCGTTCTCGCAGAGCTTCTCGACGCCGCGGTGGAGGTAGCCGAGGACCGGGTCCAGGTCGACGACCTTCTCGCCGTCGAGCTTGAGGACGATCCGGAGCACGCCGTGGGTCGAGGGGTGCTGCGGCCCCATGTTGATGAACATCTCGCCGTCGCCGAGCGTGTAGAACTCGGACTCGCGCTCGGTCCGGGGCGGGTACGGCGGGACGGGCTCGAAGACCCCGGCCGCCTCGTCGAGCTGGACGCGGGGGTCGTCGGACGGCGATCTCGTGGTGGCGGGTGGCCGTGGGGCGGGGCGGCGGTCATGCGCGGACCTTCCGGATCGTCTCGTCCGGCCGCGCGTTGCGCGGCGCGTGCGACTGCTCCATGTGCCGGACGCCGGCGCCGGGCGAGCGGGCCGCATCGTCGGCGAGGTAGAAGTCCTTGCGGAGCGGGAAGGCCTGGTAGTCGGGCGGCATGTAGATCCGGCGGAGGTCGCGGTTGCCCTCGAACGTGATCCCGAACATGTCGTAGGCCTCGCGCTCCATCCACTCGGCGCCCTGCCACAGGAAGGTCACCGATGGGACGCGGGGATCGTCGCGGGACAGGCCGTCGGCGATGACGCGGAGCCAGTCCGGGCTCGTCTCGCCCCACAGGTGGTAGACGACCTGCATCGTTCGGCCGGTGTCGACGCCGGCGAGGTCGGCGAGGAGGAGGAACCGGAACGTCGGGCTCGTCGTGGAGCGCCCGGACGACGTCCGGCACGTCGCCCGGTCCGATCCGGATCTCGGTCTCGTCGTGGCGCTGGTGCGATCGGCGCCGGTCAGCCGATCACCGAAACGCGCCTGCAGCCGTCGCTTCAGGGCGGCGTCCATCAGACGTCCGTCGGCACGGTCGGCCCGATCGCCCGGTCCGGCCAGTGCCCGCGGCGGTCCTTGACGAGCTGCTGGAGCTTCATCATCCCGTAGATCAGGCCCTCCGGCCGCGGCGGGCAGCCGGGGACGTAGACGTCGACGGGCATGACCCGGTCGATGCCCTCGATCGTCGCGTAGCTCCGCTTGTAGCGGCCGCCGGAGCACGTGCAGTCGCCCATCGCGACGCACCACTTCGGCTCGGGCATCTGCTCCCAGAGCCGGACGAGCGGACCGGCCATCTTCGTCGTCAGGGTGCCCGCGACGATCAGGACATCCGCCTGGCGCGGCGACGCGCGAAACGGGAACATGCCCCAGCGGTCCATGTCATTGCGCGAGGTCGCCGAGGACATCATCTCCATCGCGCAGCAGGCGAGTCCGGACAGGAGCGGCCACAGGCTGTTCGCCCGGATCAGGTCGAGGACGTAGTCGGCCTTCGTCGGGATGACCTCGAGCGGCCCGGACCAGCGTGCGTCGTCGCGCCGGCCGAGGCCCGACTCCTCGAACTCGCGGAGGTGGGTGACGTCGGGCTCGCCGCCCTGGTAGGCGTTCGGGTCGACCGATCGCCAGAGCGTGTTCGAGACGACGATCGGCTCGCTGACGGCCGTCCGGCTGACGACCAGGGCGGATGCCTCGCCGGGAGCGGCGGTCGGGGCCTCGTCCGCTTCCGCGGCCGGGACGGCTCCGGTCTCGTCGGTCATCGCCATTCGAGGACCCCCTTCCGCCAGGCGTAGGCAAGCCCGAGCAGGAGGATGCCGACGAACACCAGCATGCTCACGAAGAGCGAGACCGGATCGACCGCCGGGTCGCGGAACACGATCGCCCACAGGAAGATGAAGACGACCTCGATGTCGAACGCGACGAACAGCAGGGCGTAGATGTAGAAGGACAGGCCGAACCGACCGTGGGTGTCGCCGTACGTGTCGATACCGGACTCGTAGGGGAGGCCCTTGTGCGCGTCGCCGCGGTTGCGGTGGGAGATCAGCCAGGCGGCCCCGATCGTCAGGAACACGAACGAGATGCCGGCGAACAGGAACCCCACGACGTACCAGATCTGCGTCACTCGACGGTCACTCCCGGTGGGCCCCGGGTCGATCGCGCACCCGAAGCCGATGCATCGGGAACGGCGCTCCACCCTGATGCGCGGCGGGAAAACGTGAGCCTCGCCCCGCACCGGCATTCTACCGTCCTGCGTGAGTTCGGATGGCCGCCGCGTCAGGCCCGGGCAAGCCCCTCGGCGTTCCCGGTCGTGGTCACGATTCCGACCAGGGGCGAAGGCCCAGGACGATGCCGACGACCAGGAGCCCGACGATGAAGAGGACCTTGCCCGCCCGGTCGGATGGTTTGAACCCGGCGGTATCCTTCGATCAGCGCGCGGCCGAGCCTTCGGCTCAACGCTGCTGCGCCGCCGCCGCCCGTGCGAAAGGGCGCCCGATGCATGACGCGATCGGTCGGCCGGCTGGGAAGCTGGCTGCGGTCTCTCCTCACGGTCACGGACGCCTCGGCCTTGGCGCCTGTAGCGGTGCTGCGACGCCCTCCCCCGCGGGGAATGGGGGTGCAGCGGCGTCGAATGCGGGCGCCGGGGGCGGTGCCGCGGCGGCGTCGACCAGCACGGGTGGCGGTGCAGGCGCCTCGACGACCTCCGGCGGCGGGCCGGGTTCGACTGCCGCGACCGTCACAGGCAGCCTCGTGAGCTCCGGGCTCTACAGCGCGACCTGGACGTGGCAGCCAGACCTGGCGGCGGACATCGGCACCAGCGGCGTCACGATGAAGTCGGACAAGGGAACATTCGGGAGCATCCAGGTTCTGGATGACGGCTCGATCACCTTCACGAGCGGTGCACCGGAGCTCAAGTCGGGCTCCTACACGGGCACCGGCGCGCAGGTCCACATGAAGGACGCCAGCGGGACGCAGCTCCCCTGCGGCTGGACGCTCGACAATGACGTGACCGGCTCCGACGGCGTGATTCATCTCAAGGGCACGATGGACGTCATCGGCACGATCTGGGGTTGCCCCGGCTGATCACCGGCCCGCCAACACGATCGAATCCTCGCGCCGACATCCGGCGTCGTGACCACCAATTCGGTCGTTGTCAGCAGTCGAACGCAAACCAGCAGAGCTCGTTGCGCAGGCGCTGGTCGTCGAGCACGAGCTCTCGGATCTCGTCGGGGAGCTGGGCGCGCTGCCACTGGCACTCCATGCGGCCAGCCGCCTCGCGCTCGTCTTCAACCGCTGCCGCCCGCGCCGCCCTGACCGCGTAGGCGGCAGCGCCAAGATCGTGAGCCGCCACATGGCCCACCGCTGCTGCCTGGCCGGCAGCGTACGCGGCGTGCCGTGCTGCCCCACGCAGGTCTCTGGCAGCGGCGTTGGCATGGCCGGCCGCCGTGCGGGCCTCGGCCCAGCTGATCTCACCCCGCGCCCAGGCACGCCCGAGATCGATCGCGCGTCGTGGACGGTCGTCCGTCGGCCGGGCCTGCTCGAAGTGGTGCAGCACGTGCTCCGCGCAAGCAGCCGCCCAGATCGCGAGACGGCGATGATCGTCGTCCTGGAGCGTCCCGCCGCGACGGACGGTGATGAACCGCGGATCCCGGATCCTGGGGAGGATCACCAGGTTGCCCACGCCGGCGTCAAGGCGACAGACGCCGGCAGGAGCCCGGGTTCGCGTCGCCCGCAGGGCCCGTCGACGCGGCCGTTCATCCAGGAAACCGCGGGCACGGCCGCCCGCGTACTTTCGAGCAGCGGGTCACGAATGGCTCGCATCGCATCTCGGAGTTCCTCACATGTCCGCGACACGTATCCTCGCCCTCTTGGCCACCGCCGTTCTCGTCGTTGCGGCGTGTACCTCGAGCGGTGCCAGCCCTGCCCCGATCGGAGGCGGTGCATCGACCGCCCCCGGCGTCATCGTCGGCGCGGCCAATTCACCTACGTTCGGGATGGTCCTGACCGGGCCGAACGGGATGACGCTCTATACCCACGCCGGTGACAGCGCGACCTCGTCGACGTGCACCGGCGGATGCGCCACAGCCTGGCCGCCCCTGGCAACGACGGGTCAGCCGACGGCCGCGGCCGGAGTCACCGGACAGCTGGGCACCGAGTCCCGCGCCGACGGCACGATCCAGGTCACCTACGGCGGCCTGCCGCTCTATTACTGGCAGGGCGACACGAAGGCCGGCGATGTGACCGGCAACGGCGTGGAAGGCTTCTCGGTCGCGCTGGTCGGCGGGGCTCGTCCGCTGCCGAAGGCGACGACGGCTGCGCCTGCCCCAGCCAAGCCCGCCCCGAGCTCACCCAGCGGGTACCGGTACTGACGCCGGAAACCCTCCGTCGACGCGGAGGACACGAGCCGACCACCCGTCCGCGCAGAGGACCGAGTCCGAAACCGCGGCGAGTGGTCAGCCGTAGTTCTAGGAGGCGGTGCGACGTCCAGGCCTCCAACTCTCGCCGCGTCGCAGCGCAGCACGGAGGTGCCAGATGGCGATACGCCGACTCATCGCGCTCGGGGCTGCGATCGGGCTTGTTCTGATCACAGCGATCCCGGTCGCCGCCAACGACCGGAACCACTACAACGTCCACGTGCTCGCGACCGGGCCGACACCGGACGCCGACCTCGTGAACGGCTGGGGCATCAGCCGTCTCCCGACGAGCCCGTGGTGGGTCTCGGACAACGGGACGGACCTGTCGACGCTCTACAAGGCCGACGGCTCCAAGCAGGGTTTGCGCGTCGCGATCCCCGGTGGCGCGCCGACGGGCACGGTGTCCAGCACCAACGCCGCCGACTTCCACGGCGACCTGTTCCTCTTCGCCAGCGAGGCCGGCATCATCTCCGGCTGGCGCGGCGCGCTGGGGACGACCGCCGAGGTCGGCAACGGCGACCACGCCGGCGACGCGGTCTACAAGGGCCTAGCCATCGGGACGGCTGATGTCGGCAAGGGCATGGGGACGTATCTCTATGCCACCGACTTCCACAACGGTCGGATCGATGTGTTCGACAACACGTTCGCATCGCAGACGTGGCCGGGTGCCTTCGTCGACCCCAAGCTTCCGAAGGGGTATGCCCCGTTCGGGATCCAGAACCTCAAGGGCCTGATCTTCGTGACGTATGCGAAGACGCAACCGGGCAGCGACGATGAGGCTCACGGCCAGGGACGCGGCGTCGTCGACGTCTTCCTGACCGACGGAACGTTCTTCGGCCGTGTCGCCAGGGGCGGTGGGCTGAACGCGCCATGGGGGCTCGCCTGGGCACCGGCCGATTTCGGTCCCTTCAGCGGCGACCTGATCGTCGGCAACTTCGGCGACGGCGAGCTCCACGCCTTCGCTCGACATGGCAGTGGGTGGCGTCCGGACGGCGTGCTCAGAGGTGAACACAGCAAGCCGATCCAGATCGATGGCCTCTGGGGAATCGCGTTCGGCGGTGGCGCGGTCAACAACGGCCCGACGAACACGATGTTCTTCGCGGCCGGTCCCAACGACGAGTCGGGTGGTGCCTTCGGGACGATCACCGTGACGCACTGAGCGTCTGAGCCCGGAGCGAACGCGGGGTCGGCCGATGCCGGCCCCGCTCCTTGTGCACGTCCGTGGCGATCGCCCGGTCGCAGCGTGCGACGTCTTGGGGTCGTTTCCGGCCGCGGGCCGGAGCCGTCGTCACCGTCATTCCGGGTGATCGGGGAGCGGATCGCGCCGAGCGCGCGTGCCAGTTCGCGACCCGCTCCCCGGCGGTTGGCCCGGCAGTGCCGGACCTTCGGAGCGTGATCGTCTGCGACTCCCCGCGGCAATAGGGCATTCGCCCTAGTCGCGGGAAACCTCGTCGGGGATCACAGCGACTGGCCGGGCTCGGCCACGAGGCCGGGGATCGAGGCGTCGGGCGAGAGGCCGCGCCCGAATACCAGCACCCGGAACCGACCCATCGCCGCCCGGTCGACCATCCGGACGAGAGCCGACCGGGCCTCGAGGTACGACTGCATCGTGGCGCCGGGCCGGGTCTGCTCCGCGACGAGCAGCTCGCCGATCCCGAGGCGAGCCAGGAATGAGCTCTGGTCGGTCGTCCCCAGGTGGTCGAGACCGGCCGCGACAGCCGCCCGCTCGACGGCGGTGACGTCGACGTGTGCCGTCAGGTCCTGGCGTCCGACGGCGAGGTACGGGTCGTCGCCGACACGGTGGCCGCGGTACGCCGCCAGCGTGCCGGCGGCGCGACGGCCCGCGTCATACAGCTCGGCCGCGGGGTGGCCGTAGTCGATCAGCCAGCAGGACGCCGCGGCGAAGGCCGGCCGCCGCCTGCGCGACCCATGCGTCGATGGCGATGCAGATCTCGGCCTGCTGGCCATCCGCCAGCTGGACGCCGTCGGCCTCAAGGCGCGCCGCGAGCGCCGGTGTCGAGGGATCCGTCTCGACGTCGGTCAGGTCGCCCGCGTCAGACAGGCCGACACGCACCTCCTGGAGCTCGCCGCCGCGTTGGACGACCCGATGGGTCGGCAGAGCATCGAGGATCTCGTTCGCGAGAGCCAGTCCGTCGATCGGCTCGCCTGTGTCGGCGACGACCGACACCGTCCCGGGCGGCAGGCCGAGCTCAGTCAGCCGAGCCCGGACGGCCTCGACCCGGCGTGGGTCGACTTCGTCGACGAGGTAGCGGACGTTCCGCGGTGGCGGTGCTCCGGTCGGCGCCTCGCGGCGAACCAGTGTCTCGACGAGCGGCGCCGCCAGCGCGCCTTCGCCGGCACCGAACTCGCGGATCGTGAACGTCGGCGGCGACCCGACCGCCGCGTGGACGCTCGCCGCGAACCGCGCGAGCGTCCGGCCGAAGATCGGGTGGGCCTCGGGGGCGGTCAGGAAATCGCCCGTCGCGTCCGGGCCGAGCCATCGGCGATCGGTAGTAGCCCCCGCGCCGGGTCATACAGCGCGATCTCCATGAACCGGGCGAACGTCATCGGTCCCTCGCGCCGGATCTCCGCCTCGGATCGCGGCGAGCAGGGCGGGATCCGACGGAACGTCGGCGGGCGGACCCGGGACGCGCCTCAGGTCCATGGCGACCGTCGCCCGAGCGCAAGGCGGAGACCGGGCCCGACGAGGGTGTGGCCGCCGAGGAGGATCGGCAGCCGGCGCGTCGACGGCCGCGGCCGTCAGGTCGCGCAGCCATCGGTCGTCGATCCGCTCATGAAGCAGCAGGTCCGACGCGAAGCGGTCCGACGGCGGGGGCCAGCCGGCCTCGTCTCGCCCGGCGCGATGGGCGAGGAGGACCCGGCTATCGACGAGCGCGGCATCGCCCAGCTCGGCAAGGATCGTCCCCAGCCCGCCCGGGCCCGACCGATCCAACGCGGCGCCGAGGATCGATCGAGGCGGCCGCTGCCCGGCGACACCGGTCCGGAACCCTCGCTCCTCGACGAGCGCGCGCGTCCGCGCGCGGGTGTGTCGCTCCAGCCATGCCAGGCTCGCCGCCGACGTCCGACCGGCCACGACCAGCTCGGCCGCTGGATCGCGCGCGACGCCGCCGACGAGCCGGAGCCGCGCGACGACGCGGTCGGTGACGCCCTCCGGCGGAGCAGGGAGCCGGAGCCGCCCCGCGAGCAGGACGAGGTCCAGCGGCCCATCGATGTCGACCCCGAGCCGCCAGCGGCGGCGCAGGTCGCTCGACCTCGTATCCCGCCTGCTCGGCAAGCCAGCGGGGAAAGGCGTTGTCCGTGGCGAGGTCAGGCAGCGCCGCGAGCCTGATCGCCTGCGCGACCGCAATGACATCGGCCGAGTAGCGGTTGTTCGCGAGCGCGACCGGTTCGGTCGAGGCGGCGGCGGAGGCGGCAACCACGAGCTCGCGGCGATCGCCGGCCGTCGCCAGCGGGATCGCGCCGGAGCCGAGGACCACGACCCCGTCGGGCCGGCGGCGCTCGACGAACGCTCGGAGCCGTGCCCCGAACGGCACATCGTCCCGCGGACTGCCGGCCACGGTCACGTCCGCCGCCCCGGCGGCCAGCGAATCCGCGCGCGGTGCCGCTCGGCGATGACCGCGCGGGCCACGGCGACCCATCGTTCGATCTCGCCCGCACGCTCGTCCGGTTCCGGGTGGAGGATGAGCACCGAGACGTCGGTCATCGGCCGGAGTCTAGCAGGAGACGGAGGGTCGAGCCGTGAGGCGGGTGCGGGCGTACATCGGGCTCGGGGCGAACCTCGGCGACGCCGACCGCGACGATCGCCAACGGCGATCCGGGCGCTGGCGGCCCTGCCGGACGTCCGGCTCCGCGTCGGTCTCGCGGCTCTACGCGACCGAGCCCGTCGGGCGTGGTCGACCAGCCGCGGTTCCGGAACGCGGTCGTCGCGCTCGACGTGCCGGCCGGGCCGGACCCGGCCAGCGGCGCGGTCGCCCTGCTCGTCGCGCTGAAGCAGCTCGAGCGGGCGTTCGGGCGCCAGGATCGCGAGCGCTGGGGGCCGCGCGAGCTCGACCTCGACCTGCTCGTGTTCGGGCGCGCCCGGCTCGTCGATCGACCGGCCGCCGGAGGGCGCTGTCGCTCGATCCCGGCAAGGCCGACCGCCTGCTCGTCGGTCCCGCATCGCGACGCCGGCGGAGCGGCTGTTCGTCCTCGCCCCGCTCGACCGACCTCGCGCCGGGGCTCGTGCCGCCGGGCTGGACCGAGACCGTCGCGACGGCCGCCGACGCGACGGCGCGCCGCCGAGGGCCGCGACGCCGTCGGCCGGTCGCGACGTGGGACGGCGCCAGGCCGGCCTGGCGGCCGATCGCCGACGGGGCTGGGACGCGACTAGCCGCCGAGGAAGCGCGTCGCGGAGCGCCGTCTCGGTCGCGCCGCCGGCGCCGTCCGGCTCGACCCGCCAGGCGCCGGCCGCCGGGTCGCGACGTCACGACCTCGACGAGCGTCCCGATCCCGGAAGACGAGCGCCGCGCCGTCGTCGACCGCGTAGCCGGCCGGCAGCGTCCCGTCGGCCGACGAGCCAGCAGGTAGAGCGGCCGCCGCTGCGCCTCGCCGTGGTAGTGCGGGCTGAGGCTGCCCGTCGAGGATGCCGAGCCCGCCGTGGAGCGGGCGGAGCGTCGGCCCGAACGAGTCGGTCGTGCAGGACTCGAACCAGCAGATCGCCCCGGCGGACATCCCGGCCATCACGACGCCCGCGTCCCACGCCCTGCGCAGGACCCGGTCCAGCCCGTGGAGGCGCCACAGCGCGAGGAGGTTGGCCGTGTTGCCGCCGGTCACGTAGACGGCGTCCTGCTCGAGGACGAGCGGCCGCGAGGTCCTCGTCCGTCCGCTCGAACAGCCGGAGGACGCGCGGTCTCCGCCTGCGGCCGCGAACAGCCGCTCGAAGTCCGCGATCAGCTCCGGGTCGTCGGCGGTCGCGGTCGGGATCAGGCAGATCCGCGGCCGGTCGCGGCCGGATCGTTCGCGGGCGAGCCGAGCAGACGTCGTCGAGCAGCGGGTTGTCCGGCTCCATCTGGAACCCGCCGCCGCCCATCGCGACGATCGTGCGCGCGCGTCGACCGACGGGCGAGTCAGCAGAGCCGGACGGACGGCGGCCGATCCCGGTCGAACATGTGGACCGTGTCGACGAACCGGACCTGCTTGGTCTGGTAGCCCATGACGAGGGAGTGGGTCCGGGCGCCGCCGCCGAAGAAGCGGACGCCCTCGAGGAGGTCGCCGGCCGTGACCCCGGTCGCCGAGAAGACGAGGTTCTCGCCGGGCGCGAGGTCCTCGGTCGTGGTAGACCCGCTCCTCGTCGCCGTGGCCCATCGTCGCGCCGCGGGCGCGCTCCTCGTCGCTGCGGTAGCGGAACCGGGCCTGGATCTCGCCGCCGAGGCAGCGCAGGGCGGCCGCGGTGATGACGCCCTCCGGTGCGCCGCCGATGCCCATGACGGCGTGGACGCCGGTGCCCGGACACGCGCGGTCGAGATCGCCGCCGAGAGGTCGCCGTCGCTGATCAGCTGGATCCGCGCTCCCGCTGCCCGGACCTCGGCGATCAGGGCGTCGTGGCGCGGCCGCTCGAGGATGACGACGGTGATGTCGCGGACCTCCGGCCGAGGGCCGCGGCGATCCGGCCGGAGGTTCTCGCGTCGGGCTCTCCCGGATGTCGATCGTGCCCGCCGCGACGGGTCCGACGCACAGCTTCTCGAGATAGGTGTCGGGGGCATGGACGAGCCCGCCCTTCTCCGATGCGGCGAGGACGGTGATCGCGCCCGCCTGGCCGTGGGCGACGAGGTTCGTGCCCTCGAGGGGGTCGACGGCGATGTCGATCTCGGGGTTGTCCTCGACCCCGGCCGGCGTCCGGTGCCCGACCGGCTCGCCGATCCAGAGCATGGGCGCCTCGTCGCGCTCGCCCTCGCCGATGACGATCCGCCCGGCGAACTCGATCTCGTCCATCGTCTGGCGCATCGCCTCGACGGCCGCCCGGTCCGCCTCGTCCTTCTCGCCGCGGCCCATGAACCGGGCGCTCGCGAGCGCCGCCGCCTCGGTGACCCGGACCATCTCGAGCGCGAGCAGCTGTTCCATCGTGCATCCCCCGGCCTGCCGGCATCAGTGGCGGAAGTGGCGCGTCCCCGTGAAGACCATCGCGAGGTGGTGGCGATCGGCGACCTCGATCGCCATCTCGTCGCGGATCGAGCCGCCGGGTTGGATGATCGCCGTGACCCCCGCCGCCGCGGCCATCTGGATCCCGTCCGGGAACGGGAAGTAGGCGTCGCTCGCCATGACCGCGGTCTTCGCCCGGTCGCCGGCCCGCCGCAGCGGCGATCTCGACCGAGACCTGGCGGCTCGCCTGGGCGGCCCCGATCCCGACCGTCGCGCCGTTCCGGGCGAGGACGATCGCGTTCGACCGGACGTGGCAGACGGTCCGCCACGCGAACAGCAGGTCGTTGAGCTCGTCGAGCGTCGGGCGGCGGCGGGTGACGACCTGGAGCCGGCCGCGATCGAGGCCGACCTGGTCGAGGCTCTCGACGAGGAGGCCGCCGGCGATCGCGCTTGAAGTCGAGGCTGGCGATGCCGTAGTCGCGCATGCCCTCGGTCGGGTCCGGCGGGACCGCGAGGATCTCGAGGCCGGCCTTCGCCTTCAGGATCCCGAGCGCGGCCTGGCTGTAGGCCGGCGCGACGACCGCCTCGTAGCTGTTGGCCGCGATCTCCCGGGCGGTCGCGCCGTCGAGCTCGCGGTTGACGCCGACGATCCCGCCGAACGCGGAGACGGCGTCGGTCTCGAGCGCGTGCCGGTAGGCCTCGACGAGCTCGTCCGCCGACGCGACCCCGACCGGGTCCGTGTGCTTGACGATCGCCACGGTCGGCGCCGTGAAGTCGCGGGCGATCCGGTAGGCGCGTGTCGAGGTCCAGGTAGTTGTTGAACGACGGGCCGCTCGCCGCGGATCTGGGTCGCGTCCGCGAGCGTCCCGCTGCGGTGGGTGGTCTCGCGGTAGAAGGCCGCCCGCTGGTGGGGGTTCTCGCCGTAGCGCAGGTCGTCGACCTTCTCGAGGACGACCGCGAGCCGGTTCGGGAACATCGTTGTTCGAGATCTGGTTCAGGTATGCCGCGATCTCCGCGTAATACGCGGCCACGATCCCGAACGCGTCCGCGGCGAGCTTCGCGCGAAGCTCCGCGCTGACGGCGTGATGCCGGCGCAGCTCGGCGACGAGCTTGCCGTAGTGCTCAGGGCTGCCGACCGCGGCGACCCCGGCGGCATTCCGGGCGGCCGCCCCGAGGAGCGCCGCGCCACCGACGTCGATCATCTCGATCGCCTCGTCGATTCCGACGAGCTGGGCGCCGACCGCCGGGGCGAACGGGGCGACGTTGACGACGACGATGTCGATCGCGCCGATGCCCTGGGCCGCGAGCTCGTCCATCTGGGCGTCGACGTCGCGGCGGGCGAGGATGCCGGCATAGATCGCCGGGTGGAACGTCTTGACCTGGCCGCCGATCAGGCGCGGGAATGCCCGGTGAGGTCCGAGACGGACCCGACCTCGATCCCCTCGGCGGCGAGATGCTCGCGGGTGCCGTCGGTGGCGTAGACCTCGACCTCGAGGGCGAGCAGATCCCGGGCCAGCGCGGCGATCCCGTCGCGGTTGGCGACCGACAGCAGGGCTCGCACCCGGGTCTTCCCTCCTCCGACGCGACCTGCACACGGACGCGACGTGCTCGTCTCGCGGCCGAGTATAACGCGGGCCATGGCATACTCCGACACCGGTACCGGGGCGGAAACCGGTGCCGTCGTCGCCCGCCGCGCGAAGCCGCCGGCGGGCCTCCACCGAAGCGAGGATCGACCGTGCGGCTGCCGCCCTGGGAGTACCTGTTCACGCGGTTCAGCGCCCACACGTTCCCCGACCTGTACACGCCGATGTGGGTCGCCGCCCTCGGGCTCCTCGTCGTCCTCGTCGATCCTCTACAACGTCCGGACGCGGGCGCTCCATCGCCACGCCGTCTACCTCGACATGTGGGAGTGGCTGCTCTGGACGGGCATCTCGCTGTTCGGGCTGATCCTCGTCGCGGCGGGCTTCAACTTCTACCTGATCGTCCTGCTCGTGATCATGGTCACCGGGCTGTCCGTGATGGTCTGGGTGCGGTTCGTCCACTTCCCGCCGCTGTTCGAGGCGTACGAGCAGAAGATGGCGAAGCAGCGCTACTTCACCCGCTCGAAGTTCTCCCACCCCGAGGCGACGATCCGGCCCGAAGGGCAGCAGCCGGACGCAGGTCCGCGGCGCGACCCAGCGATCGCGCGGCCAGCCGGAACCGCAAGCGCCGCTGAGCCGCGCGCCGGACGTCCGGGACCGTGGATGCCGATCGAGATCCGCCGGTTCGGGGTCGGGCACCGTCGTGCGGACGGCCCGCCGGGCACGACCGGCGTCACGGGCCAGGTGATCCACAGCGACGGCCGCGGCGTGATCAGCGAGCTCGCCTTCGCCCGGAACGGCCGGATCGAGCCGCACGCGAACCCGAACACGACCTGGTTCATCGTCATCGAGGGCGGCGGCTGGGTCGGTCGTCGACGGCGAGACGGTCCGGGTGGCCGCCGGCGAGGCGGTGCTCTGGCCGGCCGACGTGCCCCACGGGGCCTGGGCCGACCACGGCCACATGCGGGCGATCGTCGTCGAGTTGGCCGGACCGGACGACGGCTGCGTCGCCGAGGTGATCGACGGCGGCCTCGCGCTGGCGATCGAGCCGGGTGGGGGAGCCGCAGCGGCGCCCGTCGAACGCGGCGAGGGTTCGCTGCGCGGCGACGGCCCGGAGCCGCTGCCCGACCCGGACGCCGGCGAGCCGCACTAGGCGCGTCGGTCGCGCGCGCCCGTCCCGCGTGACGCCCTGCCTCGAGCCGGCCTACTCTCGCGCCGGGTCCAGCACCGCGCCGAGCTGGCCGAGGATCCGGGCCGTCGCGCCCCAGACATGGAGCCCGTCGATCCGGTAGCCGCCGTAGCGGATCGGCCAGTCGCCGATCGTCCGCTCGACGATCTCGATCGGGGCGCCGGGCAGGAACGCCGAGACCGGCGGCGTCAGGATCCGGGCGACCTCGTCGAGGTTCGCCGCCGAGGAGCGGGCGCCCGATCGGCGACCGCCACGATCGGCGTGATCCGGAAGTCGCTCACCGGGATGAAGACCTCGCCGAGCACGCCCGACGACCCGGACACCGGCGTCGTCCACGTCGAGCCCGACCTCCTCGCGCGCCTCGCGCAGCGCGGTCGCCGGCGCGTCGGCATCGGCGGGCTCGGCCTTGCCGCCGGGCAGGCTGACCTCGCCGCTGTGGTGCCCGTCGTAGCTCACTCGCTCCGTCAGGACGATCCGGGCGAGTCCGTCCGCGTCGGGGAAGACGAGGACGAGCACTGCGGCCGGGCGGGCGGTCGTCGCGTCGCGCGAAGTCGGGGCCGGAGCCGCGCCGTCCGTGAAGACGGGCATCAGCGCGTCCGGGCCCTCCGGGAGGGGCGCCGGCAGGGTCGCGAGCCGGGCGACGACGGCGTCGAACGTCATCGTCGCCGACGCCGCGCGCCGCACGCGTCAGTTGACGAGCTCGCCGCCGTCGCGGTCGCGCTTCGGCGCGTCGATGTCCGGGCAGGTCGAAGGACGCTCTTGCGACCGCGGCCACCGGCCCGAGCCGGCCGGCGCGGCCTCGGGCGCCGGTCGATGTCGCCGCCGGGCGTCGCGCCGGGCGCCGGCATCCGCGACGACGGTCGAACGGTCGGTCGAGAAGACGAGCGTTCCGGACACCGCGTCCGCGTCGACGCGGATCGTGTCGCCGGGCGAGAACTCGCCCTTCAGGAGGGCCCGCGCGAGCGGGTTCTCGACGAGCCGCTGGATCGTCCGCTTCAGCGGCCGCGCCCCGAAGGCCGGATCGGTTCCCTCGCGGACGATCAGCGCGCGGGCGGCCGGCGTCAGCTCGACGTTGAGGTCCTGCTCGCGCGAGCCGCCGCTCCAGCCCCTGGAGGAGCAGCTCGACGATCTGCTCGAGGTCGGCGTCGGACAGCGCGTGGAACACGATGATCTCGTCGACCCGGTTGAGGAACTCCGGCCGGAACTGGGCACGGAGCGCGTCGGTGACCTGGCGCTTCATCGCCTCGTAGGCCGCGTCGGCCTCGCCGCGTCCGCCGCCGCCGACCGCGGAGATCAGCTGCGACCCGACGTTGCTGGTCATGATGATCACGGCGTTCTGGAAGTCGACGGTCCGGCCCTGGCCGTCGGTCAGGCGGCCGTCGTCGAGGACCTGGAGGAGGATGTTGAACACGTCCGGGTGGGCCTTCTCGATCTCGTCGAGGAGGACCACCTGGTACGGCCGACGGCGGACGGCCTCGGTCAGCTGGCCGCCCTCCTCGTAGCCGACGTAGCCGGGCGGCGCCCCGATCAGCCGCGAGACCGAGAACTTCTCCATGTACTCGCTCATGTCGATCCGGGTCATCGCCTCGTCGTCGTCGAAGAGGAACTCGGCGAGCGCCCGGGCCAGCTCGGTCTTGCCGACGCCCGTCGGGCCGAGGAACAGGAACGAGCCGAGCGGGCCGGCGCGGATCGCCGAGCCCGGCCCGGGCGCGTCGGACGGCGTCGGACACGGCCTCGATCGCCTCGTCCTGGCCGACGACGCGGCGGTGGAGCCGCTCCTCCATCTTCACGAGCTTCTCGAGCTCGCCCTCCATCAGCTTCGTGACCGGGATCCCGGTCCAGGCCGCGACGATCTCGGCGATGTTGTCGGCCGTGACCTCCTCGCGGAGGAGCGAGCCCGGGCCCTGGAGCGCGGCGAGCGCCGCGGTCTGCTCCTCGAGCCGCTTCTGGAGCGCGGGCAGCGTCTCGTACTGGAGCTTCGCCGCGGTCTCGTAGTCGGTCTCGCGCTGGGCCTGCTCGATCCGGACCTGGAGCTGCTCGAGCTCGGTCTTCGTGGCGCGGATCGCCGCGATCGCCGCCTTCTCCGCCTCCCAGCGCTGCTTCAGCGCGCCGGTCTCCTCCTCGAGGTCGGCCAGCTCCTTCTCGAGCGCGGCGAGGCGCGTCTTCGAGGCGTCGTCGGTCTCCTTGCGGAGCGCCTCGCGCTCGATCTCGAGCTGGATCCGGCGCCGCTCGGCCTCGTCGAGCTCGACCGGCATCGAGTCGATCTCCATCCGGAGCCGCGAGGCGGCCTCGTCGACGAGGTCGATCGCCTTGTCCGGCAGGAACCGGTCGGTGATGTAGCGGTGGCTGAGCGTCGCCGCCGCGACGAGCGCGGAATCCGTGATCCGGACGCCGTGATGGACCTCGTACCGCTCGCGCAGGCCGCGCAGGATCGAGATCGTCTCCTCGACCGTCGGCTCGTCGACGAGGATCGGCTGGAAGCGCCGCTCGAGGGCGGCGTCCTTCTCGATGTGCTTGCGGTACTCGTCGAGCGTCGTCGCCCCGATCGTGTGGAGCTCGCCGCGGGCGAGCATCGGCTTGAGCAGGTTCGAGGCGTCCATCGCCCCTTCGGCCGCGCCGGCGCCGACGACCGTGTGGAGCTCGTCGATGAACAGGATGACCTGGCCGTCGCTGTCCTTGATCTCCTTCAGGACGGCCTTGAGCCGCTCCTCGAACTCGCCCCGGAACTTCGCCCCGGCGATCAGCGCGCCGAGGTCGAGCGAGATCACCCGCTTGTCCTTGAGGCCCTCGGGCACGTCGCCGCGGACGATCCGCTGGGCGAGGCCCTCGGCGATCGCCGTCTTGCCGACGCCGGGCTCGCCGATCAGGACCGGGTTGTTCTTCGTCCGCCGGCTGACAGGACCTGGATCGTCCGGCGGATCTCGTCGTCGCGGCCGATGACCGGATCGAGCTTGCCGGCCCGGGCCTCCGCGGTGAGGTCGCGGCCGTACTTCTCGAGGGCGGCGTAGGTGCCCTCCGGGTTCGGCGAGGTGACGCGCTGGCCGCCGCGGACGCTCTGGAGCGCGCCGAGGACCGCCTCGCGGCCGGCGCCGTGGCTCTCGAGGAGCTGGCGGCCCTCGCCGCCGACCTCGAGGACGCCGAGCAGGAGGTGCTCGGTCGAGACGTACTCGTCGCCGAGCCGGCGGGCCTCCTCCTCCGCCAGCTCGAGGACGCGCTTCGCGCGCGGGTCGAGGGACAGCGAGCCGCCTCGGATCCGGGCGCGGCGGCCGAGGATCGCGGCCAGCTCGCCGCGGAAGGCGGGCAGGTCGACGCCGAGCCGCCGCAGGGTCTCGGCGGGGACGCCGTCATCCGGCTCGACGAGCGCCGCGAGCAGGTGCTCGGCGTCGAGGACGGGCGATTCGACGGCTCTCGGCGATGCGCTGGGCGGCGGCGATCGCCTCCTGGGCCTTCTGGGTGTAGCGATCGAGTTGCATCGTGGGTGTCTCCGGGTCGGGCAGTTCGGGAATCGCCGGCTTCGAGTCAGGTCGGTGGTCGGGATCAGGTCGTCGTTCGCGGGTCCGGTTGCTGGACGCTTGTCGAGGAACGCGCGCGCGGCCGCCTCCGCCTCTCCCGTCGAGCTTCGACGGGAGGACGACGCGGGCCCGGGCGTAGAGGTCGCCGAAGCCGTCGCCGCGGAGGATGCGGCATGCCCTGGCCCTTCAGCCGGAAGCGGTGGCCGTTCTGCGTCCCGGCGGGGATCCGCAGGAGGACCTTGCCCTTGCAGCGTCGTCGACGGGCACCTCGCCGCCGAGCGAGCGCCTCGGCGAGGGTGATCGGCAGCTCGCGCTCGAGGTCGGCGCCCTTCCGGGTGAAGACGCGGATGGGGCCGGACCTTCGTCTTCACGACGAGGTCGCCGCCGTGCGGGCCCTGGCCGGACAGCTTGACCTTCGTCCCGTCGTCGGCGCCGCGGGGGATCGTCACGTCGAGGCGGCGCCCGTCGATCTCGACCCGGCGGGTCGTGCCGTGGTACGCCTCCTCGAGGCTGATCTCGGCGACCGCCTCGGCCGTCGCGGCGCGCGGCGGCGGGCGCCGCGTCCGGCCGTCGAGGTCGAGGAGGGCCGGGTCGCCCCGCCCGTCGCCCCGGCCTGGTTCATGCCCATCTCGGTGAGGATGTCATCGAACGACGGGCCGCCGGTTGGCCGTCGGCCGCGGCCCGGACCGGTCCCGCCGCCCGCCGGCTCGGCGTCCGCCCCGAAGAACACGCGGAAGAAGTCGGAGAAGTCGCCGGCTCCCGCGCCGCTCCCGCCGGTCCGGAACTCGTAGCGGACGCCGCCGCCGGGCCCACCGCGAGCCGCTCGCCGATCGCGTGTACGCCCGGCCCTGCCCGAACGGGCTGCCGGCGGCGTCCGGGTCGACGCCGGCGCGCGCGTACGCCTCCCAGTCCTTGCCGAGGCGGTCGTACTTCTTCCGCTTGTCGGGATCGGACAGGACGGCGTTGGCCTCGTTGACCGCCTTGAAGCGGGCCTCCGCGGCCTTGTCGCCGGGCTTCTTGTCCGGATGGTGCTCGCGGGCCTGCTTGCGGAAGGCCTTCTTGATGTCGGCCTGGCTCGCCGTCCGTGGCACCCCCAGCGTCTGGTAGTAGTCCTGGTAATCCACGCCTCACCGTCCCGGGAATCGGACGCCGCCCTGACGGACCCCGTCGGGCCGCGTCAGGACGACGACGCACAGGGCGCGCTCCGTGTCAGCCCGCTCGGACCACCACCGGCGGCTGGTCGGCCGGCGGGAATGGCGACCGTCGGACGCGATCCTGTCGCTCGGGCTGGTCCGCCGGCTCGATCGCCGGGCTTGATGACCTTCGGCGGCTCCTCGAGGACGAGGGCCTTCGGCTTGCGCCGGAGGGCGGCGTCGAGGACCTGGTCCATCGAGTCGACGAGGATGAGCTTCATCGACTTCCGGATCTCCTCCGGGATGTCGCGCAGGTCCTTCTCGTTCTTCCGCGGCAGGATCACCATCTTCGCCCCGGCGAGATGCGCCGCCAGGATCTTCGACTTCAGCCCGCCGATCGGGAGGACCCGACCGCGGAGCGTGATCTCGCCGGTCATCGCGACGTCCTTGCGGACGGGGATCCCGGTGAGGGCGCTGACCATCGCCAGGGCCATCGTGATGCCCGCCGGACGGCCCGTCCTTCGGGCGTGCCTCCGGCCGGAACGTGGATGTGGAGCGTGTTCTTCTCGAACGTCTCCCGCGTGATGCCGAGCTCACTGGCGTGGGCCCGCGTCCACGACAGGCCGGCCCGGGCGGACTCCCGCATCACCTCGCCGAGCTGGCCGGTGAGGATGAAGTCCTCCTTGCCTTCCATCTTCGTGACCTCGATCGCGACGACGTCGCCGCCGACCTCGGTCACGACGAGACCCGTCGCGGAGCCGGTCTGGTCCTCGGCCTCGAGCTCGCCGTACTCGAACCGCGGCGGGCCGAGGTACTCGTTGAGCTTCTTCAGGTCGATGACGGTCTTGCGCTTGCGGCCCTCGGCGACCTGCCGGGCGACCTTGCGCATGACGTTGGCGATCTCGCGCTCGAGGTTCCGGACGCCCGCCTCGTGGGTGTACGACCGGACGAGCTCGATCATCGTCTCGTCGGGGATCTCGATGGTCTTCGCGGTCAGGCCGTGGTTCTTCATCTGCTTGGGGATGAGGAACCGCTTCCCGATCTCGATCTTCTCGGTCTCGGTGTAGCCGGGCAGCTGGACGATCTCCATCCGGTCGCGCAGCGGCGCCGGGATGGGATCGAGCAGGTTGGCCGTCGCGATGAACAGGACCTTGCTGAGGTCGAACGGCACCTCCAGGTAGTTGTCCTGGAAGCTGAAGTTCTGCTCCGGATCGAGGACCTCGAGCAGGGCGGACGACGGGTCGCCCCGGAAGTCCATCCCGATCTTGTCGACCTCGTCGAGCATGAAGACCGGGATTGTTCGAGCCCGCCGTCTTGATGTTCTGGATGATCCGGCCGGGCAGCGCGCCGATGTAGGTGCGCCGGTGGCCGCGGATCTCCGCCTCGTCGTGGATGCCGCCGAGGCTCATCCGGACGAACTTGCGGCCCATCGCCTTCGCGATCGACTTGCCGAGCGACGTCTTGCCGACGCCGGGCGGTCCGACGAACGCGAGGATCGGGCTGCGGATCTCGTCCGCGAGGGTGCGGACCGCGAGGTACTCGAGGATCCGCTCCTTGATCTTCTCCAGGCCGTAGTGGTCCTCCTCGAGGATCCGGGCGGCTTCCTTGATGTCCAGCTGGTCGTCGGTCGCGACATTCCACGGCAGCCCGACGAGCCAGTCGACGTAGGTCCGGATGACGCCGACCTCGGGCGAGGCGGACGGGATCCGGCTCATCCGGTCGATCTCCTTGATCGCCCGGGTCTTGATCTCCTCCGGCATGCCGGCGGCCTCGACCTTGTCGCGGAGCTCGTTGATCTCGGCCTGCTGCGGGTCGTCCTCGCCGAGCTCGCGCTGGATCGCCTTGAGCTGCTCGCGGAGGATGTACTCGCGCTGGGTCTTGTCCATCTCGGACTTGACCTCGGACTGGATCCGGCCCTTGAGCTCGAGGATCTCGATCTGGCGAGCGAGGAAGTTGCTGACGAGCTTCAGGCGCTCGGTGACGTCGACCGTCTCGAGCAGCTCCTGGCGCTGCTCGGTCGTCATGTCCGGGCTGTAGGCGACCATGTCGGCGAGCAGGCCCGGCTCGCTGATGTTGCGGGCGGCGACGGCGGCCTCCGGCGGGACCGGGGCGCCGTTCGCGACGTACTGCTCGATCTGGGCCTGGACGGTCCGCATCATGGCCTGGACCTCGAGGCTGCCGCCGGCCTCGTCGGGGAGCTCCTCGATGGTCGCGCGCAGATACGGCTCGTTCGCCGACGAAGCCGATCAGCTTCAGGCGGGTCTGGCCCTGGACGATCGCCCGGACGGTGCCGTCCTGGAGCTGGACGACCTGGGCGATCTTCGCCAGCGTCCCGACGGCGTAGAGCTCGGACGGCGACTCGATGTCCTCCTGCTCGGCGTGGCGCTGGGTGACGAGCGCGATCGGGCCGCCTTCGGCGACGGCGGCGTTCAGGGCGTTGACGGACTTCTCGCGGCCGACCTGGAGCGGGACGATCATCTCCGGGAAGATGACGGTCTCGCGGAGGGCGACGAGCGGCAGCTCGCGCGGCCCGGCTGGGGCTGGATTCGGTGTGGTGGTCGGCTGATCGTCCCGGTCTGGTGTCGGACGCTTGGCCATCAAGAGGTCTCCTGTGAGTCGTGTCGGTGATCATCGGCCTCGGAGGCCGGTCGTGAAGTAGGGGGTTCCGCTGGCTCGGGGTCACCGATCGTCCGGTCGGTGCGTGTCCGAGACGCCACGGGTGCCGGGCTGGCTGCCGGTCGTCTCGACCGGCCGCCTCTTCGGCGGCTCGTCGGCGAACGCCCTCGTCATAGAGCGCCTCGAGGATCCGCGTTCCGAGCCGCTCTTCCAGCTCGAACAGGAGCCGGATGCCGGCAAGGTTCACGCCGCGCTCGCGGGTGAGGTGGCGGATCCAGGTGATGCGACGGATGTCCTCGTCGCTGTACAGGCGGATGTTCGTCGGGGTCCGGGCCGGGCAGATCAGCCCCTCGTCCTCGTAGATCCGCAGCGTCCGCGGATGCGCGGCGACGATGCTCGCCGCCACGCTGATCACGTAGACCGGGCGCTGTGGGTCCTTCTGGATCCGAGCTTGGGACATGACGGGCGCAGTTCCCTTGGAGCAGGGTGTGGTGTGCATCCGGCGGAGGGTCCGGCGGTGAATGGCAGAGCCTAGAACCCTGACAATGACGTTGTCAAGGAGGGTTGTCGAAACGTTCGTCGGCGGTGAGGGCGGCCTGGAGGCTCGTCGCGGTCACGCGGGCCGGCACGATCCGGCCGGCGCCGGTCGCCGCGATCCGGATGTGGCGCGGAGCTCCCTGACGAAGCGGACCGCCACGGCGCTGACGCCGATGCTGATCGCCGACCGCGGCCACGAGCGCCACGTACAGGTCGTCGCCGATCGCGCCGGCGGCGATCGCCGCCGACCCGAGGACGAACGAGAACTCGCCGACCTGGCCGAGCCCGACCGCGAGCTGGCCGGGACGGCCGGGCAGGCCGGAAGGACCGCGCGAGGATCCACGCGACGCGACCTTCGTGACGACGATCAGGGCCAGCAGCACGACCAGCCAGCCGAGCCCCGGACGAGCCCGGCGGGCTCGATCAGGGTCCCGATCGCGACGAAGAACAGGACCGCGAACAGGTCCCGGAAGGGCAGCAGGCGCCGGCGCGCCTCCGCGGCCTCCGCGCTCTCCGTGACCGCGAGGCCGCCGACGAACGCCGCCAGGGCGAGCGGACCCCGAACAGCTGCGATCCCAGGCCGGCCAGGGCGAGGCCGCTCGCGACCGACGTGATCAGGAACAGGTCGTGCTCGCCGTGGAGCGCCTTCAGGGCGATCGGCAGGAGCCGGGCGACCCCGACGGCGAGGACGAGGAAGGCGACCAGCCCGATGGCCGCCTGGCCGAGCGGCCGCCCGCCGATCCCGAGGAGCGCCAGGAGGACCGCCGCGATCACGACCCCGGTGCTGTCCTGGATCGCGCTCCAGCCGAGCAGGGCGTCCTCCGTCGGCCGGTCGGTCGTGCGCCGGCGGCTGCGGGTGATGTTGACGATGACGACCGACGACGACAGCGCCACGGACAGGCCGATCAGCGCGGCCGGCAGCGGCGCGAGGCCGAGCACCGCGAGGACGAGGGCCGATGCCAGCGTCGTGACGACGACCTGGATCGGGGCCGCGAGGATCAGCCCGCGCTGCTCGGACCGGATCCGGAGGAGGTCGACCTCGATGCCGACCTCGAACAGGAGGAGGACGACCCCGAGGTCGGCGAGCAGCTGGAGCTGCTCGTGATCGGCGACGTAGCCCGGCGTGAACGGCGAGACGACGATGCCGAGGGCGAGATAGCCGACGACCGCCGGCAGGCCGATCCGCCGGGCGATCCAGCCGGCCAGGACGGCGCCAGCAGCAGGACCCGATCTCGAGGATCGGCCCGGCGGTGTGCTCCATCGCCGGATGGTAGCCGGTGGCAGCGCGGCTCCCGGCGCCCGGTTCGTCGGTCGGAGGCTGCGCGCGCGCGCGGGCCGCCCCGAGGTCAGCCGGCGGCGGTCCCCGCCGCGTCGCCGATCAGCTGCTCGTGGAGCAGCTCCTGGCACTCGCCCTTGCCGATCGCGATGACCTTGTCGCCCTCGGCGAGGATCATGTCGGGGCGGAGCGGCGTCGCGACGCCGTCGCGGATGACCGCGAAGAGCGAGCAGCCCTCCGGCACCGGGATGTCCTTCGTCGCCCGGCCGATGGCCGGCGAGCCCGCCTGGAGGTGGGCCTCGATCAGCTCCAGCTCGCCCTCGCCGAGCGCGGCCAGATGGAGCAGCTCGTGGACCGGGATGTCCTGCTCGATCGAGCCGAGGATCATCCGGGTCGGGCTGATCAGCTCGTCGACGCCGAGGTGCTTGAACAGGTCCTCGTTCTTCGGGTTGTTGACCCGGGCGATCGTCCGCGGCACGTCGAAGTGGTGCTTCGCCATCTGGCAGATGACGAGGTTGTCCTCGTCGTCGCCGGTGACGGCCGCGACGATGTCGGCGCGGTTGGCGCCGGCCTCGGCGAGGTACTTGCCCTCGCAGCCGTCGTGGGAGATGACGATCGAGCCGATCTCGTCGGCGATCTGGTTGGCGCGGTCCTTGTCCTTCTCCATGAGGACGACCTCGTGGCCGCTGTCGATCAGCTCCTTCGTGAGGTAGTAGCCGACCTTTCCGCCGCCGATGACGAGCACGAACACGGGTCTCAGCCCTCCCGGGCGGTGGTCGACGCGATCGGCGTCGGGATCGAAGCCGTTGGCGGATGATGCGGCCGTCGACGACGAGATGACGACTCGCGCCGCGGGCTGCCGCGGGGGCGATCGAAGCCGTGCCGGCGGCGACCGTCGAGCCGCCGCCGGCTCGCCGAGCCGTGGTGCTCGCCGCCGGGATGGGTGCCGGTCGGGCCCGGACAGGCCCGGGCCGAACGTCAGGCCGAGCCCGAGGAAGTCGTTGACGGCGCGTCGCCATGAGGTTCGTCCGGCAGAGCGTCGCGAGGCCGAGGTCCGCGTAGGCGCGCGCTCGCAGCGGGTCGTTGACCTTCGCGATGACCTGCTTCGCGCCGAGCGCCTCGATCGCGAGCTGGGCGGTCATGACGTTGCGGTTGTCGCCCTCGGTCATCGCCATGAACAGGTCGGCGCCCTCGGCTCCGGCCCGACGGAGGGTGTCCTCGTCGGTGCCGTCGCCGCGGATCGGCGGTGCCCCGGAACGAGCCGGGAGGCGGTCGAAGGCGGCCGTCGAGGTGTCGATGACGATCACCTCGTGACCGGCCCGGTCGAAGCTGTCGGCGAGGACCGAGCCGACCCGGCCACAACCGACGATGACGGTCTTCACTGCGTTCTCCTCCTGGATCGGCTCGCGCACGACCCAGACTGCGCATGGGGCGTTCTTCAGCACGTACGGGATCGTCCGGCCGATGGCGAAGTCGCCCCCGAACTTCGTGCGATAGGCCAGGCCCGACCACGAGCAGGTCCGCCTCCCGTTCGACGGCCTCGTCGACGAGGGCGGCCCCGACATCGCGGGCCTGGAGCAGGACAGACTCGAGCTTCACCCCGACCGCTCGGCGGTTCCCTCGGCGAGGTCGAGGACCTGCTGGATCTCCTCGGAGCGACCGGCGACGTCGACGTCGAGCGGCATCGACCAGTCGACCTCGACGACGTGGACGCCGATCAACTCGGCCTTGTGGGCCTTGCCGGCCTCGGCGACCAGCCGGATCAGCCGCGTCCCGTTCGGGTGTCCCGAGAGCGCCACGACGGCGCGCCGGAACGAGGGAGCGGCGGTGGGCTCTGGCACGGCGGGGACTCTACCACCGTTCTTGGCTGTCGCGCCTGGACGCCGATGGCTGCGTTGACCCCTGCGGTGCTCGCTCACGGGCCTTCACGTCGCGCTCGCGTCCGCTCCTCGCGAGGTCGCCATTGCCCTCGTGCCCGGGCGCGGCGACTCGTGCGCGGGCCACTCAGGATCGCGCCGTGCGACGCCACGTGTCGGATGCAGAAATCGCGGCTGGGGACGTCGGGCGACCGGGTCCGTGGCGGAGGGTGCCCGGGCGGTCGGCCCGCGGGACCGGTCAGGGCGCCGGCGGAGGCCCCTCGCCGCCGAACGGCGCGGTTCCTTCGCCGGCCGCCGGCGTCCGCTCGAACAGCGTCGGGTCCTCGCGCCGATACGGGACGTTGACGACGACCGTGTGCGGCCGCCCGAGGAGGGCGCTCCGCAGCCGCTTCACCGACTGGTTGTAGAGGATCCGCTCCCACCACCGTCGGGCGACGTACTCGGGCAGGACGACGAACGTGATCGGCGACGGCTTGTCCGGCGGCCACGCCGCGTCGAGGACGTCCAGGTACGCCTCGAGCGGACCCGTCAGCGCGCGGTACGGCGACTCGACGACGACCAGCGGCACGCCCGGCAGCTGCCGCTCCCAGCGATCGCGCACGGCTGCGGCGTCCTCGGGGTTCTCCGTGATGAAGACGGCCCGGACGTCGTCGGAGATCGACCGCGCGACGTTGACCGCCTGGACCACGGCTCGGTTGACGCCCGGGATCGGGACGACGACCCGCTCCTCGCGGCGCGGGTTCGTGAAGACGAGGTCCGGCCGGACGGCGAGCTCGCGTCGCGACGCGTCGTACTGGCGATGGATGAACAGCATCATCGCCGACGAGGACCGGGATCAGGATCACGACGAGGTAGGCGCCGTCGACGAACTTCACGCTCACGACGACGACGAGGACGACAGCGGTCAGGAGCGCGCCGAACGCGTTGAGGGCCGAGCCGCCAGACCCAGCCGGACTCGCGGACCTTCCGCCAGTGGCGTGACCATGCCGATCTGGCTGAGCGTGAAGCAGACGAACACCCCGACCGAGTAGAGCGGGATCAGAGCGGTGACGTTGCCGTTGAAGAGCCAGATGAGGGACGCCGCGACCGACGACGAGGACGACGATCCCCCACGAGTAGGCGAGGCGGTCGCCGCGATACGCGAACTGGCGCGGCATGTAGCCGTCGATCGCGAGGATCGCCCCGAGCCGCGGGAACGCGTTGAACGACGTGTTCGCCGCGAGGAACAGGATCAGCGCGGTCGACGCCTGGAAGAGGACGAACAGGATCGTCCCTGCCCCGAACGACGCTCGCCGCGACGAGCGACACGGTCGTCGGGATGTCGCCGACCGTCGGCAGGATCGCGTAGGCGTGGGCGACGATCGTGATCCCGATGAAGAGGACGCCCAGCAGGATGGCCATCGCCGTCATCGTGTTGGCCGCGTTCTTCGACTCGGGCGGCTTGAAGGCGGGCACGCCGTTCGCGATCGCCTCGACGCCGGTCAGCGCGACGGAGCCGCCGGCGAAGGCCTTCAGCAGCAGGAAGACCGACAGCTCCGCGCGTCCCGAGCGGCTCGGCGTTCGGCGTCACGATCGGGTGGGCCTGGCCGGTGACGATGTTGACAGAGCCGAGCCCGACCATCAGGAGGGCGAGGCCGACGAAGGCGTAGGTCGGGACCGCGAAGATGTTGCCGGACTCGCGCAGGCCGCGGAGGTTGGCGATCGTCATCAGGAAGATCACCGTGATCGCGATCTCGATCTTCACCGGGTCGAGCTCGGGACGACCGACACGATCTGGCCGATCGCCGACGCCGTCGAGACCGCGACCGTCATCACGTAGTCGATCAGGAGCGCGGCCGCCGCGATCAGCCCGAACATCGGGCTGAGGTTCTCCTTCGCGACCGCGTAGGCGCCGCCGCCGCCCGGGTAGGCGCGGCAGACCTGGCGATAGGAGGTCGCGACGACCGCGAGCAGGACCGCGATCGCGACGCGACACGCCGACGGAGAAGGCGAGGGCCGTCGCCGCCGGCGACCGCGAGGACCCGGATGATCTCCTGCGTCGCGTAGGCCGACGAGCTGATCGCGTCGGAGCTGAAGATCGCGAGCGCCTTCTTCTTCGAGAGCCGCTCGCCGGCCTCCTCCTCGCTCGCGAGGGGCCGGCCGATCGCGACCTTCCGGACGCCCGCCCACCACCGCCCGACGGCCGTCTTCGGCTCGTTGGCGGCCGCCTTCGCCACCAGCTGGTTGCGGCCGGTGTAGCGGAAGTAGGGCGAGTGCGGGCGCTCGACGCGGACGCGTCGGTCCGCCGGTTTCCGGCCCTGCAGCGGCCGGCGGCCTCCGATCATCGGCCTCCGATCTTGCTCGGGGCGGCCGCTCGGTCAGTGGCCGCGACGATAGGGCACGTCCGCGATGACCGTGCTCGCGCCCGACGAGCGCCGACTTCAGGCGCTTGGCGGACTGGTTATACAGCAGCCGGTCCCACCGGTGCCGGGCCACGGACGTCCGGCAGGACGACGATCGGGACCGGCGCCTCGATCGACGGCGGCGTCGCATGTCAGACACCGTGGCGGAGGCGCTCGACGAGGCGGATCGGCAGCCCGACCTGCCCGCATCGCCGCCTGGACGGCCGCGCACGTCGTAGGCGACGCGATGCCAGGTGCCCGTCGCCGGCGTCGGTGTCGAGCTCGAGCCAGCCGGCCCGCGGGTCGCCGTCGCGCGGCTGGCCGACGCTGCCGGGGTTGACGAGCAGCCGGTCGCCGCCGTCGAGCGCGACGAACGGCGCGATCGTCGGCGCAGTCGCGTCCGGTCACGCGATCCGCGCTCTGCGTCCAGGCGATCGGCAGATGGGTGTGGCCGAACAGCCCGAGCGGCGTCGCGCAGCATGCTCGAGGTTGGCGCGGGCGATCGCCGCGGTCAGTGACGTACTCCCAGATCGGGTCGCGCGGGCTGCCGTGGACGAGGAACGTGTCCGCCTCGCACGCGGGTCTCCGGGCAGGGCCCGCAGCCAGTCGACCGTCGCCGGCGAGATCCGTCCGCGCGTCCACTCGATCGCCGCCCTGCGCGTCGTCGTTGAACCAGTCGATCTCGCGACCGCCGACGGCTGCCCGATCGTGGTTGCCGGCGACGCCGACGGCGCCGATCGACGCCAGTCGGGCGACGACGGCATCCGGCTCCGGGCCGTAGCCGACGACGTCGCCGAGGTGCCAGACGGCGTCGACCGGCCCGGCGCTCGTCGAGCACGGCCTCGAGGGCGACGAGGTTGGAGTGGATGTCCGACAGCACGGCGACGCGCACGCGGTAGAGCCTAGCGCGCGCGGGTCGCCGCCGAGCGGCGATGCCGGTGAGCGCTACCAGGGCCGGCGCTTCCGGGCGGCCGGGTCGCGCGGCCAGGCCGGGGCGATCGGACGATCGGCCGCGCTCGACGACGACGAGCCGGTGATCGCCGATCGCCGCGACGGTGAGCGTCCATCGCGACCGGCGGCGAGCTCGGCCACGGACGGACCGACCTCGATCGTGGCACCGTCGATCGATCGTCGCGAGCGCCCGGCGGGCCGCGTCCAGCTCGCCGCCGAGCCCGCGCGGCCTCGGCGCGCTAGCGCTCTTCCAGGCGACAGGACGCCGCCCGGGCCGACGAGCAGCGGGAACGCCAGCTCGATCAGGTCGGCGAGGCTCGCCACGGCGCGGGCCGTGACGGCCGGCCAGCGCCCACGATGCGCGTCCTCCGCCGCGAGCGTCCTCGACGCGACGGGCCGCGACCTGCACCGATCGGCCGAGCCCGATCGCCGCCGCCGACCGTCTCGAGGAACCGGGCCTTCTTCGCGACCGACTCGACGAGGAGCGCGCTCGGCGGCCGTCGCGGCGCCGCGAGCGGCAGGCCCGGGAAAGCCGCCGCCGCTGCCGAGGTCGACGAACCGATCGATCGACCGGGCGCGTCGAGGACGCGCAGCCCGGCAGGCTGTCGACGACGTGGCGGATCGCGATCGCCGCCGGGTCGCGGATCGCGGTGAGGTTGATCGCCGCGTTCCACGCGAGGAGCAGCCGGACGTGGCCGTCGATCGGCGGCGCGGGCCGCCGTCGGCCAGGTCGATGCCCGAGCGCGCCCAGGGCCGGCTCGAGGGCGTCGCGCATACGCGGGCGGGAGGTCGGGGAAGGCTGTCGACGCGCGTCGGGAGCGGGTCCGGCGGACGGTCCAGGCACCCCTCCTGTCGGTCGTGCCTGTGCGGGCCGTCCGGGGTCCGCTCCCGGCGTCGTCGTACGTCACACCGCGCCAGATCCCGGTCTTCCGCTGCCGGTCCGGTTCGCGGCCGGGTTTCCCCGTGCCCCTCGCCAGCCTCGGTACCCAGGCGGTCGGTGCGGATGCCGGACGTTAGGCGTCGAGCCGCCGCGCGTCAATGCGGTTATCCACGAATCCACGCTCCAGCAATGAACCTGTGGACAACTCGGCCCCGGCCGTCAGGCGCCGCGGCGATCCTCGTGCAGCGACGGGAGCGCGCGGAGGCGGGCCCGGCGGT
>CAWFND010000015.1:0-208985 GCA_963817095.1 uncultured Chloroflexia bacterium
GGAATGGGTTTCAGGAACCCGTATCCCGACGATCCGTCGCGCGTTCGCGTGGGGACTGCCGGCGAGCGGGTTGTCCGGCAGGCCGTTGCCGGTGGCCGGATCGAGCCGCAGCAACGCGCCGTTGAGGAGAACCGGCTCGCCGGATGGCCGTCGGAGACTCTGGCTGCGGAGCACGCCGCCCTCGGCCGTCGGCGCCGACATCGAACGCGCCGGGACTCCCCCGGCGGATCGCCGCACGGGTTCGACGGGGTGGGCTTCCCGGAACTGCCGCCACCCTGGCCATAGTCCGGGAACGTCCAGCTGGCCCCGTCGCCCGCCGTCACGTACAGCGCACCATCGGGACCAAATCGCAGCTCCCCGACAGAGTGACTGGGATATTGCTGGCACCAGCCGTTGATCAGCACTTGCTCGTTGCCCGTCATGACGTTGCCATTGGCTTGCAGCCGGACCAGGCGACCGCTGGACCGGGGCAGCCGTCCGTCGTCGGCCCCGGGTGGCGTGGGGGCACGCGTCACCCCAACGTGGGCGGCGACCCGCCGATCGGGGCGTCATACGCGTACATCGCGTATACGTAGGGGTTGGTGGGGAAATTCGGGTCGAGGGTGAACCCGAGCAGCCCACCGTCGCCAGTCGTTGTGGACGTTCGCGCTCGGAGATCGGCGAACACCGTCGGCGTCGTCGCGAACAGGCTCGCGAACACCTTGATCACGCCGCTCTTCTCGGCGACGAAGACGCGGCGCGGTCAGGGCAACGACAGCCACGGGAAGTTCGGGCCGCTGAAACCGGGGTATCCAGTGAATGCGCTCGGAGGACGACGGAGGCCGTCCCCACCACCGTCTTGGTTACCTTGCCTTCCGACATCAGGCGGCTTGGCTTGACCGTTGGGTCAGCGGCCGCGGCCGTAGGGGCGAAGGCGGCGGGAGGCGACCAGCCAGAGCAGGCCGACCAGAGCCGACAAGCCGGCTCGAACAGTCGCGTGACGGCCGGGACGGGAGAAGGGCCTCCCCGGGAAGTGCGCGCAAAAACCCCCCTCATCCGCACAAGTCGGGTCGAAGACTGCACACCCTAGCCCATGGGGCGGCCGAATGGGTAGCGCCGGACGTGCCTCCGGTCGTGAACTGGTCGGATTTCCGCCAGCGCGGCTGCATTCCGGTGCCTGCGGGCGCCAGGGTCGGTGGCTAGGGGAAGTAGGACACCTGCACCGCCAGGTAGTCGAGCCGGATGTCCTTGATGACCGGTCGGACACGTCGATCACCCGGACCCGGAAGCTCGCGTTCGAGAGGTGCGGCCCGTCCACGTCCGGCCCCAGGTGTCGGCGGCGCCGCCGAGCGTGTAGGTCGTCGTGCCGACGCGGCACGACGGCCGACTGGGCGCGGTCCAGCTCGTGCCGCCGTCCCAGGACAGCTGGACGCAGACCCAGTCGTCCCCGGTTGTTGTTCTGCCCGACGTCGGCGCGGACCTGGATCCCCGCGATGGACGACGCCGTCGCCGGGACGCCGAGCCCGAAGTCCCAGAACCGGTGGGCGTCCTTGCCCGCGTCCGTGCAGCTCAGGTTCGTGTTCGTGCCGGTGTTCGCGTCGGTGGCGATGCCGCCGCCGGCGCGCAGGCCAGCGTCCGGGTCGACTCGTAGCCGTTCCCGTCGCCGCCGTCTCGGGGGCGTTCGAGGCGGCCGTGCAGCCGTGGTAGCCGCTCGCGGTCTGGCCGAGGCCTCGCCGAGACCTGGTTGGTGTTCGCGCTCAGCCAGCTCTGGAAAGAGGTCCGGAGCACGTAGTAGCAGGTGCCGGCGGCGGGCTGTCGGTCGTCGTGGCCGCCGTCCGGGGCGTGACGGTGGTGACGGCGTGTAGGGGCCGCCGGACACGTTGCCCGCCGGACCTCGTAGCCGGTCGGGTAGGTGTCGGGGGTCGCCGTCCACGCCAGCGACACGCTCGTGCCGCCGGTCGCCGAGAGGGCGGTCGGCGGATCGAGCGTGTCGGTCGTGACGGTCTTCGTCGCCGTCGTCGCGTCGGTGAACCGGGCGAGCGAGATCGACGCCGCGGACCGGCGCGCGCCGCCGAGCAGGGGCGACAGCCCGACGGCCAGTGCGAGGGCGACGCGCGAGGCGACGGCCGGCGCGCACGGTCAGCCGGCGTTCCCGGACGCGGCCGCGACGGGCCCAGCGGACCCGGCGGTCGCGTCTCGCGGCTGCGGGCGATCTGCTCCCGGACGCTCGGGCGGGCCCGGCCCGCGGGGTCGCGGACGAGGGGCGTCCGGGTGCCCGGCGCGACGAGCGGCGAGCACCAGCGGCCCGGGGGCCGGCCGGAGGACCGGCAGCGGCGGGAGGGCGGGACCGGACGAGGCGCCGGCGGACGGTCCGATCGCCGTCGCGCCCCGGCCGACGGGACCGCGCCGCGACCGGCGATCCGGGCTCGGGATGGGCTCGAGCGACTCGAGCAGCCAGGCGATCGCGAGCAGCGTCGCGGCGAGCCCGACGACGAAGATGACGCCGGTCGGGATCGACAGGAGGGCCAGCAGGTAGCCCATGTACGGGATCGAGAGCTCGACGCGGCCGATGATCGCGGACGCCTTGACGAGCGTCGGATCGGCGTCCGGGTTCGCGTCGCCCTTCGTCCGGACGTAGCGGCCGTCGGCGCGGTCGACGACCGCCTCGATCCGGTGGGTGAAGATCGCGTTGGCCTCGGCGACGCGCATCGAGACGACGTCGCCGGGGGCAAGGGTCGCGGGATCGACCGGCGCGACCACGACGGCCGAGCCGATCGGGATCGCCGGCTCCATCGAGCGGCCGCCGATCGCGATCGTCTCGCGGCCGGTCAGCGGGACGATCTTCCCGAGGACGACCCCGGCCAGGACGACCAGGATCAGCGTGATCAGGGCGATGTCGACGATCCGACGCAGCCAGACGGTGGCCGCTCCGAGGATCTTCATCGCGGTTCCTCCAGATCAGGGCACCGATCCGTGGACGGATCGGCCGGACCCGGACGCCGGGGCGGGCGTCGCGGCGGCCCGTGGCCGTCGCCGGTGGCGAACGGCCGGCGGTCGGCTCCGGAAGGACCGAGCTGCGGCCCGCCTCGTGAGGCGGACCGCAGCCGGTGGTGACAGCCGGAGTCTTCGGGTTACGGGTTGTTGGCGGTCTGCTCGGCGTTGAACGTGAACGTGGCGGCCGAGGTCGCGCCCTGGAGGCTGTCCGGAGCGGCCAGCGGCAGGCTGACCCGGAAGCACAGGACCTCGCTCGCGCCGGCGGCCAGGGTGCGGTCGCCGGCCTGGGCGCCCTGGAGGGAGTTGCCGAACGCGGCCCCGTTCAGGTTCGTCGCGGCCGACGACCGTCGTGCCGGTGAACGCGGCGCAGCCGCCGCCGGCGTCCTCGGTCTTGACCGTCAGCTGGATCGCGGTGCCGAGGGCGTTGGTCGCCGTCGTCGACATCGCGTAGCGGAGCTGGGCGGTGCCGCCGTTGGTCACGGTCAGCGGCTGGGTGTTCACGTCGCCCGGCATCATCGGGTTGATCGCCGCGAAGGCGGTCGGGTTGACGCTGATGTCGATCGTGCCGGCCGTGAAGTTCCACGTGGCGCCGGCCGTGTCCGTGAACTGGGCGAGCGAGATCGAGCCGGCGCCGATGGTGAGCATCGAGATCGCGCCCAGCAGGGCGACGATCCCGCGGCGGCGCCGGCGGCGACGCTCGACCCGGTTCTCCGTGTCCTGATCCATGCGGATGAGTCCCCTTCCGATGAGTGATGCCGTGGCCGGCGGAATGCCGGACCGTCACGGCCGCGGGCAGGCGGCAGGCTCGGGCGGTGGTCATCGCGATGCCCGAACGGGTGACGCCGTTCAGAAGGGCATTAACCGTCGAACGGAGGAGGTCGCTACGGGACCACGGGACCAGACCGCAGCCGTACCTTGGTCCCATCGGGTTCTGTGAGGATCCGGCCGCGTCGGGCCGGTGCGCTGCGCGACGGGACCGGGCCGTTGGTATCCGGGCCGGCCCGGTCCTGCGGGACCGCCGGTCAGCGAGTCGTCGGGCGGTCCGGATCCGCGATCGCGCGGCGGCGCCGGCCGGCATCCGCGAGGCGCTCGTCGTACCGCCGGTCGCGCCAGGCCAGAGCGGCCTTGAGCCCGTCGCGGCGGACGATCCCGTCGAACTCGCGGGCCGTCTCGCTCATGTTCACGAACGACTGGAGATCGAGGCCCATCTCGACCGCCGCCGCGAACCCGGCGGCGTCCATCGCCCGGTTCAGCATCAGCTTCGTCGGGGCCATCACGTCGGGCGGCACGCGGGCGAGGCGATCGGCCAGCTCGTCGACCTCGGCCGCGAGCCGGTCGGCCGGCACGACCCGGTTGACGAGGCCGATCCGCTGCGCGCCTCGGCGGCATCGATCAGGTCGCCGGTCATCAGCAGCTCGCGCGTCTTCTTCTGGCCGATCACGAACGGCATCAGGAGGGTGACCGGTGCCGAGCCGAACCGGATCTCGGGCTCGCCGAGTCGGGCGTCCTCGGCGGCGACGATCAGGTCGCAGGCCATCGCCAGCTCGAGCCCGCCGGCGAGCGCGTAGCCGTGGACCTGGGCGATGACCGGCTTCGGGCAGGACCAGACCGCGAGCGTTGCCGCGACGTCGCGGGCGAGCACGTCGCGCCAGCCCCAGGCCGTCGGCGGCGCCTCCTCGGACAGGTCGTAGCCGGAGCAGAACGCGCGCCCGGCGCCGGCGATCGCGATGACCCGGACGCGCTCGTCCGCGGTGGCCTCCGCGATGGCCTCGACGAGCGCGTCGCGGAGCTCCGCCGAGATCGCGTTGAGCTTGTCCGGGCGGTTGAGGACGAGCCGGACGCCCCAGGGCGTCGCTTCCCGGAGGAGCACGTGCTCGGCGGCAGGGGTCATGCGGCTCGCCGCCCGCCGATCGGGGGGAAGCCGCGGACGTGCTCGACCGCGAACCGTCGCGGCCGGTCGTCCGCGGTGAGCGGCCGGAACGAGTAGATCCCGAGCATCAGCTGCATCGAGTAGTCGGGTGATTGACGGCTCCGGCGGACCGTCTGCCCGTCGACCTCCCACGCGATCCCAGCGGACGTCCATTCGACGGCGTAGTCGTGCGGCTCCGTCGCATCGATCGCCAGCCGGACACGCTCGAAGTCGTCGTGGAGCCGGGGGTCGTCGTGGGGGTGGACCCCCATGCCGATCGCCACCTCGCCGGCGAGCGACGTCGCGACTGAAGATCTCGACGACGCAGATCTCCCCGGCGTCGTCGGGCCGGTCCTCGAAGCCGATCATCCACAACGCGACCATGGCGTCCGGGTCGGGGCAGGCGCTCGCCCGGATCTCGATCCGTCCGAAGTGGGGGACGTAGAGCCGCTGCTCCGCCTGGGGCTGTCGAACGACGACATTCGGCGCGAATCGATGCTGGCCGATCGGGCTGCCGACCGGCCCCGAGAACACGCCGGTCTGGATCGACGACACCCGCGTCTCACCGTCGAACTCAGGGCACCATGGCGCCTGATCCGGAACGATCGAGAGGATCAGACGTCGTCGGTCGATCTCCCACGTCGGGCTGGCTGCCTCCACCGAGCTCCATTGCGGCAGGTAGGCCGCGACCCACCGTGTGGGATCCAGCCGGCCGGTCTCGAAGCCGTCGGTGAACTCCGGCTCGCGATGTCCCGTCATCCGAGCAGCTCGACGACGAGGGCGTCGACGGCCGCCGTGCCGTCCGGGCCGGAGATGACCGGGTTCAGGTCGACCTCGAGGAGCGACGGGTCGTCGACGAGGGCCCGGCCGAGCGCGACGATCGCGGCGACGACGGCCGGGCGATCGATGCCGGGCCGGCCGCGGACGCCGTCGAGGATCGCCCGGCCGCGGAGCTCGTCGAGCATCGCTCCGCCGTCGACCTCGTCGACCGGGGCGAGACGGACGGCGACGTCGTCGAGCGCCTCGGCGAGGATCCCGCCGAGCCCGACGAGGACGATCGGTCCGAACGAGGGGTCGCGGCGGCCGCCGAGGATCGAGCTCGACGCCCGCGAGCTGGCGGTCGACGAGGAGGCCGCGCCGGCGCGCGCCCGGCGGAAGGGGCAGGGCCAGAGCAGGTCCCCGGCGGCCGCTCGGACCGCGGCCGCGTCGTGGAGACCCAGCCGGACACCGCCGACGTCGCTCTTGTGGGCCGAGCCCCTCGGCGTCGATCTTGAGGACGACCGGGAATCCGATCCGCGCCGCCGCCGTCGACGGCCGCGTCGGGCGTGGCCGACGGCGACGGCGTCTCGACGGGCAGGCCCGCCGGGGCGAGCCGGGCGAGGCTCTCCCGCTCCGGCAGCGTGCGGGTGGCGGGACGGCGGACGGCCGCCGAGGGCGCGACGTCGTGGCCAAGGACGGGCGTGGTCGCGGCGAGGGCCGGCCAGCCCGGTCGGACCGGGCCCCGGTCGCCAGCCGGCGCGCCGTGCGCCGCCTCCCACGGCCGCGACCGCGGCGATCGCCCCGAAGGCCTCGACCGTGCCCCGCAGCACCGGCACGCCGCCGGCCGCGTGCAGCGCGTCGACGATCTCCGGCGTCGGCTCGCCGGAGGTGAGCGAGACGAAGACCGGAAGGAGGTCCGGGCGATCGGCCGTCGCGCGGAGCAGCGGCTCGACGACCTCGAGGGCCGTCTCGACCTCCGAGGGCAGCGAGCGGTACGGGAAGTCGTGGACGAGGGCGAGGACGTCGTAGGCGCCGGATCCGGCGAACGCCCGGAACGCGGCGTCGTAGGCGGCCGGCGGATCCGTGGCGCCCCAGGGATCGAGCGGGTTGCCGATGTAGCCGAGCGTCGGCAGATCGGCGAGGAGCTGGTCGCGGGCCGCCGGCGGGACGTCCGGCAGGTCGATGCCCGGTCCGCGGCGCGAGGTCGGCGATCAGCGAGGCCTCGCCCGGTCGAGACCGTGACGACGCCGGTCCGGCCGCGCCCGACCCGGCGGCCGAGCCGCCGGCAGCCGGCGACGAGCTCGGCGGTCTCGAGCAGGGCGTCGAGGTCGTCGCAGAGGATCACCCCGGCGGCCCGGAGCGCGGCCTCGGTCGCCCGGGTCTCGCCGGCGAGCGAGCCCGAATGGGCGACGGCCGCGAGCTGCGCCTGGCGGCTTCGGCCGACCTTGACCGCCATGACCGGCTTGCCGGCCGCGAGGGCGCGGTCGGCGAGGGCGAGGAACCGCTCCGGGCGCTTGAACCCCTCGAGGAACAGGATCACCGCGTGGGTCTCGTCGTCCTCGATCGCGTGGGCGAGGAAGTCGCAGACGTCGAGGACGACCTCGCTGCCGCAGCCGACGATCCGCGAGAAGCCGATCCGCGTCCCGGAGTGGATGAACGCGTCCGTGACGGACCCGGACTGGGCGATCCCCATGACGCCGCCCCGCGGCAGCCACGGGTTCACGTCGCCGATGTACGTCGCGCTGTTCGTCGTCAGGTCGACGAGGCCCATGCAGTTCGGCCCGAGCAGGGCGATGCCGTGCCGGAGGGCGAGCTCGCGACCTCCGCCTGCATCCGGGCCGCCGCCTCGCCGCCCTCGACGACGCCGCCGCCGGGGATGACCACCGCGGGGACGCCGGCCGCGGCGGCATCGGCGACGACGGCGGCCGCCCGGAGCGGGTTCACCGCGACGAGGACGGTATCGGGGACCTCCGGCAGGTCCGCGATCGACGGGATAGCACGGCTGGCCGGCAGCTCGTCGTAGCGCGGGTTGACGAAGTGGCAGCGCGTGTCCGCTGCCGAGGACCCGGAGGTTGTTGCGCACGGTCTGGGCGATCCCGCCGCGGGCGGAGGCGCCGACGACGGCGATCGAGCGCGGGCGCGAAGAGCGGCCGGAGGTCGATCGGCGGGAGCGGCCCCGCCGGGTGCCCGGGTGCGACCGTCACGTCGCCGGTCGCGTCCGCCGCGCCTTCCGACCTAACGAACGTTCGGTTGGTTGTCGCGGCCATCAGCCGACGACCCGGTCTGACGCCCCGCTTCTCGAGGGCCCGGGCGACGATCAGGCGCTGGATCTCGGACGTCCCCTCCCAGATCCGGTCGACCCGGAGCTCGCGCAGGTAGCGCTCGGCCGGGTACTCGCGCATGTAGCCGCGGCCGCCGAAGACCTGGACGACGCGGTCGGCGCAGCGCCACGCCGCCTCCGACGCGAAGAGCTTCGCGAGCGACGCCTTGGCATGGACGACCTTCGGATCGGCGCCCGCGTCGGCGAGCATCGCCGCCTCCCGGGTGAGCAGCCGGGCCGCCGAGGCGTCGGCCGCGGAGTCGGCCAGCGGGAACGACACGCCCTGGAAGTCGTAGATCCGCTCGCCGAACTGGACCCGCTCCGTGGCCCAGTCGACGGCGAGGCGAGAGCAGCCGCTCCATCGCCCCCGCGCAGCGGGCGCCGATGTGGATCCGCTCCTCGACGAACCACTCGTTCGTGAGCTCGTCCGCCCGGCCGATCCCGCCGAGCATCGCCGATGCCGGCACGCGGACGTCCGTCAGGACGAACTGCGGGTGCCGATCGGCGAACGTGTGGGTGTAGTCCGGGTCGTGCTGCATCGACACGCCGGCGCGTCGTAGTCGACGAGGAAGAGGGTCGGCCGCCGCTCGCCGTCCGGCTCGACGACGACCCCGTGGAAGATCATGAAGTCGGTCTCGTCCGGCGGCCCCGTCACGAACCATTTCTCGCCGTTGAGCACGTAGTCGCCGGTCGCAGGATCGCGAACCGCCGTCGACTGGAGCGTTCGGGCGTCAGAGCCGGCGTTCGGCTCGGTGATCGCGTAGCTCCCGAACCGCTCGCCGCGCAGGCTCGGGTCGAGGTACCGGCGACGCTGGTCGGCGTCGGCGTGGATCAGCGCGTTGTAGGCGCCGGGGATGAACGACCAGAGCCCGCCGGTCGCCTGGCCGAGCTGCTCGTGGACGATGACCTGCTCGACGGCCGTCCAGCCCTGGCCGCCCGGCCTCGCGGGGCAGCGAGCCGCCGTGCGAGGCCGGCCTCGATCGCGGCCTGCTTCAGCGCGTCGCGGGTCGCCGCCGGGAGGCGGCCGCCCGGCTCGCTCGAACTCGACCTCGAGCGGCTGGAGGCAGTCGACGACGTAGGCGCGGGCCCGCGCCTGGAGCTCCAGCTGGGCGGCCGTGAGGGTGAGGTCCACCGGGCGAGAGGATGACCGCGCATCCCGTCGCCCGCGCCGGGCGTCCCGGGTCGCGCGACGAGCCACGCGAACGCCAGGACCCGGCCTAGCCGCTGACCTCTGCGATCACGATCCCATCGGATGGAACACCCGCTCCCGGCGCCGTATCGAATCTTGCCTCGAGCCGCCAATCGGCCGACACCCAGCCGGTAGGAGGAATCGTGTCCTGGTTCGTCCTCGGCACGATCGCCCAGCCGACGTCGATCGGGATCTCGCAGCGTCCGGTCGCCGGACAGAGGCCGAGCAGATCGATCTCCGTGGCCGCCTGAATGAGCCCTCCCAGGCCGGAGACAACGGGGCCGGCCGGGTTTCCGCCGACGCGGACATCCGCGCGGATCCCGAGTCGGTCCGAGGACGCATCGACACGCGACGCGAAGAACGCGAGCCGGCCTACGTTCGGGTAGGTTCGGGCAGCCGAGGCGATCTCGGGCGCGACCTCGACGATGAAGTGGCGCACCTCCGCGGGTCGACCGATCCCCACGGTCGCGGAACCGCCAACCGAGGCAGAGGCGACCTGGACGGGCGCAGGGCCGGGAACGGGCACCTCGGTGACCGTGAGCCGGTCGAGTGCGAACGGTGGGTCGCTTTGCCTGGCGGGCCGGTCGGATCTGGCCGTGAGGGACCCTGCGATCGTGCCGGGGATCTCGGTCACCAGAGCCCGGATCGAGCCATCTCGCGATCGCAAGCCACGTCTTGTCGCAGCCGGTCACGGCGCACTCGCCGGAAACGATGGGGGTGCCCAGTCCGGCGTGCGCCCAGCCGAGCGGGGTCGTGAGCCCGCCTGTCGCGGTGTCGACGAACGAGACCCAGACGTGCGTCCCGAGGAACCGGTTCGCCGGGCCGTTCGAATATCCCCACATGTCGATCCCTGCAACGCGTCGGTCGCCCGGCACGGCCTCGAAGTGCAGCGCGGTCGTTGCCCGTGGCACGTCAGGCGTCAGCAGAAACTGCGCCTCCTGGCGAACGGTCTGGGCGGGCGGGCCCGGCGGCTCGACGATGCAGCCCGCCGCGAGCATCGCGACGGCGACGATGACCATGCGAGGGCTCGCGATCCGGGCCATGGCTCAGGCGCCGAGCGTGCGCTTCCGCTCCTCGAATTCGCTCGCGTCGATCTCGCCGCGGGCGTAGCGCTCGCGAAGCAAGGCGAGCGCGGTGTCCTCGGTCGACGCGTCCGGCTGGTAGCGGTCGGCGCGGTTGCTCCGGATCAGCCAGCGGATGGCGAGCACGATCAACACCAGCAAGCCGCCCCAGATCAGGACATTGACGAGGACGACGGCCAGCCAGACGACCCAGAAGTCGCCGCTGGTGAAGGCGCCGATGTTCATCTGACGGGGTCAGCTCGGCCAGGCGAGGACCATGATCCGGACCTCGGTCATGTCCTCGATCGCCCAGCGCAGGCCCTCACGGCCCAGCCCGGAATCCTTCACGCCGCCGTATGGCATGTGGTCGGTCCGGTAGGTCGGAACGTCGTTGACGATGACGCCGCCGACCTCGAGCTCGTGGAACGCCTTCCACGCATGCCCGAGGTCGTTCGTGAAGATCCCGTCTGGAGCCCGAAGAACGAGTCGTTGACCTGGGCGATCGCGTCGTCGATGTCCCGGAACTTGAACGCGACGACGAGCGGGGCGAACGCCTCGTTCGAGCAGACGGCGGCGGTCGTCGGGACGTCCGTCAGGATCGTCGGCGGGAAGAAGGTGCCGTCCGCCCGGCCGCCGAGCAGCGACGTGCCGCCCGCGGCGAGCGCCTCGTCGACCCAGCGCTGCGTCCTCGACGCGGCGTGCTGGTCGACCATCGGCCCCAGGTCCGTCTGGGGATCGAGCGGGTCGCCGACCTTGAGCGCCTTCGCCCCCTCGACGAACTCTCGCCATGAAGGCGTCCCAGATGTCCTCGTGGATGAACATCCGCTGGACGCTGATGCAGACCTGGCCGGCATAGGAGAACGCGCCGACGAGCGTCCGGCGGACCGCCCAGTCGAGGTCCGCGGTCTTGTCGACGATGACGCCGGCATTGCCGCCGAGCTCGAGCACGACCTTCTTCTTGCCCGCCCGCTCCTTCATCCGCCAGCCGACGGACGGGCTGCCGGTGAACGTCAGGAGCTTGAACCGCTCGTCGGACACCATCCGGTCGCCGAGCTCGCGACTCATCGGCAGGACGCTGACCGAGCCCGCCGGCGCGCCGGCCTCCTCGATGATCTCGGCCACCGTCAGCATGACGAGCGGGTCCTTCGACGGCGGCTTGAGGACGATCGGGTTGCCGCTGGCGATCGCCGGCGAGACCTTGTGCGCGGCGAGGTTCAGCGGGAAGTTGAACGGGCTGATCCCGGCGATCGGACCGATCGGGAAGCGCCGGGTGATCCCGACCCGGCCCTTCGACGCGGGCATGAGGTCGAGCGGGATCGTCTCGCCGACCATCCGCTCCGCCTCCTCGGCGCCGAGGCGGAACGTGATCGCCGCCCGGTCGACCTCGACGAGCGAATCGCGGATCGGCTTGCCGGCCTCGAGGGCGATGAGCCGGCCGAGCTCCTCGCGCCGGGCCTTGATCCCGGCGCTGATGTTCCGGAGGATCGCGCCGCGCTCGTACGCCGGGCAGCGTCCGGGTGACCTCGAAGGCGGCGACGGCGGCCTCGACCGCCTCCTCGTACTGGGCCTCGGTCGCGTGGAACGTCGATCCGGCGGGATTGGCCGGGTCGGCCGGGTTCGCGACGATCAGCGGGTCGTCGGACTCGACCCATTTGCCGGCGAGGAAGATCGGATGCGGCTTGGCGCCGGTGACGGCGGTCATGCGGAGCTCCTGCGTTCGGATCGTCGTGCCATTCTAGACGCGCTCCGGACCACGACCCGACGCGAGGACTGCGATGCAGCAGCGCAATCCCGATCCCTCCGAGAGGCGCTGCGGGTCAAGCCCGGGAGCCGGGTCCGCCTGGCCGACATCGACCCCGCCGAAACCCACGGCTACACGAAGGCCGGCTCCGAGGCAGAGCTCGGGCGCGGCCTCGACCGGCTGACGGATCTCCAGGACCGGCTCTGGGCGGAGCCGAAGAACCCGATCCTGATCGTCCTCCAGGGGATCGACGCAGCGGGCAAGGACGGCTCGGTCAGGCACGTGATGACCGCGTTCAACCCGATGGGCTGCGCCGTGACGTCGTTCAAGGCGCCGACGCCCGTCGAGCTCGCCCACGACTATCTCTGGCGCGTCCACCAGCGGACGCCGGGCAAGGGCGAGATCGCGATCTTCAACCGGTCGCACTACGAGGACGTCCTCGTCGTCCGGGTCCACGACTTCGTCCCGAAGGAGGTCTGGTCGCGGCGCTACGACCAGATCAACGCGTTCGAGCGGCTACTGGCTGACGAGGGCACGACGATCCTCAAGTTCTTCCTGCTGATCGATCGCGACGAGCAGAAGGCCCGCCTCCAGGCGCGAATCGACGACCCGGACAAGAACTGGAAGTTCCGGCTCGGCGACCTCGCCGAGCGCAAGCTCTGGGACGACTACATGCTCGCCTACGAGGAGATGCTCAGCCGCTGCTCGACCGAGGTGGCGCCGTGGTACGTGATCCCGGCGAACCAGAAGTGGTTCCGCAACCTCGCGGTCGCGGACATCGTGGCGGACACGCTGGACGAGCTGAAGCCGCGCTACCCGCGCCGCCCGGACGACCTGACGGGCGTCGTCGATCGACTAGGCGCCGGCGCCGGGTGCCGATTCCTGTCACGATGTCACCCGGGCGGTCATCGGTCGGACAGGTCGTGCATCGAACCCCGGCTCCGTGCATCACCATGCAATGGACCGGCCCGAGCCTGGGCGTCGCCGGGTCTGATCGATGCCATTGCCATGCCACATGCCGCGCTCCGACGGCGGTCGCTGACCAAATGACCGGGAGAGGATCATGTGACGGAAGACGAAGCTCGGCGCCTGCGCGGAGCTAGCGCGGGCGTGGCGCGGAGCGGCGCCCGGGCTGGCGAGCCGCGGCGGGGCACGGGCGGCGGGCCGCGGGGCGAAGCGGCGCGCGAGCGGCGCGGGCGGTCAGTGCTTGCCGAACAGCGTGCCGAACACGCCCCGGAGCAGGTCCTGACCGGCCTTCGAGGTCATGACCCGGCCGGCTTCGCGGACGCCGGTCTGGACCATTCGGTCGCGCTGGCGGGCGTCGGCGCGGGCCTGCCGCTCGGCGGCGGCCCGGGCCTTCTCGGCCGCCCGCTGCGCTGCGGCCATCTCCCTCGCCTGGCGCTGGATCTCGCGCTGCTGCTGGGCCGGCGTCATCGTGTTCATCCCGCTCGCCGACGTCGGGGAGACCCCCGCCGCCATCGCCTGCTGGGCGGCGGCGTCGACGGCCGCCTGCTTCGCCGACGCGATCCGCGCCGTGATGATCTCGTAGGCGCTCTGACGGTCGATCGTCTGGCCGTACTTCGCCCGGAGCGGAGCCGACGCGATCCGGGCCTGCAGGTCGGCATCCGGCAGGGCCGCCATCAGCGAGTCCGGCGGCAGCAGGCGCGTCGCGGCGAGCGGCGTCGGCGTGCCGCGCGGCGAGAGCACGGTGACGAGGGCCTCGCCGATCCCGAGCGACGTGATCGTCTCCTCGACCTGGTAGTGCGTCGTCATCGGGAAGGTCCGGGCGGTCTTGCGGAGCGCGTCCGCGTCGTCCGGCGTGAACGCCCGGAGCGCGTGCTGGACGCGGTTGCCGAGCTGGGCGAGCACCGACGACGGGACGTCGGTCGGCGCCTGGGTGACGAAGTAGACCCCGACGCCCTTCGACCGGATCAGGCGGGCCGTCCGCTCGATCTGCTCGAGCAGCGCCTGAGACGCGCCGTCGAACAGCAGGTGGGCCTCGTCGAAGAAGAAGCACAGCTTCGGCTTCGGCATGTCGCCGACCTCGGGCAGCGTCTCGTACAGCTGGGCGAGCATCCAGAGCATGAACGTGCTGAACAGGCGGGGCTGGTCCATGACGTCGCGCAGCTCGAGGATCGAGACGACGCCGGCGCCGTCGGGCGTCGTCCGGATCAGGTCGGCGACGTCGAACTCCGGCTCGCCGAAGAACACGTCGGCGCCCTCCTGCTCGAGGACGACGAGCGAGCGGAGCAGCACCCCGACCGAGGCCGGCGACATCCCGCCGTAGTCGGCGAGGATCGGCTTGCCGTCGTCCGACGAGAGGAACTTCAGCGTCGTCGCGAGGTCCTTGAGGTCGAGCAGCGGCAGGCTGTTGTCGTCGCAGTACTTGAAGACGAGCGAGAGGATCGAGGTCTGGGTCTCGTTGAGGTCGAGGACCTTGCCGAGGAGCAGCGGTCCGAAGCTGTGGACCGTCGCCCGGACCTGCGCGCCGAGCGCGCCCGACAGCGACAGGAACTCGGCCGGGTGGCCGGACGGCTCGAACGTCCAGCCGAGGGACTGGGCCCGCTCGATCACCTTCGGGTTCGTCGCGTCGCCCGCGGCTGCCATCCCGGTGACGTCGCCCTTCACGTCGGCGACGAAGACGGGGACGCCGGCCTTCGACAGCTCGCCGGCGAGGAGCTGGAGCGTCTTCGTCTTCCCGGTCCCGGTGGCTCCCGCGATCAGGCCGTGGCGATTCATCATCGACAGCGCGACCTGGACGCGGGGGTCGTTGTCGAGCTCGGCTCCGAGCATCGGGCTGCCGAGCGTCAGGGCCGGCTCCGTCAGGGCGTAGCCCTGGGCCATCTCGTCGCGGAATGCCTGGTCCATGGACGGTCGCTCCCGGGCGCGGAGGGGTGGGCCTCGAAGCGTATCATCGGCCCCTCGGACGGCATCGCCGGCGATCGGCGCCAGGCGCATGTCCTGAACCCGCGGGAGGAGCCGATGCTGACGGGCTTCCGCGCCTTCCTGGTGAAGTCGAACGCCCTCGCCCTCGCGATCGGCGTGATCATCGGCGCCGCGCTCGGCGCGGTCGTGAACTCGCTCGTCAACGACATCATCATGCCGCCGATCGGCCTGCTGCTGGGCGGCGTGGACTTCAGCCAGCTCCAGTGGGTCCTGAAACAGGGCACGCCGCCCGGCGACCCGGCGACGACCGTCGCGATCCAGTACGGCACTGTTCATCAACTCCGTGATCACGTTCGTCGTCGTCGCGTTCGTCGTCTGGCGGATCGGGCTCACGTTCATCAAGGACGCGCCGCCGGACGAGATGAAGACCTGCCCGTTCTGCAAGGAGCCGAACGCGCCCGACGCCTCGAAGTGCAAGGCCTGCACGAGCGCGATCTGAGGTCAGCGGCCACGCGTTCGTCGCCGGACGTTCGTCACGCAGGTGCGCGACCGCGCGTCGCACCGAACTGCGTTCGTCGCGCCTGGGCGCGAGGGCGGCGCCGGCGAGGACCGGAGCGAGCGCACGAGTGCGTGAGCGAGGCGCAGCCGCAACGCAGCCAGGCGTCCTGCGCGACAGCCCTAGGCGTCCTGGCTGGGATAGCTGCCGAGCACGCGCGTCATCGTCGTGACCTTGCGGACCTCGTCGAGCGCGGCGGCCATCGCCGGGTCGGCGACGGTCGCCGTCGAGGTCGATCCAGAAGACGTACTCCCACGGTCGTTCGCGCATCGGCCGCGACTCGAGCTTCCGCATGTTCAGCGCGCGGTCCGCGATCACCCGGAGGACCGCCAGCAGCGTCCCCGGCTCGTTGCGGACCGCGACGACGATCGTCGTCCGCGGGACCATCGGGAGATCGGCGACGAGCGGGAGCGGTGCCGCATCCGCCGGCGCGACGACGACGAACCGCGTCCGGTTGCCCTCGAGGTCGCCGATCTCGTCGGCGAGGATCTCCAGGCCGAACAGTCCCGCCGCGCGGGGCGACAGCACCGCCGCGGCGCCGCGCTCGCCACGATCGACGATCGCCTTGCCGGCGCCGGCGGTGTTGTACGTCGACAGGAGCTGCCACGGCCGGCCCCGCAGGAACGCCTCCGCCTGGCCGAGCGCCTGGATGTGCGAATAGACCCGCTCGATGTCGTCGAGGGTTTGACCCGGCAGCGCCGCGAGGCAGAGCGCGACCGGCACGACGACCTCACCCTGGATGACGAGCGAGTGCTCCATCAGGAGGTCGTAGTTCTCACGGACCGTGCCGTGGATGACGTTCTCGATCGGGATCACCCCCGCGGCGCCATGACCCGAGGCGACCTCGTCGAACACGGCCCGGAAGCTGCCGACCGGCCGGCGGTCGACGTCGCCGAACGCCGCGAGGACCGCGTCCTCGGCGAAGGCGCCCGGCTCCCCCGCGTAGATGATCCGGCGACTGTCGCTCTCAGTCGTCGTCATCGCGTTCGAAGATCAACCGATACAGGACGACGAAGCTGACGAACAGCGTGATCCCGAACGCGATCATCGCCGCGTACGCGACGCCGACGTACTGGGACAGGTTCGGCTGGAGCAGGATCGCCATCACGATCGCCGTCCCGATCAGCTGGCCGACGACGATCAGCCCGATCGTCGCCTGCCGCCCGACGGCGCCCACCTTGCCGATCGAGCGGCCGAGGTCGGACGTGTCGACCTCCACGACGAGCTTGCCGCGGTTGATGACGTCGAGCCATTTCAGCAGCGATTCGTCGAGCGTCGGTGCCCGGCGGGCGAGCTCCTTCCCGATCCGGATGGCCCGGCCCTGGACCTCCTTGAAGACGCGGTCGGGCTCGAGCGCCTCCATGAGGGCCGCCCGCGCCTCCTCCACGGCGGCCTCGCCGAGATCGAGATCGAACGCCATCGCGCGGGCGGTGTCCTCGGCCTGCACGACCGCCTTGACCGCGAGCGTGAGCTGACTGTCCAGTCGGAGGCCTTGCTCGAAGGCCGCCCCGAGGAAGCCCGCGAGCGCGCCGCCGATCGAGTCCGCCTGTCCGTAGACGAGATACTGGCGCCCGAGCCGGTCGATCGACGAGCGGAACGCCCCTTCATCGAACGACCTCGACGGCTCGCCCAGGGCGATGAGGCTGTCGGCGATCCCCGAGATGTCGACCTCTCGCACCGCGTAGACGAGACCCAGCAGGTCGACCCGTTGCGCGGTGCTCAGCTGACCGACAAGACCGAGGTCGAGGAAGACGATCTTGCCCGACGTCGTGTCGACGAGGACGTTGCCCGGGTGGGGGTCGCCATGAAAGAAGCCGTCGACGAGGACCTGCTTGATGATCGCCCGCATGAAGGTCGATCCGAGCGTCGCCGGGTCGAGGCCGGCCGCCCGGATCCCGTCGAGGTCCGAGAGCGGGAGCCCCCGGACGAACTCCATCGTCAGCACGCGGCTGGACGACCGTTCCGCGTCCACCGTTGGCACGTGGATGGCATCGAACTTTGCCATGCCATCCGCCAGCCTGCGAGCGTGGTAGGCCTCGTTGCGGTAGTCGAGCTCCTCGAGGACGGCCCCGGCGAACTCCCCGACGATCGCCCGGATGCTCATCTTCCGGGCCACCGAGAAGCGCGACTCGGCGGTCTTGGCGAGCTCCTGCATGACGCCGAGATCGGCCTTCGTCTTGGCCACGATCTGTGGCCGCTGGATCTTGACCGCGACCGCCGTGCCGTCGGCCAGCGTGGCGCGGTGGACCTGCGCGGTCGAGGCAGCCGCGAACGGCTGCTCCTCGATCGTGGCGAACAGCTCCTCCGGCGGCCGGCCAAGCTCGGCCATGATCACGCCCCGTGCCTCGACCCACGGGAACGGCTCGGCGTCCGATTGGAGCCTGGCGAGCTCGGTCGTCCACTCGGGCGGCAGGATGTCCGTGCGGCCGGCCATCATCTGGCCGATCTTCACGTAGGTCGGACCGAGCTGCTGCAGGAGGGCGCCGACCCGCTGCGGGGCGCTCTCGTCGTCCGCCAGCCGGACCTCACCGAGGATGTGCCGCTCGAACCAGCGCCGGAGGGTGCCGATCGGCGTCCCTTCGAAGGCGATGTCGATGCTCGTCTGGTACAGCGCCTCGTAGACCTGCTGGAGCCGGAGGTTCTCGATGATCGCGTTCCGGCGCGGCGTCGGCAGGGACTCGAGGAACGTCCAGACGGAGCGACCGGCCGACCCACCGACCTGCGGCCGGTTCAGCCCGAGCAGCGCGTCGACGATCAGGGAGGCCAGCGAGAAGAGCGCCGCCATCAGGAGCAGCCAGAGCGGCTGCGGATCGGCGAGGACGGCGATCTCGATCGGAGAGAGCCGCGAGGTCAGGGCGATCGTGAGCGCCGTGATGACGACGACGAACAGCCCGAGCGTCGAGAAGATCAACCGCCCGAACAGGGCCACGAGCAGCGGCCGGACGATCCGGTTGACGATGACGAAGATGACGCCCCAGACCACGTAGGCGAGCGGACCCGACGCGACCGGCTGGACGATCGGGACCGATTCCTGGCCGAACGGGAATGGTTGCGTGATGTGGATGAGGCTGAGCACGAAGATGACGCGACGGCGATCAGCCCGTCGATGACCGCGTGGATGAGGAATCGGCGCACCGCTGACCCTCCGGGCGCCCGACGTGGTCGCCAGCCGCGTCAGCGTAGCGTCTTGGCGACCCTCAGTGGTTGAACCAGTCCGTCGTGTCGATCCGGCCCGCTTCCTCGTCGAGCTCCGCCCGGCGCGACTTCGCATCCGGCTCGCTGATCCGGGCGCGCTTGCGGTTTCCGGCCGACTCGGTCGCACCCGACCAGTGCTCCTCGGCCAGGAGCCCGTTGATCGCGTCGATGTACGCCTCGATCGAGGCCGCGATGATGTTGGTCGAGGTGACCTCGCCGATGTAGCGGCCCCTGCTCCGGGCGCCCTCGGCCGACGGCGGCGGGGCGATCGCGACGGTCACCCGGCCCTCCGCGTCCGGCCCCTCGGCGACGGCGTGGACGTCGTAGGAGAGCAGCGTCGGATGGCCGGTCAGGACGCCGACGAGCGCGTTGTCGACGGCCCGGAATAGTGCGTCGACCGCGCCGTTTCCCTCGGCCGCGGCCTCCCACTGGTGGTCGCCGGCGGCGATGACGACCGCGCCGCGACTGTTCGCGTTCGAGCCGGACGTGACCGTCCAGCGGGCGAGATGGAGCGTCTCGGAAGGTTCGACCGACGGGCTCGGGGCGGGCGAAGGGGTCGTGGCCATGCGGGTTACCTCCCGGTCGGTGACGTCGCCGCGGGGGTCACCGAGGCCGTCGTGAAGTGTCGCTCGTCGCGGCGGCGGAGCTCGGCGCCGGACTTCCAGATCGCGTATTCGAGCGAGTCGGCGAGGGCGGTCGCCGACGCCGCGATGATGTTCGTGTCGCTGCCCATCGTCGACCACTCGCGGGTCGCCGTCCGACGAATCGATGATCACCCGCGTCCGGGCGGCGGTCGCCGAGTCGCCGTCGAGGATCCGGACCTTGTAGTCGTAGAGGTGGACGTCGTCGAGCTGCGGGTAGAACGCCCGGAGCGCCTTGCGGAGCGCCGCATCGAGGGCGTTGACCGGGCCGTTGCCGTCGGCCGCGGTGTGGAGGACCTCGCCGTCGACCTCGACCTTGACCGTCGCCTCGGCGAGGAGCTCGCGACCGGCCCGCTGCTCGACGAGGCACGTGTAGTCGACGATCCGGAACGGCGCGGCATAGTCCGCCTGGTGGCGTCGGATCAGGAGCTCGAAGCTCGCCTCGGCGCCCTCGAAGGCGAGGCCCTCGCTCTCGAGCTGCTTGATCGAGCTCGCTCAGGACCTTCGGGTCGATCACGCCCTCGAGCTGGTGGCCGAGCTGCTCGGCGCGGATCCGGGTGTTCGCCCTGCCCGCCGAGCTCGCTGACGACGAGCCGGCCCTGGTTGCCGACCGCCGTCGGGTCGATGTGCTGGTAGCTCCGCTCGACCTTGGCGACCGCCGCCCCGTGGACGCCGCCCTTGTGGGCGAAGGCCGACCGGCCGACGTACGGCTGCCAGTCGTTCGGGTTGACGTTCGCGATCTCGGCGACCGACCGGCTCAGCTCCGTGAGCCCATCGAGCGCTCCGCCGCCGGGTGGGATGAGGGCGTGGTCCGTCTTCAGGGCGAGGTTCGCGAGGATCGACACCATGTTCGCGTTGCCGGCCCGCTCGCCGTAGCCGTTGATCGTCGCCTGGACGTGGCGGACGCCGGCGGCCACGGCGGCCAGCGAGTTGGCGACGGCGAGCTCGGCGTCGTTGTGCGTGTGGATGCCCCACTCGATCGGCGCCGATGCCGCCTCGGGGTCCGCCTCCAGCGTGGCCCGGACGTCGTCGACGATCGCGACGAGCTCGTTCGTGAGGGTGCCGCCGTTCGTGTCGCACAGGACGAGCGTCCGGGCGCCGGCCCCGCGGGCCGCGCGGAGCGTCGAGAGCGCGTAGTCGCGATCCGCGCGGTAGCCGTCGAAGAAATGCTCCGCGTCATAGACCAGCTCGCGGCCGCGATCGACGATGAACCCGACCGAGTCCGCGATCATGTCGAGGTTCTCCTGCGGGCGTCGCGCCGAGGACCTCGATCACGTGGAGCAGCCAGCTCTTGCCGAAGATCGTGACGACCGGCGTCTCGGCGGCGACGAGCTCGCGGAGGTTCGGGTCGTCCTCCGGCCGGTTCGACCGGTGGCGCGTCGAGCCGAACGCCGCCAGCTTGGCGGTCTGCCAGGTCATCGTCCGGGCGGCCTTGAAGAACTCGATGTCCTTGGGGTTCGAGCCGGGCCAGCCACCCTCGATGTAGGGCATCCCGTACTCGTCGAGCATCCGCGCGACGCGGAGCTTGTCGGCCAGGCTGAGCGTGATGTTCTCGCCCTGCGTCCCGTCGCGCAGGGTCGTGTCGTAGAGGGTGACGGGCCGGCTCGGTCGGCCTCATCGACGCGTGCTCCCGCCGCGATACCGGCGTCTCGATCCGATCTCGACGATCGCCCGCGCCATCCCGACGGTCCCGACGCGCCGGATGCCCGACGCGTCGCCGTCCGGCGGCACGAGGTCCGCAGTCCGAAGCCCGTCGTCGAGCGCGCCGGCGACGGCCGCCTCGACGCGCCGCGGCCGCGTCGTCGCGACCGAGGGACAGCCGCAGGAGCATCGCCGCGGACAGGATCGTCCCGATCGGGTTCGCGAGGTCGCGCCCGGCGATGTCCGGCGCGGAGCCATGGATCGGCTCGTACAGGCCGAACGTCCCGTGAGCGGTCGTGTGGCGTTCCCGAGCGACGCCGACGGCAGCATCCCGAGGCTGCCCGCGAGGACGGCGGCTTCGTCGCTGAGGATGTCGCCGAACAGGTTCTCGGTGACGATCACGTCGAAGTCCGCGGGGCGCCGGACGAGCAGCATCGCGCACGAATCGACGAGCTGGTGCGAGCATCGCGACGGCCGGATGCTCCGCCGCCGACCTCGTTCGCGACGGTCCGCCAGAGTCGCGACGTCGCGAGGACGTTGGCCTTGTCGACGCTCGTGACGTGTCCGCGCCGCCCGGCCGCCAGCTCGAACGCCAGGGCGACGACCCGCCGGATCTCGCCCTCGGTGTACGGCATCGTGTCGAGTGCGTGGCGCTCCGCCCGCCCGCCGGCGGCCGCCGGCTCCTGGCGCTCGCCGAAGTAGATCCCGCCGGTCAGCTCGCGGACGATCAGCAGGTCGACGCCCGCGAGCAGCTCCGGGCGGAGCGGCGACGACGGAATGAGGGCCGGGTGGACGCTGACCGGCCGCAGGTTCGCGTACAACCCGAGATCGCCGCGCAGCGCGAACAGCGCCTGCTCCGGCCGAACCGGTGCCGACGGGTCGGACCACTTCGGCCCGCCGACTGCGCCGAGGAGGATCGCGTCCGCGGCACCCGCCGGCTGCCACGTCCTCCGGCCGGATCGCGACGCCGTACGTGTCGATCGCGATGCCGCCGACCAGGAACTCCGTCCAGTCGACGGCGAACCCGAACCGGGTGCCGGCCGCGTCGACGACCGACCGCGCCGCCGCGACGACGTCCGGACCGACCCCGTCGCCGGGGATCGTCGCGATCCGGTACGTCGGGAGGCTGCCCTCCGACGCCATCAGGGCAGCTCCTCGGCCGTGCGCCGGCCCACGAACGCCACGTCGACGCCGTTGATCTCGGCCCCGTGGAGCTTGTTCACCGCGACGAGGTAGCCGTCGATCGACGCCTCGATGATGTTCGTGGATAGCCCGTGCCCGGATACGACGAGCGCCCCGGGTCCTTCGTCCGACGAGCGCCGACAGCGGACGAGGACCTGGCCCTGCGCGTCCTCGCCGGCAGACACGGCCTTGATCTCCCACTCCGCGAGAACCGGATGCCAGCCGAGGACCGGCTGGAGAGCCTGGTCGACCGCCGAGTAGAGCGCGTCCACAGGTCCGTTTCCGGTCGCCTCGGCCGTCCTGATCCTCGCCGTTCACGGTCAGGCTCACCGAGCCCGTCGCGTTGCCGCCGTGGGACGAGGTGACGCTCCAGCCGACGAGCTGGACCGAGGCCGGGACCTCCGACGCGCGCTGCTCGACGAGGGCGAGGAGGTCGGCGTCGGTGACCTCCTTCTTCACGTCGGCGAGCGAGATCGCCTGGCGGTAGATGATGTCGAGCGCGTCGCCCTCGAGGTCGTGGCCCGAGCTCGTGGAGCTTGCCCTGGAGGCCCTTCCGGCCGGACAGCTTGCCGATCGTCAGCTGGCTTCCGGCCAGCCCGACGGACTGCGGGGTCATGATCTCGTAGGTCAGCGGGTTCTTGATCACGCCGTCCTGGTGGATCCCGGACTCGTGGGCGAAGGCGTTGCCGCCGACGATCGCCTTGTTCGGCTGGATCGTGAAGCCGGTCAGGTAGCTGACCAGCCGCGAGGCGGCCGTGATCTGCTCGGTCTGGACGCCGCTGCCCAGCTCGGGGAACTGGGTGGGCCGCGTCCGGAGGGCCATGACGACCTCCTCCAGGGACGCGTTGCCCGCTCGCTCGCCGAGGCCATTGATCGTGACCTCGACCTGGCGGGCCCCGGCCTGGACGGCGGCGAGCGTGTTGGCCGTCGCGAGCCCGAGGTCGTTGTGGCAGTGGACGCTGACCGTCGCATCGCGACCGACGAGGTCGACGACGCGGCCGACGAGCGGCCGAACTCGGCCGGGATCGCGTAGCCGACCGTGTCCGGGATGTTGACCGTCGAGGCGCCGGCCTCGACGACCGCCGCGTAGACCTGGAGGAGGAAGTCCGTGTCGGTCCGCGAGGCGTCCTCGGCGCTGAACTCGATCTCGGCGTCGGCCCCGAGCGCCTGGCGTCCGTAGCGGACCCAGCGAACGGCCTCGGCCAGGGCCTCGTCGCGGGTCAGGCGGAGCTTGTGCTTCAGGTGGATGTCGCTCGTCGCGATGAAGACGTGGAGATGCGGCCGCTCGGCGACCGAGATCGCCTCGACGGCCCGCTGCGGGTCGCCGTCGCGGCAGCGGGCGAGGGCCGCGACCGCGATCCCGCCCTTCGTCTCCTGGGCGATCCGCCGGACGGCCTCGAAGTCGCCGGGCGAGGCCGCCGGAAAGCCGGCCTCGATGACGTCGACCTTCAGTCGCGCGAGCTGGCGGGCGACCTCGAGCTTCTCCGCCGCGGTCAGCCCGGCGCCCGGCGCCTGCTCGCCGTCGCGGAGGGTCGTGTCGAAGATCCGGACGGTGCCCGCCGGAACCGCGGCCGCCGTCATCGTCCGGATCCGGCCCCGGCCGCGAGCCGGAGCCGCGCCGCTGGCGGCCGATCCGACCGACGACTGGGCCTCGCCGGCCTCGACGACGACCGGGTTCAGGAAGGCCATCTGGCTTCGCAGCGCGGCGCCGACCTCCTCGATCTGGTGATGCTTGTCCTGCTCGCGGAGCCGGCGGAACTCCTCGCCGCCGGCCTCCTGGACCGCGATCCAGCGCGTCGCGAACGAGCCGCTCTGGATGTCGGACAGGACGTCCTTCATCGCGGCCTTCGCGCCCTCGGTGACACGCGGACCGGAGACGTAGTCGCCGAACTCCGCGGTGTCGCTGACGCTGAACCGCATGAAGTTCAGGCCGCCGCGGTACATCAGGTCCACGATCAGCTTCAGCTCGTGCATCGTCTCGAAGTAGGCGAGCTCGGGCTGGTAGCCGGCCTCGACGAGCGTCTCGAACGCGGCCTTGATCAGCGCCGAGACGCCGCCGCACAGCAAGGCCTGCTCACCGAACAGGTCGGTCTCGGTCTCCTCCTTGAACGTCGTCTCGAGGACGCCGGCCCGGGTCGAGCCGATCCCGCGGGCATAGGCAAGGACCCGCGCCCGGGCCGTGCCGGACGCGTCGTTCTCGACCGCGAACAGGGCCGGCACGCCGCCGCCCTGCTCGTAGACGGAGCGGAGGAGATGGCCGGGGCCCTTCGGGGCGACCATCCCGACGTCGATGTCCGCCGCCGGCTGGATCCGGCCGAACCGGATGTTGAAGCCGTGGGCGAACATCAGCAGCTGGCCGGGCCGGAGGTTCGGCGCGATCTCGGCGTCGTAGACCGACTTCTGGAGCGTGTCGGGGACCGCGATCATGATCACGTCGGCCGCCTTGACAGCGTCGGCGACGTCCATGACCCGGAGCCCGGCCTCCTCCGCTCGCGCCCGGCTCTTCGAGTCCGGCTTGAGGCCGACGACGACGTCGATGCCCGATTCGCGGAGGTTCTGGGCATGGGCGTGGCCCTGCGACCCATAGCCGATGATCGCGACGGTCTGCCCGTCGAGCGCCGCAGGATCCGCGTCGTTGTCGTAGTACATGCGCGCAGTCATCGCTTCACCGCCTCCTCGATCGAATGTCGAGCCGCTGCTCATGACGACCGAGCCGGTCCGGACCAGCTCCTTGATCCCGTAGGTGCGCACGAGCGCGACGAACGCGTCGATCTCGCTCTCCGGCCCCGTCACCTCGACGATGACCGACTCCGCCGGCCAGGTCCACGACCCGGCCCTTCGAGAGCTCGACGAGCTTGAGGATCTCGGCCCGGTTCGCCGTCGGTCGCCCGGATCTTCACGAGCGCCAGCTCCTGGGCGACGACCGGCTCGGCGGTGACCTCCTGGACCTTCAGGACGTCGATCAGCCGGTAGAGCTGCTTCGCTGCCTGCTCGACCGCGACGTCGTCGCCGTGGAGGGTGATCGTCATCCGGCTGACGTCCGGCTGGTCGGTGTGGCTGACCGCGAGCGAGTCGATGTTGAAGTTCCGCGCCCGCATCAGCGACGAGACCCGGTTCAGGACGCCGGGCTTGTTCAGGACGATGACGATGAGCGTGTGGCGGCGGGTCTCGCCGCCGCCCGGCAGAGCCCGCGGCGGCGGGGCGGCATGGGCCGGCGAGGCGGCCCCGGCGCGCCGCCTGCGCCCGGCGGCGACCGTTCGAGCTCGGGTCGCCGCTCACTCGTCCGCCCCTTCCCAGGTCTCGATCAGGTCGGACAGGCCCTTGCCGGCGGGCATCATCGGGAAGACGTTCTGCTCCTCGGCGATCTCGAACCAGACGAGGGCCGGCCCGTCGACCGCCTGGGCGGCGCGGATCGCGTCGTCGACCTCGGCCGGCCGGTTGCGCCCTGAACGCCGGGATGCCGAACGCGTCGGCGAGCTTCGCGAAGTCCGGGCCGGGCAGGTGGGCCGAGTGGTAGTTGCCCGCGTAGATGATCTCCTGCCACTGCCGGATCATCCCGAGCTTCTTGTTGTCGAGGAGGGCGATCTTCACCGGGATCCGGTCGGCGACGAGCGTCATCAGCTCCTGGAACGTCATCTGGAAGCCGCCGTCGCCGGTGATCGCCCACGTCTCGCGCTCCGGCGCCCCGAGCGCGGCGCCCATCGCCGCCGGAACGCTGAAGCCCATCGTCCCGAGGCCGCCCGAGCTGACGTGGGTGTTCGGCTTGCGGAAGCCGGCGTAGCGGGCGAGCCACATCTGGTTCTGGCCGACGTCGGCGACGTACGTCGCGGCGTGGTCGGTCAGCTCGCCGATCCGCTCGATCACGTAGTCCGCCGGACAGGAGGCCGTCCCGCCAGGCGCCGGAGCCGTGCCACGACGCTGCCCTCGGACTCGCGCCGCCACTCGGCGAGCTCCGCGAAGTAGTCGGCCCGCGTCCGCCGGGTCGACGGCCTCGACCATCGGCAGCAGCGCGGCGAGGACCCGCTTCGCGTCGCCCGACGATCGGCACCTCGACCGCGACGTTCTTGCCGATCTCGGCCGGGTCGATGTCGACGTGGACGATCCGGGCGTACGGGGCGTAGGTCCGGACGTTGCCGGTCACCCGGTCGTCGAAGCGCATCCCGATCGCGAGCAGCAGGTCCGCCGACTGGATCGCCTTGTTGACGTGCTTCCAGCCGTGCATCCCCATGAAGCCGTAGCTCAGCGGATGGGTCTCGTCGATCGCGCCGATCCCGAGCAGGGTATGGGCGACCGGGATCTGGGCCTTCTCGGCGAGGGCGAGGAGCTCGTCCCAGGCCTCGGCGTGGAGGACGCCGTGGCCGGCGAGGATGACCGGCCGCTTCGCCTTCGCGAGCTCGGCGGCGGCGAGCTTCAGCTGGCGGCCGTTCGCGTCGAGGTTCGGACGGAAGCCGGGCAGCCCGGCGACGACCTCGTCGTGGGTCGGGTGCGGCGCGGTCGTCTCCTGCTGGAGGGCGTCCTTCGTGATGTCGACGTGGACGGGACCGGGCCGTCCGGTCCGGGCGATGTGGAACGCCTCGGCGAGGACGCGGGGCAGGTCGTTCGCGTCACGGACGAGGTAGTTGTGCTTCGTCATCGGCAGGGTGATGCCGTTGATGTCGATCTCCTGGAACGCGTCCTTGCCGATCAGCGCGGAGGGGACGTTGCCGGTGATCGCGACCATCGGGACCGAGTCGAGGAGGGCAGTCCCGATCCCCGTCACGAGGTTCGTCGCACCCGGGCCGGAGGTCCCCATGCAGACGCCGACCTCGCCGGTGACCCGGGCGTAGCCGTCGGCGGCGTGGGCGCCGCCCTGCTCGTGGCGGACGAGGATGTGGCGCAGCTCCGGATAGTCGCCGAGGACGTCGTAGAGGGGCAGGATCACGCCGCCCGGGATAGCTGAAGAGGACGTCGACGCCCTGGAGGAGGAGCGCCTCGCAGACGACGTCGGCGCCGATCCGCGTCCGCTTCCGCGGCCGCGCGTCGTCGAGCATCGCCCGGCGGGCGGCCTCGACCGCGGCCGCGTGGGCGGTCCCGTCGGCCGGGATGTGGCTGCGCCGGTCCGGTCCGTCGCCGGATCTCGGCGGCGCCGTCGCCGTTCCTCTCGTCATCGTCATCGGTCCTGCCTGCCCTCGGTTCGTCGTGCGTTGCCGGTGCCGTCGTGGCCGAGCGGCGCTCCCCTCTCGCGCCGCGCTGGTCGTCGCTCCGATCGCCGGCCAACAAAAAACCCTCGCCACCCGGCGAGGGTCCCGTTGGTCTGCGGTGGTTCGTCGCGTCTAGCGCCGTCCCTCCGTGTTCCTCCGTTCTCCCGCCGGGAGCCGGTAATGAGGAGGCCGAGAAGGCCGTCAAGACCGACGAGGAGCGAGCGAAGAAGGCCAGAGGAGCGTGCCGTCGTTGAGGCCGGCGTCGTTCAACGGCATCTGCACACGTCGTCCATCCGCCGTCACGGCGATGGCGACATGGCGGCGATTCCTGGCCATCGAACAGACCCATTCCGGTCTCCCGAACGCAGCCCGGCAGACCCGGGCGGTTTGCGCAGTCTACGAGGCGCTTGGTGATCATGCAACCACCCGCACCCCACGTCAGTGCTCGTGCCCGCACGAAGCCTCGGCTCGTGCCCGAGCCGGGCCGCCCGCGACGGGCCGGATCAGCCCGGCGTTCCGGGCCCGATGTGACGAGACCGCCGGTCGCCCGGCGGCCTCAAGTCGTGATCCGATCCCTCACGATGTGGGCGGTCACATCTTCCAGCGCTGTCCCGCCTCGAGCACGAGTGCCGAGCTGGCGAGGGCCGACACGACGACCAGTAGACTCGAAAGGCCTGAGCCTTCAGCATCCGAGTCATCGGGTCAGTACCAGCGCAGGCCGGCGCCGATCGTCAGGGCCAGTGACGCCACGAGCGCCAGGGCCCATGTGAGGCGCACCAGGTTGCCCTTCACATTCGACTCCTTCCGAGTCTGTCGAGTGTCGTCGAGCCCCTGGCAACCGGGCGGTCTTCCGGAGAAGATCCCTGGCTTTGCGTCCCCGCCTCACGACGGGTTTGCCCTGGACAGTGAGACCGGCGGAGGAGCGCTCGCCCTCGGGACCGACGATGGGCCGTTCGTCCCCCGTCGGAACACCGGACGAAGGTCCGGGTCCGATCGCGGCGGGTGGGGGAGTTGTCGCGGGCACCGGGCCGAGCGCGGTCCGACGCGTACGCGGCCGGTCCAGGCGGCCGGCGCTCCGGGCGGGACGCGCCGTCGGGGCCGGCCGCGCGCATCGCGACGACGAGCAGGACGAACACCCCGGCCGCGAGCAGGACATCGCCGACGCTGAAGACGTTGGCGAACGGCAGCCCACCGCGGCAGCGCGAAACGGTCGATCAGGAGCGGCAGGTTCGGGCTCGCGACGAACTGCGCTGTTCGAGTAGATCGTCGGCGCGGTCTTGCCGAGGCTGGCGAGGGCCTCGGGCGTCGCGGGCATGTAGCCCGCCGTTCGAGACGATCGCGGCCATGTTGCAGGCCGCACCGAGGACGATCAAGCGGCATCCCCGGCAGGTCGAGGTTGCGGAGGACCGCGACGACGACCATGAGGGTCGAGGCGACATAGAGGACCGGCCCGGCGTCGCCGACGCGCGACGCGACGGCGTCCGAGAACAGGACGACCTGGGCGAGGAAGCCGATCGACGATCAGCGGCGCCCAGCGGAAGCGGATCTCGGCGAGGGCCCCGACGCGGCCGCCCGCAAGCCAGCCCGACGATCAGACCTGCGGCGAGCGCGTAGAGGATGAACATCGGGGCGCCTAGCCCGCCGCGCGGGCCGCGGCGCGACGGGCCGTCGGTGCGGCGCCGGATGGCGTCGGCCGTCCGCCACAGAGACGCGGCGATCGTCGGGCCGTCGGCGGGGCGGGCGAAGAGGTAGCCCTGGCCGAGCTCGCAGCCCAGCTCGCGGAGGGCGGCGAGCTGGCCCTCGTCCTCGATCCCCTCGGCGACGACGCGGAGGTCGAGGGTCTGGCCGAGGGCGATGATCGCCCGCGCGAACGCCCATTCGTCGGACGACGCGCCGGAGGTCCCGATGAACTCACGGGCGATCTTCAGGATGTCCACCTGGAACCGACGGAGGTAGCCCAGCGACGAGTAGCCGGTGCCGAAGTCGTCGATCGCGATCCGGATCCCCAGCGCCCGGAGGGCCTGGAGACGCGCGATCGTCGTGTGGGTGTCGTGGAACATCGCCGACTCGGTCAGCTCGAGGATCAGGTCGGCGGCGGGGAAGCCGGTCTCGGCGAGGATCGACTCGAGGTCCCCGACGAACGTCGGTTGCTGGAGCTGCGCCGCCGACAGGTTCACCGACAACGCGATCCGCTCGGTCGGCCGGTCGACTCGCCAGGACGCGACCTCGCGGCAGCTCTCCTGGAGCATCCATCGACCCGAGCGCGAGGATCGTCCCGTTCTCCTCGGCGAGGCGGATGAACTCGTCCGGTCGCAGGATCCCGCGGGTGGGATGCCGCCAGCGGACCAGGGCCTCGACCCCGTAGGTGGCTCCGGTCGCCAGGGCGACGATCGGCTGGAAGTGGGCGAGGAGCTCGCCGCGACCGATGCTCCTCGACAGCTCCGAGGCGAGCGCGTGCCGCTCGACGAGGGCCGCGTGCATCGTCGACTCGAAGACCGCGTAGCGGTTCTTGCCGGCCGCCTTGGCCGTGTACATCGCGACGTCGGCGTTGCGGAGGAGCTCGTCGGCCCGTTCGCTCTCGAGCCGCGCGGCCGCGACCCCGATGCTCGCCGCGATCCCGATCTCCTGCCCGTCGATCTGGAGGGGCGCCTGGAGGGCCTCGAGGATCCGCCGGCAGACCGCGATGCTCTCCGCCAGGTCCGCGCCGTCCTCCAGGAGGATCGCGAACTCGTCGCCACCGAGACGGGCCGCGAGGTCGGACGACCGGACGCAGCCGCGGACGCGATCCGCCACCGCGATGAGCAGGCGGTCGCCGGCGACGTGCCCGAGGGTGTCGTTGACGACCTTGAAGTCGTCCAGGTCGATGAACAGGACGACCGGGCGGCGACTCCGGCCGCGGGCCTGGATCCGCTCGTCGACCTGCTCGACGAACAGGCTCCGGTTGGCCAGCCCGGTCAGGGGGTCGTGGTAGGCCTGGTAGCGGAGCTGCTCCTTGAGTCGCGACAGCTCGGCGAGCGACTGCTCCAGCTGGCCGTTCTCGAGCGCCACCGCCGCCTGGTTCGCGAGCGTCTCGAGCAGCCGGAGGTCGTCGTCGTCGAAGACCGTTCCCTCGGTGAGACGGTTGCCGACGAGGAGCGAGCCGATGACCTCGGACTCGCCGCGCAGCGGGGCGACCATCGCCTGGCGGAGGCTCGCGCGTCCGGGCTCGAACGGGGTCGGGCTGAAGAAGAACGCGTGCGGCTCGTTCCGGATCCGGCGGACGATCGGGTCGTCCGACGAGAACAGGACAGGCACCATGACCGACGCCGGGCCGCCGTCGAGGCTCGTCGTTCGGAGCGCATCCTCGCCGACCACACGCGGATGGAGGACGATCTCGGCTCGTTCCGCTCGGAACATCTCGGCGGGCGTGGTCGAGGAGGGCGAGGATCGACGAGTCGAGCTCCGGGGAGTGCTGGAGGATTCGCCCGGACTGGTACAGGAACTCGAGGCGCTCGCCCTTCTCGCGCTCCGAGAGATAGGCGCGGTACGCGAGGAAGACCGTCACGAGGGGCACGACGAGCAGCCACAGCAGGCCCGGGTCGAGCCAGAGGATCGAGACGGCGAGGAGGGCGAGGCTGGTGTTCGCGATCGCGACCAGGCCGCCGAACTGGATCATCTGCGGCAGCTTCTGGAATTGCGGCGCGCCACCGGACAGCGAGATCGCGGTCGCGATCGTGAGCGGCCGACAGGACGGTCGTCGACAGCGTCGCGGCGAAGGCCGCCAGCCAGTCCGCCGCAGTGGGCGTCCCGTCGAGCGTCGCGATGAGGTGGAAGGCCACGAGCGAGGCGGTGGCGCCGAGCGCGAAGTTCGTGAGGTTGAACGCGAACTTCAGAAGCGGCTGGCGGAACCAGGCGAGGGCGACGGCGGAGCCGATGACGACGGCAAGAAGGTAGTCGTGCGGGCTGAGCAGGAACAGCCCGATGACCGCGGGGAACTCGCTCAGCGAGAAGCTGTGCGCCTCGCGCCGGAAGTGGACGTCGATGACCTTCAGCTCGGCGAGGCAGAAGCCCGCCGCGGCAAGCGGCCACGGGAAGTCGAGCGGGACGATCGACTCGACGGTTCGTGGCTCGAGGATCAGGACGTCGACCACGATCGGCGATGACGGCAAGGACCGCCGTGAACGCCCAGACGCGAACGGCCGGCGGGGATCGTGCCGAGGCGCAGTCGGTCGAGGCTGCGCCCGACGGGGGCACGCCGGGTCCGGGTCCTGCTCGGTGCTGGCCCGGACCGTCGCCGGGGGTTCTGGCGGGATCCCGCCCACGCGCGCCTCCGTTCCACCCGTGACCCGTGTTGTACGCGTCGGAAGGGGGATCGGGGCGTAGGTCCTAGGTACCGCGGCGCGCAGGACCTATCGCGCCGCCGGTCACGGTCGGGGCCGGCCGCGACCCGGGTCGCGGCGCATCGCCGCCGCGATCGCGATCGCCACGCCGAGCCCGATGAGGACGTCGCCCAGGCTGAAGACATTCGCCATCGGCAGCCACGCCGGCAGGGCGAAGACGTCGGTCAGCGGCTCGAGCGCAGGCTGCTCCGCAAGAACGCTGTTCGTGTTCGCACCGATCCCCGTGCCGAGCGCGGCGAGCGCCGCCGGGCTGGCCGGCATCGCGCCGCCGTTTGCGAGGATCGCCGCGAGATTCAGGGCAGCACCGAGGGCCACGAGCGGCACGCCCGTCAGTCGGAGGTTGGCCAGGACGACGATCCCCACGAGCCCCGTCGAGATGACGTAGACGGTCCGCGCCACCGTCGGCGAGAGCCCGTTCGCGAGCGGCGAGAACAGGACGAGCTGGATCGCGAGCGCGAGGAAGGCCAGCGGCGCCAGCCGGAAGTGGACCTCGGCGAGCCATTCCAGCCGACCACGGAGCAGGAGCCCCGCGGCGAGCCCGACGAGGACGCCATAGAGGATGAACACGATGCGCAGTATCGGCGCCGGCGTGGACCGAGCGGGCCCTGTGCTAGCCTCAGCCCTCGTTCCCTCGTCGCTCGCAGCCGGGACCCGCCATGACCGACCGACAACCACGAACGATCGTCGACAGGATCTGGGACGACCACGTCATCGCCCAGGACGACGGCGCCCCGGCGATCCTCTCCGTCGACCTCCACCTCGTCCACGAGGTCACGTCGCCGCAGGCGTTCAGCGGGCTCCGCGCTCGGGGTCTCGGTGTCCGCCACCCGGACCGGACCGTGGCGACCGCCGACCACTCGACGCCGACCCACCCGCGATCGCTGCCGATCGCCGACCCGATGGCCGCGGCGCAGGTCGCCCAGCTGGAGACGAACTGCCGCGAGTTCGGCATCCCGCTCCACGGGCTCGGCTCGCCGAACCAGGGGATCGTCCATGTGATCGGGCCGCAGCTCGGGCTGACCCAGCCCGGGATGACGATCGTCTGCGGCGACTCCCACACCGCGACCCACGGCGCGTTCGGCGCGCTCGCCTTCGGGATCGGGACGAGCGAGGTCGAGATGGTCCTCGCGACCCAGACGCTCCTCCAGCGCCGGCCGAAGACCTACGAGGTCCGGATCGACGGACGGCTCGACCCCGGGGTCAGCAGCAAGGACATCATCCTCGCGCTGATCGCCCGGATCGGCGTCGGCGGCGGGACGGGCCATGTCTTCGAGTACAGCGGCGAGGCGATCCGGGCCCTGACGATGGAACAGCGGATGACGATCTGCAACATGTCGATCGAGGGCGGCGCGCGGGCCGGGCTCATCGCCCCGGACGACACGACCTTCGACTACGTCGCCGGACGGCAGCACGCCCCGCACGGCGCGGCCTGGGACGCCGCGGTCGCCGCGCTGGCGGACGCTCCCGAGCGACGAGGGCGCGACGTTCGACCGGTCGATCACGATCGATGCCTCGGCCCTCGAGCCGATGGTCACCTACGGCACGAACCCGGGCATGGGGATCCCGATCACGTCGCGGGTGCCCGCGCCGGCCGACCAGCCCGATGCCTCGTCCCGCCGGGCGCTCGAGCGCGCCCTGGAGTACATGGACCTCCAGCCGGGCCAGCCGATCCTCGGCCAGAAGGTGGACGTGGTCTTCGTCGGGTCCTGCACGAACGGCCGGATCAGCGATCTCCGCCTCGCGGCCGAGGTGCTCCGCGACCGGAAGGTCGCCCCGGGTGTCCGGATGATGATCGTGCCGGGCTCCGACGAGGTGAAGCGCGAAGCCGAGCGGGAGGGCCTCAACGAGATCTTCCGCGCTGCCGGGGCCGAATGGCGCGAGGCCGGCTGCTCCATGTGCATCGCGATGAACGGCGACCAGCTGTCGCCCGGTCAGTACGCGATCAGCACCTCGAACCGGAACTTCGAGGGCCGTCAGGGCAAGGGCGGGCGGACGTTCCTCGCGTCGCCGCTCACCGCGGCCGCGTCGGCGATCCGCGGCGAGGTCACGGACCCGCGGACGCTGCCCGGCATCGAGCTCCTGGCCGCGGTCGGCGGGCGCTGAGGACGATCGACGTGGCCGAGCCGTTCCGGACCTTCACGAGCGCCGTCATCCCGCTGCCGGGCGACAACATCGACACGGACCAGATCGTTCCCGCCCGCTACCTGAAGGTCGACGACGAAGGACGGCCTGCGCGAGGCGCTGTTCCGCGACTGGCGGTACGACGAGGACGGCGGGCTGAAGGAGCCGCTGTTCGTCATGGATCGGGTCGCGATGCTGGACCGCCAGATCCTGCTCGTCGGCGACAACTTCGGGACCGGGTCGTCGCGCGAGCACGCACCGTGGGCCCTGACGGCCTGGGGCATCCGCGCGATCCTGGCGACATCGTTCGCCGACATCTTCCGGAACAACGCCCTGAAGAACGGGCTGCTGCCGATCGTCGTGGAGGCGGACGAGCATCGCCATCTCGTCGAGCTCGTGACGGCGGACCCGACGGTCGAGCTGACGGTCGACCTGGACGCGCAGGTCGTCCACCTGCCGGGCGACGAGGACCTGCCGTTCGAGGTGGACCCATTCGCCCGGTTGATGCTGCTCGCGGGCACCGACGAGATGGGCTACCTGCTGGCCAGGCTTCCGGCCATCGAGGCGTGGGAGGAAGGCCGTTCGGCCCGCGTCGACACCCTCGCCGGAGCGGGCTGACCCGCCGGCGACCGGCAAGCGGACGTCTCCACCGAGGGCGGCGGGGCTCAGCGATCAGCGGCCGGGCTGGACGCCGACGATGCAGAGGACGCAGCCGAGGTGCGGGGCCGTCGCGTGGTTCCGGTGGATCGCCGCCATTCGACGGCTGACTCGGTAGGGCGAACGGCGGGTGGTGGCTCGAGACATGGTGAACATCCTTTCGTCGGGTTCCAGGCGCTCCACCAGCTTCGCCCGGAGCTCGTTGATCGGGAATCGGCGGACGGCGTGTCGGCGACTGGACGGACGTCGACGATCCGGCACGCGATCCGTCGATGGCGGCGGAACCGATCGCCCCAGCGCGTCGTCTGGCCGGGCATGCCGAGCGTCGCCCGGATGTCACGCCTCCACCTCCTGCTGATCCCGGCCCTGTTCGCCGTCGCGGGGTGCGCGAGCGCGGGTGCGCCGTCGGCGAACGTCGGTTCCGGCTCGATCGGGGGCGGACCGCCGGCGAGCGCCCCGACGGCGTCGTCGGTCACGGACCCCGGCAGCGGTGGCGGCTCGAGCGGCAACGCCGGTTCGGGCGTCGGGAGCAGTCTCCCGCCCGGCTCGACCCCCGGCGACCCCGTGATCGGCAAGCCCACGCTCGTCCGACCGGAGCCGGGTCGCCTGAACCCGCGCCCAGTCGCACCGATCGGCCTCAAGGCGTCGGTCGACGGCCGGCACGTCCAGGTCACGGTCAGCTGGTACGGCGGCGTCGCACCGTGCAGCGTCCTCGACTCGGTCACGGTCGAGCGCACGGGCCGGACGATCGCATTGACGGTGATCGAGGGCTCGTCCGACCTCATGGTGGCCTGCCCCGATCTCGCGATGCTCAAGGCGACGATCGTCGATCTCGGAGAGCTCGACCCGGGGACGTGGACGATCACCGCCCCGAACAGCGACGCTCCGCCGATCCAGGTGACGATCGGCTGAACGCGCCCGGACGGACGGCCGTCCGTCGATGCGGGAGCTCGTGGACGATACTTGGGCAAGGTGAACCTCTTCGACCTCCTCGTCGTCGTCTTCGTCGTCCTTGCCATCCTCATCGGGATCAGCTCCGGGGCCCTCCCGCAGCTCGGCGGCCTGTTCGGCGCGCTCGTCGGTGGTGCCGTCGCGATCGTCGCGCTGCCGTGGGTCGAGCCCCTGCTCGAGAGTCTCAACCCCCTTCTCCGGGCCGTCGCCGTCCTGGGCGGCATGCTCTTCGTCGTCGGGGTCGGCGAGGCGATCGGCTCCGCGGTCGGGCGATCGGCTGCCGTTCGTCTTCGGGGCAGCCCGCTCCGCACGATGGATCGAGCCTTCGGCGGCTTCGTCGGCGCGGCGCAGGCGCTCCTCGTCGTGTGGCTCATTGGCGGGCTCCTCGCGGCGGGTCCGATGCGGAACCTCGCGACGCAGGCCCAGACGTCGCTCGTCGTCCGCGGCCTGAACAGCGTCCTTCCGGCGCCAACGGAGATCGCCGTCGAGCTCGGCCGGCTGCTCGACGACACAGGCCTCCCGGACCTGTTCGTCGGGCTCGAGCCGTTGCCGGCACCACCCGTCGCCCAGCCGGGCGACCCGGCCGCCGAGGCGATCGCGCGGGTTGCGCGTGCGAGCACCGTCCGCGTCTCCGCAGCAACCTGCGAGTTCACCTCACTCGGAACCGGATTCGCCATCGCCCCGGGCTACGTCGTCACGAACGCCCACGTCGTGGCGGGCGGCCGGACCGTTCGGATCGCTGCGCCTGACGGCGGCGTCGATGACGCAACCCCGGTCTTCTTCGATCCGGAGCTCGATGTCGCGCTGCTCTGGGTCCCGGACCTGGCGGCGCGTCCCTTGCGCCTTGCTGCCGTCGATCCGGACCGCGGGGCGATCGGGGCCACCCTGGGCTACCCGCATGGCGGCTCGCTCACGGTCTCGCCCGCGGCCGTCTCCGGTTCGTACGTCGCGCAGGGCCGCGACATCTACGGCGAGGATCGCGTGAGCCGGCGGATCCTCGAGCTCCGCGCGGCGATCGACCAGGGCGACAGCGGCGGGCCGCTGATCCTCAGCGACGGCACGGTCGGCGGGGTCGTGTTCGCCGAGGCGCGGACGGACGACGCGGTCGGCTATGCGCTGACGCCCACGGCGGTCGCCCGCGCGGTCGAGCCGTCGATCGGGCGGACCGGCGCCGTCGACACCGGCGCGTGCATCCGCTGACGGATGGTGTGCCGCGTGACTACGCTTTGCGCGATGACCGATCCGACCCGCGACGACACCGGAGCCCGCCTGAACGCGCTGGCAGACGAGGCCTGGGAGAGCCAGATGGCCAGCAATCCCGTGGAGGCCACGAGTCTCGGGGACCGCCGGTTCGACGACCGCCTGAGCGCGAACGGCCCGGGGGCCGCCGTCGCGGAGACGGACCGTCTCGAGGCCTTCCGCCGGCGGGCCATCGAGATCGATCCGGCGACGCTCGACCCCGGCGAGCGCGTCACGCGGGACGCCCTTGTCGACCACCTGGGCAACGAGATCGACCGGGTCGCGGCCGGTCTCGACGAGTGGTCGGTCGATCCGCTCGACGGGCCCCAGGTGACGTTCCTGAACATCCCGTCGATCCAGCCGATCCGCGACGCCGCCGAGGGCCGGGCGCTCGTGGGTCGCTGGCGGGCGATGGGGCCGTGGCTGGACCGGCACGTCGCGTCGTCCCGCGACGCGATCGCCCGTGGCATCGTCCCCGCTGCCGCCCTCGTCCGGAGCGTCCTCGCCGAGCTGGACGACCTGCTGGCCCGGCCCGTCGACGACTGGCCGCTCCAGGATCCGTCACGCACGCTTCCCGAGGACCTGCCCGCCATCGAGCGGGACGCGCTCGCGAACGACATCCATCGGGCGGTCGCCGACGGGATCCGCCCGGCCTTCGTCCGCTATCGAGCGTTCCTCGCCGACGAGGCAGCTCCGGTCGCCCGGGCCGACGACCGGCCGGGGCTCGGATCCGTCCCCGGTGGCGCGGAGGCGTACGCACGGCTCGTCCGCTCGCACACGACGCTCGACCTCACGCCCGAGGCGATCCATCGGATCGGGCTGGACGAGACGGCGCGGATCGACGCCGAGTTCAGCGAGCTCGGCGGGCGTCTGCTCGGGACGAGCGACCGTCATGCGGTGATCGTCCGGTTGCGCTCCGATCCGGCCCTCCACTTCTCGACCTCCGCGGAGGTCCTCGGCGTCGCCGAGTCGTCGCTCGCCCGAGCCCAGGCCGCGACCCCGGGCTGGTTCGGGCGGCTGCCGGTGACGCCGTGCGTGGTGGTCGAGATGGCGGAGCACGAGGCACGCTTCACGACGATCGCCTACTACCGCCCACCGGCGGCCGATGGGAGCCGTCCCGGCAGCTACTACATCAACACGACCGAGCCCGCGACGCGGCCGCGCTACGAAGCGGAGGTCCTGGCCTTCCACGAGGCCGTGCCCGGGCACCATCTCCAGATCGCGATCGCCCAGGAGCTCGACGGGCTGCCCGCGTTCCGACGGCTGGCGGGCGCGACCGCGTACGTCGAGGGCTGGGGCCTGTACAGCGAGCGGCTGTCGGTCGAGATGGGCCTGCTGTCGGGCGAGATGGACCGGTTCGGGGTCCTGTCGTTCGATGCCTGGCGGGCAAGCCGGCTCGTCGTCGACACCGGGCTCCACGCGATGGGCTGGAGTCGCGACCAGGCGATCGCCTTCATGGTCGACCACACGGCGCTCGCCGAGAACAACATCGCCAACGAGGTGGATCGCTACCTCGCGATGCCCGGCCAGGCCCTCGCCTACAAGCTCGGCCAGCTCGAGATCCTGCGGCTCCGTGACCGTGCCCGCGCAACGCTCGGTGCCCGGTTCGACATCCGCGCCTTCCACGACGTCGTCCTCGGCGAGGGCGCGGTGGGCCTGCGGACGCTCGGCGAGGTCGTCGAGGGATGGATCGCGAGCGCGGGTTGATCGCGTCGCGCGCGGCCCGACGCAGGGCCGGAACGGGGGCCGGGGCCGACGGCCTCAGTGCGGGACGTTCGGCTCCAGGTCGCGCAGCCGCATGGCCATCGACTCGAGGACGCTGAGCCGGATCGACGGGTACTGGTCCATCAGCGAATGGAACTCGCGGTGGCCCAGGACGAGGAGCCGGCACGGCGTCACCGTCGTTGCGGTCGCGGTCCGGGGCCGGTCGGTCACGAGCGCGATGTCGCCGACGAACTCACCCGGCCCCATCGTGCGGATGAAGGCGCCGCCCTTGTCGATGCGGACCTGCCCCTCGACGATCACGAAGAACTCGCGACCGACGTCGCCCTCGCGCATCAGGACGTAGTCGGCCTTCAGGTCGACCTCGTCCGCGAGCCGCCCGACCTCCTCGAGGTCCTTCCGACTCAGGCCGGCCAGCAGCGGGGTCCGCTTGAGAAGCTCCAGCTTCTCGTCGGTGTGCGTCGCCATCTCCCTCTCCAACGTGCGTTCACCGGAGGCCGATCCGTCCGGGCAGCATAGCGGCGCGCCACTGCCGACGGAAGGCCCGCCCGCATCGCCGCCCGGTCGCGTCCTACACTGGCGGTCCTCCACCCGCCGTCAGCCGGAGACGTCCCGATGCCCGACCCGACGCATCCCTACGACCGCCCGTCCCATCCCGCGAAGCGCCACTCCGCGGCCCTGACCGACGGTCCCGACCGGGCCGGCGCGCGGAGCATGCTCAAGGCGATCGGCTTCACGGACGAGGACCTGGCGAAGCCGATCGTCGGGGTCGGGACGAGCTGGATCGAGACGATGCCGTGCAACTACAACCACCGCCGCCTGGCGGAGGCGGTGAAGGCGGGCATCCGGGCGGCCGGCGGGACGCCGATGGAGTTCAACACGATCTCCGTCAGCGACGGCGTGACGATGGGCACCGAGGGGATGAAGGCGTCGCTGATCAGCCGTGAGGTCGTCGCCGACTCGATCGAGCTCGTCTCGCGGGGCCATCTCTTCGACGGCGTCGTCTGCATCTTCGGCTGCGACAAGACCGGGCCGGGCTCGGCGATGGCGATGGGCCGTCTGGACATCCCGGGGCTGGCCCTCTACTCGGGCACGATCTATCCCGGGATCCGGACCGCTCGCGACGGAACCACGAGCCGCGACGCCACCGTCGTCAACGTCTACGAGGCGATCGGCGCGTACCGCGCCGGGACCATCACCCTGGACGAGCTCTATGCCGCCGAAGCGGCGGCCTGCCCGGGACCGGGCGCCTGCGGCGGGCAGTTCACGGCGAACACGATGAGCATGGTCCTCGAGGTCCTCGGGCTGTCGCCGGCCGGGCTCAACGAGATCCCGGCCGAGGACCCTGCCAAGGACGCCGCGGCTCGACGCTGCGGGGAGCTCGTCATGGACCTGGTCCGCGACGACACCCGGCCGTCGCGGTTCGTGACCCGTCGCTCGATCGACAACGCAATCGCGTCCGTGGCGGCGACGGGTGGCTCGACGAACGCGGTCCTCCACCTCCTCGCGATCGCCCACGAGTACGGGATCCCCCTTGAGATCGACGAGTTCGGCGCGATCGCCGACAGGACGCCGATCGTCGCCGACCTCCAGCCGGGTGGCCGATACACGGCCACGCATCTGTATGAGGCGGGCGGGCTGGCCCTCGTCCTCCGCGAGCTGATCGCGGGCGGGCGGATCGACGGCGCGGCCCCGAACGTCGATGGACGGACGACGGCCGAGATCGCGGCCGCAGCGCAGCCGACCGACGGCCAGGATGTCGTCGTCCCGATCGACCGGCCGCTCAAGGCGACGGGCGGGCTCGCAATCCTCAGGGGCTCCCTCGCCCCGGACGGCTGCGTCGTCAAGCTCGCGGGTCACGAGCGGCGTCTTCACCGAGGGCCTGCTCGCGTCTTCGACAGCGAGGCGGACTGCTATGCGGCGGTCCGCGATCGGCGGATCGTCCCCGGTGACGTCGTCGTCATCCGCTACGAGGGCCCGGTCGGCGGCCCCGGGATGCAGGAGATGCTCAGCGTCACGGCCGCGCTCACCGGCGAGGGTCTCGGCGACTCCGTCGCCTTGATCACCGACGGCCGCTTCTCCGGCGGCACCCACGGCCTGATGATCGGCCACATCGCCCCGGAGGCGGCCCTCGGCGGACCGATCGGGCTCGTCGAGGAGGGCGACCCGATCGTCATCGACGTGGACGCCCGTCGCCTCGACCTCGATGTCCCAGCCGACATCCTCGAGCAGCGCCGGGGCCGCTGGACCGCGCCGGCGCCGCGCTACACGACCGGCGTCCTTGCGAAGTACGCGGCGCTCGTGTCGTCCGCGTCCGAGGGTGCGGTGACGACCGGCCGACGCATGGCGATCGCCCTGGAACGCGCAGCGCCGGAGCATGGAGCGACGGTCCCGGCCGGATGACCGTCCGGATCGGGTTCAAGACCTCCCCACAGGACGTCGACTGGGCCACCCTCGATGCAACGTGGCGGCGGGCCGGCGAGTGGTCGTCCGAGCCGGACGGCGGGTTCGACAGCGGGTGGCTGAACGACCACCTGACGAACATGAACGCCGAGGTGCCGGGCGCCAGCCTCGAGGCGCTGACGCTGCTCGGAACGCTGGTCCACCACGTCCCCGGGATGATGGTCGGCCACGCGGTCCTGTCGAATACCTTCCGCCAGCCCGTGGTCGTCGCGAAAGCCGCCGTCGTCCTCGACCACGCGACCGCCGGCCGGTTCGTCCTCGGGCTCGGCGCGGGCTGGTTCGAGGCGGAGCACGGGCCCTTCGGTCTGGATCTTCCGCCGCTCGGCCTCAGGATCGACCGGCTCGTCGCGGCGGTCGACACCCTCCGCGCGCTCTGGTCGCCCGAGGCGGCGGCCCCGCCCGGCGTCACCCGAGAGGACCCGTTCTACCCACTCCACGGCGCGGTCAACGCCCCGCCGCCGCGGACCCCCGGCGGTCCGCGCATCTACCTCGGCGGGCAGGGCCCGCGCGGCATCCGCCTCGCGGCCCGGACGGCGGCGGGTTGGCTCCAGCCCGGGAACGAGGCGGGCGACGTCGGTTACCTCACCGGCAAGCGCGACGCGATCCTGACGGCGTTGGAGGCCGAGGCCCGGGACCCTGCCGGGTTCGACATCGTCGGCCAGGTGGTGACCGGCGCGACGCCGGCCACCCGGCGCGAGGCGGTCCAGGCCGCCATCGGCATGGTCGGGGCGGGTGCGACGCACATCGTCCTGGGCATGCCGGCGAGCCTCGGGCCGGCCGGGCTCGACGACGTCGTCTCGGATTGCCTCGTCCCGCTCCGGGATGCCGTCGCCTGATGCGCGGATCCGCCGCCGCACCGATGATGTGGGCGTGAGCATCCCCGACACCGCCGAGCCCGGGGCCATCACTCCGGCGCCCGCGGATCCGGCGGTCCCGGTCGCCCCCGTCGGCGCCGAGATGGCCGTCGCGGACCCGTCGATCCCCGCCGATCCGGTCGCCTACGACACAGAGCGGAACCTCGCCGCACGCCGTCGCGGCCTGGCGGCGCCGTACATCCCGGGCGGTCGCGACCCGGACCAGGAACGGGCCGAGCGCGAAGACCGGCGGTATCTCCGGCTTCTGGTGATCATGGTCCTCGTCATCGTCCTCGCGGGGTTCGTCCTCGGAATCCTCGCCGAGCTGGCCGGTCTGACCGGGCTCGTCGGGAACCCGGGCTGACGATGGCGGCCGGCGCACCGCTGCCATCGGCGGCGCTCGAGCCGGCAACGCTCGAACGGGCCGGCGACGAGCTGATCGAGACCCTCCGCTCGCTGATTCGGATCCCGTCGGTGAATCCGCCGCCGGACGACAGCCCCGATGGCGAGCTGCGCGTCGCGGAGTGGATCGCCGCCGCCCTCGTCGACGTGGGCGTCCCCTCGGAGATCCTCGAGGTCGTTCCGGGCCGTGGCTCGGTCGTCGCGCGTCTGCGTGGTGACGGCACGGGCGGTGAGCCGCTCCTCCTCCTCGGTCATCTCGATGTCGTGCCCGCGTCCCCGGCGGGCTGGACCCACGACCCGTTCGGCGGGGACGTCGCCGGCGGCTATGTCTGGGGCCGTGGCGCCGTCGACATGAAGGACCTCGTCGCGATGGAGCTGACGGTCGTCCGGATGCTCGCCGCCGAGGCCCGCGCGGCCGGCCGCGATCCGGCCGCCGATCCGATCCCCGGCCTGACGCGTGACGTCATCCTCGCGAGCACCGCCGACGAGGAGGCCGGCGGCCTGTCCGGCGTCGGCTGGATCATCGCCGACCGCCCGGAGCTCCTGGAGGCGGCGGTGGCGATCAACGAGTCCGGCGCGGTCGCGACGACGTTCGCCGGGCGGCGGTTCTACCCGATCGGGGTCGCGGAGAAGGGCTACGCCACGTATCGCCTGACCGTCCACGGAACATGGGGGCACGGCTCGATGCCGCGCGACGACAACGCCGCCGTCCGCGCCGGGATTGCCGTGTCGCGCCTCGCGGTCCAGGGACCGCCGCGCCCGACGGCGGTCATGCAGACGTTCCTGCACGGCGTCGCCGACCAGCTCGACGGTGACCAGGCGCGCCTCCTCCGCGCGCTCGCGAGCGAGGATCCGCGGCTCGCCGAGGCAGCCCTCGACACGATGTGCGATCCGATGCAGGCCCGCGTCGTCCGCGCGCTCCTCCGCGACACGGTGAGCCCGACCGTCATCCATGCCGGCGTCAAGTACAACGTCATCCCGGGCGAGGCGGTCGTCGAGATCGACTGCAGGGTCCTGCCCGGCACGACCGAGGAGGACATGCGTGAGACCGTGATCGGACGGCTCGGCGATCTCGCCCAGCACATCGACGTCGACCTGTTCATCCATGCCCCGCCGGTCGACGCGCCGGTCGACACGCCGTTCTACCGGCTCCTCGAGCAGACCGTCGTCGACCACGACCCCGAGGGGGTCCCGCTGCCGTTCATGGTCCCGTTCGCCACAGACGCGAAGCACACCGCGGCGCTCGGCATCCCGACGTACGGCTTCTCACCGCTCCGCCTCGATCCCGAGGAGCGCTTCCTGGAGCGGTTCCACGGCGTCGACGAGCGCGTCGGCGTCGATGCGATTCGCTGGGGCCTGCCGGTCCTCTACGACGTCGTCCGCCGCTTCTGCGGCTGACGTCGCGCTCAGCGGGCGGGTTTGTCGGCCTCGTCCGTCGTTGATGGGTGCGGGCTGTGGTTACTCGGTGCGGGTCTTGATCAGCCGGCCACGACGTGAGATCGCGTGGGTGGCCAGGGCCGCGACCCCCATCGCGATCAGGGCACGTTCCGCGGTGGGCATCGGGCGGACGGCCGACAGGAACTGGTCCGCGCGGGCACGGTCGACCACCCGCAGCAGGGCGGCGCCGCGCGGCGTGAGCTGGAGGGTCCGCTGGCGGCGATCCTCCTCCTCCACGCGACGCTCGACGAGGCGCCGACGGACGAGCCCGTCGACGAGCCGGCTCGTCGCGGACGGCGAGCGGTTGATCACCTCGGCCAGGTCGCCGATCGTCATCGTCCCCGAGTCGGCGAGGACGTACAGGGCCGCGAGCTGGGTGAAGCCGAGGCGCATCTCCCCGAGCTGCGACGCGAACCCGATGACGAGCTCCCGCCACAGCGCCCGGCCCATCGCGACGCGCTCGGAGATCTGGCGGACGTTCGAGATCCGCGTCCCGGCGGCCAGCACCGTCGCGGACAGGTCCGCCTCGTAGCGGCGAGCAATGGCCCGCGTCGGGGGCGGCGGGGCCACCCGGCGAGCCCCGGTCCTCGTCTCGACGGTCATCGTTCGGCGGTCGCGCGGCTCGACATGGGATCCGAGCATAAACCGACCGGACGTCTTGCGTGCAACGTCGCACAGGCCTGCCCGCGTGAACGGGGAAACCGCCGCTAGGCTGCGAACGATGACCACCACGGCCTTCGTCTTCCCCGGCCAGGGCTCGCAGTCGGTCGGCATGGGGGAGGCACTCGTTGCCACGTCCCCGGCCGCGGCCGCCGTCTTCGCCGCGGCGGATGCCGCGCTCGGCGAGCCGATCGGCCGGCTCGCGTTCGCGGGACCGGCGGAGTTGCTCGACCGCACGGAGAACGCCCAGCCGGCGCTCCTCGCCACCTCGATCGCCTACCTGGCCGCCCTGCGGGAACGGTCGGCGGCAACCGGGAGCGAGCTTCCGCCACCGGCGTTCGCCGCAGGCCACTCGATGGGCCAGTACTCCGCCTTCGTCGCCGCCGAGGTGATCTCGCTCGACGACGGGGTCCGCCTCGTCCGCGAACGCGGCCGGCTGATGCAGGCGTCCGGTGCCGGTCGGGATGGTGCGATGGCCGCGATCATCGGCCTCGACGACGCGCGGCTGCCCGAGCTCGTCGACCGCGCCGCCCGCCACGGGATCTTCGGGGTCGCGAACCGCAACGCACCCGGCCAGGTCGTCGTGAGCGGCGAGCGTGCCGCGATCGACGCGTCGACCGACATCGCCAGGGAGCTCGGCGCACGCAAGGTCGTCGTCCTGCCGGTGTCTGTTGCGGCCCACTCGCCGCTGATGGCGGAGGCCGCCGATGGCATGCGGCGGGCGATCGCCACGATCGACTTCCACGATCCCGTCGTCCGGCTCCTGGCGAATGCCGACGCCCGTCCGATCACGACCGCGGACGCCGCCCGCGCCGAGCTCGTCGACCACCTGACGGCCGGGGTCGACTGGGTCGCGGCGGTCCAGCGGATGACCACGGCCGGGGTCACGACGTTCCTCGAGGTCGGGCCCGGACGCGTCCTGACCGGCCTGATCAAACGGATCGCCCCGGAAGCCGAGGCGGTGCCGCTCGACGATCCGAACGCCCCCGGTCACCTTGCCGCGCCGTTCGCGGCCCCGATGCCCGCCTGATCCGGGCCGCCCACCCGTCCATCCGTCCACCAGAAAGGAAGTTCCCCGAGCGTGCGCAAACCCGATTACGACCGCCGCGTCGTCGTCACCGGCCTGGGCGTGATCAGCCCGGTCGGAAACAACGTCCAGACTGCCTGGGGGAACCTCATGGAGGGTCGCTCGGGCCTTCGCGTCATCACGAAGTTCGACGTCTCCAAGTACGAGGCGAAGGCCGCCGGCGAGGTGGTCGATTTCGACGCCAGCCAGTGGATGGACCCCAAGGCTGTCCGCCGCAGTGAGAGTGCGATGTGGTTCGGCGTCGCGGCCGGCAAGCAGGCGCTGGCCGACTCGGGGTTCGAGATCACGGACGCCAACCGCGAGGAGGTCGGGGTCGTCTACGGCTCCGGCGCCGGCGGCCAGCAGCTGATGATCGACGCCTGGGTGAACCTCCACGAGAAGGGCCCGCGGAGTGTCCCACCGACGTTCATCGCGAACGCCCTGGTCAATTCGACGTCAGGGATGATCGCGATCGAGACGGGGGCGATCGGCCACAACGTCTGCATCGTGTCGGCCTGCGCGACGGGCACCCACAGCGTGGCCGAGGGCGCCGAGGCGATCCGCCGCGGCGACTGCATCGCGGTGATCTCCGGGTCCACCGAGGCGCCGCTGCTCGAGACCGCCCACGCCGGCTTCACGAACATGCGTGGCATGGGGATGCCGCGTCCGGGCGAGCCTCTCGCGACCGTCTCGCGGCCGTTCGACCTGACCCGGGACGGGTTCGTCCTCGGGGAGGGCGCCGGCGGGCTGTTCCTCGAGGACCTCGAGCTCGCGAAGGCTCGCGGGGCGAAGATCTACGCCGAGGTCGTGGGCTACGGATCGGCGGCGGATGGCTGGGACATGATCCAGCCGATCGCCAATGGGACCGGGTCCGCGCGAGCGATGAAGATGGCCCTCGATCGGCGCGGCGTGCCGACCGACGAGGTCGACCTGATCAACCCCCACGGGACCTCGACGCCCCTCGGCGACCGGCGCGAAGCCGAGGCGATCTGGACGGTCTTCGGGGACCGGTCGGCGGCCGACCGGCACTCGCTCGCGATCAGCGGGACGAAGTCGATGACCGGCCACATGATGGGCGCCGCCGGCGCGTTCGAGGCGTTCGCCACGGTCATGTCCGTCGCCGAGCAGTGCGTGCCGCCGACGATCAACTACCGCGACCCCGATCCGGAGTGCGACCTCTGGGTCGTCACCGAGGCCACGCCGATGCCCGTGCGCTACGCCCTGAGCAACAACATCGGGCTCGGCGGTCATAACGGGGCGGTGATCTTCAAGCGGTACGACGGCGACTGAAGGCGATCGACGCCGTTGCGTCCGTACAATCCGTCGGTGCCCCCACCTGTTGAGGTGACGTCTCTTGCCTGAGCTCGATCCTGCTCGTCGTGCTGTCGTGACCGGCATGGGCTGCGTCATGCCGATCGGCAACGACTTCCCGACGTACTGGTCGAACCTCGTCGCCGGAGTCACCGGCACGCGCCGGATCCAGAGCTTTGACGCATCCGCATTCGAGGTCCAGATCGCCGCCGAGGTCCTCGGCTTCGATCCGACCGACGCGATGGATCCGAAGATGGCCCGCCGGATGACCCGGTTCATCCACTTCGCGATGGCCGCCGGCAAGGAGGCCGTCGCCGACAGCGGGATCGACTTCGCGGCGATGAGCCAGGACGAACGCGATCGATGTGGTGTCGTCGTCAACACCGGCGGCGGCGGGATCGAGGCGATCATCGACGGGACCCACGTCCACGACACGAAGGGCCCGCGGTTCGTGTCGGCCTTCGCGATCCCCGCCCTGTCGGGATCGATGGGGGCGGCGATGCTCTCGATGGAATACGGACTGACGGGCCCGGTGATGACCCAGGTCGCCGCGTGCGCGACCTCGGTCATCGCATTCCACGACGCCCTCCGCCTGATCCGGACCGGCGAGTGCGACGTCGTCCTGGCCGGCGGCTCGGAAGCGCCGGTCGTGCCGATGGGCGTCGCCGCCCTCGCGAACATGGGCGCCCTCTCCCGCCGGAATGACGATCCGGCGACGGCCTCGCGTCCGTTCGACGGGTCGCGCGACGGCTTCGTCCTCGGCGAAGGTGGCGGCGTCGTCATCGTCGAGTCGCTCGCCCATGCGGAGGCCCGCGGCGCTACCCCGGTCGCCGAGATCATCGGTGGGGCACTGACCGCGGATGCGTTCCACATCAGCGCCCCGGAGCCCACGGGTCGGGGCCAGGCGCGGGCGATGACGAACGCGCTCCGCAACGCGGAGGTCACGACGGACGAGATCGACTACATCGTCGCCCACGGGACGGCGACGCCGCTTAACGACGTGACCGAGACGCGGGCGATCAAGGCGGCCTACGGGCCGCAGGCCTACCGGGTGCCGATCAGCTCACCGAAGTCGATGATCGGTCACCTCGTCGGCGCCGCCGGGATCGCCTCCGCGCTCGCCGGCCTCGGCGCGATCCGCGACCAGGTGATCCCGCCGACGGCCAACCTCCGGACGCCCGATCCCGAGTGCGACCTCGACTACGTGCCGCTCACGGCGCGGAAGGCGAAGATCGACACGGTCGCGATCAACGGGTTCGGGTTCGGCGGCCAGAACGCGGTCGCGATCTTCCGTCGGCTCGGAGCCTGAGCCCGAGCCGGACAGTCCTGAGCCCGGCCGACGGCTGGCTGTGTGACGGCGAACCGGCCGCGGCAGTTCAGTTCAGGTCGCGCAGTCCTTGTCCGTCGAGCGGGTGACCCTCGAACGCCGCGACCCGGGCGACGAGCTCGGGCGGCCATGGGACGGGCGACTCCGTCGCATAGTCGTAGCGGACCATCACGCTGCCGATGGTCGCCACGAGGCGGCTGGGACCGGTCGGGGGACCGGCCGTCAGGCGATGCTCGACGGCGATGCTCGTGCGGCCGATCCGGGTGGCCCGAGTCTCGACGACGACCGTCTCCCCGTAGACGACCGGCGATCGGAACGCGACGTCGGCCTCGGCGAGGATCAGGCCGTCACCCCGATCGCCCTCGCGCCGGATCGACTCGCCGGTCACGTCGCTCCACCAGGCGAGGCGGGCGGCCTCCGCGTAGCTCAGATAGAGCGCGTTGTTGACGTGGCCCATCGCATCGGTGTCGCCGAAGCGGACGGCGACGGACAGGCGATGGCCGAAGTCACCTGCCAGGTCCCGCGGGTCCGGCGGACCGGCGACGGCGACCCGGGATCGCGGGGCGGCTCCGGCGGCCGGCGTCATCGGGCGAGCGTCCGGCGGGGCGTCGGGCGACGTCTCATGGCGTCACGAGGAGATGGCCGACCATGCCGCTCGCCGCATGGCCGTCCACGGAGCACTCGACGTCGTAGGTGCCGGGGGTGTCGATCCGGAAGCGGATCTCCTGGACCTGCCCGGGCCGGGCATTCGCATCGACGTTGGCCACGCCCTCGACCACCCAATCGTGGAACACGGGGTCGTCGTTCACGAAGCGGACGACGACGAACCGGCCGGCCGGGATCGTGATGTCGCTCGGCGCGAACCGGGCGTCGCTTGCGCGGACCTCCACGTGGACCGCTCCGGCATCGATCGCCCGGTCGGCGGCCGCCACGCCGCCGACGACCGCCAGCGACCCGAGGGCGATGGCGACGAGGTACCACCCCCGCCGGACGGCCGCGAGCGGACCGGACCGGGCCACCGCCCGGGCACCGCCCGGGTGGGCGTCGAACGTGCGGAGGCGGAGCGAGTTCGTGATGACCGCGACCGATGAGAGGGCCATCGCCCCGGCGGCCAGGGCGGGACTGAGCACGATCCCGAACGGCACGAGGACGCCCATCGCGACCGGGATCAGGAGGATGTTGTAGCCGAACGCCCAGAACAGGTTCTGGCGGACCACCGCCATGGTCGCGCGCGACAGGGCGATCGCCGCCGGGACGGCCCGCGGGTCGCCACCGACCAGGGTGATCCCCGCCGCCTCGATGGCCACGTCGGCGCCGCTGCCGATGGCGATCCCCACGTCGGCCCGGGCGAGCGCCGGCGCATCGTTGATGCCGTCGCCGACCATCGCCACGATCCGCCCCTCCGCCTGAAGCGCAGCGACGACCGCCGCCTTGTCCTCGGGCAGGACGCCCGAGCGGACGCGCTCTTCCGGGATGCCCACGCGACGGGCCACGAACGCCGCGGCCGCCGGGTGGTCGCCCGTCACGAGCCAGACGTCGGCGCCCGCGCGATGCAGCTCCGTGACGGCATCCGGGGCCTCCGGCTTGATCGGATCCGCGACTCCAATCAGCCCCGCGACGGCGCCGTCGATCGCGACCCAGACGGGGGTCCGCCCCGCGGCGGCGAGCGCGTCGGCACGATCCCTCGCAACCGGCTCGATCCCTTGATCCCGCATGAGCCTCGTTGAGCCGACGAGCACGTGCCTGCCGTCGACGACACCCGCCACGCCATGGCCTGCGTGGGCGATGAAGCCGGTCACGGGAAGGAAGCCGAGCTCGTCACGGTTCGCCCGGACGACGATCGCGGCACCGAGGGGGTGCTCGCTGCCGCGCTCGACCGATGCGGCGAGGTCGAGGACTTCGCCCGCCGGCCATGAGCCGAGTGCCTCCGGCGAGTCGGCGACCGGCCGGCCCACCGTCAGCGTGCCCGTCTTGTCGAAGATCACGGTGTCGATCCGGTGGGCGCGCTCCAGGGCTTCGCCGCCGCGGAACAGGATCCCCGCCTCGGCGCCGCGACCCGTCCCGACCATGATCGCCGTGGGCGTCGCAAGCCCCATCGCGCACGGGCAGGCGACGATCACGACGCCGATGAACGCCGTCAGGGCGAGGGTCAGACGCGGCTCGCTCCCGAAGGCGAACCAGGCGAGGAACGTCAGGGCGGCGATCGCCAGGACCGCGGGCACGAACGCCTCGCTGATCCGGTCCGCGAGCCGCTGGATCGGTGCCTTCGATCCCTGGGCGCGGGAGACGAGGGCGACGATCCGGGCGAGCGCGGTCTCGGACCCGACCCGGGTGGCCCGGAGGACGAACGAGCCGTTGCCGTTGAGGGTCGCCCCGTACGCCTCGTCGCCGGCTTCCTTCCGGACCGGGATCGGCTCGCCCGTCAGCATCGACTCGTCGATCGTCGAGCCGCCCTCGGTCAGCACGCCGTCGACCGGGACGCGATCGCCCGGACGGACGCGGAGCAGGTCGCCCGGTGCGACGTCCTCCAGTGCGACGATCCGGTCACCGTCCGGCAGCACGAGCCGGGCGGTCGTGGCCTGCATCCCGATCAGGCGGCGGATCGCACTCCCTGCCTGGGTCTTGGCGCGTGCCTCGAGCCAACGGCCGAGCAGGACGAGCCCGAGGATGATCGTGGAGCTGTCGAAGTAGGTCTCGGGGTGGAGCCCGGCCTCGTGGACCCAGGCCGGATCGATGGTCACGGCGACGCTGTAGGCCCAGGCCGCGGTCGTCCCGACGGCGACGAGCGTGTCCATCGTCGCCCCGCCATGGCGTCCGGCTCGCCACGCCGCGGCGTAGAAGCGCCGGCCGGCCCACACCTGGATGAACGTCGCCGGTACGAGGACGATCCAGTTGATCGTCTCCATCGGGACCGCGGTCTGCGGCCAGAACATCAGGACCATGATCCCGACCGCCACCGCGATCGAGACCACGGCCTCGAGGAGGAGCCGGTTGGCCGCGGCGGCTCGCTCCCGATCCTCGGCCTCAGCGGCGGCGCGCAGGGTCCGCCGAGCGGCAGTCTCCTCGTCGCTCGGCGGCGGCTTCAGCTCGTACCCGGCGGCCTCGATCGTCCGGGCGAGCTCGGCCCGACCGGTGACGCCGGGCAGGTAACGGATGGTCGCGACCTCGGTGGCAAGGTTGACCGATGCCGCCTCGACGCCGTCGCTCTTTCGCAGGAACCGTTCGATGCGGTTGACGCACGACGCGCAGGTCATGCCGGCGATCGGAAGGTCGATCTCGACCGCGACGGCGGGCTCGGCGCTCAGCGACACGCCTGGCGGCGGACCGGGATCAACGTGGCTGGTGGGCTCGTGCAGCATACTCCCCCGGAGTATACACCCCGGAATCCGCCGTGGGCGACCGGGCCCAGGCGACGCCCGTCAGTGGCCCGAGCCGACCCACCGTCCGTCGCGGTAGACGTACCACGTCTCGGCCGGCTCGCCGGACAGCCCTCGGGCACGGACGACGGCGCGGGGATGCTGCTCTCGAAGCCGCCCCTGAAGGACGGCAGGCGATGTCGCCCCGTCGAGCATCTCCCGGACGATGGTTCGGAACTCGGTGTCATCGGTCGGGTTGAGCACGAGCAGCGGGCGCGGGTGCGGGTGCGAAGGTGCAGTCATCACGGATCCATCCCCGTCACCACGGTGACCTCGGCCTGATGACGGCGACTCCGCCCGATCGACGGGATTCGCTTGCAGTGGCATTGCACCCGGCCGCCGGGACCGGCGGTCACCAGCCCTCGCTGCCGGGCTCGCCCTTGACCGGTCCGACGATCGCCTCCGTCAACCAGCCGCCGTAGAACCCACCGGGCTGTGGCCGGGCGCGCTCGTTGCCGACCCATGCCTCGTCGACGCGGCCCGCGTAGAAGGCCACGTGATCGCGGATGGATTCGAAGCCCGGCAATGGAGCCTGGTAGGCCCAGCCGACCGACGGGATCCGGCGGGTGCCGTCGTCGTAGTCGAAGTAGGAGGCGCCACCCTTCCACTCGCAGGTGGTCCGTCGATCGGTCGCCCGCAGCCGGGCCGTGTCGACGTCCTCCGGCGGGATGTAGTAGACCGGCGCTCCGGCGGTCTCGAGCACCCGGTGGGCGCGCGTCGTGTCTGCCAGCGGGCGACCGTCGACGACGACCCGCACGCGAGCATCGACGGCCTCGACCCGTGGCGGCCGCGGATAGTCCCAGACGGACTCCTGGCCGGGGCCCGGCTCGACCGGGATGACGCCGCGCGGAGCGCGGGATCGACGAGCGGCGGCGGCATTGGCGTCCATGTCGATTGTTCGATGATGGACCCATGACGGATGGATCGCTCGGACCAGGGGAGCGTCGCGGCGGGCGGGTCCGGTTTGCGACGGGTCGCGCGCCATGGGGCCCGGTCCGGATCGCGGTATCCGATCGCGGGCTGGTCGGTCTCGCCGTGCTGTCGCCGCTCGAGGCGTTCGTCTCCTCGATCGTGCGTCGGACGGGGCTGTCCCCGATCGACGGGAGCAGCCGCCTTCTGGACCGGTCGGTCGCGGCCGTCGATGACTTCCTCGGCGGACGCCCGGACGACCTCGGGCAACTCCCGCTCGACCTCGTGGTCGGCTCGGCCTGGGACAGGGCCGTGCTCGAGCAGGTGCGTCGGGTGGGCTGGGGCGAGGCGACGAGCTACGGACGGGTTGCCCGGGCCATCGGCCGGCATGGTGCGGCGCGGGCCGTGGGCGGCGCCGTGGGGCGGAACCCGATCGGGCTCGCGATCCCGTGCCACCGGGTGCTCGCGGGCGACGGCTCGATCGGCGGCTACGGCGGCGACTGGTTCGGCAGCCGCGACGAGCTGCTCGAGATCAAGCGCGAGCTGCTGGCGCTCGAGGGCATCTCGCTGCCGGCGCGCGACCTGAGCGGCGGCAAGCCCGGAACACGGACACCCCACGAACGCGTCTGACGCCTGGATGCACTCGGACGCGCGGGGCGGGTGTGCGGGAGGTCGGTCGCCGACGACGTCGGCCGGTAAGGAGCCGGACGACCGGCCGCCGAGGCGCTGCCGAAGACGTCCTGACCCCGACCGGGGTGTATCGCAGTTGACAAGTGACGCGTCCGGCAAGGGACGCGAGCGCCGTCCGGCGCGGCGTATCGTGGCGACATCAACGACGCTCCGAACATGACACGTACGGATTCGGGGTCAATGACGGAGGTACAGGCCATGGGCAAGGCAAGTCGACTCCCCCACGAAGGGCTGGGCAACGACGACGGGCTCCCGGTCGACGGGCTCCCGGCCGCCGACGACGTCGAGGGACATCGCCAGTCGAACGCCGAGGATCTGGGACCGCGGCTGCCGGGCACCGGCGGCGACCTGCGGCGGCCGTCCGGTGGCGGTGAGGTCAGCGACGACGACGTCGAGGGTCACTACAAGAAGTAGAGCGCGCTCACCGACCGGGGCGGAGACCCCGCCGCCCCACCGAACGCCCCGCCCGCCCCAGGGCGGGGCGTTCCTCGTCCGGTCGCGCGAACGACCTAGGGTCGATCGGCGGTCGCGGCGAGGATCGTCTTGACCTCGAAGGGCGTCGCGCTCGGATGCGTCGCCCGGATCCGGGCGGCGAAGCCTGCGATATGCGGAGCAGCGAAGCTGTTCCCCGTCGCGACGATCCGCCCGCCATCGCGCCAGGCCACGTCCACGTCGAGGCCGCACGCGCCGAACTCCACCGGCGGATGGGGGTTGTAGAACCAGGTGTTCGCGTCGCGGACGTCGTGGGCTGCCACGGACACGACCGCCGCGAAGAGGGAGGGGTAGCTCGCCACCGCCACGTTGTTCGCCGCGGACACGAGCAGGCAGTTCGCGAAGTACGCCCGATCGGCCAGGTCGTGGAGGGTGGCGAACATCGCCTCGCTCCGGGACGAGAGGCTGAGATTGACGACGGAGGCACCCCGGTCGATCGCCCACTCGAGGCCGGTCGCGAATGCGAGGCCCTTGCCGCGGTTGTCCGACCCGAGGACGCGCACGCTGACGAGCGACGCCTTCGGGGCGAGGGCGTGGACGATCCCGGCACAGGCCGTCCCGTGGCCGACAGCGTCGATCGGGTCATCGGGGACCACCCGCGTCTCCTGACCGTCGAGCTCGATGCGGACGCTCTCGACGAGGGCGCCGCCGATCGCCGGATGCGATCCCTCGACGCCCGAGTCGATCACCGCCACGGTCACGCCGGCCCCGTCGCCGGCGCCGAACGCCCATTCGCGCTCGACGTTCGCGAACGGTGCGACGCGCGACAGGTGACGGACGGTGGCCCGTCGCGAAGGCGTCGCCCCACGCCGGCGGCACGGCCGAGGCTCCATCTCGTGTCGCGGGCGCCTCGCCGGCGGCGCGGCCCTCGCCCGTCGTCGGGGTCCCCTCGCCCGTTGCGGTCCCGCTCATCGGATCCGGCCCGGGCGAGCCCCCGGACCGCCCCGTCCGGCGCGCCGCACGAGGACGGCAAGGAGCTCGCGAACGAGGTCCAGCTCGGCGGGATCCGCCTCACGGAGCCGGGCGATCTCGTCCGCCAGCGCCCAGAGAGGATCGTCGATGCCGCCGTCGAGCCCGGCGGTCGCATCGGCCACGATCGCGTCGATGTCGGCCGCCGACACCGCATCGGCCGCGGTGTCCGGCCCGGGCCCGGTGGCCGGCCCGCCGGAGCCACTTGGCCTCGTCGCCGCGGCCGCCGAGAGCACCGTTCGCAGGAGCGACGCGGTGTCCCGCTCGACGCGGCTGCTCCGGATCGCGACGGTCGCCTGTCGGGCGAACACCCCGGCCAGCTCGACGTCCCGCAGGTCGAAGCCGCCGTCGCCTCGCTTGTCGAGGATCTCGAGCACCCCGAGGATCCCCTCGTCGTCGCCGAGCGGCACGGCGATCAGGGAGCGCGGGACGTATCCGGTCTGCTCGGCCGTGGACCGCCCGAAGCGAGCGTCCGCGGCGACGTCCGTGAGGGCGATCGGCTGGCCGGTCGAGAAGACGTAGCCGGCGACCCCCTGGCCACTCTCGATCGAGAGACCGACCACGCCCTGCCCCTGCTCCCCGGCCGCGACCGCGAAGACGAGACGGTCGCTCGCCCGGTCGTGGAGCGCGATCGACGCTGCCTCGGCCTCGAACAGCCCCGCCGTCGCCTCGACGATCGACCGAAGCACGGCCGTCCCGCCGATCTGCGCTCAGCCGGTTGGCTGCCTCGACCCGGAGGGCGATCGATCGGAGGGCAGTCCGCAGAGGGTCGTCGCCCGGCGCAGGGCCGGGCGACGGAGGATCACTGGCACTCACCGCTCGATCGTCTCGGCGAGGCGTTGGGCGTCGAGGACGACGAGCTGGTCCCGCTCGATCCGCACGAGGCCCTGGTCGGACAGGTCCGCGAGCAGGCAATTCACGGACTGCCGCGAGCCGCCGATCATTCCGGCCAGCTCGGATTGGGTGTACGGCCAGGGGATCCGGACAGCTCCGTCCGTGCCGGTGGGTTCCGCGCTGTCGGCCAGCCGGATGATCCTCGAAGCGAGGCGGCCCGGCAGGTCGAGGAAGTGGAGGTCCTCGACGTGACCGGTGAGGCGGCGGATCTCGGTCGCGAGCGAGGCGAGCAGCGTCCGGCGAAGTCCCGCGTCGGTGTCGACCAGGGCGAGGAATGCATCGCGATGGAGGACCAGCGTCTCGGTCGGCTCGACCGCCACGATCGTTGCCGAGTGGGGCGCCCCGTCGAGGAGAGCGAGCTCGCCGAAGAACTCGCTCGGGCCGAGGATCGCGACGATCGCGGGCTCCGCGCCCTCGTCGCTCGGGAGCACGACCTTGACCGAGCCGCTCGCGACGACGAACAGCGCGTCGCCGGGGTCACCCTGGTGGAAGATCGTCTCGCCGCGCCGGAAACGCCGGACCCGCAGGACGCGAATGAGCGTGTCGATCGCGGCGTCGTCCGCCGCGCTGAACAGGCCACACCCCCGCAGCGCGGCTCCTGCCACCCGGTCGTCGCTCACCGACATGCCCGACCCGATCCTCCACGAATGCGCGACGAGCGCGTGGCCGGACCCAGACGGCGCCGGGGTCGCGGACGGTCCACGCTGCAGGGATCGTATCGCCCAATGCTCGCGAGGTTCGCCGCGTGCCGGCCGGTAGGCATGCCGAGTCCGGACGGGGCGAGCCGCGCCCGATCAGGCGCGGGCGATCGGGCGCATCGGGTAGAGGCCCACGACGACCGGGCTGCGCGGGTCGAGCGACAGCTCGTAGCCGATCTCACCGCCCCGCAGCAGCTCACCGAGGAGCGTCCCCTCGCGATACGGCAGGCCGACGAAGATCCGCCCGGAGCCCAGGTCGACCGCCGTCACCTCGTCGTCGCCACCGTTGATCCCGAACCGGCGGCGGAGCTCGTGCATCGGCACGTACGGCCGGCTCTTGATGAAGCGACGCAGCTGCGGCGCCGTGCACGATCCGCCGATCGGCCCGTCGCGAGGGGCGCCGTTCGAGCCGTTGAACCCGGGGGCGCCGGGCGGGTGCATCCCGGGCGGGCGGAGCGGCGGTGCGTGGAATGCCGCGTCCGGGCCAGCGAGGGCATGGGGCGCCGGCGCGGCGTGGCCGTCGTGGGATGGCGCAGCGCCGTTGGCCGGGCGGGTGTCGACGACCGGTTCGGCCACCGCTTGCGCCGTCGATGACGCCACGACGGGCGGGGTCGTGTCGACGATCGCGGCGGGCTCGACCGGCGGCGGGGCGGCCACCGATCCGGCACCACCGGTGGGTCCGTTCGCGGCCGCTGAGGACCGCGCAGGACCGTTCGAATGATGCGGACGTCCGCCGTGATGGCGCCGGCTCACCGGCGTTGGGCGACCGGCCGGATGTCCGGCCCGTCGGCGTGGGCGGCGGCGTTGGGACGCCGCAGGAAGGTCGTCATCGGTTCGATCGTGGAGGGCGGTCCGATGGACCACCGTTCGAAGATGATACCCCGGGTGGTTGCCCGCCCGCGTCCGCCCGGTGCCTAGCCGGTGACGACGCGCAACTCGCGCGGCACGTTGTTGAAGACGATCGGACCGTTCGGACCGCAGACGACGATGTCCTCGATCCGGGCGCCGTAGCGGCCCGGAAGGTAGATCCCTGGCTCGATGCTGAACGCCATCCCGGCCTCGAGCGCCTCGCCGTTGCCCGCGACCAGGTACGGCTCCTCGTGCCCTTCCAGCCCGATCCCGTGACCGGTCCGGTGGAAGAAGTTCTCGCCGTAGCCCTCGCCGTCGATAATGTCGCGCGCCGTTCGGTCGATCGCTTCCGCCGCCACACCCGGCCGGACCGCCCGGGTCGCGGCCTGCTGCGCCGAGAGGAGGACACCGAACAGGTGGCGAAACTCCTCGGTCGGGCCGTTCGCGTCGTCACCCCCCGTGACCCACAACGTGCGGGTCGTGTCGCTGCCATAGCCGCCCAACGTGCCGCCGATGTCGAGGACGATCGGCTCGCCGGCCCGGATCACCCGCTCCGAGGCCTCGTGGTGCGGCGACGCCGAGTTCGGGCCTGAGGCGACGATCGCGAACTCGGCCAGCTCATGGCCTTCGGCGCGCAGCCGGTCGCGGACCTCGTCGGCGACATCGGCCTCGGTCCGCCCGACGAGGCGGCCGGACGCGATCTGGTCGACGACGCGGTCGGCGGCGGCCCCCGCGAGCCGGAGCAGCTCGATCTCGTCGGAGTCCTTCACCATCCGCAGCCCACGCACGACGGTCGTCGCCGACGCCCACGATGCGCCGGGCATCGCGGCCTGGAGCCGCAGCAGGTGGTACGCGGTCAGCCGATCCGACACCGCGATGCGCGGTGTCTCGGACGCACCGCCGGCGGATCGCGCCACCAGCCCCGCGACCGTTCCGTGGGGATCGTCGGTCTCCATCCACGTCGCGATCGCGATCGGCGTCCGGAGCCCGGCCCGGGCAGCCGGCTCCTCGAGCCTGGGGACGATCAGGACCGGGTCGGCCCCGGTCACGACGACGAGCATCGTCAGCCGCTCGAGCGGCATCGCGCGATAGCCGGTCACGTAGTCGAGGTCAGGGCCGACTCCGATCAGGATCGCATCGAACCCGGCATCGGCGCCCAGCTCGGCGAGACGCCTCGCGCGCTCCGCGTACCGTTCCGAAGGGATCGTCGGCCGGGTCGCGGGTGCAGTGGTCACGAGATCGTGCCCTCCTTCGTCGATGCGTGAACGACCGCGGCATCGAGCCACCTGCGGATCGTGGCCGGCCCGTCGTCGAAGAGCTTGCGATAGGCGAGCACGCGGTCCGCGCCGACCGCGAGCGCATCGCGCCGAACGACGTGATCGTCGTGCTGGCCGACCGCGAGGACGGGGACCCCGCGGTCGCGAGCGGCCGCAATGGCGGCCAATCCGTCGTACGCGCGCGAGGTGAGGTCGACGATGGCCGCGTCGGCGGCGCCGAGCCCCGCGTCGAAGGCAGCCGTGGTCCGGGCGGCCGCGGCCTCCGCTCCGGCGTCGCGGACCTGTCCGAGCAGCCGCATCGACCAGATCAGGTCGTCGGCCAGGACGAGGACACGCTCCGTCACGGCCGGCCGAGTCGCCGTCTCAGTCCAGCGACTGGGCGAGGTGGTGGAAGACGTCCCGCGCCGAGATGACGCCCGTCGGCCGGCCGTCCTCGACGATCGGGATGTGGCGGAAGCCGCCAACCGCCATCTTGTTGATCGCGACAGCGATCGTCTCGTCGTGGCGGAGGACCACTGGGTCGTGGGTCATCAGCGCGCCGATCGTCCGGTCCGCCGGCGAGGTTCCGGCGACCTTCAGGACCGCGTCGCGATCCGTGAAGATCCCGACCAGCCGCCCGCCATCCACGACGAGGACGCAGTCGATCCCCTTGTCGTGCATCCGCCGGATCGCGTCATCGACATCGGTCGAGGCATCGACGATTTCCGGGGGCAGGACCCCGAGCGCATCCAGGTGCGCCCCGAGCAGCCTGCCGTGGAAGGCCGTCGCCGGCTCCGGGACGTCGCGGGCCGCGAGATCCGAGCCGCAGTTGTCGCAGACGTCGGCCCCGCTCAGGTTCTCGAAGCCACACGTTGGGCAGCGCATGGGTCCCTCGCCTAGTCGACGGTCCAGGTCTCGCCGCTCGCGAGGGCGGCGGCGAGATCGCCCTTGCCGGTGGCCGCGACGGCGGCCGAGATCTGCCCCTCGACGAGCTGGTCGTGGGTCGGTCGCGGCACGGCCCGGAGGACGCCGACCGGAACGGGGAAGTCCGGCCAGAACATCCGCGACAGCATCAGCGCGAGATAGGGCTCCGGCGCTCGCTCGTCGTGGACGAGGAGGTCGGACTCGGTCACGCCGTTCTCGCCGATTGTGACGACCTCCGGGTGGAGCCCGCGGAGGCGGATCCCCTGAGTGCGGTCCTTGCCGAAGATCATCGGCTTGTCGTGCTCGAGGACGAGCATCCGGTCCTCGCGAACCTCGCGGTCGGTGAAGTCCCGCCACGCGCCGTCGTTGAAGATGTTGCAGTTCTGGAGGACCTCCACGAACGTGGAGCCGTGGTGCATCCCCGCGCGCTGGAGGGTCTGCTGGAGGTGCTCGGTGTGGGTGTCGACGCTCCGGGCGACGAACGACGCCTCCGCGGCGAGCGCGACCGTCAGCGGCTGGATCGGCGTGTCGACCGTGCCCGCCGGCGTCGACTTCGTCCGCTTGCCGAACTCGGACGTCGGTGACGCCTGGCCCTTCGTGAGGCCGTAGATCCGGTTGTTGAACATCACGAGGGTGATGTCGACGTTCCGGCGCATCGAGTGGAGGATGTGGTTGCCACCGATCGACAGCGCGTCGCCGTCGCCGGTGATCACCCACACCATCAGGTCCGGCCGGGCCGCCTTGAGGCCCGTCGCGAGCGTCGGCGCACGGCCATGGATCGTGTGGAAGCCGTAGGTGTTCATGTAGTAGGGCAGCCGGCCGGAGCAGCCGATGCCGCTGATGAAGACGATGTTCTCCTTCGGCACCCCGAAGTCGGGCATCTGCTTCTGGGTCTGGGCCAGGATCGAGTAGTCACCGCAGCCCGGGCACCAGCGGACCTCCTGGTCGGACACGAAGTCCTTCCTGGTCAGCTGGATGATCTCGGCGTTCTCCGGGCTGAGCGCCGGCATCGATTCAGTCATGTCCACTCCCGAGGATCCGCTCGGCCTGGGCGACGATCTCGGCGATCGTGAACGGCTTGCCGCGGACGCGGTTGTAGCCCTCGGCGTCGATGAGGAACTGGGCCCGGACGAGCATCGACAGCTGGCCGAGGTTGACCTCGGGGATCAGCACGCGGCGATAGCTCCGGAGCACCTTCTCGGTGTTCGAGGGGAAGGGGTTGAGGTGGCGGAGATGGGCGTGGGCCACGCTCCGGCCCTCGACGTGCAGCCGTTCGACCGCGCTCCGGATCGCCCCGTACGTGGAGCCCCAGCCGAGGATCAGCAGGTCGCCGCGATCGGGCCCGAACACGTCGAGCGGCGGAATGTCGTCGGCGATCCGGGCGACCTTCGCCTGGCGGAGGAGCTGCATCCTGTGGTGGTTGTCCGGGTCGTAGCTGACGTTGCCGGTGATGTCGGCCTTCTCGAGACCGCCGATCCGGTGCTCCAGCCCGGGCGTCCCGGGGATCGCCCACTTCCGGGCGAGGGTCTTCGGGTCCCGCTCGTACGGATGGAACGTCGCCTTGTCCGTGTAGTTCGACACGGAGATGTCCGGCAGGTCCTCGATCGACGGGATCTTCCAGGGCTCCGCGCCCGTGGCGAGGAACGCGTCCGAGAGGTAGACGACCGGTGTCACGTACTTCAGGGCGAGGCGCCACGCCTCGATCGCGAGGTCGAAGCACTCCCCCGGCGTCGCGGGGGCGACGACCGGCAGCGGCGAGTCGCTGTTCCGCCCGAACATGACCTGGAGCAGGTCCGCCTGCTCGTTCTTCGTCGGCATGCCGGTGGACGGCCCCGCCCGCTGAACGTCGACGACGACGAGCGGCAGCTCGACCATCACGGCGAGCCCGAGCGCCTCCGACTTCAGGGCGATGCCCGGTCCGGATGAGGCGGTCAGGCCCATCGCGCCGCCGTAGGCCGCCCCGATCGCGGCGCCAATCGCCGCGATCTCGTCCTCGGCCTGGAACGTCTTGACGCCGAAGCTCTTGTAGCCGGACAGCTGGTGGAGGATGTCGGAGGCCGGCGTGATCGGGTAGGACCCGTAGAACAGGGGCCGGTCGGCGAGCTTCGAGGCGGCGAGCATCCCGAGCGCGGTGGCCTCGTTGCCGGTGATGTTCCGGTAGGTCCCGGGCGGGAGGTGGGCCGGCGCGACCCGGTAGTGGGTGTGGAAGATCTCGGTCGTCTCACCGAACGCATAGCCGGCCTTGACCGCTCGAGTGTTGGCCTCGGCGACGACCGGTCGCTTGCCGAACTTGTCGTTGATCCAGTGGATCGTCCCGTCGAAGTCCCGGCCGTACAGCCAGAACATGATCCCGAGGGCGAAGAAGTTCTTCGTCAGGTCCTTCTGCTTCGACGTCATGTCGAGACCGTCCAGGGACCGCTCGTTGAGCGTGGTGATCGGGATCTCGAAGAGGCTGAACTGCTTGAGCGAGCCGTCCGTCAGCGGGTTCGACACATAACCGGCCTTCGAGAGGTTCTGGGCAGTGAATGCGTCGCTGTTGACGATCAGCGCGCCGCCGGCCGGCAGGTCGATGACGTTCGTCTTCAGCGCTGCCGGGTTCATCGCGACGAGAACGTCCGGCTGGTCGCCCGGGGTGTGGATGTCGCTCGAGCTGAAGCTGATCTGGAAGCCCGACACGCCCGGCAGCGAGCCGGCGGGGGCGCGGATCTCCGCCGGGAAGTCCGGCAGGGTGCTGATGTCGTTGCCGTAGACGGCGGCCGTCCGGGTGAACTGGGTGCCCGTCAGCTGCATCCCGTCGCCGGAATCGCCGGCGAACCGGATCGTGACGCGATCGAGCTCCTGGGTCTGCGGCTCGATCTCGCGGGTGGTGGTCACGCTGGGGTCAGCCCCCTTCGGCTCGGCGCATGGTCTGGTGGGGTCGGGGCGGCAGGTTGAGCAGCTCCTCGGGGAACGACTCCGCGAGGAACTTCAGGACGTCCTGCGGTCGGATGACGCCCTGGAGGACGTCGTCGTCATCGAGGAGCGGCACGTTCCGGTAGCGGCCGGTCTGCATGAGGTCGATCGCGTGGCGGACCGTCTCCTCGAGGCGGAGGTGGCGCGGCCGGGTCGTCATCAGCGTCTCGACCGGTTGGGCGAGGTCGATCGGCGGCACGTCGCCGCCCACGAGGCGGCCGAAGATGTCCCGCTCCGTCAGGACGCCGGTGAGGCGACCCGAAGCGTCGACGACGAAGACCGAATCGCCCGTCCCGGTCCGCCGGATCTCCTCGAGGCACGCGGTCAGGCTCGTCCCGGGCGCCACGGTGACCGGCTCTCGACGCCCGACGCCCTGGAGCCGTTCGTCCACGAGGGTCGGGATGCGGGCGGCGACAGCACCCTCGGTCAGGTCGTTCACGCGGGCAAGTGTATCCACTTCGCGTGTTGCGCCCGATGATCCGCGTCCGGCCGACGACGGGTCGCCGACACAGGGCGGGCGAGCGCACTGCTAGCCTCGCGAGCGTGGATCGCCGCCGGGCCATCGGGATCGTCCTGGTCGTCGTGTCCGCCGCCGGATTCGCGTCGGGGACCGTGCTCTCCAAGCCGATCTACGCGGCGGGCCTCGACTGGCTCCAGCTGCTCGCCTGGCGGTTCGCGATCGGAGCTGCACTCGCCTGGGGATGGCTCCTCGCCTCGCCGACCCGGCGCTCCGCGCTCCGCCGCCTGGAACGGCGCCAGGCACTCGGGGCAGCCGGCCTCGGCGTCTGGTACACGGGCAACGCGGGCACCTACTACGCGGGCCTCGAGACCGTCCCGGCGTCGCTGGCCGGCGTCCTCGTCTACCTCTATCCGGCGATCGTTGCCGTGCTGTCCGTCCGCTATGCGACCCGGCTGACTGGGCGGCGGCCGTGGTTCGCGCTCGGCATCGCGCTCGTCGGGGTCGTGCTGGCGCTCGGCGGGATCAACCTGGTCCCGCCGCCACCGGTGAGCGGCCTGCTCCTGATCCTCGCCTCGCCGATCATCTACGCGGGCTGGATCATCCTGTCGGCGCGGCTCGCCGGGGAGCGGACGGATCGGCTCGCCCACGAGACGGTGCGAACCGACCGGGCCGATGACGCGGCCGCGACCACGACCCTGATGATCAGCGCGACCGCGGCCGTGTTCATCGGTGCGGCCGTCCTGACGGGACGGCCGCTCGCCCCGGACCGCATCCCCTCGGCGGCGTGGCCGTACCTCGTCGCGATCGGGTTCGCGAGCACCTTCCTCGCGATCCAGACGTTCTACGCCGGCGCGCGGCGGATCGGCGCCGCCCAGGCCGCCCTCGTCAGCACGGTCGAGCCGCTGATCATCGTGACCCTGGCCTGGCTGACCCTCGGCGAGGTCCTCGCGCCGATCCAGCTCGTCGGCGCCGGGCTGATCCTCCTCGGCGTCGTCGTCGCCCAGACCGGCGAACGGCCGCACGGGGCACCGGAGCCTGCCGCACCGCTCGACGGCGAGCTGACCCCCGGGTCGGGCTAGCTCAGGCCGGGCTGGTCTGCTCCGACCGCGACGGGATCGCCGGAATCGCTGGCGGGCTCGTCGTTCGGTGGCTCGAGGTCCTCGAAGACGTAGATCAGCCGCTTCCGGTGGCCGGGGTTGCCGAGGGCGACGCGGGTCGGGACGACCGGGGCGAACCAGGCGAGGACCCCCTCCTCCGTCAGGCCGTGATGGCAGTTGGTTGGATCGGCCATGACCCAGTCGATCGGCAGCGAGAGGATCGCGTTCCGCGCGACGCGGCGGACCTCGCGGAACGCCTCGGGCTGACGGGTCCCGAGATGCTCGAACACCTGGAGCGCCACGAACAGGTCGTACTGCTGGTCCGGGAACGGCCACGGCGTCCTCGTCGCGTTGGCGACGATCCGGCGGCCCTCGGCCTGGAGGCCCGGGTTGTGGACGACGTCCATCACGTCGGCGCCCTTGATCAGGGAGCGGAGGTGCGGCCCGAGCTCGAGGCCGCTTCGGAGGTGCTTGCGCTGGATCAGCTCCGTCGCGATCGCGCCGGCGGCTCCCATGTATCCGATGCGGGCCTTGTAGTACGGCTCCGCCGCGGCCAGGTCGACCAGCTCCACGTGCCGCAGGGGGCGGATCGGCGGCGGACGCCGGCCGGCCGCCCGGTACACCGCATCGACCGCGCCGGTCCACCAGCGCTCCAGGGTGGTCGGGATCGAGGTCGGCGAGTCGCGCATGAAGAGCGGCCGGGCGCGATGCCAGACCGGTCGAAGGACCGGAGCCAGTGGACGCAGCAGCCGCCGCAGGCGTGCCTCCATCGGGTCAGCCGCGAATCGCGGCGAGTGACCGCCTGGCACCCTCCGCGACGAATGCCGCGTCGGCCCCAATCCCGACGAACGTGAACCCCAGCTCGAGATGGCGTGGGACGACGGCCATGTCGTAGACGAGGATGCCGGCCGCCTTGCCGTGGGTCCGGCAGGCCGCGACGACCCGGTCCAGGGCGGCGAGGTAGTCGGCGTGCTGGAACTGGCCGGGGATCCGCAGCGAATGGGACAGGTCCGCCGGCCCCACGAACAGGACATCCACGCCATCGATCGCGGCGATCGCGTCGGCGTCGCGGAGGCCGCCGACCGACTCGATCTGGATGATCCCGACGACCCGCTCGTTCAGGCGCCGGACGTCGGCGTGGCCGACCGCCCCGAGGCCGGCTCCGCGGACGCGCGTCGCGACGCCCCGGATCCCGTCCGGTGGGTAGCGAAGGAACGTCACCGCCTCGCGTGCCTCGTCCGCCGAGTCGAGCCGCGGGACCATGATCCCGCGAGCGCCCATGTCGAGGGCCCGCCCGATCCGGATCCGCTCGCCCGACTGGACCCGGACGAGCGCCGTCGAGCCGCCAAGCTCGACGGCCCGGAGGATGCTCGGCAGATCGCCCTCGGTGGCGGCGCCGTGCTCGAGGTCGACGAGGAGCCAGTCGTAGCCGGCGGCGGCCGCCAGCTCCGCTGCAGGCGGTGACCCGAGGTCGAGGAACAGGCCGAGCAGGGTCTCGCCCGCGAGCACGCGGTCGCGGAAGGATCGGTCGAAGGGGTCAGTCATCGCCAAATGATGCCCGTCTCGACGGCGATCGCGTCCGCTCGCCGCGTCGCTCTGAATCGGCGGTGCCCGGGCGCGAGCCTCGACCGTCAAGTTCAACCCGACGGTGCCTGGCGCTTCGCCGATCGCCAGCCCCGGCCCGGCTGACCGAGCAGCCGGCCCGGCCGGTCCTCGTCCGGGAACGCCTCAGGCCCGCGCTCGCTCAGGGCGCGGGCCTCGCCATGCGGGTCGGATCCGATCTCCTCGCCGCGCCGGGTCGTTGACGAGCAGCTCGGCGACAACGTCGACGCCCTCAGCGGTGGGCACGGTTTCAGGGATTGAACGGGCCGGGGGCTTGCGTACTCAGTAGTCTCGGATGGCGCCCCCGATGCGGCGCACCGAGGACGGGCGATGGATCTCGATCTCGTCGAGCAGGCCCAGCACGGAAACCGGGACGCGTTCGGCGTCCTGGCCCGCACGCGCGGGGACCGCCTGTTCGGGATCGCCAACCGAATCCTTCGCGACGTCGATCGGTCCGAGGACGCCGTTCAGCAGACGCTGGTGATCGCCTGGCGCGAGCTGCCGCGGCTCCGCGATCCGGACCGCTTCGATGCGTGGCTCAATCGTCTCCTCGTCAACGCCTGCTACGTGGAGGCGCGCCGGGCGCGCCAGTGGAGCGCCAACATCCGGGTCCTGCCGCTCGACGGACCGGCAGCGCCGGACGAGACGCTCTCGATCGCCGATCGCGACCAGCTCGATCGCGGCTTCCGCCGGCTGCCGCCGGACCAGCGGGCGATCCTCGTCCTGCGTCATTACCTCGGGCTGGATCCCGCCGAGATCGCCGACACGCTCGGCATCCCGGTCGGAACCGCCCGATCGCGTCTGCATTACGCACATCGCGCGATGCGCGCCGCCCTCGAGGCGGTCGAGCGCCCGTCGCGGTCGGCGAAGGACGAACGCGGTGACAAACCAGCGTGACCTCGAGCGCGACCTCGACAGCTTCTTCGAGCTGGGCGCCGACGAGGTGGCCGACCGGGTCATCGACGACGCCCTCCTGACCATCGAACACACCCCGCAGCGGCGCGCGTGGCGCGTGCCGTGGAGGTTCCCCACATGTCCAGCACCTCGAGACTGGCGACCATCGCGGTCGCCGTCGTCCTGGCCATCGGTGGCGCGGCGTGATCATCGGCCGAGTCGCGGGCCCCAGCTCGGCAGCGACCTGCCGCCGCCGGCCTCGGCACCGCCGTCGGCCGTTCCCTCGCCCTCGCCCTCGCCTACGGCGTCGGCGTCGCCGGCTCCGACACCCACCGGCGACGCCTCCCCCCACGGTCGGCTGGCTCCCGTTCTCCTCGAGCCACTACGGGTACCAGATCGCGCACCCCCCGACGTGGGCCGCCACGCAGGCGACGCGACAGTGGGACTTCGCCAAGGATCGGCTGGCGCTTACGGCCGCGGCGCCGGGCGGCGTCTGGGATGTCTTCGAGGGTAACGCGAATGGTATGGACACTGCGGTGTTGGGCTTCGCGGCTGACGTTCCGGCCGGAACGTCCGAGGACGCATGGCTCGCGTCCTATTACGCCGGCTCCGCTTTCTGCCCGACGATGCCCACGTTCGTGCCCATCACCGTCGACGGCCACCCGGGCCGGCTCGACCCCTGCTATGACGCACAGGCGTTCGTCTTCGTCGGAAATCGCGTCTACGTCTTCGTGATCTATCAGACCGAAATGCAACCGCTCTTCAGGGCCTTCCTGTCGACGGTCAGGTTCCCCGCGAGCGCTCCATCCGGCTCGCCGGCTACGAGCGTAAGCCCGAGCTGACCGGGGTCGGCTCAAACGACGTTCAGTCCGGGAACGCCTCCGGGCCTCGCTCCGCGAGCTCGGAGGCTTCCCGCGCGTGGTCGTCCGACGGCATCCAGCTGTACGGGTAGTTCGGGTCGTCGAGGTCCATCGCCGCCTTCGTGACGAACAGCGGATGGAACGTGTCGACCATGACGGCGAGCTCTTCGGTCGCGTCCTTGCCGATCGACGCCTCGACCGTCCCCGGATGCGGCCCGTGCGGGATGCCCGCCGGGTGGAGGGTGAACGAGGCGATGTCCACGCCGCGCCGGCTCATGAAGTTGCCCGCGACGTAGTAGATGACCTCGTCGCTGTTGATGTTGCTGTGGTTGTACGGCGCCGGGATCGCAAGCGGGTGGTAGTCGAACTTCCGCGGCACGAACGAGCAGACGACGAAGTTCCGCGCCTGGAACGTCTGGTGGACCGGCGGCGGCTGGTGGACACGGCCGGTGATCGGCTGGAAGTCGGCGATGTCGAAGCGGAACGGCCAGAGGTAGCCGTCCCAGCCGACGACGTCGAACGGGTGGTGCCGGTAGTGGTAAGCGGTGATCCGGTCGGCCGATCGGACATGGATGACGTACTCGCCCTCCTCGGCCAACGGCTCCTGGAGCTCCGGGGCGTGGAGGTCCCGTTGGCTGTACGGCGAGTGCTCGAGGAGCTGGCCGTAGTCGTTCCGGTAGCGCTTCGGCGGCTCGATCTCCGACGGCGCCTCGAGGTAGAGGATCCGCTGCGCGCTGCCCTCGTCGGGGTCCAGCCGCCAGGTGGTCCCGATCGGCAGGACGAGGTAGTCGCCAGGGCCGTAGCGAAGGTCCCCGAAGACCGTCCGACAGACGCCACTCCCCTCGTGGACGAACAGCATCTCGTCGGCGATCCCGTTCCGGTAGAACTGGCCGTCGGCGGCATCGCCTCGGCCGGCCGGACGATCCCGAATACGACGTCGTGGTTGAAGTACAGCGGGACGCGGCCGCTAACGACATCGCCACGCGGCTCCAGGCCGCCCGTCTTCGTCAGGCGATGGCGATGGAGACCGTCGTCGGCCGCCTCGAGTTCGATCCGGCGGACGGCTTCGATCTTGTGGGTCCGGGTCGGCGGCGTCCGGTGATAGAGCAGCGAGCTCCGACCGGTGAAGCCCTCGACCCCGAACAGCTCCTCAGCGTAAAGGCTGCCGTCGGGCGCGCGGTGCTGGGTGTGGCGCTGGCGGGGGATGCTGCCGGCGGCGACGTAGTACATGCGCGACTGGCCTCCTCGGGCTGAGGAGGCCAGTCTAGGTCGGTTCGGTTCTTCGCCATCGACGGTTCGCGGACAAGGGCGCGGGCTGTCGATGCGGGATCCTCGACTACGGCATCCCGACCCAGTGGGGGATGTAGGCGAAGCCGACATTCAGCTCCGTGAGGTCATCGCCCCTGATGTTCACGGGACGGCTGTCCGTTCCGTCGGCGTTCATGACCCAGAAGTAGTTGTTCTGGAAGACGATTCGGCCGTCGGGCATATAGGAGGCGCCGGCTCCCGGAGCGAGCTCACTCAGGTTGGTGCCGTCCGACCGAACGGTGAAGATGAGCGGGTCGGGGAGCCCTCCGATGCTGCCCATCGATGACCACGGGTAGTTGGTGAAGACGATCGTCGACCCATCAGGTGACCAGTCGGCGTCACCGGGGATCGGGGCCTTGGAACCGCTCGGGAAGGTCCGGACCGCACCGGTCGTCACATCGACGACCTGAAGGACGCCGCTCGCCGGGAGGTCGCCGGTGCCCCAGGTCGTTCGGTTGAAGACGATCTGTGTTCCGTCGGGCGACCACGAGGGCTGCTCGGGGACGGCGTCCGTTGACGGCCCGACCGTCTTGTCAAGCTTCGTGACCTTGCCCGTGGCGAGGTCTCGGATGCCGAGCCAGGAGATGTAGGGCGGCGCATCCACGGAGAGATGGCCGTTCGCACCATAGGTCGCCGGCCGTGTGACTCCTTCGAGATGGACGAACGCGATCTTCGTCCCCGTCGGGTCGAACGCCGGGTCGAGCTCGCTGCAGGCACAGCTCGTCGTCAGCTGGCGGAGACCGGTCCCGTCGAGATTGGCGATCCAGATCTTCGCCTGGGTCGAGGTGTCCATGAAGACCACCTGCTTCCCGTCGGCCGAGACGTCGGCGTTCAACTTGCCGCTCGCCGGTTGCCCCGGCAGGAGCTCGCGGGCGGTCTTTCCGGTCATCGTCGCCGGGTCCATGAAGTACAGGCGGCGGCGCTCGGGGTGGTAGTCGGACGTGGGCATCTCCGAGCCATCGGGCGCGTTGCCGAGGTGCTCCATGAGGATCTGGCCGTGCAGGGCCGAATAGTCGACCGGCGGCGCACTCGGGATGGCCGAGGGCGAGCCGAGGCTCGACGGGGTGACCGCCAGCGCCGAGCTCGTCGGGCTCGACGTCGGGGCGCCGACGCCGGAGTTGCTGCCGGGCCTGAGGATGAGGGCGCCGCCGGCGACGACGACCGCGATCGCGATCGCCGCCGCCGCGAGGCGTGCGGTCATGGTCATTGGACGAGTCCTCCACGGGACGCGAAGGTCCCGTTCCTGTCGTGTCGTCTGGATCCGGGAGAGGGCGGCCTCGACGGCGCGGTCCGGGGCCTCGGTCGGCCCCGACTCGAGCCACGACCGCGCGGCCCGTTCGAGCGAGCGATCGTCGGTCATGCGAGCTGCCCTTCCTGGATGGCGCGCTCCGACTCGCCGGTGAGGGCGACCCGGAGGCCCTGGGTTGCGTAGTGGAGGCGCGATCGGGCCGTCCCGGCCGGGATCTCGAGCATCTCGGCGATCTCGACCAGGGGCAGCCCGAGGTAGTGGTGCAGGACGAACACCGCCCGCTGCTCGACGGGAATGCGCCGGAACGCGCGCTCCAGCTCGTCGCGGGCGGCGACGGCCGAGGTCTCATCGGGCGTCGACGGTCCTTCGACCGGCAGCACCCGCACGTTCGCGGACCAGTGCCGCGAACGCTGGACCTCGTCGTAGCAGGCGTGCACGAGGATCCGGTGGATCCAGGCCTCGAAGCGATCGGCGTCCCGCAGGTGCGGGAGCCGCCGCCAGGCCAGGACGAGGGCGTTCTGCAGCGCGTCCTCGGCGAGCCCCGTGTCGCGAAGGATCCGGTGGGCGACCGCGTAGAGCGAGTCGCTGACCTGGTGCACCAGGACCGCGAACGCCTCTCGATCGCCCCTCACGGGCCTGCTCCACGAGGTCTCGATCCACGTCGACCCCTCGATGTGTCGCGACCATTCGGCCGCGATCACCCATCTTGACGGCCGATCGCCGCAAAACGTTCAGATCCCGCGATGGCGAGTCGTGCTCGTGCGCGAAGCACATTCGGACTTCGACCCTGGAAGCGGCGCCCTGACGCGCCCGATGTCAGGTGGGGGTCGGGGCCGGCGTCGACCGCGGTGTCGGGGGTCAGCGTCATCGACGTGAGGAGCGCCTCGAACGTCGCCCGGTCCACGAGACCGTCGAGGGTGATCGCATAGGCCCGACCTCCCTTGACGACGATCGCGTCGAACGACCCGACCGCCGTCCACGATCGTGTCGGTCGCCGCGATCCCGTCCATGTCGATGCGCCCAGTCGCGTCACCAACGGTGACGGCCGGCCAGGTCGGGAGGATCGTCGGACAGTTCACCCAGCCGGGCTGATACAGCTGGCAGTAGAGGAGCATCCAGTCATCGGCCGTCTGACCGGCGGTCAGCGGCTGGCTCGTGATGGCGAGTCTCGCGGTCTTCGACTGGAAGACATCGACCGTGTGGTCCGTGTACAGGACCTGGGTTCGCGGCGCCCAGCTGGCCGTTGCCGGAGTGATCGACCAGCCATCCGGAAGCTGGATCGAGTAGCCCATTCGAGGCGACGTGAACGATCGGGGCAGCGGCGGCGCGGTCGGCGAGGGCGGAACCGTCGAGGGTTCGAACCGGACCGTGGTGAGGACGGCCTTGAAGTCGTCCGGCGACAGATGCTTCGACTGATCGAAGCTCCCGCTTCCCCACGTGAAGACGTAGACCCGGCCACCGGACTCCACCACGACCTCGGCCGCGTTGCACATCTGTTGCCAGCGACCGATCGCATCGCCCACCTGGACCGGCGGCCACGATGACGGATCTCCGCCCTGGCAGAACGCGGACAGACCGCCCCCATTCGCCGCGAAGGGAACGAGCCAATCGTCGAGCGTCTGGCCCGCCGAGAGCGCCTGCGAGGCCACGGTCATCCCGCTGTCCGTCCCGGTGAAGTCGATCTCGTCGACGACCGGAGGACTGTTGTCCGGCCCGCTCCACGGCAGCTTCGCGGGCCGCGTAGCCCAGTCTGGGCGGATGCCGATCGAATACCCATAGGTCGGTGAGCTGAAGCGCTTCGTCAACGTGGGGACGATCGCGAGGTCCGGGGCGGCCGAGGCCAGCGGCGTCGACGGTGGCGGCGAAGACGGCAGCGGCGATGACGACGCCGGCCGCACGACGGCCTCGGAGGGGTTGACCTGCGGCGTGGGACCCGGCGGCGTCGATGGACCGGCGATCTCCACCGCGGGACGGTTGACGAGGAGCACGCCGCCGACGAGCGCGACGGCGAGAACCGCGGCGATTTCGATCGGGAGTGCTGCCCAACGCGCGGCCCTGGAATGCCTCGCCGTGCCTGGTCCGCGCTGGTCGATCATTGACGCCGCGCGCAGCACATCCTCGAGCAGCTCGCCCGGCGCGGAGGTCGGATCCTGCTCGAGCCATTCGGCGACCCGGGGATCGAACAGGTCGTCGGTCGGTGTCGTCATGCCGGGCGCTCCTCTGCCGATGTCGTGACGGCACCCGAGTCGAGCGCCAGACGCAGCTCGCGGACCGCGTAGTGGAGCCTGGATCGGACCGTGCCGGCAGGGATTCCCAGCGTCGAGGCGATCTCGGTCAGCGGGTAACCGAGATGGTGGTGCAGGACGACGACGGCGCGCTGCTCCGGCGTCAGGCGGCGAAAGGCCTTCGTCAGCTCGTCGCGGGCCGCGACCGCGCGGGCGATGTCGGGTGACGGCTCGGCCTCCGCGGAGACGACCGCGATCCGCGCCACCCACCGCCGCTCCCCACGCGCTTCGGCGTAGCAGGCGTTCACGACGAGTCGATTGAGCCAGGCATCGAACCGCTCGGGATCACGCAGGGACGGCAGGTCGCGCCACGCTCCGAGGAGTGCCTGCTGGGCCGCGTCCTGGGCGCGGTGATGGTCGCGGAGGATGCGGTACGCCAAGGCATAGCAGCGGTCGACGTGGTCGGCGGCAAGCACCCCGAAGGCATCGCGATCGCCGCGCCCCGCTTGCCTGACGAGGTCGACCTGCATCCCTGCCCTCGGTCCACGGCCACAGCGGCCGCCTTGTCGAGTATGGAGCCGCCCGGCGCCCGAACGTTCAATGCTGCGCGGAGACGAGCGCCGGAACGGACGGTGGCGCGGGCGGGTCGACCCGGCCGCGCCACCGGATCTCCTCGTTCGAGGCGGGTCGTCAGTTCACGGTCGAGGCGTCGGCGACGACATGGACGCGACCCTGCTGGTCGATCCGGAGCAGCACGTTGCACCCGGAGTCCGCCACGTACAGGTCGCCGTTCGGCGCGAAGTCGATCGAGCCGGGCGTGCTCACCATCGCATCGACCGCGCGACCGCCGTCCAGGCCCTGGCAGCCGTCGACGCCGATCCCGAGGACCCGGTGGATCGTGCCGTCCGGTGCGATCCGCCGGACCATCTGGCACTCCTCCTCGGAGAAGTAGATGCTCCCGTCGGGGCCGACCCGGAGGCTGTTCGGGTTCTGGATGGGGGCCTGGACCGCGGGGATGCCGTCGCCGGTGCAGCCCAGCTTGGCCCGTCCCGCCGATCGTCGTGATCGTCCCGTTTGGCGCGACCCGCCGGATCCGCGAGTTGTTCTCGTCGGCGACGATCAGCGAGCCGTTCCGGACCGCCATGTCGGTCGGTCGGTTGATCTGTGCCTGCGTGGCCGGTCCGCCGTCCCCGCTGTACCCGCGGACACCGGTTCCCGCGACGGTCGAGATGATCCCATGGCGGTCGACCTTCCGGATCGCGTCGTGATCGCGGTCCGCGATGTACAGGTTGCCTCGGAGGTCGTAGGCGATGCCCCATGGCGCGTCGAGGCTCGCGAACCTGGCCGAGCCACCGTCCCCCGCGTCCGGACCGACGCCGGGGGTTGGGTCGAGCAACCAGAGTGGATCGTCCGCCTCACGGCCCACGATCGTGGACACAATGCCGCGCCGATCGATCCGTCGGATCACGTCGTTCAGGTGATCGCCGACGATGAGGCTGCCGTCGGGAGCGTTGGCCATCCCGACGATGCACGCGAAGTGGGCGTCGAGCGCGGGACCGCCGTTGCCGGAGTAGCCGTTCGGGAACCCGCCGTCGCCGGTGCCGACGACGACGTTGATCGACCCGCGCGGGCCGATCGCATAGATCCGTGCGTTTCCGCAGTCGCTGACGAGGATCCGTCCGTCTGGCCGGATCTCGACGTGGCCCACGGTCACCGGTCCGAACGTCCCGAACGCGCCTCCGGCGTGGTGGCCGATCGAACCGCCCCGCTGCCCTGCGCTGCCGGCGAGGACCGAGGTGATGGCGCCGCCAGGACCGCCGCGGCGAGCACCACCGACCATCCGGCGACGAGGCGACGCCCGATCATGAACCGCATCTCCGAGCCTCCGATCCCAGCGGTGATCTGACGGGCCGAATACGTCGTCCCGCAGATCCACGGATGAAAGGTGCTCTCGGCCCGACTTCGTTCACGGCCGGCTCCGGAGAGGATCCGACCCGCTCGGGTCGACGTCTGTCGTGGCGTCAGGCTCCCGCGCGGTCGCTCCGCCGCTCGAGGATCACCACATCGCGCCATTGCCCTGCGGCGTCCCGGCCGAGCGCTTCGTGCACGCCGACACGGCGGAAGCCGACTCGTTCGTGCAGGGCGAGGCTGCCGACGTTCTCGGCCTGGACGCCGGCGATCAGCGTCCAGATGCCCGCCGACTCCGACGCCGGGATGAGCGTCGCCAGCAGCGCCCGACCCACACCGCGGCCGCGAGCGGCCTCGGCCACGTAGACGCTCTCCCAGGCCACGCCGGCATAGACCTCGCGCGACGAGTACCGGGCGATCGCCGTCCAGCCCACCACGACGCCGTCGAGGCGCGCGACGAACCGGCAGTCGGACCGGTGGCTGGCGTTCCACGCACGCCACTCCGGGACCACGGTCTCGAACGTGGCGATCCCGGTGGCGATGCCCTCCGCGTAGATCGCGAGGACGGCGTCGGCGTCGTCCGGCGTCATCGGCTCGATCGCGGGTCCTGCGTCAGCGGGCGGGCGGGCCCCGGCCATCAGCCGCTCCTCCCGCGGGCGTCGACCGGCCACTCCGCGGTCGTGCCGTCGGCGTCGACCGCAACCACCGCGTCGACGAGGTCGATCACGGGGCAGACGTGGTTCGGGATCACTGCGACGATCTCACCGAGATCCGGGCGAGCCACGCCCGGAGGGACCGCCACCACGCCGTGGTAGTCGTTGACCCGCTCGATGACGAGATCGGGGTAGCCGGCGATCGCGCCGTGTCCAGTCAGCCACGCGGCTCGATCCTTCGTCAGCGCCTTCGCCCCGGCGTCGATGACGATCCGGTCGTCGAAGACCGAGACGACCGTCGCGGCGACGGCGACCGCGCAGCCGTCGGCCGGGATCGCCCCGAGCGACCACTGCTGCCGATCGCCGTAGACGTACGTCCCGGCCCGCATCTCGGTGACCGGCCCGGCTGCGGCCGTCAGCATCGTCGGCGTCGCGCCGGCACTGATGACGGAGATCTCGAGTCCCGCCATCCGCAGCGCGGTCGCGGCTGCGGCGAGGCTGCGGACCTCATCACCACCGGCGGCCTCGGCCGCGCCCGGGTGATAGCCGTGACCGCCGTGGCTGAAGACGCCGTCGACGACGAGCCCGCCGGCGCGGGCCGCAACCGCGACCTCCGCGGCGACGGCCGGAGAGGCGGCACCGGTGCGATGGTTGCCCGGGTCGATCTCGACCAGCACGTGGAGCGGGCGCGCGAGCGCGGACCCCGCGACGGCCGCGGCCAGCTGCCGAGCCCCGGCCACGGAATCCACGCCGACGCGGAACCGCTCGTTGCTCGCGTGGAGGCGGGCGAGACGCTCGCCTTTCGCTCCGCTCGCCCAGACGGGATAGGCCAGGAAGAGGTCGTCGATGCCGGCCGGCCGCGAAGACCTCCGCTTCGCCGAGGGTACCGACCGTGATCCCACGGGCGCCCGCCTCGAGCTGGAGCCGCGCGACGGCGACGCTCTTGTGCGTCTTGGCGTGCGGTCGCAACGCGATCCCGCGTCGATCCATCTCGACCTGGAGGCGATGGATGTTGGCGGCCACGCGCGCGAGGTCGACGACGACGCGTGGCGTGTCGAGGCCGGCCGGGAGCGCCGGGAACGTCAGCTCGGTCGCCGCTGCGTCGGCGGCCGTCATCCAGCCTTCATCCCCGCGCCCCAGGGCGCGCGACGATCGGCGTTCGCAGCGACCCGAGCCCGTCGACCGCGAGGACCACCTCGTCGCCGGGCTCGAGATAGCGGCCCAGCGTCGGCGTCCTTGACCTCGAGCAGGCAACCGGTCCCGACCGTCCCGGACCCGAGAAGGTCGCCCGGTCGGAGACGCGCGTCCGCGCTGGCGCGGGCGATCATCTCGCCGAACGAGAACTGGGCGTCCGACCAGCGACCGCGGGAGGTCTCGGCCCCGTTCACCGTCGCCGTCAGCGCAAGGTCGGGGCCGGTCGCACCGGGCGCGCGTGCCACGGCCAGCTCATCCGGGGTCACGAGCCACGGCCCGATCGTCGAGGCGAAGTCCTTGCCCTTTGCGGGACCCAGCCGCACGACCGTCTCCTCGCGCTGGAGGTCGCGGGCCGACCAGTCGTTCAGGATCGTGTAGCCCCCGATCGCCTCCTCGCCCCGCTCCGCGGGCAGGTCCACGACCGGCGTGTCGATGAGGGCGGCGACCTCCAGCTCGTAGTCGAGCTCGGCCGATCCGGCCGGAGCCCAGACCGGATCGCCGGGGCCGCGAATCTCGGACACGTTGCTGAAGTAGAAGATCGGGAGGCGGTACCAGGTCTCGGGCACCTCGCCGCCGCGTCGCTCCCACATCGTCCGGACGTGACCCTCGAAGGCGTAGAAGTCACGCAGGCTCGGCGGCCGAAGGATCGGCGGCCCGAACACCAGATCGGTTGCATCCAGGAGGGCGTCGTCGTCATCCCGGGGCAGGAAGCCGTCGACGAGCTCACCGAGCGCTTCGACCCGCAGCCCGCGCGCCAGGTGATCGTCCAGCGTCGTCACCGGCTGGCGGTGGAGCACCCGGTCGTGGGCGAGGTTGGGGTCCGCGGCAACCGCCCGCCGGCGGGCCACCTCGAGGTCGATCCACCGCGCCGGCGGGGCTCCCGCGTCACCGTGCGAGAGCGCGGCCGCGAGCCGCCACGGGCTGCCGGCCGGAGCGTGAGTCTCCCGAACGTGGGCGAGCTTCACGGGCGGGCATCGGCCGGCGGCGTCACCGCCCGAGTGTAGGTCCTGCGCCGTTCGGGGGATGACAGGACCGATGGAACGGTGCGAGCCTGTCGCGTCATGACCCCCTCGCCGCCCGATCGACCGGCTCGGGCCGATCCGCAGCCCGCCGTCGCGGTTCCGGGCGCGTCGATCCTCGTCGGGCTCGTCCGCCTGATCGGCGTCACCGCGCTGGCGATCGGCCTGCTCGAGGCCATCGCCGGGGTGGCCTACCGCGAGCCTCGAGCGGTGCTTCTCGGCCTGACCGCGGCGACCTACGGGATCTGGGTCTCGACCCGGGCCGGTCGGTTGCATGGCGCCCAGCGCGAGTCGACGATCACCCGGATCGCCGCGCTGACCCTGGCCCTGATCGCCCTCGCCGCGACGCTCCAGCCGTCGATGGCGACCGCCATGGCGATCGCCTCGCTGCTCCCGGCGGTCGTCGCGACGCCGCTCGTGTCGAGCCGGACGGTGCTCCGGCTCCTCGTGGCGAGCGGCGTCGTCGGGGCCTGGAGCGTCCTCGTCGGCGCCGTCCTGCCGGATCCCAACCGCCTGCCGGTCACGGCCCAGTCGGCCTTCGCCTTCATCACGCTCGTCCTTGCCTACACCTTCCTGATCATGTTCCTGTGGGAGGTCAGCCGCCGGCTCAAGGACACGGCAGCGGACCTGCGGAGCGTCATCGCGATGTCCGGCGACCTCGCCCAGTCGCTGGACCCGCGGCTCGTCGGCGATCGGATCGCGGTGCACATCGCCCGCGCGGTCGGAGCGGACGACTGCGCGCTGAGCTACTGGGACCGGACCACGAACCGCGTCCTGACCCTTGGCTATGAGCCGCCGGAGCGGCGCGGCGCGTTGAACGAGACGTACGCCGTCGACGACTACCCGGCAACCCGCGAGGTCCTCGAGACGCAGCGCCCGATGCGCATCGACGTCGACGATCCGGCCGCCGACCCGGCCGAGGTGGAGTACCTCGCCGAGATCGGGCATCGCTCGATGGCGATGGTTCCGCTGGTGGCCGCGGGGCGGACGGTCGGGCTGATCGAGGTCACCGCCGCGCGGCGACGCGCGTTCGGCGACCGTGCCGTGGAGCTCGCGACGATGCTCGCCGGCGAGGCGGCGATGGCCCTCGAGAACGCCCGCCTGTACGACCAGATCCGGCACCAGGCGCTCCACGATGGCCTGACCGGGCTGGCGAACCGGGTCCTGTTCCGCGACCGTGTCGAGCACGCGGTCGAGCGGAGCCGCCGCGCCGGCAGCCAGGTGGCGATCCTGTTCATCGACCTCGACGACTTCAAGACGCTCAACGACAGCCACGGCCATGCCCGCGGCGACGAGGTCCTCTCGACGGTGGGGGCTCGGCTCCTCGGCGTGCTGCGGCCGGTCGACACCGCGGCCCGCCTCGGCGGCGACGAGTTCGCGGTGCTCCTCGAGGACGTGACCGGCGACGCCGACGCGCTGGCGGTCGCGACCCGGATCTCGGAATCCTTCCGGCAGCCGCTCGCCTTCGACGACGCGCCGATCCGCGTCGCCGCCAGCATCGGCGTGGCGCTGGGGACCGGTCCCGAGACGGCCGACGACCTGCTCCGCAACGCCGACGTCGCGATGTACGCGGCGAAGCAGACGTCGCGTGGCGGCGCGGAGATCTTCCGGCCGGCCCTGCGCGACGGTGCCGCCGATCGAGCCGCCCGCGCGGAGCGGCTCCGCGGCGTCGAGCAGCGCGACGAGCTCCGGCTCGACTACCAGCCGATCGTCGACCTCTCGACGAGCGGCATCGTCGGCATGGAGGCCCTCGTGCGGTGGCAGCCGCCGGACGGCCCGGTGCTGATGCCCAGCGAGTGGATCGACCTCGCCGAGGAGACGGGCGACATCGTCCCGATCGGGCGATGGATCCTGCACGAGGCGTGCCGCCAGGCCCGCGACTGGCAGATCCGGCTCGAGCGGCCAGACCTCCGAATCAGCGTCAACCTCTCCGCCCGCCAGTTCGGCGACCACGACATCCTCGCGACGGTCCGGACCGTCCTCGACGAGACCGGCCTGCCGCCCGCGAGCCTGATCCTGGAGATCACCGAGAGCGGGCTGATGCGGCGCACCGCATCGACGATCTCGCGGCTCGCCGCCCTGCGCGAGCTCGGCTGTCACCTCGCGATCGACGACTTCGGGACCGGCTATTCGTCGCTGAGCTACCTCGAGCGCTTCCCGATCGACATCCTGAAGATCGACCGGACGTTCGTGTCGTCGACCGGAGCCGCCGCCTCACCGATCGCCCGGGCCGTGATCGACCTCGGCCGAACCCTCGAGCTCGAGGTCATCGCCGAAGGGATCGAGCGCGCCGAGCAGGCTCGCTGGCTGGCCGACCTCGGCTGTCGCTACGGCCAGGGCTTCCTGTTCGCTCGACCGGTCGGCGCCGCGGCGCTGGAGGCGATGCTCGCCGAGGGCGGCGGGCTCGCCGGCCCGACGGACGGCGAAGCCGGCGGCCCACGGCGTGACCTGGGCGAGCCGGATGCGACGCGGCGGCTCCGGCTGGTCAGCGGAGACGACCGCTAGACGCGAGCCGCAAGCCGACTGCTCGAACGACCGGTCAGAACGGCTTCAGCGCCATCAGCCAGACGAGCACGACGAGGCCACCGACGCCGACGAGGGTCAGGGCCTCGGGACGTCGGTTCGCGACCCGGCGGGCCAGCTCGGCGGCGTCAATCGGCGTTGCGCCGGCCTTCGGGCTCAGCGCGTCTCGCAGCGGGTAGTAGTACCCGGCGCCCATCGCGTACATCGCGACGATGATGACGACCAGGACGACGTACGAAGCGACGACCCAGCCGGCGAGGAGCGATCCGGCGTTCCAGGCCGCCCCGAGCCCGCCGATCGCAAGGAGGAGCAGTCCCAGGTACATCACCCCGTTCGCCCGCGACGACAGGCCGAGCAGCAGTCGCGCCGTGTCGGGCTCCGGGTTGCGTCGGACGGTGAACGCGACCCACATCGAGACGCCGTGGGTCAGGAGGAACAGGACGAGGCCGACCAGGTGGACGAAGACGAGCCACTGATACACGTCATTCGCCCTCCACCGATGTCCTCCAGCCGGTCGCCCAGGCATGCCTCGCGTACCACGCCGCGGCTCCGAACAGGAGCAGCGCGTTGACGGGGTGGAGCGCCGCGAGCCACGTCGGGCCGGTCCGGAAGTTCGGCAGAATCGTCTGGACGACGTACAGCAGGAGCAGTCCGAAGCAGATGGCGATGTCGCGTCTCGGCCGGCGTGCGGCGAGAGCCGTCACGAGCAGCGCGAGGGTTGTCAGCCCGACCCACGTGTAGCCGAACTCGATGTGGGTCGTGAAGTCGCCCGATCCGCCGAGGTTGACGAGCGCCGTCCCGGCGAAGAACACCTGGACGAGGATCGCGACGACGAACACGATCGCCGCGATCGCGTGGATGCGTCCCAGCATCATCCCCTCCCTCCGTTGCCACGGCCGCCGTGGCCGTCGGCCGGTCTCCCGGCCATCGGCACCGAGTGTAAGTCGCCGGGATGGGGCGAATCCGATCGGACGATCGCGATGGGGCTGGATCAAGAAGGGCGTGGGGAGCATCCATTGGAGTGACGCGGCACTCCGGATGCGGCAGCGGCAACGTTTCGGCCTCCCGGAGCATCCATATGGTCAGGAACGTCGCGCGGGCGCGAATTCACCGTCTGTGGCGGAGGTTCATCGGCATGAGGCTCGATCGACCGATCGCGGCGGCCGCGATCGTGTTCGCGGTCGCCGGAGTCGCCGCCTGTGGCAGCCTCGACGACCCGCAGCCGTCGACACCGGCCGCCACGGCCGGCGCATCCCTCACGGCTGGGTCAGCGGCGGCGCCTCCCACGTCGGCCTCGGCGCGTCCGGCTCCGTCTCCCGCGCCGAACCCGCCGATGACACCGCCGTCAACTGCGCCGACGAGCCCGTCATCCGCGCCGAGTCCGTCGTCGCCGCCGGTTCCGGTCCAGGCGGCGCTGCGTGTCCCGTTGCACTACACCCCCGGGTCCGATTGGCGGGTTCTCGTCGACAGTCCCAACCTGCTCGAGCTTGCCTACGAGCCCGCGTGGACGGCGACCGAGGATCCACCCGTCTGGGCCAACCCGCGCGTCGCGATCGGCGTGCCCGTCGGGTTCGACAGCATCTCCGCCGTCCTGAAGTGGTTCCGCTCCCGGCCCGTGGAGATCGCTTGTCCGGAGCTGTCGGATCCGATGCCGACGGCCTTCGGCGGGCTAACCGGATCCGGGTTCGCATGCTCGGGCGACAGCAAGGGGTCGCGTCCGCTGTATCGGGTCGCAAGCGGCCACGGAGCGTCGATCCAGACCTCGTCACGTGAGGTCGGCGACGGCTGGTTCCTGCTGACGAACGGTGGCTATGGCACCACGACGATCCTCTTCGACGTTCACGGCAGGCCGGTCATCGCCACGATCTTCGGGGCCCGGGGCCATGGGCCGGCGCAAGGGGAGTTCAACCGCTTCGCGGACACGCTCGTCCTGGACCTGGATCTCACGTTCGGATCGCGATCCTGAGCCCGGTCCTGCGAGGGCACTACGCAACCGGGTGAGGGACGGCCAGGTCGCTCGCCGCTAGCCTGAACCCCTAGAGATTCCCCCGGCGGGCCTGCTCGATCTCGATCGCCTCGAAGAGCGCCTTGAAGTTGCCGACCCCGAACCCGCGCGACCCGTGCCGCTCGATGATCTCGAAGAAGAACGTCGGGCGGTCCTGGATCGGTCGCGTGAAGATCTGGAGGAGGTAGCCCTCCTCGTCGCGGTCGGCTTCGATCCCGAGCTCCTCGAGCGTCTCGATCGGGACGCCGACGTCGCCGACGCGATCCGCGAGCTGCTCGTAGTAGGCGTGGGGCATGCCGAGGAACTCGACGCCCAGCCCACGCAGCGTCCGGACCGTGCCGACGATGTCCTCGGTCCGCAGCGCGACGTGCTGGGTGCCGGCCTCGCCGTAGTAGTCGATGAACTCCTGGATCTGGCTCTTCTTCTTGCCCGCCGCGGGCTCATTGATGGGGAACTTCACCCGGCCGTTGCCGTTGGTCATCACCTTCGACATCAGCGCGCTGAACTCGGTGTGGATGACCTTGTCGTCGTAGTGGATCAGCTGGGCAAAGCCGAACACGTCGCGGTAGTAGTCGACGAACCGGTTCATCTCGCCGAGCTCCACGTTGCCGACGCAGTGGTCGATCTCGAGGAGGCTCATGCCGGTCGCGGCGGGAGCGGGCTTCTTGACCTTGCGGAACCCGGGCGCGAAGACGCCGTGGTACTCGGAGCGATCGACGAAGCTGTGGCGCACGGAGCCATACGTGAACACGGCCGACCGGCGAAGGATCCCGTCCTCGCCACCGTCGAGCTCGACCGGCTCGATCGCGGGCCTCGCCCCGCGCTTCGTCGTCTCGGCGAACGACGACGTCGCGTCGTCCACGAGGAAGGCGATGTCCTTGACGCCGTCGCCGTGGCGATGAACGTGTTCGGCGATCTCGCTGTCCGGACCCAGGGCCCCGCTGAGGACGAGCGTGATGTCATTCCGCCGCATCACGTAGCTGGTCCGGTCGCGCACGCCGGTCTCGAGGCCCGCATAGGCGATCGGGGTGAAGCCCCACAGCGTCCGGAAGTAGTGGGCCGACTGACGGGCGTTGCCGACCCAGAACTCGACGTGGTCGATGCCCTTGAGTGGCAGGAAGTCCCTGGCTTCGTCGTAGGCGTTCTTGTTGACGTGGGCGCCGGCCTGGTTGGCGGCTCCCCGGGCGAGCGACGTGGTCATCCGCGACTCTCCGTGCGGCTCCGCGGTGGTGTCCCGGCGGCCCTGATGGCCGGCGCACCACGGAACGGCGACCCGGCACGCGGCCGGGATGGTCTGACCATCCATGCTACGCCGCCGCGTGCCAGACTGAGCGCATGAACGACCTCGCCGATCGGCTCCGCGACGCGGGCACCGAGCTCCTCGACCTGCGTGGTCGGCTCGTCGCGGGCGAGCCGTGGCCGCTGAGCACCGCATATGGCACGGAACCGGAGGCCGATTGGGGCCCTCGCGAGGTGCTCGCCCACGTGAACGAGATGCTCCCCTACTGGACGGCACAGCTCGAGACCGTCCTCGCCGGCGACCCGGCGACCGCCGTCCCGTTCGGCCGGATCGCCACGGATCGCGACCGACTCGGGCGGATCGCCGCCGACCGCGAGCTCACGACCGGCGACCTCCTCGACGGGATCGACGCCGGGCTCGTCAGTGCGACGGCATTCGCCGGCGGCCTGTCGGAGGCCGATCTCGAGCGGCGCGCCCTCCACACCGCCCGTGGTGAGTTCACGGTCGGCGCCGCCCTCGAGCGGTTCGTCGTGAGCCACCTCGAGGATCACGTCGTCCAGCTTCGGGAGATCCTCGGCCGCCGCGACCGGGCCTGACGACGCCGCGGAGGGCCGACCGGAGCGTCCACCCCCGCCATCTGGTGGTGCGAGCACGCCCCGAATCCGTGCTCGACAGGACTTCTGGCCGGCTGGTCCTGGTACCGACGGGCTATTCCCGCCCGACCCCGCCGGATCGTACGGTCCGCTTCCGCGCGAGAACAGGTGGCGCGAAGGAGGAGTCGTCCAATGCTAAAGGTCAAGTCGCTGGGGTTCAGGATCGTATTGGTCCTGTCCGCGCTTGCCAGCTCGGCACTCGTGCTCGAAGCCGGCCAGCGCTGGCGCTGAACCCACACCGTCCCGCGACTTCGGACTTATCCGGCGGACCTCCGACCGCCACCGCGCCTCGGCGCAACCGACGAGCCGCCCGTCCTCCACGGGCGGCTCTTCGATTCCCGGAGGGTCACCGTTCGCGACCCTCGCGCAGGACGCTCCGCAGGACGAACGCGACGTTCGCCGGCCGCTCCGCCAGCCGTCGCATGAAGTACGGATACCACTGCGTCCCGTACGGCACGTAGACGCGGACGCCGAACCCGGCCTTGACCAGCCGCTCCTGGAGGTCGCGTCGCACGCCGTAGAGCATCTGGAACTCGAACCGCTCCGGCGGGATCCCGTGCTCCCGGACGAACGCCACCGCTCGGGCGATCAACCGCTCATCGTGGGTCGCCACGCCCGGGAACGTCCCGTCGAGCAGGAGCCGTTCCATCAACCGCGCGTATGCCGCGTCGACGTCCGCCTTGTCCGCGAACGCCACGGACGCCGGCTCGACATAGGCGCCCTTGCACAGGCGGATCCGCGCCCCTTCGGCGATCAGCGCCTCGACGTCCGCGGCACTCCGCCTGAGGGCTGCCTGGATGACGACGCCCGAATCGCCCCGACCGGCATTGACCGGACGGAGGTCGCGCCACAGCGCGAGCGTGGCGTCCGTGGTGTCGTGATCCTCCATGTCGATCCGGACGAACGCGTCGCACGCGGCGGCACGATCCAGGATGCGTTCGACGTTCGCCCGGCAGACGCCGTCGTCCAGCCCGAGGCCCATCTGGCTGAGCTTCACGCTCACGTTGCGATCGAGGCCGCGGGCGGTCAGGGCGTCGAGGGTCGCGACGTACTCGTCGGCGGCCGCTCGCGCATCGACGACCGACGTCACGGCCTCGCCGAGCACGTCGACGGTCGTCCGCAGCCCCGCGGCACGCAACCGGTCGAGGGCGGCGAGCGCTTCGTCGAGGGTCTCGCCGGCCACGAACCGGGCGACCATCGACCGGGTGATCGGGAGTCGCGTCGCGAGCCTGCCGATCGAGCGCCGGCGCGAGAGCCACAGCAGGAACGAGCGCAGGGCCCGCTCGGGGGCCGCACGGAGGGCGGTGGTGGCCGGCACGGAGCGATGGTAGCCGCTGGGTCCGTCGACTAGCATCGCGGGTGATGACGATCCCCGACTTCGGATCGGACCTGCTCGGCGTCGCCGCACGGACGGCGATCGTCTACGTCGTTCTCGTCATCTTCTTCCGCGTCGCCGGCAAGCGCGAGGCCGGCCAGCTCTCGACCCTCGACCTGATCGTCCTCCTCGTGATCTCGAACGCGGTCCAGAACGCGATGGTCGGCGAGAACGTCACGCTCATCGGCGGCCTGCTCGCGGCGGGGATCATCCTCGCGCTCGATCGCGGCCTCCATTTCCTGATGGATCGCTCGAAGACGCTGCACGAGGTGATCGAGGGCGAGCCCGTCCTGCTCGTCGAGGACGGCCGGATCCTTCATGACCATCTCCGGAGCGAGGGCATCAGCGATCGGGAGCTGGCGGTGGCGTTGCGCCAGAACGGCCTGCTCACCGCCGCCGAGGCGCGCTTCGTCTACTTCGAGACGAACGGCCAGATCAGCGTCATCCCCCGCCGCGCGGACCAGGACGAATCCGATGACACGGAGTTCGATCCGGACGATGCAGGCGAGGCGACCGCCGACGAGCCGGGCCACGCCCTGTCCGAGAGCGAGGCGCCGGCCCGTCCGCGGCGGAGGCGCCGGCCCGGAAAGCTGTCCGGGACCTCGCCTTAGCGGCCGCCGGCCTTGGCCGGCGCGTCGCCGTCGTCCGGCAGCGCCTCGACGTCGTCGAGCAGGTGGCGCCGGAGAAACGCCCGGATCCGGTTGAACGCGTCGCGCTTGTTCTCCGGCCGGTCCCAGCCGTGGCCCTCGTCGTCGTACCAGTGGACCTCGTGGTGCTTTCCCTCGATCTCGAGGGCCTCGACCATCTTCTCGCTCATCAGGGGCACGACCCGACGGTCCTTCCGGCCGTGGAGGATCAGCAGGGGCGCCTCGATCCGCTCCGCGCGGTACAGCGGTGAGCCCCGACGGAAGGCCGCCGCCTTCGTCGGATCCTCGGGCGAGCCCATCATCCGGGCGAGGTCGAGCCGGCCGGGCCGATCCCCGTGGCGGTAGCTCTCGGCGATCTCGGAGTCGCCGTACAGGTCCACGCCCGCCGACCAGATCGACGGCTCCTCGACCAGCGAAGTGAGGACCAGGTAGCCGCCGTACGAGCCGCCGTAGATCCCGAGCCGGCCGTTCGACCAGGACTGGGCCGTGGCCCAGCGAGCGGCGTCGATCATGTCGTGGGTGTCGGCGTTGCCCCACTCCCCGTTGTTCGCGTCACGGAACGCGCGGCCGTAGCCGGTCGACCCTCGGAAGTCGACGTCGAGGAACGCGAAACCCTCCCGGACCAGGAGCTGCTTGAACGGCACCCACGCCCGGTAGGCCTGCCACGTCGGGCCGCCGTGCGGATAGACGATCGTCGGGACGCGGATCGAGCCCCGCTTGCCGGTCGCGGCCGCGGGCCGCCAGAGCGTCCCCTCGACCTTCAGCCCGTCGCGGGCCTTGAACGAGATCCGCTCGCCGTGGACTGTCCGCTCGGGGGCGAAGGCCGCCTCGAGCACGGCCGGCATCGAGCTCGTGACCTGGCGCGGACGGGCGCCCGCGGGAGCGGCGCCCGGGACCGGCAGCACCCACACGTCCTGCGGCCGATCCTGACTCTCGCCGACCGCCACGAGCCCCGTCCCGTCGGCGGTGAACCCGACGGACCGCCAGACCCCCGGCCAGGGGTTGACGACCTCGCCCGCGCCCGCGGCCACGGTCGGCGGCGGGTTCTTCGGTGGGCGGCCGCGTCCACGCTTCACCGGCTCGCTCCCACCGATCGGCGCGACGACGAGGTCGATCAGCGCGTCGTGGACGTCGAGGTGAACGAAGCGCGAGCCGTCGGGGGACGGCAGGGCGGCGTACCCGAAGCCTCCGCTCGGCTCGCCGTGCTCCCGCTTGCCGTTCGTCAGGACCGTCTTCGTCCGTCCGTCGGCGGCGAGCCGGACCACCTGGAACCAGCCGTCGGCATCGGACAGGTAGAGGAACCCGCCACCGGGGACGGCACGCGGGCCGGCCGCCCACTCCCGGCCGCCACCTGCGACGCGTCGCTCCTCGCCGCCGGCGACCTCGACGAGGTGGATCTCGGAGAGGGCGAAGTCCGGCGCCCGGAACGACTGCGTCGCGATCGACCGACCGTCGGCCGACCAGACGAGGTCCTCGACGTCGAAGCCGGTCCCGGTCAGCGGTCGCGGCTCCGGCGGCCGCGGATCGCGGGCGGGCCGACCCCGGCGCGGGATCGGGGCGTCGACGAGCCAGACCTGCGACCAGCCTCGGCGCCGCGAGACGAAGGCGATCTGACGCCCGTCGGGCGACCAGCGGGGCATCGACCCGCCGGCCGGGTGACCGGCGACGAGGACGTCACGGCTGCCGTCGACGTCGACGATCCGAATCTCGTCGCCCCGAACGTAGGCCAGACGTCGTCCGTCCGGCGACCACTGGGGATCGGCGACGTCCTTCTCGGAGGCCGTGATCGGGACCGGCGACCCACCGCGGAGCGACGACACGACGATCTGGCGCGCACCCGCGATCGTCTGGGTCCAGGCGATCACGCGATCGCGCGGATGGACCCGGATCTCGCGCGGCGGCTCGACCGCGACGATCCGCTCGATCGTCAGGCCGCCCGTGGCCGCCGCCAGCGGTGCGCCCGATGCCCGGCCGCCCGGGCCGTCCGCTCGTGTCATCGATCCTCCTCGGTTGGTCGTCGGTTCGAGCCTCGAGTCGGCCTCTGCCCCGGGGGCCAGGCCAGACGGGCTGCCCATGGCCCGATCATTGCGTGGTGCGCCCGGACGTGCCCGTGCAGGTCTTCGTACGCCCAGCTGAAACCCTCGGGGTCCAGCCATTCGTCGTCGGTCATCGCCCGGATCGCCGTCCGGAGTCGGGTGATCGCGGTGTCGTACCGATCGCGCAGGACCGCCGGCGGGGTGCCGCGCGCCGCCCGGACCTGGCGGTCGTTGAACGGATCGAGGCCCTCGGGAGGCAGGTCGATCCAGGCACCGCCTGCGGCGTGGAGCTCCAGGGCCCGGGCACCCTCGTCGAACCAGCCGGCCAGGTGGGCGACGTGATCGGCGAGCGACCAGCTCGTCCCGGACTGGCGTGCCCAGTCCTCGTCGGGAACGGCGGCCCGCATCTCGCGGAACGCGGCGTCGACGGACGCGTCTTCCGCCCAGAACCGGCGGATCGCGACCGCGAGTCCACGGCGGGTGGGCTGGGGATCGAGCCCGAACGGGTCCTTCCCGACCTGGCGGATCCGGAGCTGGTCCGCCCATGGCTCCAGGATCGTCAGGTGATCGATCGTGTGACCGTGAAGGACGAGATGGACCCAGCCCCACGCGGCGTCGCTCCGGATCGTCTCCCCGGGGAGCTGCCGCGCGACGGCGACGGCGCGATCGTGGGCGACCGCGACGCGAAGCCGGACGGCGGCCGGCTCGGCGTCGGCGAACCGCTCTCGGCGCCCCTCGTTGAACGTGTCGAAGTCGCCGCCGACGTAGTCGTCGTCGGACGGCCAGGGGCGGCCGTCGAGGACGCCCTGGATGTACTCGGTGGCGAGCTCCCACCAGTCGACCAGATGACAGACGTGGTCCAGCAGGGACCAGTCGGGACCACCCGCATCGGACGGCGCTGCGCCCGGTAGCCGCCACGCCGCATCGTCGAGCCCCGCCCAGGATGCGGTGAGCCGATCGTGCACCGCAGCCTCGTCCGCCCAGTAGTCGCGGGCCTGCGAGCGGAAGTCGAGCGCCCGGAGCTCGCCGAGCGACGCGCGACGAAGATCGATCGCGCCGCCGACGGCGATCGTCACGCCGGCGTGTCGCGGCCGGCCTGGTCCCGACCGACGCTGGCCTCGAGCTGGTCGCCGATCTCGACGGTCCGGCGGAAGGCCGCCCAGACGGCCTCGGACAGGACGGTCCGGAGCCGCCCGGACTCCAGCTCGTGGAGGGCCGCCGCCGACGTCCCGCCGGGCGACGTCACCATGTTCCGCAGCTCCGCCGGGTGCATCGCGGACTGCTTCGCGAAGAGGGTGCTGCCCTCGAGGGTGTCGATGACCAGGTCGTGGGCGACGTGCCTCGGGAAGCCGAGGTGGACGGCGGCGTCGATCAGGGCCTCCATCACGAGGAAGACGTAGGTCGGCCCCGTCCCCGAGACCGCGGTGGCCATGGCCACCATCTTCTCGTCGTCGACCTCGATCTGGGTCCCCAGGGCGGCGAGCAGGGCCGCGGCCTCGGCGCGCTGCTCCTCGGTCGTCGCCGGCGTCGCGTACCAGACAGTCACGCCCTTGCCGAGACGGGCCGGGGTGTTCGGCATCGCCCGGACGACCTGATCGTGGCCGAGCGTCCCGATCAACGCCGTGGTTGTCGCGCCGGCGAGGACGCTGAGGACGAGCTGGCCTCGCGACAGCGCCGGTCCGATCTCCCGTCCGACGCGGGCGAGCATCTGGGGCTTGATCCCGAGCAGGACGACGTCCGCACCCTCGATGGCCCCCCGGTTGTCGCCGACGACGCGAATCCCGTACTCCGCACGGAGGTGGTCGCGCCGCTCCGCGCGCGGGTGGCTCGCGACGATCTGGTCCGGCGCGACGAGCTCACCACGGAGCAGGCCGGCGATCATGGCCTCGGCCATGACGCCGGAACCGATGGTGGCGATCGTTCGCTCGCTGAGAGGGTTCATTCCGGCGAGTATCGCACGGGATTTGGCCTGGGCGGACGCGGGCCGCCAGTTGCAACGCGCGGTTTACGGCGCCCGCCGACTCGCGAGCCGGTGTTTGTCAACTCAACGGACTCGGGGACGGGAAACGTCGCGGCTTCAGCTGCGCAGCGCGGTCGCGAGGACGAAGAAGCGTCCGGTCGTCGTCACCTGGACGTCGCCGAAGCCGGCAGCCCGGAGGCCCTCGGCGATCTCGTCGGGCGTGCGATGGACCTTGACGACGGTGAACTCCCGGCCGTCCGCCAGACGACGGATCGATCGGTCCTCGGCGACCTCCGGGTGGTCGAGCGCGCCGGACTGGGGGTCGGGCAACGAGTCGATCAGCGCCACGCGCCCGCGCGGCGCCAGCCACCGCATCGCCAGCTCCAGGAAGTCCTGGGTCCGCGCCCGCTCCACGTGGCTGAGCCAGAACCCCGCGAACAGGGCGCCCGCCGGCTCGCCATCGGGGTCCGCCCAGGCGTCACGGACGTGGAGGTGGGCGCGCAGCCCGTGCGCGACGAGGCGCTCGCGAGCGCGCTCGAGCGGTGCGGGCGTCGCATCGGAGATCCACAGCTCGCCCTTGCCGGCGAGGAGCGGCGACCACCAGCCCGTGCCCGCGGCCAGCTCGACGATCCGGCCGCGCATCGGCAGGGCATCCAGCCAGCGACCGGCCGCATCGAGCTCGGCGTTCCAGGCCGTGTCGTGGACCGGGCCATGGGCGTATCGCCCCCGACGCAGGTACCAGTCGTCGTACTCGCCCGCGCGCGCCTCGTAGTAGTCGACCATCTCGCGGCCGATATCCGAGGTCGGGGTCGGGGTCGGGGTCGGGGTCGGGTCGTGCCTTCGCCCGCGCCTCGAGCGCGGCCTTCAGGCGGAACCGCAGGAACGGGTTGTCGCCGGCCTTGCCGAGGCAGTCCGGGCAGAGCTGCGCGTAGCCCTCCAGGTCGTCCGGGCCGCGGGTCGTCCAGGCCTGCCCGCACCACAGGCAGGCGAAGCTGGATCGCGGGCCGGCGACTGCCTCGCCCGCGCCGCGCGGTGCTCCTGCCATGTCAGGCGATCGGCGTCCAGCCGGTCGCGGGCGACAGGTCGCGGAACGCCTCGGGATCGAAGATCTCGGCCAGCATCTCGATGCCGTCGACGACCCGCGGACCCGGACGCGAGAAATACGACGATCCATCGAGCGCGATCAGGTGGCCTCGCCGGATCGCGGGCAGGTCGCCGAGCCACTCCGGCCGGGGCGTCGCGGCCCACTCGGTGACGGTCTCGCCGAGGTGGTAGCCGCAGGGCATCAGGAGCAGCAGGTCGGGATCGACGTCGGCGACCGCGTCCCAGGTCGTCTCCCGGGCCGGATCGCCGTCCTGGCCGAGCAGGTCCCACCCGCCGGCCCGCCGGATCTGGTCCGGGACCCAGTGGCCGACGGCGAACGGCGGATCGAGCCACTCGAGCCCGACCACCCGCGGGCCGACGAACCCGGTCTCGCGCCGCTCCTGGGCCTTCGTCTCGATCGCACCGAGCCGTTCGCGGAGCCGGCCGACGAGGTCGACGGCGGCGTCCTCGGCGTCGGCCATCGCGCCGACCGTCGCGATCGTGTTCAGGATCCCCTCGACGGTCGTCGGCTCGAGCGAGATCACCGTCGCCTGCATCTCCAGGGCTCGCACGGTCTCGCTCACCTCGCGATAGCCGACCGCACAGACGGCGCACAGCTCCTGGGTGAGGATGAGGTCGGCGTCGGCCGCCTCGAGGGCATCCTCGTCGAGATGGTAGATCGCCGACCCGCCGTGGACTGCCGCGCCCACCCGCTGATGGATCTCGCGGCTCGTCGCGCCGTGGAGGTCGAGCGCGTTCCGGGTCATGACCGGCAGCCCGATCACGTCCGGCGGCCAGTCGCACTCATGAGTCACGCCGACGAGCTCGTCCCGCAGCCCGAGGGCACACACGATCTCGGTAGCGGACGGGAGGAGCGAGACGATGCGCATGGATCTGGATCGGCGTCCTGGAGCCGGCAACCTCAACGTCGAGCCGCGGATCGCTCCCGGAGGTCTGAGGCCGAGCTCCGCGAGGCCATCAGCCCGACGGTTTCAGCTCGTCGACGGCGGCGCGAGCTGCGGCCTTGTCCGTGTACCAGGTGGCGTCGATCTTCGTGTAGTTCGCCCACTCGGTCGGCAGCGACTCCTCGGGGAAGATCGCGTTCACCGGGCACTCCGGTTCGCAGGCGCCGCAGTCGATGCACTCGTTCGGGTCGATGAAGAGCTTCCGGTCCGTGCCTTCCTCGTAGTGGATGCAGTCGACCGGGCACACCGAGACGCACGAGATGTCGAGCACATCGATGCACGGCTCCGCGATCACATAGGCCATGGGGTTCGTTCTCCTCGACCCGCGAGCTCCACTGGCACCGCCCCGATGGCGGGCCCGAATCCTAGCACCGCACCGGTCGACGGCGGCGAGGGGACGAGCGCGCCCGACGGGGCCGGCGGCGCCGGTGAGGAGCCCGCGACGACGACCGTCGCGCGCATCCCCTTCTCCCAGTGGCTCGGGATGTGGCAGCCGAGCAACAGCGCGCTCACCACCGCGGCGGACGACGGCACCGCCCAGGTGACATCCACTCGCTGACCGGACGGGACGACGACGCGGATCCCCGCGACGTCCGGCGGGACGCTCACCGCTGGGGTGGGACCGGGCGGGGCGTCCACCGTCGCGAGCTCGGCCGCCTCCCACGCGTCCTGGACCGCCTGGTCGCCGATCACCAGCTCGTGGATCTCGAGGCCCCCGTTCACGACGTGGAGCAGCACGGTCTCGCCGGGCACGACGTCAACGGGATCGGGCAGGAAGATCCAGTCCTTGAGGACGATGTTCACCTCGCGCGGCGCAGTCGACGAGCCGGCGATGATCGGCGGCGTCGCGGGCCGGGCACCGGCGTCGCAGGCGACGAGGACGCAGGCAGTCAGGACGACGAGGAGCGAGCGCACCGCGGGAGTCTAGGGGCAGGTCGGCAGACGTGGCGGCGCGAGGGGCCGTTGTTCACGTCCGGGCCCTGTGACGGGCGCTCCACGCACATTGGCGCCTGGTCCTCGCCGGGTGCGACCGCCCCGCGCGACGACGCCGTCGATCGGCTTGACACTGGCGCGAGGGGCGCCGCACAGTGCGGCATCGCTCGCGCGGGGGCGCGTGCGTCGTGCCGTCACGCCCGAGCCGGCGGGCCGACAACCCGGACCCAGACCGAGGACCCTGTTGGCCGTTCCGAGCCCGACCACCGTCCCCGTGGACCGATCCGCCGTCCAGCCCGACCCGTCCATGTCCGCAGCCGAGGCCGTCCCCGCGGTCCGTCTCGAGCAGTTGACGAAGGTCTTCGGCAACGACGCCGCCGGTCAGCGCGTTTCCGCGTCGATCCAGGCCGCGAGCGGTGTTCCGTCGCTCGTCGCCGTCGACCACGTCGACCTCGACGTCCGCGACGGCGAGTTCTTCTCGATGCTCGGCCCGTCCGGCTCGGGCAAGACGACGACGCTCCGGATGATCGCGGGCTTCGAGCTGCCGTCTTCGGGCCGAGTCCTCCTCCACGGCGTCGACGTCTCGAACCAGCCGCCCTTCCAGCGTGACGTGAACACGGTCTTCCAGGACTACGCGCTCTTCCCCCACATGACGGTCGGCGACAACGTTGCCTACGGACTCATGGTTCGGAAGGTGCCGAAGACCGAGCGCCTGCGACGGGTCGGTGAGGCGCTCGACATGGTCCGGCTGACCGGCTACGAAGGGCGCAAGCCCGGCCAGCTCTCGGGCGGCCAGCGGCAGCGCGTCGCGCTGGCACGGGCGCTCGTCAATCGGCCCCGGGTCCTGCTCCTCGACGAGCCGCTCGGCGCCCTCGACCTGAAGCTCCGCGAGGAGATGCAGATCGAGCTGAAAGCGATCCAGCAGCAGGTCGGGATCACGTTCATCTACGTCACCCACGACCAGGAGGAGGCGCTCACGATGAGCGACCGCCTCGCGGTGTTCAACCGGGGACGGATCGAGCAGGTCGGGGCGCCGGCGGACGTCTACGAACGACCCGCGACCGCGTTCGTGGCCGGGTTCGTCGGCACGTCGAACCTGCTCCGCGGCGAGGTCGCCCGGTCGATCATCGGGGAGGCGGCGACGTTCACCGTCCGGCCGGAGAAGATCCGCCTCGCCGAGCCCGGGGATCCGGTCGGCGCGGACGAAGCGTCGGCGCTCGGCCAGATCCGGAGCGTCGTGTACCTCGGGCCCGACACCCGGTACGTCGTCTCGCTCGAGGCCGGCACGGACCTCGTGGTCACCCGGCAGAACCTCGTCACGTCGTCGATGGACGCGCTCGCCCTCGAGGGGACGGCGGTCCGCCTGATCTGGAAGCGGCAGCACAACTACCCCGTCGCCGACGCGGGTGGATGACGCCGCGCCGGGCGGAGCCGGCGCGGATTGGAGGAGGAGCAGATGCAGCAACGAAGGATCCTGACGGCGCTCGCCGTCACCGCCGTGATCGTCGGCGCCTGCAGCAGCGGCGCGACGCCCGCGCCAAGCCAGAGCGCGCCGGTTCAGCCGCCGCCAAGCACGGCGGCGGCAAGCGGACCCGCCGCCAGCGTCGAGGCGAGCGCCCCGGCACCCAGCGGCCCGCCCCCGGGCGCCCAGGCGTCGCTCGGAACCGGTGAGGGCGCGTTGAATCTGGTCGCATGGGCGGGCTACGTCGTCGGCGGGACCGGGGGCGAGCAGGTCCAGGGCTACGACTGGGTGACCCCGTTCGAGCAGCAGACCGGATGCAAGGTCAACGTCAAGGTCGGCGTCGATTCGTCCAACATGGTCCAGCTGATGAAGACCGGCCAGTATGACGGCGTGTCGGCATCGGGCGACGCAACCCTTCGGCTGATCGCCGGCAAGGACGTCGCGCCGGTCAACTTCGACCTGATCCCGAACTACAAGGACGTGTTCGCGGGCCTGAAAGGACAGTCCTACAACACGGTCAACGGCGTCGGCTACGGCGTGCCCCACGGCCGCGGCGCGAATGTCCTGATGTGGGATCCGTCGGTCGTCACGACCGCGCCCGACAGCTGGAGCACCGTCTTCGAGGCGAACTCGCCCTACAAGGGCAAGGTCACGGCATACAACTACGCGATCTACGTTGCGGACGCCGCCCTCTACCTGATGGCGACGAAGCCGGACCTCAAGATCACGAATCCGTATGCGCTCGACGAGACGCAGCTCGCGGCCGCCAAGGACCTCCTGGTCCAGCAGAAGGGCCTGATCGGCAAGTACTGGGGCACCGCCCAGGAGGAGATCGACGGGTTCACCAACGGCGACATGGCGATTGGGTCCGCATGGCAATACCAGGCCAACACGATCAATGCGGGCACTGCCAAGAAGGTCCAGTTCACCAAGCCAAAGGAAGGCGCGACCGGCTGGTCCGACACATGGATGATCTCGACGGTCGCCAAGCACCCGAACTGCATGTACCAGTGGATGAACTACATCATCTCGCCGAAGGCCAACGCCGACGTGACGGTGTACTTCGGTGAGGCTCCGGTGAGCCCACAGGCGTGCGTGGAGGCCGAGAAGCAGCAGGCCGGCTTCTGCAACGACTTCCATGCCGCCGACGAGACGTACTTCAAGGACGTGTACTACTGGAACACGCCGACGAAGACGTGCCTCGACGGTCGGGGTGACATCTGCACCGACTTCGATGCGTGGACCAAGGTCTGGACCGAGGTGACGGGCGGTTGATCGCCCCCGTTCCTCGTCGCCCTCGACCCCCGGCAGGCAGCTGCCGGGGGTCGTCGACTCCGCCCGTGTTCGGGTCGGGTGACGCGTGACCTCGGTCGCCGCTCCCGGCCCGCCACCCGCGGCCGGCGGCCGGCGCGGCATCGCCGCGGCGTTCTATCGGCATCCCCGCGCCCAGCTCGCTCTGCTCCTGGCGGCGCCGTTCGGCTGGTTCGTCATCGCCTATCTCGGCTCGCTGGGCCTGTTCCTGATCTCGTCGTTCTGGTCGGTCGACCCGTTTACCGGCAATATCGTCACGACCCCGACGCTCGCCAACTACATCGAGATCCTGACGACGCCGGTCTACCGCACGATCGCGCTGCGGACGCTGCTCATGGCCTCGATCGTGACCGTGACGACGGTCCTCGTCGCGTTCCCGATCGCGTTCTACATGGCCCGGGTCGCGTCGCCGCGGACCCGCGGCATCCTGACCGTCTCGATCCTGCTCCCGCTCTGGAGCGGCTACCTCGTCAAGGTCTATGCGTGGCGGCTGATCCTCAGCCAGACCGGGGTGCTGAACAGCGTCCTGGCACCGCTCGGGCTCAAAGGACCGGGCTATGGCGATGTTGCGGTGTGGCTCGTCATGAGCTATCTCTGGCTGCCGTACATGATCATCCCGATCGCGGCCGGCCTCGAGCGGATCCCGAACTCGCTGCTCGAGGCGTCCTCCGATCTCGGCGGGAAGGCCGGGCTCACGTTCCGCCGGGTGATCCTGCCCCTGACCCTCCCGGCCGTCGTCGCGGGTTCAATCTTCACCTTCAGCCTGACCCTGGGTGACTACATCACCCCGCAGCTCGTCTCGAACACCCAGTTCATCGGGAACGTCGTCTACAACGAGGTCGGCGTCGCGGGCAACCAGCCGTTCGCCGCCGCGTACGCGATGGTCCCCGTCACGATCATGCTCATCTACCTCTTCGTGGCGCGCCGTCTGGGCGCGTTCGAGTCGCTCTGATGGCCCTCTCGCGCGGCACCCGGATCGCCCTCCGGATCGCGACGATCCTGATCCTCGTGTTCATCTACGTCCCGATCGGGATCATCGTCCTGTTCTCGTTCAACACGGCGCGGGTCGCGTCGTGGCCGATCCAGGGCCTGACGCTCGACTGGTACGCGAAGGCCCTGAGCAACCCCGGCATCCAGTCGGCGATCCTGACGTCCGTCGAGGCGGGGATCGGGGCGACGGTCGCGGCCCTGATCCTCGGCTCGCTCGTCGCGTTCGCGATCCAGCGCTACTCATTCTTCGGGCGGCAGCCGCTGAGCTTCGTCGTCGTGCTGCCGCTCGCCCTGCCGGGCATCGTGACGGGCATCGCCCTGAACACGTCGCTCCGGGCGCTCGGGTTCGACTTCGGGCTGCTGACGATCATCATCGGCCACGCCACGTTCTGCGTGGTCGTCGTGTTCAACAACGTCGTCGCCCGGCTCCGGCGAGTCGCACGGACGCCGGAAGAGGCGTCGATGGACCTCGGGGCGGACACGTTCCTGACGTTCCGCCGGATCACATTCCCGGCGATCCGGACGGCACTCCTCGCCGGGGCACTGCTCGCGTTCGCGCTGTCGTTCGACGAGATCATCGTGACGAACTTCACCGCGGGGGCGTCGACGCAGACCCTCCCGATCTGGATCTTCACGAACTACCAGCGGCCGAACAACCTGCCCCTGGTGAACGTGGCCGCGGTCATCGTCCTCGTCCTGTCGATCATCCCGGTCTACATCGCGTCGCGGCTGACCTCCGGCGTGGAGTCGACGGGTCGCTGACGGTCGTCCGGTCGCGTCGGTCGCGACCGTCCGGTCAGCGCCAGCGCTGGCCGGCCTCGGCCGCAAGGGCGATCGCAGCGACGATCGCGAGAGGCAACGCGACGCGCGCCGCGGTGACGATCCGGTTGAGCATCTCGAGCACTCCACCCGGCCCGGCCGGGAATCGGGCGTCGGACCCCGTCGAGGAGTGCCCGGTCCGGGAACGCCGAGGCCAGTCTGGCCGATGGCCCTTATCCGGCGATTACCGGCCGATCACATCGACGGCTCGTACTCCGGGTCCAGGAACCGCTCCGGATCCTCCTGGAATTCGAGATAGCAGCCACGGCCGCAGAACCAGTACGTCGTCCCGTCGTGCTCGATCTTCAGGTCCGTCGTCGTCGTGTCGACGTCCATCCCGCACACCGGGTCCTTCTCGATCGTCATGTGGACAACTCCCAATCGGTACTCCCCGGGAGTATATCCGACCTGTACGATGCGCCCGTGTCCGAGCCCCCCTTCGATGCCCGCGCCGCGCTCGTCGCCGAGCGTGATCGGCTGCACGGCGAGCTTGCCGTCGGGATCGTCGCGCCGGAGCCGATGACGTACGGCTCCCAGGCGGCAGCCGCCAGCCAGGTCTTCGAGCAGCAGCGCGACCTTGCGCTCCGGGACCGGAACGAGCACCAGCTGGTCGCCGTGGACGCGGCCATCGGCCGGCTCGACGCCGGCACCTACGGGACCTGTGCGCGCTGCGGACACGCCGATCGCGGCGGAGCGACTCGAGGCGTTGCCGTGGGCGACGCACTGCATCGACTGCCAGCGGATCGTGGGCCGGGGTGGTTGACGTGAGGGAGCCGACACGCGCGGAGCCGGCGAAGGCGCTCGTGACGATCGCTGACGTCCGGGCGGCAGCGGCAACCCTCCGGGGAATCGCCATCCGGACCCCGCTGGTGCCGTTCGGCCCGCCTGTGGATCGGCGCTACCTGAAGGCCGAGTCCCTCCAGCCGATCGGCGCTTTCAAGATCCGCGGCGCCTACGTGGCCGTTGCGTCGCTGACGGCCGCGGAGCGGATGCGTGGCGTCATCACCTACTCCTCGGGCAACCACGCCCAGGGCGTCGCCCGGGCCGCCCGGCTCCTCGGTTCGCCCGCGGTCGTCGTCATGCCGTCGGACGCACCTGCGCTCAAGCGCGCCCGGGTCGAGGCCGACGGCGCCGAGGTCGTCGTCGTCGGCACCTCCAGCGACGAGCGGCGGCAGGTCGCCGAGGCGATCGCGGCCGAGCGCGGTCTCGCGATCATCCCGCCGTTCGACGACGACCGGATCATCGCCGGCCAGGGGACCGTCGGGCTGGAGATCGTCGAGGATCTCCCGGACGTCGCGGTCGTCTTCGTGCCGATCGGCGGTGGTGGGCTGGCGAGCGGGGTCGCGGTCGCCGTCAAGGCGACCGCACCGGAAGCGCGGGTGATCGGCGTCGAGTCCGAGCTCGCCGCGGACGCGAAGCAATCGCTGCGCGAGGGTCGCATCGTCCGCTGGGAGGCGGCCGTCGTGTCGCGGACGATCGCGGACGGAACGCGGACGACGGCGATCGGATCGCGCAACCTCGCCCACCTGTCGGCCCTCCTGGACGAGGTCGTGACGGTGACCGAGGCCGAAATCGCGGCCGCGGTTCGCCTCGCCGCGGAGGAGAGCCGGCTCGTGGCCGAGCCGTCCGGAGCCCTGTCCATCGCCGCGATGGCGTTCCACGCCGGGGAGACAGGGCTGACCGACGCTGCCGGGCCTGTCGTCGCGGTCGTCTCGGGCGGCAACGTCGATCCCGAGCGCTACCGGGCGTACCTCGACGCCCCGATCCCGCCGCGCGGCTGAGCCCGCCCCACGGCTGAGCGTTGCGCTAGGGGCGCAGCTCGCGCTCCGTCGCCAGTCGCTCCGCGAGCTGGGCCTCGCGTGCCCGGATGGCGGCCCGCTCCGTGTCGACCCGCCGGTCGACCGCGACCTCCTGCCGCTTCTCGTGAGCCATCCAGCCGGCGATGATCGCCGCCATCGCCGAGATGAAGAGGACGTCGCCGGTGATCCACATGACGGCGCCCGCGATCTGCTGATCCTCGAGCGCCGACGGCCCCCACGGCCGCACGAGCGTCGCGTAGTGGGCGTAAAGGACGACGCTCGAGTTCAGGATCGTCACGGCGAGGAACGTGTTCTGGGGCATCGCGAGGAACACGTACATCGCCCGGACCGGGTGGCTCAATCGCCACGGGCTCGGGTCGAGCCCGACGGCCGGCCACCAGAACAGCAGCGCGGCGGTCAGGAAGAGCAGGTGCTCGAGGTCGTGGATGGCCGGGTCCTCGAGGGCCGCGTTGAACAGCGGCGAGAAGTGGGTCCACCACATCGTCCCGGCGAAGAGCACCCACGCCACGACCGGAAACGTCAGGGCGCGCAGGATCCGCGAATGGAGGACGGGCAGGATCACCCGCTGACGGACGTTCGGGGTCGAGACGCGGAGCAGCAGGGTGATCGGCGCACCGAGCACGATCAGTGGCGCCGCGACCAGCGTCAACAGCACGTGCTGGACCATGTGGATCGAGAAGAGCGACGTGTCGTACTGGTCGATCCCGGACATGAGGGCGACCGCGATCGCCCCGAGCCCGGCGAGGAAGAACACGGACCGTCGGCGGGGGACGGGGTTCCCCGGGTGAGCGCGGTTCACCTGGCGGACGAACCGGATCCAGACGATCGCGCCGACCCCGAGGGCGAGGACGACACCGGGCTCGAGCGTCCAGCCGAACAGGACGTTCGCGAAGCTCGGCGGCTCGGCGGGGACCGGCCCGTGAGCGCTCGCCGTGCCGGCGATGCTCGCCGCTGCGACGGCACCCAGGACGGTCGCCCGGCGGACCGAGACCCGGACGAGCGATCGGTCGAATCGAGGCATCGCCGTCATCGTCGCATCGCGGATCGACCGCTTCGCGACGGAGCCCGCGGCCCGATCCACGCGGCGCCGTCGTCGTCCATACGCGGCAGCCCATCCCGTTATGATGGAGATGGTCCGACCGACGGGGTCGGGCACGGCCGTCCCCGGCCGACTCCGATCTCCACCAGGCGCCGGCTGCCCGTGACGGGTTCGGCGCGCCGACCGAGTTCGAGGACCGTCGATGTCGACCACCCCGGGTAGCAGGCCTTCGTCCATGGCGATCGTCGGCTGGCTCGTGGCTGCCGTCATCGCGATCGGACTGGCCGCCCTGGTGGTCCTGAACGCGTCCGCGATCTGGAACAGCTTCTTCCCGCCCGAGGCGAAGAGCGTCCAGGGCCAGCAGATCCGCAACCTCTACGACATCGTCTTCGCGATCGCCGTCGTGATCTTCGTCATCGTCGAGGGCTTGATCATCTGGTCGGTCATCCGCTACCGCCGACGCCCGGGCGACGACGAGCTCCCGCCCCAGACGCACGGCAACAACCTCGCCGAGATCACCTGGACGCTGATCCCGACCGTCATCGTGATCTTCCTGTTCGTCGTCTCGTGGCAGACGCTGAACAGCGTCGAGGCGGTGTCGTCCCAGCCGGACCTGAAGGTGCGCGTCGTCGCCGGCCAGTTCCAGTGGACGTTCGACTACCTGCCCGCCGATGCCCTGTCCGACACGAAGCCGCTGTTCACGATCACCTCGCCACAGGGACCGGACGGCGGCTTGACGCTCCCGGCCGGCAAGACGACCCATCTCTTCCTGAAGAGCGGCGACGTCATCCACGCCTTCTACGTCCCGCAGTTCCTCTTCAAGCGCGACGTCGTCCCGGGGATCACCAACCAGTTCGACCTCGACATCCCGGCCAGCGACGCCGGCCAGACGTTCCGCGGCCAGTGCGCCGAGCTCTGCGGCGTCGGTCACGCGATCATGCTGTTCGACGTCCACGCGGTGTCGCCGGCCGATTTCGAGGCGTTCATGCAGAAGCAGATCGCCGCCGCCAACGCGACGCCGCCGCCGGCGCCCTCCGGCGTGGCCGGCGGGCCCTCGATCCCGCTCGTCGCCTCGGGCATCAAGTTCGACCAGGCGACGCTGATCGCGCCCACCGGCGGGTTCACCCTCCACTACGACAACCAGGACGCCGGGACGCCTCACGATTTCGACATCCTCGACGCGTCGAGCGCGAAGATCTTCGACAGCCAGCCCTTCCCCGGGGTCGCGACCAAGGACCTCGCGATCCCACCGATCCCGGCCGGGACGTACAGGTACGAATGCTCGATCCACCCAACACTGATGTTCGGCACGCTCACGGTCCGCTAGGGGAGTTCGATGGCGACCACGACCCTGACGCCCGCCGCCTCGACGTACCGGAGCGGCCTGTACGAATGGGTGACGACGACCGATCACAAGAGGATCGGGATTCTGTACATCGTCAACTCGTTCATCTTCTTCTTCATCGGCGGGATCCTCGCCCTCGGCATCCGGACCGAGCTGGCGCAGCCCGGCGTCCAGCTGGTGCCGAACGCGAGCGTCTACAACCAGCTCTTCACGATGCACGGGACCGTGATGATCTTCCTGTTCATCATCCCGATGCTCGCCGGGTTCGCGAACTACGTGACGCCGCTCCAGATCGGCGCGCCGGACATGGCGTTCCCGCGGATCAACGCGCTGTCGTTCTGGATGCTTCCGCTCGGCGGGATCCTGCTGCTCCTCGGCTTCGTGACCGGTGGCGCGGCGTCGGCCGGCTGGACCAGCTACAGCCCGCTCGCCCAGGACCGCCCGCTCGGCTCGACCGGCTCGGGTGAGGACCTCTGGATCATGGCCCTCGTCCTGATCGGGACGAGCTCGATCCTTGGCGCCGTCAACTTCCTCGTGACGATCTTCAAGATGCGGGCGCCCGGGATGACGATGTTCCGGATGCCGATCCTCGTCTGGACGGTGCTCGTGACGAGCGTTCTCGTCCTGATGGCGACGCCGGTCATCACGAGCGCGCTGATCATGCTGTTCATCGACCGAAACTACGGCGGCCACTTCTTCGACCCCGCGACCGGCGGCAACGCGATCCTCTGGCAGAACGTCTTCTGGTTCTACTCCCACCCCGCCGTGTACGTCATGGTTCTTCCGGCGATGGGGATGATCAGCGAGATCCTGCCCGTCTTCAGCAAGAAGCCGCTGTTCGGCTACAAGGCGTTCGTTTTCGCGACGGCGGGGATCGGAGCCCTCGGGTTCTCCGTCTGGGCCCACCACATGTTCACGACCGGCTCGGTCTATCTGCCGTTCTTCAGCCTGATGACGTTCCTCATCGCGGTCCCGACCGGGGTGAAGATGTTCAACTGGGTCTTCACCCTCCACCGCGGCAAGCTGACGTTCTCGACGCCGCTCCTGTTCGCCCTGGGCTTCCTGACGATGTTCCTGATCGGCGGGATCAACGGCGCGTTCTCCGCGGCGGTGCCCGTCGACTTCGCCCTCCACGACACCTACTGGGTCGTCGCCCACCTCCACTACGTCCTGTTCGGTGGGTCCGTGTTCGGGGTGATGGCCGGGCTCTACTACTGGTTCCCGAAGATGACCGGGCGGATGCTCGGTGAGGGCCTGGGCAAGGTCCAGTTCGTCCTGATGTTCATCGGGTTCAACCTGACGTTCTTCCCGATGCACCAGCTCGGGCTCATGGGCATGCCCCGCCGGATCGAGGACTACGCGAGCAACGCCGGCTGGAACGACCTGAACCTCGCGGCGACGATCGGCGGGTTCACGATCGCGCTCTCGATCCTGCCGCTCCTGTGGAACGTCTTCTCGTCGCTCCGGGGCGGCAAGATCGCCGGCGACGACCCATGGGAGGCGAACACGCTCGAGTGGGCGACGAGCTCGCCGCCCCCGCCGTACAACTTCGACCACCTGCCCGAGATCCGCTCGGAGCGGCCGCTCTTCGACGCCCGCCACGGGCGGACGGTGGCGCACTGATGGCCGTCGACAGCTCGGCCCTCACGACGACCGGGCACGGCGCGGTCGAGCACAGCCCCGTGAGCGGGCTGCCGCACGACGCCCGCGGCGGGATCAGCAACCCGATCCTCGGGATGATCCTGTTCATCTGCTCGGAGGTGATGTTCTTCTCCGGGCTCTTCGCGGCGTACTTCAGCGTCCGCGCGTCGAGCGTCCCGTGGCCGCCGGTCGTGCCCGGCGACCCGGAGCTGACCGAGGCCTTCAACCTCCACGCCGAGCCCGGGTTCGCGTTCGTCCTGACGCTCCTCCTGATCACGAGCTCGTTCACCTGCCAGATGGCGATCTGGGCGATCCGCCGGGACGACCACACCGGCTTCGTCCGGGGGATCGGCGTGACGCTGATCCTCGGGATCGCGTTCCTGATCGGCCAGATCTACGACTACTCGCAGCTCGGCTTCGGCATCTCCGACACGCCGTTCGGGACGACCTTCTACACGCTCACGGGCTTCCACGGCGCCCACGTCTTCGGCGGCGCGGTGATGCTGTCGGTGATCCTGTACCGCGGGCTCGCCGGCCAGTTCAGCTCACGCCACTACGACGCGGTCGAGGCCGTCTCGCTCTACTGGCACTTCGTCGACGTCGTGTGGATCGTCCTGTTCGCGACGCTCTACATCCTGTAGGAGGGAGAGGCGCATGCATCTGCTCCGGCATCCCCGCAACGCCGCCCTCGTCGGGGTCATCTTCATGGTCCTGGCCTTCCTCTTCTGGGCGGTGCCGTACTTCGGCGGGTGGCACATCGACTACGCCGGCGTCGACGATGCTGTTCGTCCTCGGGATCGCGATGGGCCTGATGGCCTACGTCCTCGTGGCCGGCTCCACGAACGACTAGCGGCCGCGAGCCCGCAAGCCGACCGGCACCACACCGATGGAACTCCTCCAGAACATCTGGAACGCGATCCTCCAGCTGCTGTCCCAGTTCATCATCCCGGACTGGGGCTCGCTGATCGCCCTGCTGCCGTTGTTCATCGCGGTCCTGGTCGTCGTCTTCCTCGTCTGGGTCGTGCTGATGTACCGGCGGGTCGGAGCGCGCCGGCGGCGACCGGGCCGGATCACGCCGAAGACGCCGGCGGGCCTGCACATGCCCGGCCCGACCTATGCACCGTTCTTCGCGGCCGGCGGCGCGTTCCTGCTGTTCCTCGGGCTCGTCTTTCCGGGCCCCCTCCTCCTGCTCGGAGCCGCGGGCCTGATCCTCGCGCTCCTGTTCTGGGGCCGCGAAGGGCTCCGCGAGTACGACCACGTCGCCGGCGACCACCCGGCCCTGCCGGCGGTCATCCACGAGGGTCCGCCGCCCGGGGTCCACGTCCCGGGCCCGACCTTCCGCCCGATCCTGGCATCGATCGGGGTGTTCCTCCTGTTCCTCGGCCTGGTCTTCCCGGGCTGGATCCTTGCGGTTGGCGTCGTGTTCCTGATCGTCGCCCTGCTCGGCTGGCTGAACGACGCCCGCAAGGAGTACCAGCGGACCGTCCGCGCCGATACGACCGGTCACCTCGAGAACGGCCCGGACCCGGCCTGGCCCGTGGCGACGGTCTGGATCTTCGGTGCCCTCGTCCTCGTGGCGGTCGTGATCACCGCCGGCTGGTTCCCGCCGAAGTCCGCGGTCGGTGGCGATGCCGCTGGCTCGCCGGCGCCGGGGGGTTCCGGGGCTCCCGGCGGATCCGGGGCTCCTGCCGGCTCCGGTGCGCCGGGCCAGCTGGCGATCGTGGCCCAGAACATCGCCTTCAACGTGACGACGCTGTCGACCCCCGCAGGCAAGTCGTTCCAGGTCCTGTTCGACAACAAGGACGCCGGGACGCCGCACGACTTCGACATCCTCGATGCCGGCGGAACGAAGGTCTTCGACGGCAAGGAGTTTGCCGGCGTCGCCCAGATGACCTACAACGTTCCGGCCCTCGACTCCGGGACATACAAGTTCGAGTGCTCGATCCATCCCGCGCTGATGAACGGGCAGCTGACCGTCGGCGGCTGAGCCGACCGGCGCGTCCGTGACCGAACCGACTCCCGCCTCCATGACCGACTCGACGCCACGTCCTGCGCCCGCGCGCCGCCGACCCGACCGCCGGGTGGGCCTGCTCGTCGGCATCGCCGCGATCACGACGATCGCGGTGATCGGCGATCGTCGCCGTCACGCGACCCGGCGGCGGAGGGGGGACCCAGGACGCCATTGCCAAGGGCTCGCCCGCCCCGAACATCAGCGGCGCGACGATCGACAGCTCGTCCGCCGATCTGGCGTCGTTCCGCGGCCACCCGGTGATCATCAACTTCTGGGCGTCCTGGTGCGGGCCGTGCAAGGACGAGATGCCCGCTGCTGGCCGAGAAGGCGAAGGCCCACGCCGACACAGGTCTCAAGATCCTCGGCGTCCTGTCCGATGACACGATCGACAACGGTCGCAGCTTCGAACGCCAGTACGGCGCGACCTGGCCGAGCGTCTTCGACAGCGACGGCTCGATCAAGGCGATGTACCGGGTGATCGGCCGGCCGCAGAGCTACTTCGTCGATCGGAACGGGATCCTTCGGTCGATCCAGGTCGGCTACCTGACCGACGCCGACTTCGAGCGGCAGTACGCGATGATCTCCGGCGGCTCGTGACCGTCGCCCGCGGGCGGGACGGGGCCGGCGGTCGAGGTCGCCGGCCTGTCGAAGGCCTACGGCGGACGGACCGTCGTCGCGGACCTGACGTTCCGCGTGGCCCCGGGCGAGATCTTCGCCCTCCTCGGGCCGAACGGAGCCGGCAAGACGACGACCGTCGAGATCATCGAGGGCTATCGGCGCCCGGACGGCGGGTCCGTGACCGTCCTGGGGGTCGATCCGGCGCGGGCCGGGCGGGATCATCGGGCCCGGGTCGGGCTGATGCTCCAGGGCGGCGGCGGGATCGACATGCGGATGACCGGTCGCGAGGTCGTCCAGCTCCACGCCCGGTTCCACGCGGACCCGCGCGACCCGGACGAGCTTCTCGGCCGGGTGGGGCTCGCACCGGAGGTCGCGCGTACGCGCTATCGACGGCTGTCCGGCGGCGAGCGGCAGCGGGTCGGGCTCGCCCTCGCGCTCGTCGGGCGGCCGGCGGTGGCGATCCTCGACGAGCCGACGGCCGGGATGGACGTCGAGGCGCGCGCCGCGACGCGTGAGCTGCTGGGGGCGCTGCGCGACGATGGCGTCGCGATCCTGCTGACGAGCCACGACCTCGCGGACGTCGAACGGCTCGCGGACCGGATCGCGATCATCGACCGCGGCCGGCTGGTCGCGATGGGCAGCGCCGCGGAGCTGACCGCCGCATCGCGACCCATCCTCCGGTTCCGCTTGGCCGCGCCGCTCGCCGAGCCGGATCGAGCCAGCCTTGCCGGTCGGCTCTCCCGCGACGGCGATCCACCCGCGACGATCGAGGACGACGGCGGTCCCGGCCGCTACCGGGTCGACGGGCCGGCACCGACGCCGGCCATGGTCGCGGCCCTGGCCGCGTGGTGCGAGGCCAACGGTGTCCTGGTCGCCGACCTGCGGACCGGCGGCGGGAGCCTCGAGGAGCGGTACCTCGAGCTGATCGGCTCGACGGCGACCGAACCTGCGACCGGGGTGCCGGCGTGAGCCGGGCGGCCTCGCCACCGCGCGCGGTCGCGGCGATGACCGCGATGGAGCTCCGGCTCGTCCTGCGCCGCGGCGAGAACCTGTTCGCCACGATCGTCATCCCGACGATCGTCCTGCTGCTGTTCTCGTCCCTCTCGGTGCTGCCGACGGGCCCGGGACGTCCGGTGGACTTTCTCCTGCCCGGGACGATCGCCCTCGGGATCATCGCGACCAGCCTCGTCAGCCTCGGGATCACGACCGCCTACGACCGCTCGTACGGGGTCCTGAAGCGGCTCGGCGGATCACCGTTGAGCCGCGGGGAGCTCGTGGTTGCCCGTCTCCTGACGGTCCTCGTCATCGAGGCGGTCCAGGTGGCGCTGCTCGTCGGGGTGGCGATCGTCGTCCTCGGCTGGAGTCCGGGCCCCGGCGCCTCTGGGCTCATTGTTCGTCGTCGCGGTCCTGCTCGGGACGGCCGCGTTCGCCGGTCTGGGGCTGGCGCTCGCCGGCACGCTCCGCGCGGAGACCGTGCTCGCCCTGGCCAACGTCCTGTTCCTCGCGTTCCTCGTGATCGGCGGCGTCATCGTCCCGATCGACCGGCTGCCCGCTCCACTCACGGCCATCGCGGCGGCTCTCCCCGCGGCCCCGCTCTCGGAGCTCCTGCGAGTCGCCCTCGGATCGGCGGGGGCGACCGGCGGGGACGTCGTCAGCCCGCTCGTCCTGCTCGGGGCCTGGGCGGCGGGCCTCCTCGGTCTGGCCGCGGCCACGTTCCGCTGGGAGTAGACGACACGCGGCGGCTCGCGGTCGCGGCCACGTTCCAATGGGAGTAGGCGGCCCGAGGCGGCTCGGTCGTGGCCGCCAGCCTGATCGCCCAGCGAGCACTCCGTCGGTTCCGGGCCGGATCGAGCGACGAGATGAACGCCACGCGAGCGATCCGTCGGCGGAGTGGGTCCAGACCCGACACCCCGCACGCCGAGCGTGCAGTTCGTTGGACAGGGGCGACACAGTGCTCGCTGGGCGTGCAGCGGGCCCGGCCGGGCGTGCAGCGGGTCCGATCGCGCCGGGCGCGGCAGCGGGACTCGCGGGTCCACCGGACTGCGGGGCAAAGAGTGAACCCCGGGCGGTCGGACCCGGGGTTCTGGAAAAGGCGGCTGGTTGCGGGGGACGGATTCGAACCGCCGACCTTCGGGTTATGAGCCCGACGAGCTGCCGCTGCTCCACCCCGCGACGGCCAATGGTAGGGACCGACTCCCGATCGGTCAAATCGTGACCGGGCCGGTACGGAAGTCCGGGGCGAGCCCGGGACGAACGACCCAATTGCCCGGACGCACCACTCGGTGCACCGTGCCGCACATGTTCGGACGCCCCCGCACCACACCGGACCGCGACGCCCCGGTCGCCGCCGACGCCCTCCATGAGCGCCTGGCGGGCTCGACCGTCCTCCGTCACGGCGATCCGCCGCGGATCGATCCCATGGACCTTCGCCGGCGGCTCGGCGGCCCGACGTCCGCGCGGCTTCGCGAGCGCCTCGACCGGGGCCTCTCCGCGACCTGACGCCGCCAGTCGTCCGGGTCAGGCCGCCGGTTGCGTCGCCGTCGCGGCTGCGGCCATCGCCGCTGATCGTTCCTGGAGCCGCGGCCACGCCACGATGAACGCCGCGGTCGACAGGACCGTCATGACGATCGCGAAGAGGTAGAACGGCAGCCGGATGTCCATCGCGGCCGCCGACCCCGCGACGAGCGACGCGACCACGAACCCGAACGTCCCCGCCGCACCGACGAGGCCCTGGGTCGTGGATTCGCGGCCGGCCGGGCTGCCCAGGGCGATGACCGTGAACAACGCCGGGCTGCCGATTGCCGATCCCGTCGACTCCACGAGGATCAACGGGACCGAGAGGACGGGGTTGCTGATCACCGTGTAGGCAAGAGCGGCGAACACCGGCAGGACCGTTCCGGCAATCAGGAAGGGCGTCAGGCTGCCCCGGTCGACCCGCCGGCCGAAGAACGGCGACAGGACGAGGATCGGCAGGCCGAACATCGCGAACGTGAACCCGATGAGCTGGAGGCCCGCGCCGAGCCGCTCGAGGAAGATCGACCAGATCACCTCGTACGTCCCGAAGGCGAAGTTGCCGCCGACCGTGAACAGGATCGCGGAGATCAGCCAGCGGTTCCCGAGCGACGACGGGGCGGCGGGCCACGGCCGATCCGTCGTCGCCGGGCGTCGCGCCGGCGGGCAGCGCCCGCCCGACGAGGAGGTCCGATTGCGGACCGAGCTCCGTGAGCTCGAGTGGCAGGATCCGGCCCAACTCGTGCGGGCGCTCGCGGACTCGGATCGCGATCGCCGCCGCGGCGAGGAATGAGCTGACTGCGCCGAACACGAAGATGAAGGCGACGCCGCCGAAGACCGACGCCCCGATCCCGCCGATCGCCGGGCCGAGAAGGAGCCCGCCCATCTGGGCCGCGCCGTAGAGGCCGAACGCCTCGCCGCGACGGTCGGCGGGCGTGGCGTCCGTGATGTAGCCGCGCGCGGCCGGGTCGTACATCGCCGTCGACAGCCCGGCGAGCGCCCGGAGGATCGTGAACGGCGCGAAGCCGACGAACACGATCGGCAGGAACAGGAAGATCCCGCTCAGGATGTTGCCGGCGACCATCAACGGGACTCGACGGGTCCGGTCGGCGACCCACCCGAACACGGGCTCCCCGATCAGGCGGGCGGCGGGCCAGGCGGCCACGACGACGCCGAGGGTCTGGAGATCGACGCCGTGCTCCGTGAAGTAGATCGGCATGATCGGCAGAAGCGCGCCGAAGCCAAGCCAGACGATCAGCTCGGCGGCAAGGAGCGGAAGGATCGCGTCCCAGCGGCGGGTCCAGGCAGCGATCCCGGCGACGAGGTCGCCCGGTCGGAGACGCATCGCCACGGATCGTAGGCACGACGCTCCGCTGACGGGCGATCCGTATCATCGAGCGGTGCCTGGCTCCGAGCGCGCACAGCCGACCGTCCCGTTCGACGCGTGCGCCGACGCCGCCGAAGGGGCGGGATGAGCGGTCCGATCGGCCTGCACGGCGGCGGCGAGTACCTGGCAGGCGACGAGCCGTTCCTCGATGCGCTGCTCGCGGCGGCGGTGCGGGCAACCCGACGGCCGGCGGGCGCCGCTGAGGCCGATCTCGACGTCAGCGGCCACCTCGCGGCCCCAGGCGGTCCTCCCCTCCGCGTCGCGGTCGTACCGACCGCCGCCGGACGGGGCATGCCCGACCGGGCCGCGGCCACCGGCGTGCGAGCGTTCGAGCGGCGAGCGGCCGCGGCCGGCGTCACCGCGTGGGTGGAGGTCGTCCGGGTCGTCGACCGCGCGTCGGCCGCGGATGCGGAGCTGGCACGGCACCTCGGCGAGGCCGACCTGATCCATCTCCCGGGCGGCGATCCGGACCTGATCCCTACGGTCCTGGTCGGGAGCGCGGCACTGGCCGCGATCCATGCGGCCTGGGGGCGTGGCGCGGTCGTGGCCGGGGCGAGCGCCGGTGCGATGGCCCTTGCGGACTGGACGTGGACGCCGCAGGGCGGGATGCGCGGGCTCGGGTTCGTTCACGGCCTGGCCGTCGTTCCTCACTACGACGAGGTGCGGCGGACCACATGGCAGCAGACGATCGACCGACTGGCGCCCGGTGGGATCGGCTATCTCGGCCTCGACGAGCGGACCGGCATCCTGGCGGAACCAGACAGCCCCGATGCGGGGAGCTGGATCGTCGCCGGAGAGGGAGCCGCGTGGTGGTATGCCCGGGGGGCCGGCGAGCCCGTCGTCGCCCGGTCGGGGGAACGGCTCCGCCTCCCGACCTGAGCCGTCGACCGCACGCACCGATTTCGGCGGGCCGCCCGATCCGCCTTACCCGCGTCTTACGTCGGATCGCCGGTCTGCGCGGGAAGATCCCGGAACGTCCGCGTCGATGCGGGCGCCGCCCGTGAATCCAGCATCCACCGCGAGGATCTCTCCGATGACCGCTCTCTTCCGGCGAGTCGCGATCACGATCGTGGCCGTCATCGCCCTGTCGCTCGCCGCCGTCGGCCTCGTCGAGGCCGGGATCGCGATCGGGTCGACTACCCACCCGACCAGCCCGCTCGCCGACGCGTCCGATCCGTCGACCGCGTCGGCCGCGTCGGCCGCGTCGACCGACGGATCCGTCACCGACGAGCTCGACGCGCTGCTCGCGGCCGATCAGACGGCCGCGCAACCGGCCGCGACGAACGGCCGGGTCAACCAGAACGTGGCCGGCCTCCGGCGGCTCGCTGCGGCGCGCAAGCTCGTCCACGCCACCGTCCTCGTCGACCTGCCCAAGCTCGGCGGCCTGACGACGATCCAGCTCGATCACGGCACGATCGCTGCGGTCAATGCGACAACGCTCTCGATCACCGAAGCCGACAAGACGACGGCCACGGTGAAGCTCGGCGCCGAGACGCGGGTCCGCAAGAACGCCGCCAAGGCCGCGGTGACCGACCTGAAGACCGGCGACGAAGTGTTCGTGATGAGCAAGGTCGGGACCGGCGGCACCGAGGCCTACCTGGTCGTCGTGCCGAAGACCTGACCGTCCGCCGTTCGATCGCCGCCGGTCAGCCCGTTCGCTGGAGACCGGCGGCGATGCCGTTCACGGTGAGCTGCACGAGCCGGAGGAGGCGCCCCCGCTCCGGATCGTCAGGCGGCGTCGCCCGGAGCCGACTGAGCAGGGTGACCTGGAGCTCCGAAAGCGAGTCGACGTACGGGTCGCGCAGGCCGAGGCGGCGTCGCAGCTCCGGGTCGTGGTCCAGCAGGCGCTCGCGGCCGGTGATCCGCCCGATCCAGGCGACCGTCCGGACGTACTCCTCCTCGATCGTCCTCCAGAACGGGACCCCGGCGGGCCCCGCGAGCGCCGCGTACTGGCGACCGACGCCGAGGTCGGCGCGGGCCAGCGACAGCTCCGCGTTGTCGATCAGGCTCGCGAGGAACGGCCAGCGGGCATAGAGCCGCGCGACCGCGCCGATCGAGTGGCTGCCGCGTGTCGCCACATGGCTCTCGAGGGCCGCGCCGAGCCCGAACCAGCCGGGCAGCTCGATCCGCGACTGCGACCACGCGAACACCCACGGGATCGCCCGGAGATCGGCGATCGAGGCCGCGGGAACGGGCTCCTGGCGGTCGCCGGACCGACCCCGGGCGGCTGGTCGCGAGCCGAGACGGAGCGAGGCGATCTCGTCGATCGGCGTGGCCCGGCGGAAGAACTCGACGAACCCGGGCGCACCGACGAGGGCGCTATAGGTCGAGCGTGACGTCGCCGCCAGGTCGTCGAGGATCGCGCCGCCGGCGACATCGGCCGACGCCTCTGCCTGCCCATGCGCCGGGGACGAGGCGACGAGCGTCGCGGCGGCCAGTCCCTCCAGGTGCCGCAAGGCGATCCCGGGATCGGCGTAGTTCGCGGCGATCACCTCGCCCTGCTCGGTGAGCTTCAGCCGACCGTCGACGGATCCGGCCGCAAGCCCGAGGATCGCCCGGTTCGCCGGTCCCCCACCCCGGCCGATCGCGCCGCCCCGGCCGTGGAAGATCGTCAGCTCGATCCCGTGGCGAGCCGCCGTCGCGGCGAGCGCCGCCTGCGCCCGATGGAGCTGCCAGTTCGCGGCCAGGTAGCCCGACTCCTTGTTCGAGTCCGAGTAGCCGAGCATCACCTCCTGGCGATCGCCCCGCGAGCGGAGATGATGGCGATAGGTCGGGTCGACGAGGATCGCGTCCAGGATCGGTCCGGCCGCCTCGAGCGTCGCCGCGTCCTCGAACAGCGGGACGACATCAAGGACCGGCGGCGCGCCGTCGCCGTCCTTCCCGCCGGCCATCGCCGCGAGACGGAGCAGGCGGAGCACGTCGCCCGCCTCGGCGGTGAAGGAGATCACGTAACGTCCGGCGGCGGCCGGCCCGTATCGGGCTTGCGCCGCGGCCACGGTCCGAAGCGTCTCGACAACCTCCACCGCTGCCACGCCCGGGACGACCTCGCGATCGGGATCGCCCTCCGTCATCGCCGCCTCGGCCGCCCGGTGGGCGGCGCTGTGCTGGCGGACCTCGAGCGAGGCCAGATGGAACCCGAACGTGGCGAGCTGCCAGCGCAGATCGGCCACCTCGCCCCACGCGATGCGTCCCAGGCCGTCCGCGGCGAGGGCGTCCTGGACTTCTGCCAGCTCCGTCTCCAGCTCCGCGGCGTCTGCATACCGCCCGGTCAGCGGCGCGGCCTGGCCGGTGAGATGCGCCCGCGTGCGGCGCAGCCGCTCGGCGATGAACCCAAACCGCTGGCGGTAGGGCTCGTCGGGGAACCGTCGGCGGAGCGTGCGATCCAGGTCCGGCAGGAGCTCGCCGTCACGCGCGAGCCGGGTCTCGAGCGCGCGCCCGACCCGGTCGGACGCCACGGCCGCGGCGATCGTCTGCGACAGCCGCGTCGCGACGGCCTCGTAGCCCCGGAGGACGTGGTCCGCCTGGATCCGCAGCGTCCGCTCGGTGATCTCTGCGGTGACCGACGGGTTGCCGTCACGGTCCGCGCCGATCCACGAGTCCCAGGCGAGGAACGGCGTCACGGCTGGCGGACGGGTCCCCGTTCGGCCCGCGTCGGTGGCCTCGCCGTCCATCGCTCGGCTCGTCGCCCCGCTGCGGCGCGGCGTCGGCCCGTCGAGGGCCGCATCCGCCCGGCGATACAGCCGCGGGACGACGCTGAACACTGTCTCGTCGAAGAACGCGAGGGCCGTCCGGACCTCGTCGAGCGGCGAGACGGCCGTCGATCGCAGGTCGGCGGTCCGCCACAGCAGGGTGATCTCCTCGCGAAGCCGACGGCGGACGTCGCGGTCCTCGGCCGGCCCGATATCGCGGTCCGCGAGCCGCGCGAGCAGCCGATCCACCCGGCGCAGCGCGATCAGCACCGTCCGCCGGCGGGCCTCCGTCGGGTGGGCCGTCAGCACGGGCGTGATCCGCAGCCCGCCGATTGCCGAGTCGACCGCCTCGTCGCCTGCTCCGCTGCGGCGCAGCCAGTCCACCGCGCTCGCCAGGGACGCGTCCGGCGGCTCGCCGCGGGATCGTCGGCCACGCTCCGTGCGGCGGGCCTCCCGGCCCAGCTCTCGCTCCTCGGCGAGGTTCACGAGACGGAAGTAGAGGCTGAACGCGCGTGCGACGACCTCGGCACGGTCCAGGTCGAGGGTCGCGAGCTCCGCGACCAGACCGGCCCGGAGCGAGGGATCGTCGCCGCGTCGGAGCCGGATCGTCGTCCGGCGAACGCGCTCCACGAGTTCGAGCAGGTCGCGGCCGGCCTGTTCGGCAATGACCTGGCCGAGGAGCGATCCGAGCAACCGGACCTCGACGGCGAGCGGGTCGCGAGCCCGTCCGGTCCCGACGGTCGCCGGCTCGGCCCGGACCGCGGCGTTCGAGCCGAGGCTGCCGGCGGCGCGGGGACCGGTCACGCCGCCGCCCGCCCGGTCGGGATCGCTCGCCACGCGCCAGGAGCGGGCGGCGCGACACCGTTCCGCTCCCCGCCCGGCCCGCTCCCGCAACCTTTCCGGCCGGATTCCGCCCCTAGGCTTGTATCGTGATGGCCATGGCGGCGCCCGATGTCGACTCGCGCGGCGGACCGGATCAGCTCGACCAGCTCCGGTTCCTGCATGACGTTGCCCGCCTCGCGACGACGGCCCGCACGTGGGACGAGCTCCTCGAGACGGTCGTCGACGGGACCCGGGATGCCCTCCACGCGGACGTCTCCTCGCTCTACCTGCTCGATCGGGATGGAGCCTACCTGACGCTCGCCGCCACGAACGGCCTCGACCGGTTCCAGATCGGGCGCGCTCGAGTCCCGTTCGGCGAGGGCGTCACGGGTCACGTGGCCGCGACGCTCAAGCCGCTCGTCGTCCCGGACGTCCGCTCCGACCGGCGGTTCCTGTGGGTCCGCGGCATCGACCAGAAGCGCTTCGTCGCCTCGATGCTCAGCGTGCCGCTGAGCTGGAACGACCTGATCGTCGGCGTGCTCAACGTCCAGACCGAGCAGGCACGCGTGTTCAGCCGGGCCGACGTGGCCCAGCTCCAGGCGATCGCGGACCTCCTCGCCGGGATCGTCGAGAAGGGCCGCCAGCAGACCGAGGCCGAGGAGCGGCTGGAGCAGCTCCGCCAGATCGATGAGGCCCGCTCGGAGCTGATCGCGCTCGTGACGCACGAGCTGCGGACGCCGCTCGCCGTCGTCCGCGCCTACACCGAGCTCCTCGGCGACGACCCGCCCCTCGATGGCCGCGAGTCGCGCGACCCGAACCGCCGCGCCCAGCGGCAGGCCTGGCACGACGCGGCGATGGAGCAGGTCGAGCGGCTGGACCGCCTCGTCGACTCGATCCTGGCCTCGGTCCGGATCGTCCCGGCGGAGGCCGCGACCGTCACCCCGACCGACGTCGAGGCCGCGATCGACGAGGTCGTCGACTCGATCCGGCCGATCGTCCGCCAGCACCATCTCGAGGTCAGCCACGGCCTCCGCCACCACGCCCTCGCCGACGCGCCGCGGCTCCGCCAGATCCTCGAGCACCTGATCGAGAACGCGGTGAAGTACGCGCCGCCCGACACGACGATCGCGATCGACCACAGCCTCGTCGAGGGCTTCGTCCGGATCGGGGTCAGCGACCAGGGACCGGGCGTCCCCGAGGAGTGGCGCGAGCGGATCTTCGAGCCTTACGCCCGGCGCGAGACCCACACCGCGCGCGGCTCGGGGATCGGGCTGTATGCCGCCAAGCGCCTCGGGGAATCGATGGGTGCGCGGCTGTGGGTCGAGCCGGCCGAGCCGACCGGCGCCCGATTCGTCCTCGCCCTTCCGGCGGCAGCCGCCGTCTAGCATGAGGTCGTGATGCTCGGCAGCCGTCCGCTCCGCATCCTCGTCGTCGACGACGACCCGGCGATGGTCGGGGCGATCACCGCGCTCGTCGGGACCGAGGGCCACCAGGTCATCACCGCATACGACGGGCTGACCGCGGTCAAGCGGTTCCGCGAGGAGGCGCCGGACATCGTCCTCCTCGACCTGGCGATGCCCGGTCCGGACGGGTTCACCGTGGCCGGCCAGATCCGCGCTGCCGGTCTCGCACCGATCCTCGTCGTCTCCGGTGAGAGCGCCGAGGAGGCGAAGGTTCGCGCGCTCGGGATCGGGGCCGACGACTACCTCGTGAAGCCGTTCGGCAAGGCCGAGCTGCTGGCCCGGATCGCGGCGGTCATGCGCCGTGTCGATCGTTCGACGGGTGGTCCGGCCACCGGACCCGTGACGGCCGGCAGGCTCGTCCTGGAGCCGGCCCGTCACGAGGCGCGCGTCGGCGACACGGCCCTGTCGCTCACGCCGACCGAGTTCCGCCTGCTCGAGGCGCTGGTCAGGGCGAACGGCGACATCGTCCCGCACCACCTCCTGGCACGAGCGGGCTGGCCCGCCGAGACCGACCCGGACCTGCTCTGGCTCAAGCCGCACCTCGCCCGCCTGCGGGCCAAGGTCGAAGGCGCCGGCGGCCCCCAGATCCTCGCCGTCAGGGGCGTTGGTTACAGGATCGAGTCGGGCGACTAATCCACAGCCTCTACTGCGTTCGACAGCCTCTAGGCGAGCGCGAGAGCGCTCGCCCGGTACCCCGTCACGTCGTGTGCCGAATCGACGCAGTCGACCCGGCAGCCGCGAGCATCGCGCCCGCCGAGCGGGCTGAAGTGGAACCAGGCGATGTCGTTGTCGGCGATGTCGGCGCGGAGGCGGCAGCCGCATGTGGCACAGGTGACCGGGGCGCCGTGGCCGTCACGAACCGCCTGCGGGCGGGAGATCTCGGGGTCGGACGGGTGGATCATCGGACGGGCCTTTCTCGCGGGACAACGAGACGGCGCACGCGACGCCGTCGGCGCATGGTCCTCGAACGGCGTCTCGCCATCGTCGCCGAGTGCATTGCTGTTGGGTTGCGGTCCGGTTGCGTCCGGCGAGGTGGGGCCGCGTCAGCCCGCCGCGGCGGCGACCGGCACCGGGGCGGCCACGGGCGTCGCTTCGGGACCGACCGGGGCCGACGGCTGCGACGCACCGACCGGCTCCACCACCCAGACATCCGTCGTCAGCCCGGCGAGATCCATGAGCAGGCGGCCGGCGAGCGTCGAGCCCGCGTCCCGTTGAGCCTCGAGGAGCGCGATCAGCTCCTCGACGAGCGCAGGACCGTCCTCGCGCTCGACGGCCGCAGTCGACAGGCGCTGGCCGCGCACGCTCCGGGTGTCGAGGGCCGCGAGATGGCGGCCGTCCGGGTCGTAGAGGAACGCGCGACCGCCGGTCATCCCCGCGCCGAAATTCGCCCCGACGGGTCCGAGGACGACGACCGTTCCGCCGGTCATGTACTCGCAGCCATGCGGGCCGAGGCCCTCGACCACCGCCCGGGCCCCGGAGTTCCGGACCGCGAAGCGCATCCCGGCCCGCCCGACGACGTGGAGCCGCCCGCCGGTCGCGCCGTACAGGCAGGTGTTGCCCGCGATCGCCTGGCGATGCGGCTCGGCGGCGAGCCGCGCCTCCGGCGCGACGATCACGGTTCCGCCCGACAGGCCCTTCGCCACGTAGTCGTTGGCCTGGCCGACGAGCCGCAGCTCGATGCCCGGACCGGAGAATGCCCCGAACGACTGGCCCGCCGCGCCGCGCAGGCCGAGCGAGATCGGACCGGCGAGCTCGCCCCGCTCGATGGCACCGGTCAGCCCGGCGCCGAAGGATCGATCGGCGGTCGACAGCGCCAGCCCGTCGGCCCGGAAGCCGGCCTGGCCGCCGAGCGCCGCCGCCAGTCGTCGCTCGAGCGGGCTGGCCTCGCCGTGGCGGACGTCGCGGCCGGCCGATTCGGGCGCCCGCCGCCGCGTCGCACCGGCCGTCCAGGAGGCCGCGCCGACGACCGGTCCGAGGTCGAGCGTCGCGGTCCGACGATCCGGGACGAGGAACCGCCGCGACTCGCCGACCAGCTCGCCGACCTCGCGAGCCCCGACGGCCGCCATCTCGACCCGGAGGCTCTCGGCAAGGGCCAGGGCGAACTGCTCGACCTGCTCGGGCGTGCCGGCGAACTTCGCTCGCAGGTCCTCGCGCTGGGTCGCGATCCCGGTCGGGCAGGTGTCGAGGTGGCACTGGCGGGCCATGTCGCAGCCGACGGCAACGAGCATCGCCGTCCCGAACGCGTACTCCTCGGCGCCGAGGAGCGCGGCGACCAGCAGATCGCGTCCGGTCCGCAGGCCGCCGTCCGTCCGGATCGCGATGCGGTCGCGAAGCCCGTTCCGGAGCAGCGTCTGGTGAACCTCGGCGAGCCCGAGCTCCCACGGTGCGCCGACGTGCTTGATCGAGGACAGGGGGGATGCGCCGGTGCCGCCGGCGTGACCCGACAGGTGGACGTACGTCGCCCCGGCTTTGGCGACCCCGGCGGCGATCGTGCCGACGCCGCGACTGGCGACGAGCTTGACGCCGATCCGGGCGCCCGGGTTGATCGCGCGGAGGTCGGCGATCAGCTGCGCCAGGTCCTCGATCGAGTAGATGTCGTGGTGTGGCGGCGGGCTGATGTAGCTCATCCCGGGCTGGCCGCGACGCAGGGACGCGATCCAGGCCGTCGCCTTCTTCGCGGGCAGCTGACCGCCCTCGCCCGGCTTCGAGCCCTGGGCGATCTTGATCTCCAGCTGCTCCCCTCGGGCGAGATAGGTCGCGGTCACGCCGAAGCGCGCGGACGCAACCTGCTTGATCCGAGCGTCGTGGCGTTCGCCGTTCGGACCCGCGACATACCACCCGGGATCCTCGCCGCCCTCGCCGGTGTTCGCGGCGCCGCCGGCCCGCTGGATCCCGATCGTCAGGGCCTGGTGTGCCTCTGGGGAGAGGGCGCCGACAGACATCGCGCTGACGACGAACCGACGGGCGATCGACCGGGCCGGCTCGACCTCGTCGAGCGGCACCGGGACCGCACCACGCGGTCGCCGGACACGGAGCAGGTCCCGAACGACCGACATGGACGGCCCGGGCGTAACGACCGTTTCGGACGCATCCGAGGGCGCGGGTGCGAACCCCGACTGAGCCTGGACCTCGGCCACGATCTTCGGCGCGTAGCGATGGAGCTCGCCGTCGGCCCGGAACCGGGCGAACCCCGGGTCCTGGAGCTTGTTCAACGGCGTCTCCGCGGCGATCGAGCGCGAGGCGGCGCGACGGCGGAGCTGGCGCTCGGCCAGGTCGGCGAGCCCGATCCGGCCCGGCCACGCCGGCGCGGCCGGGAAGCAGCGCTCGCGCACGTCCGCCGCGAGCTCGATCGATTTCGAACAGCCCGCCGCCGATGTACGACGCCGCGGTGCTGATCCCCATCCGCGCCAGGGTCTTGCGGAGACCGGCATCGAGCGCATCGACGAGGTTGCCGACCGTCGCGGCCACGTCGAGGTCCTCGGCGCCCCGCCCACCGGCGAGCTCCGCGGCCAGCTCGACGGCGAGCCACGGGACGACGACCGTGGCGCCTGTCGCGAGGACCATCGCCGCACCGTGGACGTCGAGCACGTCCGCCGCCTCGACGACGAGGTCGGCCCGGCCACGCAGCCCCGCCTCGGTGAGCGCGGTATGGACGGCGCCCGCCGCCAGGATCGACGGCACCGGCAGCCGGTCGGCGTCATACCCGCGGTCGCTGAGGACGATCAGCTCGGTCCGTCCACGCGCGGCGTCCACGGCGTCCGAGGCGAGCCGGTCCAGGGCGGCCGCCAGGCCCTCCGGGCCGTCGATCGCGACCCAGGTGGCGTCCAGGCGGCGGGTCGGGCCCGGGAAGGCCCGCAGCAGCGCAGGGAGATCGGCGAGGAACGGCCGCTCGAGCCGCAGCGTGCGCGACACGCGCGGCGTGCCGCCGAGCAGCGCCGAGCGTCGCCCCAGCTCCACCCGCAGGTCCATGACCGCCCGTTCCCGCTCCGGGTCGATCGGCGGGTTCGTGACCTGGGCGAAGGCCTGGCGGAGGTGGTCGGCGATCGGTCGGTCGAGGCGGCCGAGACCGGGCGTCGGCGTGTCGTCGCCCATGCTCCAGAGCGGCTCGTGCCCCTCGAGGGCCATCGTCCGGATGTCGAGCCGGGCGTTCTCCGCGTGGAGGCCGGCGAGGAAGCGCAGGTCGGACGTCGTCGGAGCGCCGGAGAGCGCGTGATCTACTGACGAGTCGTCCTCGCCGACGACGGGGTCGGCGTGGGTCGGCCGCGGTGCGTCATGGATCGGCAGGCGCCGGAGCAGGTGCGCCTTTGCCTCGGCGTCCTCGAGGATCAGCCCGCGGCCGGGCTCGACGAGGAAGAGCTCGCCGGGGCCGAGGCGGCCGCGTCGGATCGTGTCCTCTGGTCGCAGCGGGATCGCGCCGGCTTCGCTCGCGACCGCGACGAGCTTGTCCCTGGTGACCGCGAAGGCGGCGGGCCGGAGGCCGTTGCGATCGGCGATCGCTCCGACCCGGCGCCCGTCGCCGAACACGATCGCGGCCGGGCCGTCCCACGGTGCGAGGAACCCGGCCGTCCGCCGGCGCAGCGCCGCGACGTGCGGATGGGGTGCCCGACGCAGGGTCAGTGCCTCGGGCATCGCGGTCAGCAGCGCCGACCCGAGATCCCAGCCCGTCGCGACGAGCAGCTCGAGCATCTCGTCGAGCGACTGCGAGTCGGAACCGTCCGCCGTCAACAGCGGGCCCGCGGACGTGAGCTCCGCGGCGACGGTCGCCGACGCACCCAGCGGATCGCGGGCGCGACCGCGCACCTGCGCACGGTTGCCGCGGACCGTGTTGATCTCTCCGTTGTGGGCGATCGTCCGGAACGGCTGGGCGAGGCGCCAGGTCGGTTGGGTGTTCGTCGCGTAGCGCTGGTGGAACAAGGCGTACGGGACGCGGATGCCCGTCGAACGGAGGTCCGGGAACAGGTCGGGGAGCCTGGCACCCGTGACGAGGCCCTTGTAGACGATCGTGCGGCAGGACGCGGACGGGATCGCGATGGCTTCGCCGAGGCCGGCCACGCGTGCCGACGACTCGATCCGTCGGCGGAGAACGACGAGCCGCTGTTCGAACGCCCTGTCCGACATCGGCGCGCCGCTGCCCGAGGCGGGCGGGCGGTGGATGAACGCCTGGACGAACGCTGGCCGGGAGGCCCGCGCCGCCGCACCCAGCGCGCCGGGATTCGTCGGCACGACGCGCCAGTCGATCACCGCCAGCCCGGAGCCGCGGATCGCCTCGGCGACGAGCCGGCGCGCGGTGCCACCGCGCGCACCGGGACCCGTCCGGGGCAGGAAGAGCTGGAGGACGCCGGGCCGCTCGGCGGCCCAGATCGCGTGGAGGCCGAGCGCCGCGAAGACGGTCGGATCCAGCGGCAGCGAGACGCCGGCACCGTCGGACGATGCACCGTCGGCCCCGAACGCCCCGCGATGGGCCAGGGCCGCAAGGCCGCCCAGCGCCAGCGGCAGGACCTGCGCCAGCCGCGTTCCGCCGGCATCGGCGACGAACCCGATGCCGCACGCGTCGTGCTCGAACGCCGGGTCGTAGAGCGGCGCGACCACGCCGTCCGATCGACGGCGCGAGCGACGCTGTGGCGGTTCGACGGTCATGCGAACGGTGGCTCCGATGGTCCGGCGGTACAAGCACCGACGGTGGCTCGACCGACCGCCCGGGAGGAGCCGAGCGGTCGGTCGATAGATGGTTGGTCGGCCGGAGCCGACCGGGTTGACGGGAGGCGGGTCCCGGAGGTCGTCGGCCCGCCCCGTCGAGGTCAGGCCTGGTAGGCCACCTCGCCATGCACGGCGAGGTCGATGCCGAGCTCCTCCTCCTTGGCCGAGATCCGGATGCCGAGGATGAGGTCGACGACCTTGACGATCACGAACGTGGCCACGACCGCGTAGGCGATCGTCGCGGTGACCGCGATCAGCTGGGTCACGACCTGGCCCGGGTTGCCGTCGATCAGGCCCGAGTAGCTGGCCTGGATCGCGCTCGTGGCGAAGACGCCGGTCGCGATGGCCCCGAAGACCCCGCCCACCCCGTGGACTGCGAAGACGTCGAGGGCGTCGTCGACCTTGACCCGCTCGCGCAGGAGGGTCGCGCTGTAGCACAGCCCGCCGGCGACGAGGCCGATGACGATCGCGCCGCCCGGGGTCACGAAGCCCGATGCCGGGGTGATCGCGACCAGCCCGGCGACGGCGCCGCACGCGGCGCCGACGACGCTGACCTTGCGATGCAGGAGGTAGCTCGCCCCGACCCAGGTCATGGTCGCGGCGGCTGCCGCGGTGTTCGTGACGATGAAGGCGCTCGCGGCGAGGCCGCCTGCGGTCAAGGCCGAGCCGGCGTTGAAGCCGAACCAGCCGAACCACAGCAGGCCGGCTCCGAGGACGGTCATCGGGATGTCGTGCGGCTCCATCCGGTCGCCGTTGACGACGCGGCGGCCGATCAGAAGGGCGACGATCAGTGCAGACAGGCCGGACGAGGCGTGGACGACGGTGCCGCCCGCGAAGTCCAGGGCGCCGAGCTTGTACAGCCAGCCGTCGCTCGCCCAGACCCAGTGCGCGATCGGCGAGTAGACGAGGATCGACCAGAGGATCGTGAAGAGGACGAAGGAGGCGAACCGCTTCCGCTCGGCGAACGCGCCGGTGATCAGCGCCGGGGTGATCGCGGCGAACATCAGCTGGAACGACGCGAACAGGACGAACGGGATCGTCGTCGCGTAGACCGTGCTGGGTGTCAGGCCGACGTTGAAGAAGCCGACGAAGTCGAGGTTGCCGACGAGACCGGGGATGCCGAGCAGGTTGGCATCCGGTGCGAAGGCGAGGCTGAACCCGATCAGGACCCAGACGATGCTGACGATCGCCAGCCCGAAGAAGCTGTGCATGATCGTCGAGAGGACGTTCTTGCGACGGACGAGGCCTCCGTAGAACAGGGCCAGCCCCGGCAACATGATCATGACGAGAGCCGTGGCCGCCAGCATCCAGGCGGTATCGCCGCTGTTCATCGATCTCGTCCTCCACGCGGGCGGCCGTCACGCCCGTCGGCCGCTCTGGCAGGAGGATGGCGGCCGCGCTCGAGCGGGTCGTCGCCGGGCGGGTCCCGAAAAGGATGCGATCGGGTAGCGGTGGACTACTCGCCCGGCTTGCCCTTCGACGCTGCGGCGGCCTCGTTCTCCGCGAGCCTGATCCTGATCACCTTCGTCACGAGCTCGACGGGAATGGGCTTGCCGGCTGGAAACCGGAGCGTCGCCTGCCCGGCGAGGTACGGCCGGATCTCGTCGCCGAGAGCCTCGACGACGGCGCCGCTCGCGGGGAACAGGCTGTAGTGGCGCTGGTATGCGTCGTACGACACGAGGAACCGGTCGTGGGTCTTGAAGCCCGGCATCTTGTACGAGATCACCTCGTCCGCCTCGGGCGCGGCGGCCCGGATCGTCGCCCGGAGCGTGTCCATCGTCGGGCGCTTGTCGGGCGGCAAGGTGGCCAGGTATTCGTCGACGGTCGTCGGTTCGGCCATGTGCGTCCTCCCTGGTGGTCGCTCAATGAGCCGCGGGCTCTCGATCCATCCTGCCATCCGCCGTCCAGAGGACCCGAATACCATCGGTGGAATGATGGTCCACGAACGCCTCCGGTCGCTCGAGAGCCGCTGGCCCGAAACACGCCGCCGTCAGGCGGCGGCTGTGCTGGCGATCCTCGCGATCTTCATCGCGACGCTCATTGCCTCGTCGCGACTGCTCCGACTCGTGTTCGAGGACATCGACGTCCTCGCCTACCTCGGTCTGTTCATTGCCTGCTGGATCGGCGCCGGCGGCGCCCTCGTGCCGGTGCCCGGGGTTCGGCCGATCAGCTGGTTCATGGTCGTCCAGCAGTCCGCCGCCCTCAGCCCCGTGATCGTCGCCACGCTCGCGGCAACCGCGATGGTGCTCGGCCAGACGTCGTACTTCATGGCGACTCGAGCGGCGATGAGGCGCGCGAGCGCCGGCGGTCATGCGGACCCGCCGGGCAGCGCCGCCGCGGTCACCGAGCCGGGGCCGGCGGAACCCGCACCTCCAGAGGCGAATCCTCGGACAGCCCGCCCGGGCTCATCACGCGGATGAAGGACGGCGTGCAGGGTCGGGTCCGTCGCCACGCAACTAGCACGGCATTCCTGGTCTCGGCGCTCCCGAGCCCCATGACGACGATCGCGACCACCACGTCCGCGTCGGCCGGCACCGCCTACCCGAGATGGGTCGTGCCTGCGTTCTGCGGGTACCTCGTCTTCACGACCATCCTGGCGATCATCGGTCAGGGCCTGCTGCTGGGGATCCGGGGGCTCATTCGCTGAGCGTCACGGCACCTTGACCGGCGAGCCGGGTGGGATTCGAACCCACGACACAGGGATTAAAAGTCCCCTGCTCTGCCACTGAGCTACCGGCCCGAGCGCAAGCGTAGCGGACCGTGGGGTGGTCGCCGGAAGCTCGCGCCGCAACGCAACTCCGGGTGGCGTTCCGCAGTCGCGGCCGCGCCGAGACGCTCGAATCAGGCCGAACCGCCGTCGTGGTTTGCAGTTCGGCCGGTTTCGGACGCGGGCGGGTGCGTAGTGCCACCGTCAGTTGCATTCGGGACATCGCCGGGCGTCAGAGGTCGGATCCGCGACGATACCTGTAGATGCACGCCAATATCCGCTATTGTTCCTAGCCATGACTCGTGATGACACCAGCATTCGGATCGGACGCGCCGCCGAGATGATGAGCGTGACGGTCGACACCGTCCGGCGCTGGGCGGACGACGGCCGGATCCAGGCCAGTCGCTCCGAGGGGGGTCAGCGGCTGATCCCGATCGACGAGGTCACCCGGGTGATCGCCGAGCGCCGCCGGGCGACCGCGGACCGGCCGATCGTCGCCCAGTCGGCGCGGAACCGGTTCAGCGGGATCGTGACCCGGATCGACAAGGACCGCGTCGCGGCGGTCGTCGAGATCCTCGCCGGGCCGCACCGCCTCGTCAGCCTGATGACGGCCGAAGCCGTGGATGAACTCGATCTCCGGATCGGGGACGAAGCCATCGGCGTCGTCAAGGCCACCAACGTGATCGTGGAGATCCCATCCAACCGGGAGGTGCGTTCATGACCGTCGTGGGTCGGCGTCCGATCCTGGTCGTCCTCGCGCTCGCGTGGCTCGTCGCCGCGTGCAGTGGCATCGGTGCGACCCCGTCGCCATCCAGCGCCGCGCCGAGCGTCGCGGCGCCGTCGGCCGCTGCGTCGGTCGAGGCCGCGCCGTTGACCGTGTACGGCGCCGCGTCGCTGAAGAACGCGCTCGGCGAGCTCAAGAAGGGGTGGGAGGCCAAGTACCCGGGCTCCACGATCACGATCTCGACCGACTCCTCGAGCGCACTCGAGACCCAGATCGAGCAGGGCGCGCCCGCCGACGTCTTCATGTCCGCCGACACGACGAACCCCAAGAAGCTCGTCGACGAAGGCCTGGCCGACGGCGCCGCCGTCAACTTCGCCGGCAACACGTTGACCGCCATCGTCCCGACGACGAATCCGGCCGGGATCACGACGCCGGCAGACCTCGCCAAACCCAACACCAAGATCATCGCCGCCGGCCAGGACGTGCCGATCACGAAGTACGCCAACATGGCCGTCGCCAACCTCGCGAAGCTGCCCGGCTATCCGGCGAACTTCGAGGCTGCCTACAAGGCGAACGTCGTGTCGCAGGAGCCGAATGTCTCCGGGATCGTGACGAAGGTCGGCCTCGCCGAGGGCGACGCCGGGATCGTCTACGTGACGGACGCCAAGGCCGGCAAGGACGTCACCGCCGTGGCGATCCCCGATCAGGCGAACGTCCCGGCGACGTACGCCGGCGTGGTCGTCAAGGCCTCGGCTCACGTGCCGACCGCCCACGCCTTCCTCGACTGGGTTGCCGGTCCGGACGGGCAGGCCATCCTGGCGACGTTCGGCTTCCTGCCGCCACCCGCCGGCTGAGATCGCCCGTTGGCCATCGCGCTCACCGCCCTGCTGGGGCTGTTCCTCGGGCTGCCGATCGCGCTGCTGATCATCCGGTCCATCCTCGGCGGCGCGCTGGCCATCGCCATCGGCGACCCCGCGGTCCTCGACGCGCTCCAGCTGTCACTGATCACGACCGCGATCAGCCTCGGCCTGACCGTCGCGATCGCCACGCCGGTGTCGCTCCTGCTGGCGCGGCGCCGGTTCCGCGGCGCGTCGTTCGTCGAGACGATCATCGACCTGCCGATCGTCCTCCCGCCGTCGGTCGCGGGACTCGCCCTGCTGCTTGCGTTCGGGCGGCGTGGGCTGTTCGGCGAGCCGCTCGCGGCGATCGGCATCACCCTCCCGTTCAGCATGGCGGCCGTCGTCCTGGCCCAGATGTTCGTCGCGATGCCGTTCTTCGTCCGGGCGGCGCGGGCCGGGTTCCTCGGCGTCCAGAAGGCATACGAGGATGCCGCCCGGATGGACGGGGCGAGCGAGCGCCAGGTCGCCTGGTCGGTCACGGTCCCGCTGGCCGGCACCGCCCTGGCATCGGGGATCGTGATGACCTGGGCTCGTGCTCTCGGCGAGTTCGGGGCGACGATCATGTTTGCCGGTAACATCGCCGGCAAGACCCAGACGCTGCCACTCGTCGTCTACGACCAGTTCCAGTCCGGGAACGTCGATGCATCGGTGGCCGCGTCATCGATCCTCGTGATCGCTGCCTTCGCCGTGCTCATCGCCGTCCGAGGACTCGGCTGGGGACGCGCCCTCGATCTGCGAACCATCGGCTGACCGGACGATCCGTCGACTTCGCACCAGACACGGAGGATCCTGAGATGAAGCTCAGCGCACGGAACCAGCTCTCGGCGACGGTCAGGAAGGTCACCGAAGGCGCCGTGATGTCCGAGGTCGTCGTCGAGGTCGACGGCGGCCACGAGGTCGTCGCGGCGATCACCGCCGAGTCGGCGCGACGGCTCGGGCTCAGCGCGGGCAAGCGGGTCACCGTCGTGATCAAGTCGACCGAGGTGATGCTCGCGGTCGACGACTGACGCGATGGAGCCCGTTGCCTTCCGGCCGATCGGCGTGATCCGGACACCGTTCACGGAGTCCGCGGGCATGCCGATCCAGGCCGTGGCGGCAAGTCGGGGTCGCCGGCCGGATCGAGCTGGACCCATCGCTGGAGGCGGGTCTCGCCGACCTCGACGGGTTCAGCCACCTGATCCTGATCTACCACCTCCACCAGGTCACCGAGCCGCGCCTAACCGTCACGCCGTTCCTCGACGATGCGACCCACGGGATCTTCGCGACCCGCTCGCCGACGCGGCCGAACCCGATCGGGATCTCGACCGTCCGGTTGATCGGCATCGACGGGACGACGATCGCCATCGAGGACGTCGACATGGTGGACGGCACGCCCCTCCTCGACCTGAAGCCCTACGTGCCGCCGTTCGACGACCGCGGCGGCGACGTCCGGATCGGCTGGTTCACGAACCGCCTGGGGCCGCTCGGCGAGACGCGCGCGGACGAACGCTTCCGCTGACCGCGGTCAGGCCCGGTCGTAGACCTCGGGGTTGATCGGGGTGGGCAGGCGTTCGCCGCGGACGCCGGCGAGGAGGTTGGCCGCGGCCATCTCGGCCATCTTCCCGCGGGTGGCCCGCGACGCGGACGCGATGTGCGGCACGATCAGGCAGTTGTCGAGGCCGACAAGGGGGTCGTCGACCGGGATCGGCTCCGGGTCGGTGACGTCGAGGGCCGCGGCGGCGATCGTCCCATCCCGAAGCGCCGCTGCGAGGTCCCGCGAGTTGACGACGGGCCCGCGTGACGTGTTGACGAGGATCGCCGTCGGCCTCATCCAGCCGAGCTTCTCGGCGTCGATCAGCGAGTGCGTGTCGTGGGTCAGGTTCACGTGGAGCGAGACGAAGTCCGCCTGCGGCAGGAGCTCTTCGAGCGGGAGGAACGTCGCATCGAACTCCGCCTCCACGGCCGGGTCCGCGCGCTGCACGTCCTGGTACAGGATCCGCATCCCGAAGCCGCGCGCCCGCTTCGCCAACGCCTGGCCGATCCGCCCGAAGCCCGACGATCCCGAGCGTGGCGCCATGGACGTCCGGCCCGAGGAGGAGCAACGGGCCCCACGTCTTCCAGCTCCCGGCGCGAACGTAGCGGTCGCCCTCCGGCAGCCGGCGCGCGGCGGCCATCAGCAGGGCGAAGGCGAGGTCCGCGGTCGTGTCCGTCAGGACGCCCGGGGTGTTGCCGGCGGGGATCCCGCGAGCGGTGAGCGCCGGCACGTCGATGTTGTCGAACCCCACCGCGTAGTTCGACACGACCTTGAGCCCCGGCCCGGCGGCGTCGAGGAACTCGTCGTCGACGCGGTCGGTCAACAGGGTCAGGACGCCGTCGCAGTCCTGGATCGCCTCGAGGAGCGCCGCCCGGGGCGGGGGCAGGTCGTCCTCCCAGACGCGGGCGTCGCAGGCGGCGAGGATCGGCTGGAGCCCGTCCTCGGGGATGCGTCGGGCGACGAAGACGACCGGGCGGTCGGCGGCCATCCGGCGTCCGCCGTCAGCGAGTCGAGGCCGCGGCGACCGCCCCGGCGGGGAGGGCGTCGACGAACGTCCGGATCCGATCGAGCGCTCGCGTGAGGTTCTCCCGCGAGTTGGCGTACGAGATCCGGATGTGCCCGGTCCCGATCCCGCCGAACGCGGTCCCGGCGAGGACGCAGACGCCCGACTCCTGGAGCAGGCGATCGGCCAGGACCCTGCCCGTCAGCCCCGTCCCGGAGATGTCGGGGAACGCGTAGAACGCACCCTTCGGGCTCAGGCAGCGGATGCCGGGGATGGCGTTCAGGCCGTCGACGACGAGGTCGCGGCGGGCACGGAACTCCTCGACCATGTCGGCCATCGGGCCCTGCGGCCCGCGGATTGCTTCCAGGGCGCCGACCTGGGCGAACGTCGGAGCGCAGCTGATCGTGTTGATCACGAGCTGGCCATAGGTCGCGACGAGCGACGGCGGGACGATCGCGTAGCCGAGCCGCCAGCCGGTCATCGCGAAGGTCTTGCTGAACCCGTCGAGGACGATCGTCCGCTCGGCCATGCCCGGCAGCGACGCGATCGAGACGTGCTCCTCCCCGTCATACAGGATCCGGCCGTAGATCTCGTCGGCGAGGACCACGAGGTCGTGACGGATCGCCAGCTCGGCGATCGCCTCGAGGTCGGTGCGGGTCAGGACGCCGCCGGTCGGGTTCGCCGGCGAGTTGATGATCAGCATCCGGGTGCGCGGCGTGACGAGCGTCGCGAGCTCGTCGAGGTCGATGCGGAAGTCGAGCTCCATCCGGATCGGGACCGGCACCGGCGTGCCACCGACGAACCGGGTCAGCGACTCGTAGATCGGGTAGCCGGGGTCGGGGACGAGGACCTCGTCGCCGGGATCCACGAGGCCGAGGATCGCGTAGAGCATCACGCCCTTGCCGCCCACTGTGACGAAGACCCGATCCGGGGTGACCGGGAATCCCTTGCGGGCCGTCGCGTCGTCGGCGATCGCCTGGCGCAGCTCGGGGATCCCCGGGTAGGGCGCGTAGTGGGTCGCGCCGGCGTCGAGCGCACGCTTCGCCGCGTCGCGAATGTTGGCGGGCGTGTCGAAGTCCGGCTCACCGATCTGGAGATGGATGATGTCGTGCCCATCGGCCTCGAGGGCGCGGGCGCGGGCGGAGACCTCGAACGCGGTCTCCGTGCCGATGTTGCTCATGCGGTGGGCGACGCGCATGGCCGTTCCTCCTGGTCCGTCCGCGCAGTCTAGCGCCAGCGTCCCGACGGGATCGAGGCCGGTTCGCCGGCCGGTTGTCGGCGGAATTGGTCGGGCGGGCTAGAATTGCGGGATGACCCGGTTCTACGACCTGGACGATGCGAACCTCGCGATCCCCGAGGTCCGGACGATCCTCGAGTCGCTGCGCGACCAGCGTGCCGAGCTGATCCGGCTTCGTGACGAGGTGATCGCCCACGGCGCGGACGACGAGGCGCGCGGCGAGGCCCGCGGCGACGCCCCGACCGAGGCCCGGATCGATGCCGACGTCCGCATCCTCCGGCTCCGGATGCAGGGCGTCATCGACCGGATGCAGGCGGGCGTGGTCCGGATCGACGAGCTCGGGATCACCCTCCGCGAGATCGAGACCGGGCTCATCGACTTCCCGGCGCTCGCGAGCGGCCGCCAGATCTGGCTGTGCTGGCGACTCGGCGAAGACGACGTCGAGTGGTGGCACGAGCTGAGCGACGGGTTCACGGGTCGGCAGTCGCTGGCCGACCTGACGTGATCGAGGGCCGCCGGCCGGCCGACGCCGAGGTGACGTCGCAGGCACGGCCGGGGACGATCCTCCAGGGCGGCCGCGCCAAGGCCTATCGACCGCTTCCCGAGTCCGACCGACGAGCCGCGTACGACTCGGCGCTCGCCGCCTATGAGCGCGGCGACTTCTTCGAGGCGCACGAGCTCCTCGAGCCGGCCTGGATGGGCACGGACGATCTCCCCGAGCGGGCGCTCCACCAGGGGCTGATCAAGCTCGCGGCGGCATTCGTGCACGGCGTCCGCGGCAATCCGCTCGGAATCGCGAAGAACCTCCGGGGCGCACGCGACCATCTCGCGTCCGCGGTCGGGACCGACGCGGAGGCCTGGTCCGGGCTGGACCTCGGGGCCCTGGTCGCCGCGATCGACGATCGGCTCGCACGCCTCGCGGCTGATCCGACGGACGGGACGATCGAGCCGCCGTCACTGCCGAGGAGGGAGCCGCGATGATGAACCCGCCCGGGATCCCGACGATCCAGCCACGCGACGCCGCCGTCGCGGCCGGGATCGCCGGCGATGCCGCGCCCGCGGGCGACCCGTCGGCGCCGCTGATCGTCGACGTCCGGGAGGCCGACGAATTCGCGTCGGAACGGATCGCCGGCGTCGCCCTGCTGCCGATCTCACAGCTGCTGGCGCGCCACGAGGAGCTGCCGCGGGATCGGCCGCTGCTGATGATCTGCCGGTCCGGGAGCCGCTCCGGCGCCGCCACACAGTTCCTCCTCCAGCGCGGCTGGACGGACGTCCAGAACGTGGACGGCGGGATGCTCGCCTGGATGCGCGATGGGCTCCCCGTGCGCACCGGGCCGCCCGCTCCGGACGAAGGCGCCCTCCCGGGTTGAGTGCCTGCCTCGGCCGGCCCGCCCCGCGCGGTCTCCGGCTCGAGGCTCGGATCAGGCTCGGGCCTTGAGCGCCTTCTCGCGGCGGCGGCGGTCGCGCCACTCCCGGATCTGGGCCTTGTGGGCGAAGGCCCAGCCGATCGCGATGAAGATCGCGAAGTTGATGATCCCGACGGTGTTCGCGGCCAGGTAGCCGAGCTGCTGGCCGATCTCGCCGTTGATCGTCAGGGCCGGCACGGTTGCTCCGAAGAGGCCCAGCTGGAAGAACGGCGCCGCGGGTGCGATGTTCGCGCGGATGCTGCCCGTCGTGACTCCGTCGGTGGTCGTGCCGCCGATGACGATCGCGTTCGGTCCGAGGATGAGCGGTGCGCCGCCGGCGTTGCCGGCCGGCGGCAGGTCGCTCACGGGCAACCGATGCCACTCCGGGATGTCACCGCTTGTCGTCGGGACGCCCCAGTACAGGGTCGACTGCGGGGTCTTGCCGTCGCTCCCGCCCACGACGTAGAGGTTGCCGTTCGCGGCGAACCCATTGATGTTCGTCCGCGGCGCCGGCAGGTTGCCGGACCCCGACTTGACTCCGAACTGGACGAGGGTCGTCGCGCTCGTCCCTGTGCCGAACTCGCCGCGCTGCACGGTGCCGGTCGCCGTGCCGTCGGCCACGGTGCCGCCGTAGACCCAGACGAAGCTACCCACCAGTGCGGCCGAGGCGTCGGTCACGGGCACATAGAGCTTGGCCGGCTGGACCGCCCACTTGCCGGGGACCCCTGTCTTGTCGAACGTCGACTTCCAGACCGTGTTGGTCGGCCCGGTCCCGTCCGTGCCGCCGATCAGGATCAGCCCGTCCGTGCCGGACAGCAGCACGGCGCCGGCGCGCGGTGCCGGGAGCTGCAGGTCGAGCTTTGCGTCCTGCGACGTCTGCCACGTGCCCAGATCGCCGGTCTGCGCGTTCGGCGTGAGGACGAACGTCGTGTCGGTCGGCTTCCCGTCCGACCCGAACCCGCCGACGACGTAGATCTTGCCGCCCGAGTAGACCACGCCCGCGTCGGAGCGGGGAGCCGGGAGCTTCGGCCCGTCGGGGTTCCACTTGTCGAAGTTGCCGGCGCCGGACACCTTCGACACGAACGTCGTGTCGGTGGCCGTCTTGCCGTCCGAGCCGCCGATGTAGAGCAGGGTCGTGCCGGACTGGACGACATTGCCGTCGGTCCGCGGTGCAGGCAACGCGATCTCGGCGGGCGAGGGGGCCCATGGCACGACGGCCCCGACCGGCGCCGGACACGGAAGGGACTGGTTTCCCTCGGGGCAGAAGTTGACCGGACTCCAGGCGAGGATGCCGAGATCGATCGTCTTGTTGACCGTGAAGTAGTAGGCCCGGTCCGGGATGTAGCCGAGCATGAAGATCATCAGGGTGAACCAGGCGAAGGCCTTCAGCCCGGCCCACATCCAGCCGCTCGCATCGAGCAGGCCGAACAGGGCTCGTCCGCGCGTCTGCGTCGTCCCCGGGTTCAGGGCCTGCTGTGCCATCGTCCTCCCATCCGACCGGACGCTCTCGCGCCCGGCTTCGTGCCGGTTGCCCGGCCGTGCTACTTGACCGTGAGCGTCCCGTTCATCGTCGTCGGGTGCACCTGGCAGAGATAGGTGTACGTGCCGGCCTTCAGGGCCGGGACCGCGTACGACTTCTTCTGTGGGCCCAGGAAGAACGCCGTGTCGCCCATGGCGATCGGTGTCTTGCTCGCGTCCTCGATCACGATGTTGTGCTGGACGGTCGGATCCTGGTTGTCGAAGGTGAGCGTGAACGGGGTGTCGGCCTTCGCCTCGAGGGTCGTCGGCGTGAAGCCGGACGACGCGGCGCCGCTCGGAGCGGTCACGGTCAGGACCGGGGCGTTGGGATCGATCGAGGCGGCCGGGGCGCCGGACGCGCTGCTCCCGCCGGTCAGCGCGTCGAGGTAGCAGTCGGGGAACGGGGTTGCGCCCGGTGCCGGCTTGTAGTTCGGGTCGCGCCAGCCCGTGAACGTCTCGACCTTGCCGGTCTTCGGATCGATGATCGGCTCGTTCGTCGACGGATCGCGCTTCTCGTAGGTGCCCTCGTTCGTCGCCCGCAGGAATGCGATCAGCTCGTCGATCTGGCGATAGTTCAGCGGTCCGGGTGGATTGCCCAGGTTGGACCAGATCGGCATCTGCGAGTTCGCGTTGCCGCAGACGTACCGGCCACCGGCCTGGAGGACGTTCCGCAGGTAGCCCTCGTTCAGGTGGGCGTACAGCTTTTCCTGGGAGTTCAGCTGCGGGCCGATGTAGCCGGCCGTCGCGGCGTCGGGCTCGTTGGGCCCGAGGCCGTTGGGCCCGTGACAGCGGGCGCAGTTCGCCTCGAAGAGGTTGTAACCCCGCTGGACGTCGACGACCTGCTGGGCCGTCTCCTCGACGGCCAGCCGCGGCTTGGACAGCCCGAGCGGCGAGCCGATCTCGTAGAACCAGTAGCCGACGATGAACAGGCTGACGAAGATCACCGTCAGGAACCCGACCCAGCGGGCAGCTCCCGACTGGCGGACGATCCCGGCCGACCGTGCGGGCGTCAGCCCGGTGTTGCTCTTGATCGCCGGCGGCGCCGTGAACCGGTCCGCGGTGAGCTGGCTCGGCGGGATCGTCGCCGGAAGGCGCTCCTCCGCGGCTGCGGCGTCCGCCGCGGCCTCCGGCGTGCCGTCCGGGATCGGCGCCGGGGTCGACGGCGTCTGGTCGGTCATCAGATGCAGCCGGTCGGCGTGAGGGGCGGGATGATCCCCGGCTGCCCGACCGCGATCGGGAGCGGACCGAGGGTGATCTTGCCCGTATCGAGGGTCAGCACGCCGCCGGCGTCAACCGTTGCCGAGAAGCGATCCATGCTCCGCGGCGCGGGACCGTACTGAGGTCCGGCCGCCTTGATCCCGAGCCGGTCGTAGCGCGACCCGTGGCACGGGCACTCCAGCCAGAAGTTCTTGATGCACGGGTTCGGCCGGCAGCCGAGGTGCGGGCAGCGCTGGTAGAGGCCGCGAACGTTCAGCGGCGTGCCATCGCCGGTCGTGTCCGTGCCGGGCGTGTATCCCTGCTGGCCGGTGTTGATCAGGATGACGTACGCCCGGGCCTCGGGGAAGTAGGCCGGGAAGCCCTGGTCGATCGGCAGGTTCGTGTTCGCGAGCTTGACGTCCTCATAGGTCCCGATCTTCACCTTGCTGCCGAAGCCGCCCGTCAGGTTCGGCCAGATGAAGCCGATCGTGCCGGCGGTGACCTCGAGCAGCCAGAGCGTGATCGCGCCGCCGATCGAGTAGCGAAGCAGCTGCCGGCGCGAGATCCCCTGGACCTGGCTGCGGCGGAGCGACTTGATCGCCTGCGGGACGAGCGCCTTCGGCTGGTCGACCGGCTCGACGTGGTAGTTGCTCATGCGCGCGTGCTCGGGAAGGTCATGCTGGTCGTGGTCCCGTGATCAGAGGGAGAAGTGGAGGCCGGGCGAGGAGTTCTCGAAGAACGGCAGGAACGGGATGACGAAGCTGTAGCCCGGGCCGCGGAAGAAGATGCCGACGAACGTCAGCGTGAGCCCCAGGCCGCAGAACAGCGTGAACAGGATGACCGCTGTCTTGCGCTCCGACGGGCGGGTCGCCGTCAGATTGCCGCGATCGACATACGGGATCAGCGCCGCCCCGACGAGCACGAGCAGTGGCGTCAGGACGCCGGCGACGGTCGGGTGGAAGTAGGCCAGCAGCTCCTGCAGCCCGAGGAAGTACCACGGCGCCTTCGCGACGGCCGGGGTCACGTTCGGGTTCGCCAGCTCCTCCAGCGGGGCGTTGATGAAGAGGCCCATCAGGAGGAGGAAGACGCTCATCATGCCGGCCGCGAGGAACTCGATCGAGAGCAGGTGCGGCCAGGTCATGACCGTGTCGTCGGGCTCCTTCTGGACCCGGACGACGGCGTCCTGCTTGACAAGTGCCAGCAGCCGATAGGGCCGCGCCGACATCGGCACGCGCTGCTTGTCGATCTCCGTCCGCCGGGTCGGATCGACGGGCAGAACGACGCGCTTGTCGGGCGGGGACTTCGTGTCGGTCATCTCACAGCGGTCCGGAGATCCCGCCGTCCTTGCGGATGCGCCAGAAGTGGACCGCGAGGAAGATCGCCGCCGCGAGCGGGAACACCATGATGTGGAGCACGTAGAACCGCAGGAGCGTGTTCTGACCGACCTCCAGGCCGCCCAGAAGCATCCGGTTGAACGGCGTGTTGATCAGCGGCGCGTAGCCACCCATGTTCGTTCCGATCGTGATCGCCCAGAACGCGATCTGGTCCCACGGAAGGAGGTAGCCGCTGAAGCTGAGCATGATCGTGAGGAAGAGGAGGACCACCCCGACGACCCAGTTGAACTCACGTGGCGGCTTGTAGGCCCCGTGGTAGAAGACCCGCATCATGTGGAGGAAGACGAAGAACACCATCAGGTGGGCGGCCCATCGATGGATGTTCCGAGTCAATAGCCCGAACGTGACCTGGCTCTGGATGTCCAGGATGTTCGTGTACGCGAGCGTCGCCGACGGAACATAGAAGAACATGAGATAGACGCCGGTGATCGTCAGGACGAGGAACAGGAAGAACGACAGCCCGCCCAGGCAGAACGTGTAGGCGAACTTGACCGCATGCTGCCGGACGCGGACCGGGTGGATGTGCAGGAAGACGTTGTTCATCACCGCGTACGCCCGCGACCGCTCGTCGTTGGGGTACGGCTGACGGAAGAGCGAGCGCCAGACCGGGCTCCGGCGGATGGTCTGATCCACCCGCTCCAGGAAACTCACCTGGCTCCTCCTGCGACGCCGGGGGTCCCGGCCAGCTGCGCGTCGCGGTACGACTCCTTGTAGAGCCGCCCGTCGGTCGAGATCTCCTGCAGCTCGAACCGCTCCATCGTAATGGCGTCGAACGGGCACCGCTTGACACACAAGGCGCAGCGGATGCAGCGCTCCTCGTCGAGGATCATCGCCGCCCCGTTCTCCCAGCCGTACGACTCCTCGATCTCCGGGAGGAGGCCCTCGGTCTTCAGCTGGTTGACGTCGACCATGTGGATGACGCCCTCGGGGCAGACGTCGGCGCAGGCGCCGCACAGGACGCACCGGAACGGGTCGAACCAGATGTTGTAGTTGCACATCAGGCACCGGGTCGACTCCGCGACCGCGGCCGTGGCGTCGAAGCCGTATTCGACCGGGGTGTTGAAGTTGATCTCCGGATCGGTCGACGGCATCCGCGCGGCGAGCGGCGCCATCGGGATGTGCTGGCGCGGCAGGACGTCGTAGAGCTCGGGCATGTCGTGCCGCCACGAGCTCGTGATCTTCACGTTCGGGCTGACCGTAACGTCCGTCCGGCCGGCAAGGTAGCGATCGATCGCGTAGGCGCACTTCTTGCCGTGGCCGGCCGCCTCGATGAGGGTCGTGGGACCGGTGACGAAGTCGCCGCAGGCGAAAACGCCGCGAGCATTCGTCGCGTACGTCGCGGGGTCGACCTTCACGCGGCCGCGGTTGATCTCGAAGCTGGCCTCGACGGGCAGGAACGTCAGGTCCGCCGCCTGAGACACCGCCGGGATCACGACGTCCGCGGGGATCGTGAACTCGCTGCCCTCGATCGGGACCGGCGAGCGGCGTCCGGAGGCATCCGGCTCGCCGAGGCGGTTGCGGATGAACCGGACCGCGGTCACATGGCCGTCCTCGCCGAGGACCTCGATCGGGCTGGCGAGGAACTCCATCCGGACGCCCTCGCGTTCCGTCTCGCCGAGCTCCTCCTCGTCCACGACGAGCTCGGATCGCGTCCGGCGATAGACGATCGAGACGTGCTCGGCGCCGTGGCGGAGGCTCGTCCGCGAGCAGTCCATCGCCGTGTAGCCGCCGCCGATCACGACGACGTCCTTGCCGACGTACAGCTCCTGCCCGAGGTTCGCCTTCTTCATGAAGTCGACGCCGTAGTCGACCCCGTCGAGGTCGCCGCCCGGGATGTCGAGCGCGACCGGATCCATCGCCCCGGCCGTGAGCGCGACCGCGTCATAGTCCCTCTGGAGCTCGTCGAACGTGATGTCGACGCCGACGTTCGTGTTGAACCGGAACTCCACGCCGAGCCGCTCGACGAGCCGGACGTCCATCTCGATCGCCTCGCGCGGGAGGCGGAACGCCGGGACGCCGATCAGCATCGTCCCGCCGCCGTACGGCAGGCTGTCGAAGACGGTGACCTGGACGCCCTTCATCGCGAGCTCACGGGCGACGGCGAGACCCGACGGGCCGGCGCCGACGACGGCCACGCGCTCGGCACGGGCGGTGATCTGGGGCATGACGTCGGGGATGCCGGATGCCTCGTGCCACTCCACGAGGAACCGCTTCATTGCCCGGATCGCCAGCGGCCGGTCGATGTCGCCGCGGCGACAGGCGCGCTCGCAGGGGGCAGAGCAGACGTACGAGCACATCGCGGCGACCGGGTTCGGCTCCCGCGACAGGATGTAGCCCTCCTCGAACCGGCCCTCGGCCGCGAGGTTCAGGTAGCCGCGGCAGTTCGTCCCGACGGGACAGGCTTCCTGGCACTCGATGTTGCACTGAAGCCAGGATGCGTCGACGGGCTGAACGAGGAATTCCTGGAAGGGGTCGATCGCCAAGTCGAGGACGTGCCTTTCGAGTGCGGTCCAATCCCGGGGAGTCGAGCGGCCGGCGTGCGCCGAAGGCACCGTGGCCGGCCGGTCGAATTTACCATCGCAGGCTCGGGCTTCGCAAAGACGCGGGGCGCCGTCCGAGCGTGGCGAGCCGGGCCCCGGGACCGGCCGCCGACGGGCCTCGCGAGCTCCTCTCGACCGCTCCCACAGGTTGACCGCCAACGCGCGCGCAGCTACGCTCGCGAGAGGGATCGTCCGTGCCACCGGCTCGGCGGCGAGGAGGGCAGCGGATCTTGACCGCGAGCGAGTTCACGTTCCTGGCCATCGGCCTGGCGCTCGGCGTGGCCAGCGGAGCCGCCCTGATCGAGGTGTTGCGGTCCCGCCCGCCGGCTCCTCGGGAGGTTCGTGTCACGGTCGCACCGAACGCGATTCACGCACGATTCGCGGCCACCCTGTCCGATCCGACGGCATCGCTGGAGGCGACGGGCCCGGCTCCGGGCGGCCCGGGCGATCGCCGCTGGCACGAGGGTCCGCCGACGGAGGCTCCGGCTCGCCGGATCGACGACCCCGGGGCCATTGGAACGCCGCAAACTGGAACGCCTGTTCCATCCCGTCCGGAGCCGATCTGGCTATCGCCGACGGCGCCGGGATCGACGACGATGGTGCCGGTCCCGATGTCGATCGAGCCGGACCCGCTGACGGCGGCCCTCCGCTCGACGGCAGCCGCCGTGGCGGTCGCCGCGATGGCCGGGCCCGGCAGCCGGGAGGCGACGACACATCCGATGGCGACGGCTTCGGCGACGGCATCGGCGGACCCAGGCGCGACGGCTGGGTCGGACGCGGTCGTCGGCTCCGCCGAGAGCGGGTCGGCTGGTGACGGGGTCGGCGCGGGGTCCGCGGCGGCGCCGACGAACGCCCCGGCTGCCTCCGCACCGGACACCGGCCCGTGCGCGGACGAGCGCCGCGTCGCCGATGAGCGCTGCGCGGTCGCGACGCGGGCGAGGGCCGGCGCGGTTCAGGCCGCCGATGCGCTCCGATCGGCGCAGCGCACCCATGACGCGCACGTCGCGGCAGCGACGGCCGGCGCTGCCGCCGCCGATCCGCGCGCGGTTCGGACCGCGAAGGAAGCGGCCCAGCAGCGGTTCCGCGACGCCCGCGCCACGGCGAGCACGCGTGACGATGTCGAGGGCGCCGCCCGGTCGTGGCTGGCCGAGATCAACCAGATCAACAACGAGACCCGCGAGGCGAGCGCCCGGGGGGACCGCAGTCGAGCCGCGGCAGCCGCCGTCGCGTTGACGCTCGAGCGGCTGGCCGTGGAGGCCGATGCCGCACGGATCTCGGCCGAGCAGGCGGACGAGGCCTGCATCGCGGCACGCGAGGCGGTTGCCGCGTGCGACGAGGCGCGCTCGGTGGAAGCCGCGGTGGCCGCCCGGGCGGCGGCGGCTGCGGCGCCACCGGCGGCACCAAGCCCCGCGCCGGCGGCGCCCGCTCCGCCTATCCCGGAGCCGGGCAGGATCGCGGCCGCCACGCCGATCCCGGAGGCGGAGTTCGCGCTGGGCGGGGCGATGGGCTCGCGGGCCGGCCAGGACGCCCTGATCCTGCGGATCCTCCGCGGGGACCGCGGCGCGATGCAGCAGGCCGTCGCTCGGCTCGCCGCTCCGGGAAGTGACGAGGCGAAGCACTGGCAGGGGCTCCTCGGCGGGCTGGCCGATGCGCTGATCGCCCGCTCGATCGAGGCCTCCGCGTTCGACTTCCCACGCGACCACTTCTTCTGGGGTCCGTTCAATCAGACCGAGAGCCGCGACATCGCCGCCGGGCTGTCGTCGCTCGGTTTCCGGTTCGACGGCTTCGGCGGCTGGGTGGACGACCGGATCCCCAGCCAGCGCGACCTGGCGATGGCGGTCGGCTACGCCGGCCAGGACCCGATGCGGGTTCGTCGCTGGCCGACCGAGGCGGAGACGCAGGGCCTCCTGTCCGACGTCCGGGTCGCGGCCGACGAGTACGTCGCGGCCGCCGCGGGCGGCCTGACGCTCGGCGAGCTGGTGACATTGCTCGGGCGACGGGCTGACGGCCTGACCGAGCTCTGGAATGACTGGGGCACCGTCCGGCCGATCCTCCTCGAGGGCGGCTGACCTCAGGCGGTCGTCACGGCTTCCGTCGCGGCGGCGGTCTCGGCCGCCAGCGCCGGATCCGGACCCTCGACCTCGTCTTCGTCGATGACGATCAGGCGCAGCGCCTCCGCGGCGGACACCCCGATCGGCTCGCCCTCCTCCGCCGCCCACTGGCGGATCCGCTCGGCGAGCTTGTCCGGCTCCTTGATCTGGCTGGCGTGGGCGGCCAGGGCGGCGATCTTCCGGTCGATCGTCGCGGTGATGTCGACGCGGACGTTCGGCTCATTCGGCCAGAAGAGATAGAGCCGCTTCACGCGGTGCGCTTCCAGCCCCTCACGGGCGAGCGTCGGGAAGGCCATCGGGTTGCGTGACGCCGGATACACCGCATCTACCGCGGCGATGCCAGCCTCGCGGTGATCGGTGTGGTTGATGCCGCCGTCGCGATAGAAGACGACGGTCGGATCCGTGGCCAGGACCGCATCCGGACGGAAGGTCCGGATCTCGCGGACGAGATGCTCGCGGAGGACGAGGTCATTGACGAGCGCGCCGTCCGGCAGGTGGAGGAACGTGATCCCCGCGTACCCGACGATGTCCGCGGCCGCGCGCTGCTCCCGCTCCCGCAGCGCGGCCAGCTCGAGGGGATCGGCATGGGGGTCCTCGCCGCCGGCGTCGCCGCTCGTGCAGCACACGAGCCAGCCCGTGGATCCCCCGTCGATCCAGCGCGCCGCGGTGCCCGCCGGACCGAAGTCGGCATCGTCCGGATGACCCGCGACGACCATGAATTTGGCAGGTTGCCAGGAATGGGCTACGTCATTCATCGGATGGCGTTCCGTCCCTCGATCCGGTTGTTTCAGGTCTCGCGACGGGTCTATCATTCCGGCCGAGGCTTCGCTCGTCTCCCCCCACGAGCGAAGCCTCAATCGATTTCATGACCGTCGCGACGGGCGGGACGCGGCAGTGGCGTGATCCGCCCCGTGGTCAGCCGGCGACCGCCGTCGCGGCGTCGTCGAGAGCCGCCAGGACGTCCGCGGCATGACCCTCCGGCTTGACCTTCTCCCAGGTTCTGACAATGCGTCCCTGGGGATCCACGAGGAACGTCCGTCGGGCGGTCCCCAGGTACGTCTTGCCGTAGTTCTTCTTCTCGACCCACGACCCGTAGGCCTCGGCCGCGGCGTGGTCCGCATCGGCCAACAGCAGGAACGGCAGCCCGAACTTCTCGCGGAACGCGCGCTTGCTCTTCCCACCCTGCGGGCTGATCCCCCAGACGTCGGCGCCACGCTCGGTGATCGTGTCGTGGGCGTCCCGGAACTCGCATGCCTCGACCGTGCAGCCGGGCGTGTCGTCGGTGGGATAGAAGTAGACGATCGTCCAGCGGCCGCGCTGGTCGCTGAGCCGATGGATCGTGCCGGTCTCGTCGGGGAGGGCGATCTCTGGAGCGAGCTCGCCGGCAACTGGGATGCTCATGGTCAGAGCCTAGCAGGGGTCTCCACGATCAGGAGCCGGCCCGATCGGACCTGGAGGCTCGCCGCCGCGTTCGTGCGCACGTTGGAGAGGCCGCGGGAGGGTCCGCTCCGCAGCGGTTCGTCGAGGAGCGGATAGCGCAGCCCGGCGGTCGTGATGCCGAGGACGTCGCCACCGAACGGCAGGAGCGACACCAGGTCGTCGACGCGGCCGGACAGGTCCATCCGCCCGGGACCCGCGAGGCGGATCCGCGTCCGTGCGCCGAGGAGGCACGTCGCGCGACCGGCGAGGGCGGGATGGGCGAGGAGCCAGACGTTCCCCAGCTCGTGGTCGAGCCGCTCGCCACCGAGCGCACCGAGGATCGTGATCCGCACGGCATCGGCGCGGACGGCGGCGAGCAGTGCCAGCTCCGCGTCCGTTTCGTCCTTGTCGACCGGTGCCCGCTCGATCCGGACCCCCTCGGCTGCCAGGCGCGCGAGATCCTCGGCGGCGATCGAGTCGCCGTCGCCGACCCACGCATCGATCCGGCGTCCCAGCCCTGGTGCGTGACGCGCCCCGCCGTCCGCGGCCACGACGAGGTCGATCCCCGTCGACCAGCCGGGCCAGGCGCGGTCCAGCTCGGCGACCGGCTCGACCGTGCCGTCGGCGAGGATGAGCGCGTGCTCGACCCTCATGCCCGCCGGTCCGTGACCATCAGCAGGTGGCGCTCGACCCATGCCGCGACGGACGGCGCCACCTCGGCCGCGCCGGCGGCGACGAGCTCATCCGGGTCGCCGAGGACGGACTCGATGCCGACCGCCCAGGCGCCGACGGCGACGGCCATCTGCATGTCCGTCGGCGCGTCGCCGACGTAGGCCGAGCCCTCCGGCCGATGGCCGTGACCGGCGAGCCGGAGCGCGCGCCGAAGCGGCTCGGGATCCGGCTTGTGGACCGGGAGGTCGTCGCCGAAGACCCGGATCGGGAGGAGGCCGCCCAGGCCGGTCCGCTCGAGCTGCGGCTCCACGACGTCCCGGTGACCCGCCGTGACGATGCCGAGGGTGGCGCCGGCGTCCCGGAGACGCGTCAGGGCCTCGGCCGTGCCGGGGAACGACTGCACGGAGTCGCCGTCGGCGGCGAAGGCCGTCTCCCACAGGCTGTTCGCCTCGTCGATCCGGTCGTCGGGGACGCCGAGGCGGCGGTACATCTCGCGCCAGTCCGGTGCGTAATTGCGACGGTACGCGACGACGTCGAACGGCAGCCCGAACGCCTCCATGACGGCCGCATTGGCCTCGTGGAACGCCCCGAGCGAGTCGACCAGCGTGCCATCCCAGTCGAAGAGGATCGCCTCCATCCGGGCCGATGCTAGACGATCGGGTGCGGAGACCCGCGAGTGTCGATGCCGTAGACTCCGGCGGTGCCCGAGCCGCCCGAACATCCCGCGATCCAGCGTGTCCGCGCAGCTGCGTCGCGGAAGGGCGTGATCCTCGACATCCACGTGTTCGACGAGTCCACGCATACGGCCGAGGAGGCCGCCGCGACCGTCGACGCCGAGCTCGGCCAGATCGTGAAGTCGCTCGTCTTCGTGACGCCGACGGGCGACGGCGGCCTCGAGCCCGTGCTCTGCCTCGTCAGCGGGCCGAACCGCGTCGACCTCGCCCGCCTGGCTGCCGTCACGGGCTCGCTGGACGTCCGGCGCTCGACAGCACGGGAGGCGCAGGAGCTCACCGGGTTCACGATCGGCGGCATCCCGCCGATCGGCCACGCCCGACCGATCCGGACGTTCATGGATCCGGACCTCACCCGTTTCCAGATCGTGTGGGCGGCGGCCGGCACCGCGACCGCGGTCTTTCCGGTGCCGCCCGGAACGCTCCGGATCCTGGCGAATGCCACCGTCGCGCCGATCGCCGAGGAACGCCGCGCGGCGGACATCGAGGCCGAGGCCCAGGCACGAGCCGGCGACCAGCCCCAACGCGGGAGCGTGATCCAGCCTCGCGACGCCAAGATCGGCTATCCGGGCGGTCTGCGGGCCCGCTGGCGATGGGCAGGCAGCGGTCAGGGGCCGGCGGTGTTCGCCCTGAGCGAGGCCGGCGGAACGCTCGAGGATCTCGGCTCGCTCGTCTCGCCGTCGTACGAGCAGCTGTGCCGGGCCGAGCTGCGGGTCGACGGTCCGGCGGGCGCCTGGACGGTCCGCCTCGCGTCGATGATCAGCGACGAGCCGGCCGGGCTGGCCTGGGACGACGCCGGCCTGCTCGTCGTGAAGTACGGCTTCCACACCTATGGGCTCGAGAGCAGGACCGGGACGCTGCGCTGGTCGCACCGCTCGGCGTCCCCGGTCATCACCGTGCTCGGATCGCCGCGGCTGCCGCACGTGCTCGTCCAGGCGGAGATCGAGACGTTCGCGCTCGAGGCCGATGGAACGGTCGGCTGGCGGATCGCTCACAGCGACGTCGTCTCCGAAGCGACGCTGGTCGGCGGCCGGCTCGTCCTGACGAGCTACACGGGCCAGGTGACGGCGCTCGATCCGGCGACGGGGCGGGTGGCCGCCGGCTGACCGCGAGCAGCAAAGGGCCCGAAGGAACCTACCCGCGGCGTGGGCGTTGATGCGATCGCTGCCGTTAGCCTGCGCTCGACCCCTCCGGGCTGGACCGAACGCTAGCGTCTCGTCATCGTGCGGGTCAATCCCGGTTGTCCACGACTTCGGTCGGCGGTTCGGCGGTTATCCACAGGCCGTCCCGGCCACCTCGATCTCGCGGGCTATCATCCCGCCGTGACTCCCCTCCTCCTCGCGTCCGCGGGCGTGCTCGCCCTCGTGGCGGCGGGGCTGCTCCTGCGGACCTTCGGGCCGCGATACCGCATTGCGCGGCTCCTCGCCACGACGCCGCGGGTGACGGTGGCCGAGGCCAATCGGATGGCGCGCGACGGCGATCGCGCTTACGTCCGGGTGGATGGCAGGATCGACGCGGCCGAGGACTTCGAGAGCCCCGACCACCAGCCCCTCGTCCTCCGTCGCGTTCGCCTCGAGGCGCGCTCCGGCCGCGTCTGGCGCGCCTTCGAGGACCATCGCCAGGTCGTCCCGTTCGCGATCAACGAGGGCCTCGACACGATCGCGGTCGACACGGACGCCCTCGACGCCGGGCTGGTCGTCGTCCCTCGGGAATCCGTCGGGACGGCGGCCGACCTCGTCGACCGGGTGCCGGCCGGGGTCGCGCCCGATGTCCCCGTCCGGGTCCGGATCGACCAGCTGTCGTCCGTCGAGCACGCGATCGTCCTCGGGTATCCGGTTCCGGTGGCACAGCCCACGATGCCGCCGTCCGCGCCGCCAACGTCGGCCGTGGCTCCTGCACGCGAGACGGAGGTCACGCCCCCGTCCGCGGAGCCGCCCGCGCCCTCGGCGCGGTTGACGGCGGGCCGGTCCCGGCCGCTGATCCTGACGGTCCTCGAGACCGACGAGGCGATGCGGGTGCTGGCGGCTGAAGGCCGCGGCCGAACGCGGATCGCGGGCGCGCTGATCGCTGCGGCGGCGATCCTCATCGCGGGTTCGGCGGTCTGGGCGCTCGTCGGGGCCGTCGCCCCGGCGCTGACGGCGCTCGTCCCCGGGCTCGACGGTCTCGTGCCGGTGGCGCTCGCGGCCAGCCCGGAAGCGTCGACGGCGACCGGCGGCGACCCGCGCAGCAACGGGCAGGGACCCGGCCTCGTGGGCACGCCGGGCCTCGCGATCCTCGCCGTCGCGACGATCGGGATCCTCGCGATCGTCGTCACGACGGTCTACGTCCGGCTGACCGCTCCGGGCCGTCGCGACGACGCGCGTGACGCCTCCCCGACCGACTCCGAACCCCGCGTCGACTGACGCCGGCGAGCACGAAACCGGCCCTTGCACGCATAGCGCGGGACTTTCGTCCTATTGGCAAGAAGTGTGAGATTGGTAGGCTCCGGCCCGTCGACTTGACATTTCCTCCTATGGGTCTTCCGTGCCGAGCGCGCCACTCACCCGTCCGATCGACGCCACTCTCTCGGTGACGAAGGCCGCCCGCCTCCTGGGCGTCCACCCGAACACCGTCCGGGCGTGGAGCGATGCGGGGCGGCTGCGCTACTACCGGATCAACCCGCGCGGCGACCGCCGCTACCGGCTGGGCGACCTCCAACGGTTTCTCGCCGCGGCCGAGAACAGCCCGGACGCCGGGGCCGGTGGCGCGATCCACACCCCGATCGTCGGCCGCCGCGGCGTCGCGATCGCGGCCGCCTCGGACCGGACCACCGACGGCCGGTCCATCCCCACCGATCGCGAGCGACTCCGACGCCGCGCCGATCTCGCGACGATCGGCGCCCTCACCCGGATCGCCGCCGATCCCGAGACCCTCGACGAGGTCCTCCGCCTGGCAGCGACGGTGACCCGGGAGCGTGGCGGGTTCCGGACGGTCACGATCCACGAGCTGCGCCACGACCGCCTCGTGCCGCGGGCGACGACCGCCTCCTCGCCTGCCCGGCTGCCCGACCTGCCGCGGACCTACGGCGCCATGGGCGCCGCGCTGGAGCGCGCCACCTCGGCCGATCCCGGCCCGGTCGCGGGCGACGGGTTCGGCGGGATCGGCGACGGTGTCGGCGGGATCCGCGAGGTGTCGATCGCGATCCCCGGCGACGAGCTCGCGTGGGGCGTCCTGACGATCACCGCCGACCCCGACGGCGATCAGACGGCGATCGACCCCGACCTCCTCCTCGAGCTCGCGGCCGCGATCGGCGTCATCGTCGAGTCCGCCGTCCGGATCGACGAGGCGGCCCACCGCCTGCATCGAGCCGACGCGCTGCGGCGTGTCGCGGGCGACATCGGCAGCCGGCTGGACCTCGACCGGATTCTCGCCGGGCTCGTCGACCACGCGATGGTGCTCTTCAACGGCGACCGGGTCGCCGTCTTCCTGCGCACGCCGGACGGCCGGACGAATGCAGAGGTGAGCCGCGGCCTGTCGGCGCGCTACCTCGAGTCGGTCATCGACTTCCCGACCCGGTCGCTGCCGGCGATCGCCGCGGCGGCCCGCCGGCCGTTGTACGCGACGAACTACCGGAACGACCCACGCGCCGGCGACGTTCGCGCCGCCGTGGTCCAGGAGGGGTTCGACACCATCTGCACGGCGCCGCTGTTCGACGGCCAGGACCTGCTCGGGCTGCTGAACGTCTACCACGACGCCCCGCACGAGTGGACCACCGACGAGCTCGACACGATGGCCGCCCTCGCCGAGCAGGCGGGGGTCGCGATCAAGAACGCCCAGAACTACGAGCGCATGGCCAGCTGGGCCGCCCAGCTCCAGTCGATCCAGCAGCTCGGCGCGCGTCTGGCTCGACTCGTCGATGAGCGCGAGATCGGCATGGCGATCGCGACCGAGCTCCGCCAGCTGATCGACTACCACAACGTCCGGGTCTATCGGCTCCGCGGCATGGACCTCCTCCCCGTCGCGATGTCGGGCCAGGTCGGCGAGTACGTCGACGAGACGCCCGACCAGCTCCAGGTCCGCTACGGCGAGGGGATCACCGGCTGGGTCGCCGAGCACCGGATCGCCCAGAGCCTGCCCGATGCCGCTGCGGATCCCCGGGCGAACACGATCCCCGGCACGGACGACGACATGGACGAGTCCATGCTCCTGGCTCCGATGGTCTACGAGGACCAGGTCCTCGGCGTCCTCGTGCTCTCGAAGCTCGGTCTCCACCAGTTCGCGGAGGACGATCTCCGGCTGCTCGTGATCTACGCGAGCTTCGCGGCCCAGGCGTTCGCGAACGGCGACGCGACCACCCTCCTCCGGGCGCAGTCCGAGGCGCTCGGTCGGCAGCTGGCGAACCAGCGGGCGCTCCTCGCGCTGACCGAATCGATCCTCACGACGCTCGAGCCGCAGGCCATCCTCGACCAGGTCTCCGAGCGCCTGTCCGATCTCGTCGGCTACGACAACCTGTCGATCGAGGTCCTCGATCGGATCACCGGCCTGCTCCGGCCGCTGACGGCGAAGGGCGTCCACGCCGACGAGTACCTCGAGCCGTGGCTGCCGGGCGAGGAGGGTCTCGCGACCTGGGTCGTCGCCCACAACGAGCCGGCCCTCGTGAGCGACGAGGCGGCCGACCCGCGCGTCAACCAGTTCCGCTCCACCGGGGCCGTCGACGGCAGCCTGATCTGCGTTCCCCTCCGCGGCCGGGACGGGGCAACCGGCGTCCTGACGCTGGAGCGGCTCGGCCTCGACCAGCGCTACACGGCCGAGGAGTTCGAGCTCGTCCAGCTGTTCGCGGCGCAGGTGTCGATCGCGCTCCAGAATGCCGAGGTCCACCGCGCCGTCGAGATTCGGGCCCAGACGGACGACCTGACGGGCCTCCTGAACCACGGCACGTTCCAGGGCTGGCTCGCGCGGGACGCGATGGCGCCCGATCCGTTCAGCCTGATCATGCTCGACATGGACGACTTCAAGGGCGTCAACGACCGGCTCGGCCACCAGGCGGGCGACCGGCTGCTGGCCCAGATCTCGACCGCCCTCGTCGCGGCCGGCCGAGACAGCGACCGCGTGTTCCGCTACGGCGGCGACGAGTTCGCGCTGATCCTCCCCGGGGCGGACAGCGTCGCGGCGCTCGGCGTCGCGGAGCGTGTCCGGGCGGCCGTCCAGGCGATCGGCGGCCCCGGCTCGATCTGGCATGACGCCGGCCTCGAGGTGAGCGTGTCGATCGGCGTCGCGACCTTCCCGCGTGACGGGGTGACGGCCGAGGAGATCCTCCTGGCCGCCGACCGCGCCTGCTTCGTCGCCAAGCGAACCGGCCATGCGCTGATCGCGACGGCCGACGAGGGCCTGGCGATCGCCCGCGACTTCTCCTTCAAGTCGCCGACGCCGATCGACGTCGCCGACCCGATGCTGTCCGCCGCCCTGGGCCCGACCGTGGACCGCCCGATCGGCGACGGCATGGCCGTCGGGGAGCCGACGTCCGAGGGCGCAGCGGGCTATCCTGGCGCGCGCCGGCGCCAAACGGGACGCGCGGACCGCTCCGGGAGCTCGACGCCATCCACCCCGGTGCCGTAACCGGCGCACCCGTCCGGCCGTCCCACCGCCGACCGATGGCCGCTCACCCGACCTCCCGCCGTCCCCTTCCGCGCACCCGGCGTCGATTCCTGGCCGGCGGCTGCCGTGCTCGCGGCCATCGCCACCGTCTCCGTCGGCTGCCTGCCCGCCGCCGAGCGCGGCGCCGCGAGCGGGTCGCCCGGCGCTTCGGCCGGCAGCGGACCGGCGGCCTCCACGCCGACCCCAGCGCCGAGCGGCCCCACGCCCAGGCCGTCGTACGTCCCGCCGACCCCGACGCCCGCGCCGACGTTCGTCGTCTACACGGTCGCGAAGGGCGACAGCCTGAACTCGATCGCGAAGAAGTTCGGAACGACCGCCCGGAGCATCGCCTTCTGGAACCGGGCCACGTATCCCAGCCTCGACCCGGAGTCGTCCGGCTACAAGCCGAACCTGCTCCAGCTCGGCTGGACCCTCCTCGTGGTCCCGCACAGCACGTTCGACGAGCAGACGCTCCCCGAGCCGAGCGACCTGATCGGCCCGTCGCCCACGCCGGCGCCGAGCTACGACGACGAGGAGTCCGTGGAGCCCGAGGCCAGCTGAGCCGGAAGCGGTCCTTCAGAGGCGCCCGGCCTCGATGATCCGCTGGAGGAACTGGCGGGTTCGTTCCTCCTGGGGCCGGCTGAACATGTCGGCGGGCGGCCCGCTCTCGAGAATCCGCCGACCGTCGAGGAAGCAGACGCGGTTCGCGAGCTCCCGGGCGAACGCCATCTCGTGCGTGGCGATCAGCATCGTCATGCCGGACGCCGCGAGGTCGCGGATGACGTTGAGCACCTCTGCGATGAAGCTCGGGGTCCAGGGCGCTCGTGATCTCGTCGAGCAGGAGGAGGTGCCGGTCGCATCGCGAGCGCCCGGACGATCGCGACCCGCTGCTGCTGACCGCCGGACAGGCGATCCGGGTAGTCCGCTGCGCTTGTCGCAGCAGAGCCGAATCGCCCGAGCAGCTCCTCGGCGCGTTCGTCGGCCTCGGCACGTCCGAGCTTCAGGACCGTCCGGGGTGCCAGCGTCACGTTGTCGACGACGGACATGTGCGGGAACAGGTTGAAGCTCTGGAACACGATCCCGACCCGCCGTCGGATCCGGTCGACGTCGACACCCGGCGCGGTGATCTCGTCGCCCTCGCACGATGATCCGTCCGGCGTCGATCGGCTCGAGCAGGTTGACGCATCGAAGGAGAGTCGACTTCCCGCTGCCGGACGGCCCGATGAGGCACACCACCTCGTGCTCGCGGATCTCGAGATCGATCCCGGCCAGCACCGCCCGATCGTCGTAGGACTTGTAGAGCCCCTCGATCCGGAGCGCCGGCCGGTCCGCGTCGCTCATCGGCTCCCCGACGCCGAGAGCCGTACGCGGTCGCGCGCGACGAGCCAGTCCGTCAGGCGGGCCAGGGGAATCGTGGCGATCAGGAAGATCAGGGCGGTCGCGAGGTACGGCGTGAAGTTGAAGGCGCCCGCCTGACGAATCTGGGACTGTCGAAAGATCTCAACGACCCCAATGAAGGACGACAAGCGCTGTGTCCTTCTGGAGCCCGATGAAGTCATTGAGGAGCGGCGGGATCACGCGCCGGATCGCCTGCGGGATGACTACGTGGCGCAGCGTCCGCCAGCGCGACAGGCCCAGTGATCGCGCCGCCGCGCTCTGGGACGGATGCACGGATTCGATCCCGGCCCGGTACACCTCCGAAACGTAGGCCGAGTAGAGCAGCGTCAGCGCGACCACGCCCCAGAAGAATGGGTCGTTCGGGAGTCCGCTCGATCCGGAGCGATGGTATGCCCAGCCCGAGGATGAAGATCACGAGGACACCGGGCAACGCCCGGAAGAGGTCGACATAGATCGTCGAGAGCAACCGGACCGGAAAGAAGACCGGGCCCGGCAGGCCGCGCAGGACGGCGATCACCAGGGCGAGGCCAAGGATCAGGATCTCGGCGATGAGGAAGAGGCGGACGTTCACGAGGAACGCCGCCGCGATCAGGGGCAGGGACTCGATGAACACCCTGCCGTTGAGGAACTTGTCCTGGAACGCCGGCCAGCCGGGAGCGTTGACGATGATCGCCGCCAGTCCGACCAGGACGACGATCGTCGATGTCGCCGCGATCGCGATCGCACGGCCGCCGCCGGCGCCGATTCCCAGCCTCGATTGCGGACGGCGCGTTGCGGGATCCGACGGATCCAGGCTGCCGTCGAGCCCGAGACCCGACATCAGCCTAGCGTGACTCGACCGACGGGTGGCGCTGAGCCTACGGCTGGAGCTCGGGCACGGGGTGGGTCTTGTCGGGCAGCCACTTGTCGCGGAGCTGGTCCAGCGTGCCTGCCGTCTTCAGGGCCGCGATCGCGCCGTTGAGGCAGCTCGTCAGGGCGCTGCCCTTGTCGAGGAGCAGGCTGAAGTGTTCCGGTGCGCCACCGGCGGCCGTTCCGAGCTGGCCCACGATCGCGGTGTCCGGCGCCTGGATCGTCGTGAGGAAGTACGCCGTCGGCAAGTCCACGACCATCCCCTCGATCTGCTTGGCTTCGAGAGCCTGGATTGCGGCGTCGTTGGAGTCGTACACGGACGCCTCGGTCGTCGGCTTGATCACGTTCTGGATGGCCGCCAGGCTCGTTGTCCCGACCTGCGCGCCGAGCTTCGAATCCTTCAGGCGGGCGACACTCGTCACCTTCGCGAATGGGCTGTCCTTGCGGGCGACCACGGTCTGATTGAACTCGTAGTAACCGTCCGTCAGGTCGTTCGAGCTGGGCCCGCTCCGGCGTGAAGGAGACCTGGTTGATGTCGAAGTCATAGGCCTTCGGTCCGGGCGCGATCGCGTTGTTGAACGGGGCCACCACCCATGTGACGTCGGTCTTCGCGAAGCCGAGCTGATCGGCGATCGCGTATGCGACCGCGCTCTCGAAGCCTTCGCCGGTCGTCGGATCCCCTGATCCTTGTCCCACGGGGCGGTGTTGCCGGCCGGATTGCTCGCGTAGTACGGCGGATAGGCGGGGTTGTCCGTCCCGACCGTGAGCTTGCCCGCGGTCTTGAGCATCAGGCTGTCCTTCGCGCAGGCGACGGCGCTCGGACTCGGGGCGCTGCTCGCCTCGGCTGATGGCACCGCCGACGGGGTACTCACCGACGGGGCGGCCGAGCTCGGCTGAGGGGTTGCGCCGGAGGAGCAGCCGACCAGTGCAAGGCCTGCGAACAGGACGACGAAAACGGACCGGACGCCACGCATCGTGAGGAACCTCGTGCTCGGGGCAAACGCCCGCGGAGTGTAGCCGACTGCGAACGAAGTCCGTCGAGGGCGTGCCGAGCAGACGACGTCGAGGCTCGCCGGATCAGCGCCGGATCGTGACGCCGTGATCCTCGACGAGCCGGAGGAGCTCTGCCGCATCCGCCTGACTCGCCGCGACGCAGATCCGCCCATAGGAATCCTCGTAGACCAGGAGGGCTCCGGGATCGACCTCGCCGAACGTGCGGCCTGCCACGGCACGTCCACGAGCTGGTCCGGGCCGCCGGATCGGCCGGCGATGTCGAGATGGAGCCGGTCGCCCGGCCGGAGCGGGCCGATCGCGGCCTCCAGGTCGGCCCGCAGGCCGGCGAGCTTGACGTTGCCGAACGTGTCGAGTAGACCACGGAGGATCGGAGCGCGCCATCCTCGAGGATCGGGTCGGCGATCGGCGAGGGAACGAGACGGGCCGGGTCGAGGGCGCGGCCGAGGTCCTCGATCGGGACGCCGAGCGAGAGGTGGGCCGCGGCCGGGGCGAAGATGTCGCGGCCGTGGAAGCTGGAGAGCGTCACGGGCAGCCGGTAGCTCGCGGTCCTCGAGGACGTGGACCCGGCGATGCCCCCGAGGCGCTCGGCTGCCGGCATGAGAAGCCCGTTGTCGGGCCCGACGAGGACGTCGCCCCGGCCCGTCGGGATCGCGACGGGCAACCGCTCCGTGCCGACACCCGGGTCGACGACCGCCGACGTGCGACGCCGATCGGGAAATCACGGCAGGGCGCACCAGAGCAGGAAGGCGCCGTCGCGGATGGCGTACTTGCGGACGTCGTGGCCGATGTCGACGATCCGGGCGTCCGGGGCGATCGACGAGCATCACGCCGCGGCGGATCGGCGCCGGACCGTCCGGGCCGAAGTCCGTCAGCAAGGTGATGAAGGGCCGGGTCATCGGCGCCCGCGACGTGGTGGCCCGGACGACGGGACGCGGAACGAAAACCCCGAAGCGGCGCCTGGAGGAGGGAAGGCGCCGCTTCGGGGGAAGAAGCCGTGACGTCGGGAGGAGGGTTCCTTCGCCGCGGCGGGAGAGTCGGGCAGGAGCGTGTCCGGACCGGGTCAGTGCAGAGGCGGATCCGCGGGCTCGCTGAAGTGACCGGTGCGATTCATCTCGCGGAGGAAGAGGAGCTGGTTGATCTGGCGGAGCGTCCACGTGCGTCTCGCCGACGGAGATGCCGGCGAGGTAGGCGGTCAGGTTCGCCGCCTCGTCAGGCGCCAGACCCCTCATGAGGAGGCTCCGGTACGTCGCCTTGGTGTGGACCTCCGGGTTCGAGGCCGGGCTGGCCGAGGTCGTGGTGACGGTGGCCGACCCAGACGCGACCGCGGAGGCCGCTGCGATGACCGGCCAGGACGAGCCGGCGCGAGATGATCGCCCCGTTCCCCGTTCCCCTCGACGCGCCTGGCCTGCCATGGTTCACCCGATCCGTCCTGATGCCTCGACTGCCGGGCGTCCTGCCCGCGACTGGTCCTTCGTGACCGATCGGAGGAAGCGGATGGTCCCGGTCCGACGATCGGCCTTTTCGGTGTGGTGACGGGATGTTCGGTCGATGGTTCGTGCGGGCACGATGACCCGTCGGTCCCCCTCCCCCCGGTACTTGCGCCGACTACCGTCGACGTCCGACGACGGGTGCCCCGGTAGACTCGCGATTCCCACCAGACCCTGGAGCTTCGCGTGCGTGTCCGGACCCTCGAGCTGCGCCTGATCGGCCTCGTCCTGGCCGGCTGCTGGGTCATTGCCGCGGCCGCGGTCCTGATCGGCTATCGGCCCGGCGGGCCGATGGACGTCGTGGTCGGCATCGCGGCGCTCGTCCCGGCGCTCGTGGCGCTGGCCGGGGTCGTCTGGCCGCCCGTCGCGCGAGGCGACCGCGGCTTCGCGGCCATGGTCTGCCTCGCGACCGGCTGCCTGCTCCTTCTCATCCCGTCGATCGCCGACGTCACCGGCCAGCTGGGCGGGCGCGGGGTCCAGACCCTCTTGCCGTCCGTGGAGGCCGGCTACCCGTGGGTCCTCGCGCTGATCGGAACGTGCCTGTTCAGCGGGTTCGGGATCGCCCGCCGACGGCTCGGCCCCGCAGCGATGCGACGCCACCGGATCCTCCGCGGGTTCGGGATCGCCGTGCTGCTGGCGGTGGTCAGCGGGCTGGTGTTCGCCGCGGCGGCGATGGCCAACGAGCTCGCTCTGCGCGACCAGATCGCGGCATCCTCGCGGTTCGGGCCGACCGACCTGGACCGCGACCCGCCGACGTGTGACGGTCCGATGGGGATCGGGACCTCCGCCGAGCTGGCGGTTCGTCTCGACGGAACCGTCGACGGACGCTCGCTCGGCTCGGTCGACATCACGGGTGAGCGCTCGGTCGCCGACGTGCATTGGCTGGCCTACGTCGCGACCAACCACGAGCTGGGGTTCCATGGCGCAGCCACGATCGGCGACGAGGCGTGGATCCGCACGGCGTCGGGCGTCTGGCGGCGCGCGGCCGCCGGCGAGGTCGGCGATCCGGACCTCGACCTGACCGCGTTCAAGATCGCGCTCTCGCCGCAGGCGCGCGCCGCGGCCGAATCGCGCGGCGTGTCGATCATCGAGGGCGCTCGGTCGCGCGAGTGCCGGATCGCGATCGACGGCCCGACGTTCAAGGCGGCGTTCCCGCAGGTCGCCTGGCTGATCGGCGATGCGGACCTCGCCCACTGGCGCGGCCAGCTCGACTACTGGGTCTTCCTCGACGGGCAGATCGGGCGGATCGCCGGCAGCGTGAACGGCGACGCGGCCGACATCGAGCCCGGTGCCCTCCAGTCGACGATCCGGGTGGACCTGTCGGCGACCGATCGGAGCGTGGCGATCCACCTGACACCGCCGGCCCGGTGACGCCATTGCGAGGGGCGACGACGCCGCGGACCTGCGCCGGCGTCCCCGGCCGGTGATCATGGCGACGATGGACGAGGAGCGCGGCTCGGCGAAGCGGGACCGGCTGGCCCGGATGACCCGGATCCTCGCCCTGCTCAACGCCCATCCGGACGGGATGAAGCCGGCCGAGATCGCCCACCGGGTCGACTCGTCCGTGCGGACGGTCTATCGGGACCTCCGCTCGATCGAGGGCGAGCTCGGGATGCCGCTCTGGTCGGACGGCGGCCGCTGGGGCATCGAGGCGGAGGCGTTCCTGCCGCCGCTCAAGCTGACCCGCAGCGAGGCGATGGCCGTCGTGCTCTCGGCGCGACTGATGGTCCGCTACGCGGACACGTACGACCCGGACCTCGCCGCCGCGTTCGAGAAGCTCGCCGCGATCCTCCCGCCCGCGCTCCGCGAGCACGTGGACCGGAGCCTGGACGCACTCTCGCGGCGACGGACCGATGAGACGTTCAGCCGCCACGTCCATCTCCTCACCCAGGCGTGGGCGGAGCGGCGGGTCGTCGTGTTCGATTACGCGCCGGCGCCCTATGCCCCGGAAGCCGCCCCGAGGTCGGCCCGCGTCCACCCCTACCTGATCGAGCCGTCGCTCACGACGCACGCCCTCTACCTCGTCGGCTGGGACGAGACCCGCAGGGCGATGCGGACGTTCAAGATCGAGCGGATGCAGGACGTCGCGCTCACGCCCGAGTCGTTCCCGCCGCCGAGCGAGGACCTCGTCGAGGGGATGTTCGAGCGGGCGTGGGACATCATCGCGGACCAGGATCCGATCGACGTCGTGCTGCGCTTCTCGCCCACGGTCGCGAGCCGGGTTCGCGAAGCACGATGGCACCCGTCGGAGCGAGTCGAGGCGACGACCGACGGTGGACTGACGTGGCGCGCGACGGTCGCGGGCCCGATCGAGATCCGCCTCTGGATCCTGTCGTGGGGAGACGACGTCGAGGTCCTCGAGCCGGCATCGCTCCGCGACGACGTCGCGGCCACGCATCGTCGAGCCGCCGCGCGCTACGACGGCGCGGCAGGTCGCTGATGCCCCGACACCCGTTCGGTGCGGTCAACCTGATCAGCGACCCGATCCACGGCTATGTCGAGCTGACGAAGAGGCTGACCCCCGCCGAGGCGCGCGACGCCGGTCTCCCGGACGAGGACGCTGCCGAGGAGGACCTGCTCGACACGGCGTGGCTGCAACGCCTGCGCCGGATCAGCCAGCTCCAGAGCGCCCGGTGGGTCTTCCCGACCGCCGAGCACTCGCGGTTCACGCATGGGCTGGGGGTGATGCACGAGGCCGGGCTGTGGGCCCGCTCGCTGTACCCATCGCTCCGCGCCGTGCTGGCGTCACGCGCCGAGCCAGCTCCGAGCGAGGGGCTGGTCGTCGAGACGCTTCGGATCGCCGGGCTGCTCCACGACGTGGGACACGGGCCGTTCGCCCACTTCTTCGATGAGCACGTCCTGGTCGACTTTCCGGCACCGGCGGATCCGCGACGACCGGCGGGCAAGCGTCTGACCCACGAGGATCTGTCGCAGCTGATCATCGAGCGCGAGCTGGCCGGCTTGATCCGCGGCCTCCGCCGGGCGCCGGGCGCCCAGCCGGAGCGCGACGCCTTCGCCACGGGCGAGGCGATCGACCCGCGCTGGGTCTCGTTCCTCGTGAGCAAGCCGGCCCTCGCGGACCCGCTGATGCCGTCGTGGGTCCGCTGGCTCCAGCCGCTGCTGTCGGGCGTCTTCACGGTCGACAACCTCGACTACGTCCGGCGCGACGCGTGGATGACGGGCGTGGCGATCGACGTGGACGTCGAGCGGCTCCGGCGCTATTCGTTCATCGGCGAGCGCGGGCTGTCGCTCTACGAGCCGGGTCTCGGCGCCCTCGAGCTGTTCCTGCGCGCCCGCCTGTTCCTCTATCTCCAGGTCTACTTCCACCGAACGGTCCGGGCGATCGACCTCGACCTCGCGGAGGTGTTCGGGCCGTCGGTCCGGGCGATCTTCGGGGAGGGATCGCCGGCCGACGCGCTCGACGCCTACGCCGACCTCGACGAATACGCGCTCGTCCATCGGGCGGCCCGCTGGACGCGGGGCGAGGACGTGGCGGCGGCCCCCCGGCCGGGCGACGGGACCGTGACGCCGGCCGTCGCCGACGCCTGGCGGGCGATCCTCCTCCGCCGGCCGCGCTGGCGCTCCGAGGCCGAGATCCGGCTGGAGTACGAGGCGGGTGGCCTGCCCCTCGACGAGGTCGCAGCCCTCGGCGCCGCCGAGCCGGGTCGCGTCCAGATCGACCTCGCGACCGTCGATGCGCGGCCCGCCGACGCGACCGCGACCGACTCCCTCCTCGCCGTGGAAGGCCGCGACGGATCCGCGCTGTCTCTCGCCCGCTCGCTCGGGCGGCTGCCCGCATACGCCACGATCGCCCGGCGCTACCGTCGCCAGGAGGGCCGTGCCTGACGAGGTGACTGCGCGCACCGCGTGAAGAATCCTTCACCCGTGGCTGATATTGAATTCGGAGTGACGCGGCGCGAATACTCAGGCTTCCGTCGAGGCCAGCCCGCAAGACGGTCGCGGGACCTCGTCAGGGGGAGGTTGCGATGTCCCGGTCGGCTTCGGCGTTCACGTCTGCATCCAGGCGGCGGGCGATCGTGGGGTTCTCGATCGCGATGCTCATGGCGAGCTCGACGACCGTTGTGGCGGCGCCCCATCAGAACAAGGCGTCGGCGGGCCTATCCGGCAATGTCATCGTGGTCCTGCGGAACCAGCACACGGACCTGGCGACCGGCCGCGGCCGAACCTCGCCGCGCCTCAGCGCATACCGCGTGGACCAGGCCGGGGTCATCGCGACGGCGAAGGCTCACGGCGCGAAGAACCTGCGTGGCTTCAACACGGTGAACGGCGTGGCGGCGACCGTCACGGCTGCGCAGGCCACCGCGCTTGCAGCCGATCCGGCCGTCGCTGCCGTCTACCCGGACCTGCTGATCAAGGCAGGTCCACGCCTGACGACCGAGCGTCCGAGCACGTCGGCCCACGCGCCGATCGGACCGGAGGCGAAGGAGATCTGCCCGGCCGACCCCGCCAAGCCGCTCCTCCAGCCGGAGGCCCTCGGCCTGACGAACACGGCCTTCCTCGATCCGTCGAAGCCGCAGGCCCAGTCGATCGTCGACGGCACGGGCGTCAAGGTCGCGTTCATCGCCGACGGCGTCGACATCAACAACCCGGACTTCATCCGGGCCGACGGGAGCCACGTCTTCGTCGACTACCAGGACTTCTCCGGCGACGGCCTCGACGCGGCGACCGGCGGCGAGGAGGCCTTCGGCGACGCGTCGAGCATCGCGGCCCAGGGCCGCGAGGTCTACGACCTCTCGAACTATGTCAATGCGGCCCATCCGCTGCCGCCCGGCTGCGACATCACGATCCGCGGCGTCGCGCCGGGATCCAGCCTGGTCGGGCTGAAGGTGTTCGGCAACGCGCCGACCGCTCCGACCTCGCGGTTCATCGAGGCGATCGACTACGCGGTCGCGTCCGGTGTCGACGTCCTGAACGAGTCGTTCGGCGCCAACCCGTTCCCCGACACCTCCGACGACCCCATCAGCCTCGCGGACAACGCGGCGATCGCGGCGGGCGTCACGGTCGTCGCGGGCACCGGCGACTCCGGGACGAACGGCACCGTCGGCTCGCCGGCGAGCAGCCCGGACATGATCGGCGTCGGCGGCACGACGTCGTTCCAGATCTACCTGCAGGAGACCGGAGGCGGCTCGCAGCTCTCGAACGGCTCCTGGATCTCCAACAACATCTCGAGCCTCAGCTCGGGTGGGGTCACCCACTCCGGTGGCGTCAACGACCTCGTGGCGCCCGGCGATCTCGGCTGGGCCCTGTGCACGGCCGACCTCGATCTCTACGAGGAGTGCACGGACGACAACGGCAACCCCTCACCGATCAAGGAATTCGGTGGCACCAGTCAGTCGTCGCCGCTGACGGCGGGCGCGGCCGCGCTCGTCATCCAGGCCTACCGCACGTCCCATGGAGGCGACAGCCCGACGCCCGCCCTCGTCAAGCGCTTCCTGACGAGCACGGCGACGGACCTCGGCCACCCGGCGTTCGAGCAGGGCTCCGGGCTGTTGAACACCCTTGCCGCGGTCCAGGCGGCGAAGAGCTGGCATGACCGGAACGGGTCGCCGGCGAGGACCGGCAACGCCCTCGTGATCGACCGGACCCAGCTGAGGCTCAGCGGCGATCCCGGCGACAAGGTCAACGCCGGCCTGAACGTGACGAACGTCAGCAGCCACACGCAGGTCGTCCATGCGTCGACCCGCAGCTTCGAGAACGTCGTCCGGACGGTCACCGGCACGACGGCCCTCAACACGGCCACGGCACCGTCGTACATCGATGCGTTCGGCATTGCGCGGAGCTTCGTTGCCCAGTCGTTCACCGTCGGCCACGTCGACCGCCTCGACGTCTCCGAGGCCGCCACGAGCGCCCCGGCGGCGAGCCGGATCATCCTGATCGACCCGAGCGGTGACTTCGCCGCCTACTCGATCCCGCAGGGTGCGGCGAACTTCGCCCACGTCGACGTCCGATATCCGCAACCCGGCACCTGGACCGCGTACTTCGCCCTGTCGAAGAGCTCGGGGTTCAACGGATCGTTCGTCGTGGTCGGTCGTTCAGACGAACATCACGACCCACGGCAAGGTCTCGCCCTCGGCGATGACGCTCGCACCCGGTCAGACCGGACACTTCGTCGTCAAGTCGAGACTGCCCGACTCGCCGGGTGACCTCTCGGCGTCGGTCCAGTTCTCCACCGGCGCCGTCACGTCGTCGGTCCCGATGACGCTCCGCGCGGAGATCCCGGCGGGCAACACGCGATTCGTCGGCACGATCACCGGCGGCAACGGCCGTCCGGGCGGCCCGGCTCAGTCGAACGTGTACACCCTGAACGTCCCCAGGTGGGCGAACGACCTGAGCATCGGGCTGACGTTCAGCGACCCGAACCAGGTGGTGTTCGGCTACCTGACCGCGCCCGACGGGCAGGTCTACTCCTTCCAGAGCAACCTCGAGCACGGCGATTCCCTCCAGATCTACCGCCGCGACCCGGCCCGTGGGCAGTGGACGTTCTCCTTGAACGTCCTGAATCCCGTGAGCGGCCTCGAGGTCGCGCAGCGCTTCACGGCACGGATCGCGTACAACACCGTGCGGATCCGCGCCGACCAGCTCCCACACGGCACGAGGACGCGCCTCCAGGCCGGTGTGCCGATCACCATCCCGGTCAAGGTCAGGAACACCGGCGTCGCGCCGCTGATCTACTTCGCCGATGGCCGGCTCGACACGGTCGGGACGATCCCGCTCGCGGAGCTGTCCGGGGACTCGACGTTCGCGCTGCCGCAGGCTCCCGAGGTCCTGCCGTTCTGGCTGGTGCCGACGGAGGTCACCGAGCTGAACGCCTCGGCCACCGCCGATCAGCCGGTGAACATGGACTTCTTCTTCCAGTCCGGCAATCCGGACGTCTACGCGGCGGCGACCGGCAACGGCGCTGCGGTGCGCGTCGATGCCGACCAGGTCTCGCCCGGTCTCTGGCTGACAGATCTCGGCCAGACCGGTCCGTTCAGCGGACCGGCCACACCCGGCACGGCAACCGTCGCGGCATCGGCGATCGGCAACCTGTTCGACCCGGCGATCTCGTCCAGCACGGGCGATTTCTGGCAGATCGGCGTCGACCCGTCAGCGGATGCCGCCTTCGCGGCGGCCGTGCGGGCCGCGGGCCGGAGCCTCCAGAAGGAGCACGCTGACGGCTCGTCGCCGGCGGCAGGGTCGGCACCGGTCGCCCCCGGTCCGCTCGTGCTCGACCCCGGCGAGACCGGCACGATCCTCGTGACGATCACGCCGTCGGGCGCGTCCGGCACGCAGGTGCGTGGGACGCTCTACGTCGACACGGTCGACCTCGACCTCGCGCAGGGTGACGAGCTGATCGCCCTGCCGTACGCGTACACGATCAGGTAGTCGGAAGCCGGCGATCGGGCGGCCCGCCGCGAGGCGGGCGGCCTCGCCGCGCAGTCGCCCAGGAGTCCTCAGCCGCCGGCGGCAGCGGCCTTGATCGCCTTCGCGATCGAGCGCGTCTTCAGCGCGACGTCCCCGCCGGGCAGGACCTGGAGCGGGTCGACCCGGGCGATCTCGTGCTTCGGCAGCTTCATTCGCTTGACGATGTCCGCCCGAACCCCGAACTGCTTCGTCTCGAGCGGACTGAACAGTCCGTAGTGGACGTGGCAGCCCGAGGCGTGGCCCGTCGCGCCCTCGTGGCCGATCAGGTCGCCGGCTAGCACGCGCTGCCCGGCCTTGACGGTGACGTCGCGGAAATGGGCGTACATGCTCCGGTAGCCGTTGCCGTCGTCGATGACGACGACGATCGGGAGCTCACCCCAGAGATCGCCCGCATCGAGGCGGCGGTAGTACGGCCGCAGGTCACCGACCCAGCCGACCTGGTCGTCGAAATGGCGGCCCGCGGCCAGCACCACTCCGTCGTGGGCGGCGACGACCGGCGCCCCGCAGAACGACGCCATGTCGACGCCGTCATGGAAGAGCTTGCCGTCCTTGCTGAACTCGCCGCCGGGGATCGCCTTGAACGGCAGGCTGATCCGGCCGGTCGAGATCGGCCAGCGATAGCCCGTCAGGCTCGCGACCGGTGGCGCGCCGGCGATCGCGGCAAAGGGGCCGCCGAGGCCTGTTGGCCGGGTCGACCCGCTCGGAGGATCGGTCGTCGGGTCACCCGTGGCGACCGGGGCCTCGGTCGCGGAGGGTATCGGTCCGGACGATGGGTCCGCGGTCGGGCTGGGCGTCGCGACCGGAGCCGATGTCGGCGCTGCCGACGGCTCCCCGACCGCGCCCAGGACCCCGCCGGCGAGCGGCGGAAGCTGTGACGCGCTCGGCCCGAACGCGGCGCCGAGCACCGGGATCGCGACCGCGAGGGCCATCGCGACGACGGCCACCGCGAGGAGGCGTCGAACGGGCAACCGCCGTCCGCCACGCTCCGAGAGGGGCGTCAGCGGATGGTGGCCGAGATACGGCGCGGAGGCCGGCGCAGCGTTCCGGGGACGAGCATGCGCGGGCCGCTGGTCAGCACGACGGGGCACGGCGGATGTGTACCACAACCCGATGGCTCGCGCGTTGGCAGGAGCGAGATCGGGACGACGAGTTGGGGAGGGCGCCCGGAGGGGGGACTACCGGGCGCCCGCGGTGGATGCCTTGTTCGATGGCTGTCGAACGCAGACGGGATCAGGCGATGGCCTTCGCCGGGAGCCAGCCCGGCTGTGGATCGACCTTGCTGACGAGATAGTCGCGCGACTCGACCACCCGCTCGCGCGGGCCGTCGAGGTTGGCGAGGAGCTTGCCGTCGCGCTTCAGCACCTTGCCGCCGACGATCACCGTGTCGACGTTCGAGATGTCGGCCGCGCACACGACCGCGCCGACCGGATCGATGACCGGAGCGACGTTGACCGCGTGGCCGTCGATGATGACGAGATCGGCCTTCTTGCCGGGGGTGATCGAGCCGACCCGGTCGGCGATGCCCGCGACCTTGGCGCCGCCGAGCGTCGCCATCTCGAGGACCTGCCGCGACGTGATCAGCTTGCTCTCGGGCTCGTTCCACTCCAGGTTCTCGTCCCAGGCCAGCTCGTAGCGGCGTGCCCGTTCGGAGGCCAGGATCGCGTGCATCTGTGTGAACTGGTCGGAGGATGCCGTGGTGGCAACGTCCGACGACAGGCCGATCGGTACGTCGTAGTCGATGGCCGTCACCGCCTGCGCCCAGCCGTGGCCCATCTGGAGCTCGATCTGGGGCGCGTAGGACACGTTGCTGCCCGAGTCACGGACCATCGCCCACTCGTCGGGGAGCAGGTGCGACGAGTGGATGTACGTGGTGTTCGGATAGAGGAGGCCGAGGTCCCGCAGGTGGCTGAGCTGCATCTTCGTGTAGCCGAAGCGGTACATCGCCACGTGGACGGTGATGTTGAGGTCGAGCTCCTTCGCCAGCTCCCACTCCTGGCGGACGACCTCTTCGCGGCAGAAGTTCGTGCCGCGTGTCGCGAGCGCCATCGTGATGAGCTGGTCGTCCGAGTTGAAGTACTGCTTGCGCAGCTTGCGGGCCAGGTCGCCGTCGATCGTCAGGACGCTGCCGGCGTAGTCGGGCCCGAACCACCAGTCCTGGAGCGAGGTGTTCGGAAAGCCGAAAGCGAACACCGACCGGATCCCGCTCTCCTCGAGGCCGCGGATCGCCGCGTGGGCGTGATCCTCGGTGTTCATGATGTGCGACCAGTCGACGAGGGTCGTGATCCCCGCGTTCACCGACTCGAGGGCGCCCCAGAGGTTGCCCGCGTAGACGTCGTCGGGTCGGTAATGCGGCGCGAACTTGTCGAGGATGCCGTCGAAGTACGCACCCAGCGTGTAGTCCGGAGCGCACGTCCGGATCGACGTCTCCCAGGTGTGGCGGTGACTGTCGATGAAGCCCGGGATGACGATGTCGCCGGTCGCGTCGATGACCTGGGCGCCCTCGGCCGAGAGATTCGGTCCGACGGCCGCGATCGTGTCGCCGTCGACCAGGATGTCGGCGTCGGGCAGCTCGCCCAGGCCGGGGTCCTGGGTCAGGACGATCGCGTTCTTGATGAGGATCCGGTCGGCCATGGTTGCTCCTCCAATCTCGATGGCGGCTGGGCGGTGCGGCTCCGATCGCGTTCGATCCCGATCCCCTCCTCCCCTGCTAGGCGACGGGTGCGCCGGTCCGCCGGGACCGGAGCTCACCCGCGACGGATGCGAGGTCGTGGTCGGCGCGGCCCCCCGCGGAGGCCGCCCGGATCAGCTCGAGGTTCGTGACGGTCTGTGGCAGCGGCTGACCGACCGACTCGGCCGTCTCGGTGATCAGGCGCAGGTCCTTCTCCGCGAGCTCGAGGGCGAACGCGACGCCTGCCGTCTCGGGTGTGACGAAGGCGGCCCGCTTGTAGCCCACGTACGGTGCGCCGGCGGCGCCGGCGGCGATGACGTCGTAGGCGACCCCGCGATCGACACCGGCCGCCTCGGCCAGGGCGAGTCCCTCCGCGAGGGCGCCGTTCAGGCCGAAGATCACCGTGTTGACGGCCAGCTTCATCACGGCACCGGATCCGAGCGGTCCGAGGTGGATGATCGTCTTCGCCAGCGCCTCGAGGGCCGGCCGGGCCTGCTCGAGATCGGCCGCCTCGCCGCCGACCATCAGCGTCAGCGCACCGGACTCGGCGAGGCTGACGCTCCCGCTGACCGGCGCGTCGAGGATCCCGGAGCCGGTCGCGCGCACGGCGTCGGCGACGGAGCGGATCGTCTCGGGCAGGACGGTGCTCATGTCGACGAGGACGCCGCCCGGATGGGCGCCCGCAACGAGGCCGTCCGGCCCGCCGAACACCGATCGGACCGCCGCATCGTTGGCCAGCATCGTGATCGTGACGTCGGCGGCGGCCGCGGCATCGGCGGGCGTGTCCACGATCCGCGCGCCGGTGGCGCCGGCGACGGCCTCGCACCTCGATCGCGTCCGATTCTGGAGGATCACGTCGTGACCGGCTGCCGTGAGAGCGCGAGCCATCGCACCGCCCATCCGCCCCGTCCCGACGACCGCGACCGTCGTCATCGGCGGCCTACCTGGCGTCCTCGAGCCGGCGGTGGATCGTGTCGACGATCCGCTCGACGGTCGGGAGCGCGGCGTCCTCCAGGACCGGCGCGGAGGGGAGCGGGATGTGTGGGGTCGTGATCCGGGCCAGCGGCGCGTCGAGGCTGTAGAAGCCCTCGTCGGCGACGATCGACACGATCTCCGCGCCCCAGCCGAGCGCCCGCGGGTTCTCCTCGACCGTGAAGAGCCGGCTGGTCTTCGCGACCGACCGGAGGACGGCCTGGGCGTCGAGCGGGATGAGGCACCGCAGGTCGATCACCTCGGCGGAGATCCCGTGCTCGGCCTGGAGTCGCTCCGCCGCCTCGACCGCCCGAGGGACCATCGACGCGATCGCGACGATCGTGCAGTCCGTGCCTTCGCGCACGATCGCCGCCTGCCCGAGCGGGACGACGTGCTCGGCGTCCGGCACGTCGCCTTTGGTCGGCAGCAGCGCCTTCGAGGCGCAGAAGATCACCGGGTCCGGGTCGCGGATGGACGCGGCCATCAGGCCCATCGCATCGGCAGGGGTCGATGGCGCGACGACCTTGAGCCCCGGGATCGCCATCGCCCAGTTCTCGACGGCCTGGCTGTGCTGGGCGCCGAACCGGAGGCCGGCTCCGTTCGCCGTGTGCAACACGAGCGGCAACGACACCTGGCCGTCCGTCATGTAGCGGGTCTTGGCGATCTGGTTGACGACCATGTCCCAGGCCACCGCGAAGAAGTCGCTGAACATCAGCTCGGCGATCGGGCGGAGGCCGGTCATCGCGGCACCCATCGCCGCCCCGACGATCGCCTGCTCGCTGATCGGCGTATCGCGCACGCGCTCCGGGCCGAACCGCTCGAACAGTCCCTCGGTCAGCTTGAAGACACCGCCGGCCGCGCCGACGTCCTCACCGACCAGGACGACCGTCTCGTCGCGTTCCATCTCCTGGGCGATCCCGGCCGCGAAGGCCGCTCGATACGTCAATTCCGCCATGCCGAGCCCCCGTCGGCCCAGACCTGGGTCTCGATCACGTCCGGGCTCGGCTCGGGGCCTTCACGCGCCTCCTGCTCGGCGGCCGCGACCGTCGCCTTCGCCTCGGCATCGATCCGGTCGAGCGTCGCCGCGTCCACTCCCGCTGCTTCCAGCCGTGCCCGGTAGGTGACGATCGGGTCGCGCGCCAGCCACGCCTTGACCTCGTCGTCCGGGCGGTACTTGCCTGGATCCGCCCGGGAGTGGCCGCCGTGCCGGTACGTGATGGCCTCGACGAGCGACGGGCCGTCGCCGGCCCGCGCCCGGCCGATCACCTCGCCGGCCACCGCGAACACCGCGTCCACGTCGTTCCCGTCGACGACGATCGGCGCGAGGCCGTAGGCCGCGGCCCGGTCCGCAGCCGGACGCGCGACGGCCGTCACCTCGCCGATGGCCGTGTATTCCATGTACTGGTTGTTCTCGCAGACGAACACGACGGGGGCCTTCCAGACGGCCGCCATGTTCAGCGCCTCGTGGAAGGCACCGATGTTGGTCGTGCCGTCGCCGAAGAAGCAGACGGCGACCTGGCCGGACTTCCGGTACTGGGCCGACCAGGCGGCACCGAGGGCGATCGGGAGGTGCGCACCGACGATCGCGTACGAACCCATCATGTGGTGCTCGACGCTCGTGATGTGCATCGATCCGCCCTTGCCGCCCATCAGGCCGTTGGCCCGCCCGAACAGCTCGGCGTAGAGCGGCCCCATCGGCGTTCCGCGGGCGAGCGCGTGGTTGTGCCCGCGGTACGTCGCGAAGGAGTAGTCGTCATCGCGCATCGCCGCGCCGAACCCGGCCGCGACCGCCTCCTGCCCGACACCGAGATGGGTCGTCCCTCGGACGAGGCCCTCGAAGAACAGCTCCTGTGCCCGGGACTCGAACGTCCGGCACTCGACCATGACCCGGTACAGACCGAGCCGGGTCTCGACGTCGGCTGCGGTTGACGGCGGGGCCGGCTTCGTCGATGCCATCCGGACCTCAGTACGCGTTGGCGACGAACAGCTCGGCGGACGGGAAGCGGGTGATCACCTGCGGGCCGTCGGCCGTGACGACGACCTCCTCCTCGATCCGGGCGGCGGAGTAGCCGTCCTTCGCGGGGCAGTACGTCTCGAGGGCGATGACCATGCCCTCCTTGATCTCGACCGGGTGATCGATCGAGTTCAGGCGGCTGATGATCGGGCGCTCGTGGAGGAACAGACCGACGCTGTGACCGAACTGGAGGCCGAAGCACTCCATCTCGCTCGAGAAGCCGAACTCCTCGGCCTTCGGCCAGACGCTCGCGACCTGGTCGGTCCCGACGCCCGGCCGCATTAGCTCGATCGAGGCGTCGATCCAGCCGCGGGCCCGCTTGTAGGCGTCGCGCTGGGCGTCTGACGCCATGCCGACGACGAACGTCCGGTAGTAGCAGGTCTTGTAGCCGGTGAAGGTCTGGATGATGTCGAAGAAGGCCTGGTCCCCGGGACGGATGATCCGGTCGCTGAACACGTGCGGATGGGGGCTGCAGCGCTCGCCCGAGACCGCGTTGATGTTGTCGACGTGCTCGGAGCCGAGGTCGAACAGGAACTTCGTGACCTCGGCGACCAGCTGGCTCTCCTTGATCCCCGGCTTCAGCCGCTCGGCGATCAGCTGGTAGGCGCCGTCGACCATCGCGCAGGCGGTGTTCAGCAGCATGATCTCGTCGACCGACTTCACTTCGCGGGCGTCGAGCATCACCTGCTGGCCGTCGCGGACGGTGATCCCCTCGGCCTCGAGGGCCGCGACCATCGGCGGCTCGGCGATGTCGACGCCGATCGGCATGTCGAGGACGCCCTCCGCCTTGAGGATCTCGCAGATCTCGCGGGCCGCGGCGCGGAACAGGCCGGCGTCCGGGGCGACGGCTCCGCGCAGCCCGAGCATGCCGGCGTGGATGTTGTCCTGGCGGAGCCACGGGCAGTTCAGCCGGTGGTGCTTCGCGGCCGAACCGAAGTCCCAGATATGCGGGCTGCCGCCGCGGGTCCGGAGGGCGTAGCGGGTCATCTTGTCGCGGGCCCACTCGCCGATGTGGGTGCTCGTGACGTAGCGGATGTTGTTGAAGTCGAACAGCAGCAGCGCGCCGAGGTCGGATGCCTCCAGGGCGGCCGTCGCGCGATCGAACCGGTAGGTGCGGAGCCGGTCGGTGTTGACCCGCTCTTCCCAGTCGACGGTCTGCGCGCCAGGCGAGGCGAACGCTGTCCTCATCGGATCCTTCCCAGTCCGGGCCGGGCGGTCGAGCTCGATCGCGCCGTTCACCAATGCTACACAGTGGACGACTCCGCGCAACCACGGCGCCGGCCTCCGCGGGTAGCATGGATCAAACACACGAGAGGAGCTGGCGTGGGGCGTGAGCGTCGAAACGGTTCGACGGAGCCCGAATATGCGTCGATGGGCGGCCGGCTCCGGCGGGCGCGCCAGGCTCGCGGCCTGAGCCTGCGGGGCCTCGCGGACGTCCTGGGCGTCTCTCCCAGCCTGATCTCCCAGGTCGAGACCGGTCGCGCCAAGCCATCCGTCAACACGCTCTACGCCCTCGCGAGCGAGCTCGGCATCTCCCTGGACTCGCTCCTGTTCATGGACACGCAGCCGCCGGTCCCCGAGCCGGAGGCCGATCCCCAGACCGAGCCGATGGAGACCTCCCTCCCGCACGATCCCGTGCAGCGCGCCGCATCACGATCCACGATCCGCCTCGGCTCCGGCGTCGTCTGGGAGCGATTGACGACCGAATCGATCCGCAACGTGGACTTCCTCCACGTCACGTACGAGGTCGGCGGCGAGTCGAGCCCGTCGGATGCGTTCCAGCGCCACACGGGCCAGGAATGGGGGTACATGCTGAGCGGGACCCTCACCGTCCGGATCGGGTTCGACGAGCACCTGCTCCAGCCCGGCGACGCGATCACCTTCGATTCGGCGACGCCTCATCGGCTGTTCAACGCCGGTGACACGCCGGCCCGCGCGGTCTGGTTCACCCTGGGTCGCCGCCCGGCCGAGGTCGCCAGGCGCTGACCGGCGGCCCTCGCCGCGCGACTCGGTGTTCAGCAGCCTTGCAGCGTGGTTGCAATTCCACTTGACCCCGCGTTAAGTGGCTTTACACTCCCCGGGGATCCGCGGGCGGAAGAGTGGAGCGGTCCAGCGGACCGTCGTAGGATGCCTGTTCGTCGCCCTCGTCGCGAACGGCTTCAATCTCCTCGGCCTCGATCCGTTCTACCAGCAGATCACACTCGGCGTGATCCTCCTGCTCGCCGTCGGCACGGACGCCTGCTCGCGCCGCCAGGGTTGACGGCTCGCCCGGTCGATCGCCGGACCGCTCGCGCCAACCGATCCACGCCAGGCATCTGAGAGGTTCCCGTGGCGCACTCCATCGGACACATCGACTGGTCGTTCACCGCCCACCCCGCGCCGCCGTCGACGCGTTCGTCGGGACTCGCCCGCCAGGTTCTCGTAGGGCCCGCGCAGGGCGCCGTCCACACCGAGCTTGCGGCCGGTGCCTTCGCCCCGGGCGGCTGGCTCCGCCGCCACGTCCACTCGTTCGAGGAGGCGCTCTACGTCCTGGCCGGCGAGCTCGTCATCGACATCGGTGGCGCCGTCCATCGACTGGTGGCCGGCGACTTCTGCCTGATGACGATCGGAACGTGGCACGCCCTCGCGAACGGGATCGACGGCGAGACGCGCTGGCTGTCGCTGAACACGCCACAGCGCCTGCCCGCGGACGGGGACCGCAAGGACACGTTCTTCGCGCGCGCGCCATTCGATCCGGCTGAACTCGTCGCCCGGGCCGTTCGGCCGCGGTTCGGCGATCCGGCCGTCCGGTTCGTCGGCCACTACGACGGGACACCGCCCCAGGCGGACGCGCTCCGTGTCGAGGATCCGGCCCGGGGCCGCAAGCCGGCGGGCATGGACACCGCGCTGCTGGCCTACAGCGGGATCTCCGTGAAGATGCTCGTCGACCGGGTGTTCGGCGCCGATCTCCTGACCATGTTCACCGTGGACTACGAGCTCGGCGGGTCTGCCCAGCAGCACGACCACCCGTTCGAGGAGGCGTACGTCTTCCTCGCCGGCGAGGTCGAGGCAGAACTGGACGGCGAGACCCACGTCCTCCGACCGGGCGACGTCGTGTTCTCCGCTGTGGGAGGCGTCCACGGCTTCTACAACGTGGGCACGGAGCGCGTGCGCTGGCTCGAGACCCAGGCGCCCCAACCACCGGTCCGCCATGCCTACCGCTGGGTGCCGACCTGGACGAAGTTCGAGGAGGACAACGATGTCGAATGACGGGGCGGTGGTCGTCGTCGGCGGCACCCGGGCGATCGGGCTGGAGCTCGTCCGCCACTACGCGAACCTCGGCCACGAGGTCATCCTGACCGGCCAGTCGGCCGGGAACGTGGAGTTCGCGGTGGCCGCGGCCGGCGGTGGCGGCCGGGTCCGTGGCGTCGTGTTCGACCTCGCCCGGCCCGAGACGATCGCTCCCGCCCTGGCGGACGTCGGACCTGTCCGGCGCCTGGCGCTCGTGGCGATCGACCGCGACCAGAACTCCGTGCGCGACTACGACATCGCGAAAGGCCTCCGGCTCGTCACCCTCAAGCTCGTCGGCTACACCGAGGTCGTCCATACCCTCGTCGGCCGGTTGACGCCGGACGCCTCGATCCTGCTCTTCGGCGGGATGGCGAAGGAACGACCCTATCCCGGCTCGACGACCGTCTCGACCGTCAACGGCGGGGTGGTGGGGCTGACTCGCACCCTCGTCGAGGAGCTCCGGCCGATCCGGGCGAACTCGCTCCATCCGGGGGTCGTCGGCGACACACCCTATTGGGCCGAGAAGCCGGCAGCGATCGAGAAGTACACCTCCGAGACCCCGACCGGCCGGCTGGCGCAGAAGGACGAGATCATCGACGCCGCCGTCTTCCTGCTGGAGAACGCCGCGGTCAATGGTGTCGAGCTGATCGTTGACGGCGGCTGGCACTGCCGCTAGGCGTTCGGCGATCCCCGAGCTACAGGAGCGGCGACGCCGCCGACATCACCGCGTTCACGACGCGGTCACGCCAGCCGGACGGCATGACGGCGGGCGTCGCGATCTCCAGGTCGCGATCGAACAGCTCCCGGGCGAACCGGTCGGCAACGGCGGGATCCTCGATCCGCAGCTGGAGCTCCCAGTTCTGGCGCAGGCTGAGGGCGTCGAGGTTGGAGGTCCCGGCCAGGACCGTGTCGTCGGACAGGATGACCTTGGCATGCGCCATCTCCGGGTGCTCGCGGAGATCCACGCCCGCGGCGCGGAGCGCCGGGAACCAGTGTCGGACGGACGCGCTCGCCGGCAGCGCATGGGGGTTCGCCGGGACGATGACCCGCACGTCGACGCCGCGTTGGGCTGCCTCCACGAGGCCCCGCAGGATGCCCCGATCGGCGAGGTACGGCGAGATCACGTACAGGCGCCGGCGCGCGTCGCGGACGGCGGCGCGGAATGCGACCGTGATCGGGTGGTGACCCTCGCCGGGGTTGTTGTGGAGGATCTCCATCGCGACGCCCGGAGTGCTGCCGCCGATGTCGCCCGCCGGTCCCGGGAAGAACCGATCGAGCTCGTCCGGGGTCGCCGGCAGCGGCCCGCCCTGGAAGTTCCACGACAGGAGGAAGATCGCCTGGAGCTGGGCAACGATCGGGCCCTCGAGGCGAAGCATCAGGTCGTGCGTGCCCGTCGCGTAGTGATCCTCGATGCCGGGGCCTCCGACAAATCCGACCTCGCCGTCGACGATGACGACCTTGCGGTGGTCGAAGTGGCCGAGGTCATCGAACCGCCAATCGATGTGCCGCTGGCCGAGCAGCCCGTCCAGGTCGAGGAACGCGCCCTGGTTCGCGACCACCTGGACGCCACCCGCGATCAGCGAGTCGTAGAACGCCTTCGAGCCGAGACCGGGCTGGCTGTACGCGGCCTCGGTGATCAGGCGGACCCCGACGCCCGCCTGGGCCTTCGCTACCAGCAGGTCCCGGAACTGGTTCCCGATCTCGCCGGCCTTGAACCCGAAGATGAGGATGTGGACGTCCGACCGGGCGGCCTCGATGGCCGCCAGCATGCTCGGGAAGAAGGCCGCCCCGTCGATCAACAGGTCCCACCGCGTGGCGATCGCCGGGACGAAGTCGAGCGTCAGCTGGCTGCGCGCCGGTCGACGCCCGATTGCGTCCGCGACCAGCCCGCGAGCGTCGGATGGCGCGACGAGCGGTGTTGGCGGACGCGCTGCGCGGGCGGCGCGCCTGCGAACCGCGAGGACCGCGCCCGCCCCGATCGCCCCGATCGCAACCAGACGGCGTCTCATCGCCACGAAGAGTAGTCGCACGGACGCGACCGGGCTGTTCGATCAAGTCGCTACTCTCTTGGTGGGGCAGAACACCGGCATGGAGAGCGATGGGCCCGAGCACTGATCCGAAGGTGTCGAGTTCGAACGCGGCGGACTCCGGCGTCGTGACGAAGGCCGAACCGACGCTTCCCGATCCGGACGCCGCGTCGACCGATACGGACGCGGCCGCCGGTCCCGGGACGGCCGCACCATCGCGCCGGACGGCGCTGCTGCGGTCCGGCTTCATCGTCCTGGTCCTGTTCGTCGTCTTCGGCCTCATCCTGCCTCGGTTCGTCGACTACCAGGAGGTGGCCGCGGCCCTGCTGGCGTTGACGATCCAGCAGATCGCGGTGATGACCGTCATCGGGATCGTGGCGTGGTTCGTCTGCGGACAGCTCTTCACCGTCCTCACTCCGGGCCTCAGTCCGATCCGCGGCAACATCGCCTACCTGATCCTGTCCGGGATCGGTTCCAGCATCCCGTTCGGCCCCTGGAACATGGGCGTCGTCTGGGTCGTGTTCCGCGGATGGGGGATCTCGCTCGACTCGGCGACGGCCGGGATCGCGTTGTACGGGATCATCGCCACCCTCGCCCGCTTCGCCCTGCCGATCTTCGCGATCGTGATCATCGCGGCCACCGGCGAGATCACTGGCGGACGCCAGGCGGCCCTGATCATCTCGATCATCAGCGGCGTGATCTTCGTGGTCGCGGCGTCGGTGATGCTTGCCGTCGTCCGCTCCGATCGCGCCGCAGACCGGGTCGCGCACGCGATCGAGCGCGTGACCACCTGGATCCTCGCGAAGCTGCGGCGCACGGAGCGCCCGGACATCGACGGGTCGATCCATCAGTTCCGGGACAGCGTCGGCGACGTCGTTCATCGGCGCGGGCTGGCCGGTCTCGGCGTGAATCTGCTGGGCCAGGTGCCGTGGTGCATCGCATTCGTGACCGCATTGCGGTTCACCGGTGTCCCGAGCGACGTCCTGAGCGCCGGCGAGATCATCGGGGTCTTCGCCCTCGTGGCGGTCATCACGATCATCCCGATCGCGCCGGGCGGCGCGGGCGTGCCGGAGCTGCTGTATATCGCCGGCCTGTCGGCGATCGCGGGTCCGCAGTGGGAGGCCCAGATCACGGCGGGGGTCTTCCTGTTCCGGCTCTACGTCTGGTTCCTGCCGATCCCGCTCGCCTGGATCCTGCTCAAGGTGGTCCGGCGCGGCCACCCGATGCTCCCGACCACGGCGGAACTCAAGGCCTACGCCTCGACCGGGCCGTGACGGAACCGCCGCGAGACCGCGCAGCCACGATGACGCCGGACGCCCGGCCACCGGGGATCGCGACGCGGCCCGGCGGCTCGCTCGTTCCGCGTTGGGTCCAGGGCAACACGAACCTCTTCGCGATGCTCGTCACCGCGGTCATGGTCGGGCTGGCATTGTTCCTGATCAGCTGGCTCGCACCCGTCCTGGCGCCGTTCGGGCTGGGCCTGTTCCTCGCGGCCCTCGCGGCCCCGCTGTTCACGTGGCTCGAAGCCCGTGGGCGGTCGGCGGGCCTGGCCCTCGCGCTGACGATTGCCGTCCTCCTGGGTGTCGGGGCGCTGCTCGTCGTCCTTGGACTCGCGGGTGCCAGATCCCTGACGGAAGGCCTCGCCAGCTATTCGGCGGCGATCGAAGCGCGATATCCCGACGCTGCGTCGACGATCCAGTCGGGCGGCTTCGGAGCCGTCCTCCGCGACGTGCTCCCGCCCGAGGTCCTGGCCAACATCCTCCGCGTCATCGCGGGGATCGTGCTGGAGGTCGGCCAGGCCCTGATCTTCGCGATCCTCGTCGCCGCCCTGCTGCTGCTCGACGGACGTCGCCTCTCGCGGCTCGTCTCGAGCGGCCTGGGCAGCCAGAACCCGGTCTTCCGCGAGGCTCCGGCGATCGCCCAGGCGGCGGTCACGTATTTCAAGGTCCGCATCCGGGTGAACGCGGTGACGGCGGCCGGCATGCTGATCCTGATGCTGCTCCTCGGGGTCGACGACGCACTGCTGTGGGCGGTCGCCACCTTCTTCCTGAGCTTCGTGCCATACCTCGGGCTGATCCTGGCGATGATCCCCCCGGCCATCCTTGCGCTCGCCGAATCCGGCCCGCTGGCGGCGCTGGCCGTCGTCACCGGCGCGACGGCCCTCAACCTGATCGCCGAGAACGTGCTCGAGCCGACGATGACCGGCCGGGCACTGTCGCTGTCGACCTGGCTCGTGTTCATCATGTTCTTCTTCTGGGCGTGGCTCCTGGGCCCGATCGGGGCCCTGCTGTCGATGCCGATCACGGTCCTGGTGGTGCTCGTCCTCCAGCACAACGAGCAGACCCAGTGGGTGGCCGCGCTGCTCATGAACGAGGCCGCGACCGAACCAGGCCGTGAGGCAGTTCCGGGCGCGGGCACCGCCGACCGTCCGGGGGCACCGGGCGAGTAGGCTGACGCCATGACGGTGCTGGCGACCGATCCTCGGTTCCACGTGCCGCCCCGTCGCGTCATCGTGCTCGGGCTGTTCCTCGCGGCCATCTTCTGGTTCGCCCGGCCGGTCCTGCTCCCATTCATCGTCGGCGCGCTCATCGCCTACGCGTTCTCGCCGTACGTCGATGCTGTTCAGGCCCGGACGGGCCGGTCACGACTCCTGATCGTCGTCGCGGGCTATGGCGCCGGGTTGGCCGTGATCGCCGCGGTGGCCATCGCGTTCGCGGGTCCGGTCTCGCGCGAGGTCACCCTCTTGATCCGGAGCGGACCGGACGCGCTCGAGACGGCGCTTCGCCAGCTCCTCGGCGGGGACAGCGTGACGATCGGCGATCGGACCTTGACCGTCGAGCAGCTCGCCGCCGAGCTCCAGGCCGCCGTCAACACATTCCTCCAGACGCCCGAAGGCGCGCTGCGGGCGGCGGAGCAGCTCCTGCACGGAACCCTCGACTTCCTGCTGACGATGATCGTGACCTTCTTCCTCCTGCTGGACGGCGGACGCTTCGGCGCCACGGCGCTGCGGTTCCTCGATCCCGGCGACCGGGTCCAGATGCAGCAGGTCGCGGCGCGAATCCACGTCGTCGTCGGGCAGTGGCTGCGCGGACAGCTTCTCCTGGTCGCGCTGGTGGCGATCGTGGTGACGATCGTCCTCGGCCCGATCCTCCACCTGCCGAACGCAGCCGCCCTCGGCGTGATGACCGGTCTGCTCGAGGTCATCACGTTCATCGGCCCTCTGATCGCCGGCGCCGTCGTCGGAATCGTCGCCCTGTCGTCGGGCGGGCCGACGCTCGCGATCGCCGCGATCGCCTTCCTCTTCGTTCTCCGCCAGATCGAGGACGTCGTGATCATGCCGAATGTCCTCGGCCGGGCCGTCCACCTCCACCCGCTCGTCGCGTTGTTCGCGGTCGTGGTGGGATCGACCGCGTTCGGGATCGTCGGGACGTTCCTCGCCCTGCCGGTCGCGGCCGGCATCAACGTCGCATTGCACGAGTTCTTCCCCGCCGAGCTGGGGCCGCTGCCGGGTGACCCGGTTCAAGTCGCGACGGACCCGGATCCGGTCGCACCGAGCGAAGCCGAGCCGGTTCGGTATCATCCGGGTCCGTCCGCCCGTAGCTCAGTGGATCAGAGCGACTGACTTCGGATCAGTAGGTCGGGGGTTCGAATCCCTCCGGGCGGGCCAGACCTCTCCCAACCCGACTTGAAAGGCGAACACGGTCAGCCCAACCCAGTAAGTCGATCCTGAGCGCGTGCTAGTCTGCCCCACGCATTCGATGTCGAGGAAATGGAGGGTCGACGTGCGCGGGTCATGGCGCTTGGCCCTCGTGGGACCGATCGTCGTCGCGGCATTGGTTGCAGCGTGCAGCTCCAGCACCGCCGGTGGCTCTGGCCCGACATCCTCATCGGCCGGCACGAGCGGAGCATCGGCGTCCGGCCAGCCGGGCGGATCCACGGCTGCGGTGCATGCTGATGCCATCGCGGTCTGCAAGCTCATCGATGAGCCGAGCATATCGACGCTCGCTGGGTTCCCCGCCAAGTTCTTCGGCCCCGGTGATCCGGTGGCTCGCGTCCCCGTGGCCGACCGATCGTCGGTGACGGCGAGCGGCGCGGCGATCCGGCTCGCCGACTGTGGGTACTGGGAGACCGGGACGAAGCCGGAGCTGTCGCGCTCGGTCGGGATCGAGCTGACCCAGGGCGATCCCGCGAAGCCAGGAACATGGACGGCTGATGCCGCGCACGAGCAGTTCGCGGTCTACATGGCGCATACGGCCGCACCACCCACGGCGATCAACGGACTCGGCGACGAGGCCTTCAGCGTCGTCACGCCCAACGGCGCCACGACCGTGATCGTCCGTTCGGGCGACGTGATCGTCCGGGTCGACGGCAACGCGCCCCCGGACACCACAGCCCTGTCGGTCGACACGGTGGTCGCGATCGCGAAGGCCGTTCTCGCCAAGATCTGAGCCCGGCGCGCCTCGAGATCAGGGCGCGGTGCTCCAGGACGGTTCTCCGGGGGAGTTGTCCGTCCGCGGAGTCGGATGCCAGATGACGGTGGGCGTCGAGCCGTCGGCACGCATCACCGCGAGTGCGAGGAAGTTGTCACCGGCGCGGTAGTGGCGGAACACGATCATCGTGCCGTCGGGCGACCACGCGGCGTCGCTCAGCGGAGTCTTCGGGCGGCGTGGTTGTGATCGGGACGAGATGGCTCCCGTCAGTGTTCACGAGCCAGATCCCCGTGCGTTCGCCGCTGATGTCGAACCTGCTGAAGACGACCTTCGTGCCGTCGGGTGACACGACCGGGCTGTCATCAACGCACGCACCGGCACGAACATCGACTGGCGGCGACCAGTCTCCGGCCTTTTCGCCCGACGGATCGAGGCTCGTGTTCGCGCGCGATCGCACCGACAATGGCGACGGCACGATCTACGTCGTCGGGATCGATGGCTCCGGGCTCCAGCACGTCGTCCCGGAGGCGCTCGACCCGGCGCGACCGGCCTCCTCGCCGGACGGATCGCTGATCCTGTTCTCCAACCTTGGGTCCGAAGAACAGGTTGAAGGCGATCCGGCCATGGGCCGGGAGCTCGATCGCGGGGGCGCCCACGGCCGTTGCGATCGAGCTCGTAGGTGCGACGGTCTCGCCAGCGCTGTGCGACGACACCGGGGCGGCGGTGGCCGCGGCGCTCGGCGCTGCTGATCGGCTGATGGCGCCCGTGGACCCGGGCGTCGACTACGTCCCACGGCCAGCGAGGAGGAGCACAACGGCTGCCGCGATGCATCGGCCGGTCGTCGCTCTCATGGTGCACCCTCCCTCGACGTCGATCCGACGTGGGTCGGCGACGAAACGTTTGTCCGTGGTGGTCGTGTCAGCGCGAGGCGGGACCCCACGAGAAGTCGCTGTAGAGACCTGGCGTCGTCGTGACCTGGTAGATCGGGCCGCCGCTGATCGGGACGATGAAGAGCTGGCGCTCGTTCTCGGTCACCGTCCCCGCCGTCAGCAGCGCCCTGGAGTCGGGCGACCATCTCGCGCAGCACATGCTCGGCTCGAAGTCGGTGGTGAGGTTCGTCTCGCCCGTGCCGTCGGGATGGACGACGAAGAGGTCGTGGGTTCCCGTACCAGGGATCGCGCGGTCGAACGCGATCCACGTCCCGTCCGGCGACCAGCTCGCCGTGCTGACGGACGGGCCGGCTGCCGTCAGCGGGATCGGTGACCCTCCGGAGGCGGCGACGACATACGCCCGCATGGTCCGCACATCGCCGGACGGATCGGTGGCGGCAAAGGCGATCCTCGATCCGTCCGGGGACCAGCTCGCGCGCGGGCCGAAGGAACCGTCCGCGAAGACCAGCATGCCGTCCGGGCTGATCTGCTGGATGGCGCCGATGGGCGCCGAGTCAGTCCGCGGGCTCGGCGGACCGATCGTCAGGACCATCAACGCCCCGAGCCCGTCGTGGCCGATCCGGACGAAGAGCAGCTTCTTGCCATCCGGATCGAAGGCGACGGGGACGTCGCGGAGATCGCCGGTGGCATGGCTGTACCAGTCGCAGCCATACTCGACACACACGGGGCCGACGGTCTTGTCACAGCTGATCGTGCAGGTCGGGGCGAGGCCGATGCCGTCGCGCGACGGGTCGGCGTCGCTCCAGTTCTCGGTCGCGACCAGCGAGCGATCCGGAGACCACGCTCGTGGGACGAAGTCGAGCACGTTGGCAGAGCCACAGCCGCCGCAGAAGGCGGGGATCTTGGTGACCTCGGAACCGTCGAGATTCATGATTCGGGTGATTCTCCAGATCACAGGCCTTGTTCGAGTCCCGAAAGGCCCGAACGGGTTGACCGCGTCGTAGCCGACGGCGATCGACTTGCCGTCCGGCGAGATCACGGCACAGCAACCGGTCCCCGTGGGCGGCCCGACGGCGCCATCGTTGACGGTCGCGACACGGAACGCCGACTCATGGCTGCCGGCCGGATCGATGAGCCACGTCGCGGTTGCACCGATGGTCGGATCCAGGCGGGTGAAGGCGATCGTCCCCGTGCCCGGATAGCCGGTCGAGGCCACACGGAGGCTCGGACCGGGGGTCGGAGCCGCCGGAGCTGCCGAGGCCGTCGGCGCGACCACGGCCAGCGATATCGGTCGGCTCCCGGCGAGGAGCACGCCTCCGACGAGAGCGACGAGCAGACCGAGGAGCAGGACCGCTGTCACCTTGGGCGTGAGGCGGATCCCGAGTGGTCGCCAACCCGCCCTTGAGTCCCACGGGCGGCGTCGTGCCATGGCCGCCGCCGAGGCGGAGATCGCGGCGGCGTCGAAGGACCGCCCGACATCAGCTGTGTGAGCCCGCAGCCGGGCCTCCAGCCGGGCTTCGAAGTCCAGTTGGTCAGTCATCGCGGAGCTCCGTTCGGAGGCGGTCCAGCAGGCGCGCGAGGCGGGCTCGGGTGCCCGAGGCGGATCGACCGGTGGCCCGGGCGAGCTCAGTCGAATCGAAGCCGGCGACATATCGCAACGCCAGCAGGGCGCGATCGTCCGGGTCCAGACGGGCCAGGGCGTTGACCAGATCCAGGTCTGCCGTCCGCGCGGCGGGATCCGCATACGCGGGGTCGGACCTGGGCGACACCGAGAGTTCCACCACGGTCCGGCGGCGCCGATGGCGGACGAGCTGTCGGGCCTCATTGGCTGCAACGGACACGAGCCACGGCCGGAGCCGCGCCGGGTCCTTCAGCGTTGGAAGCCGCTTCCAGACGACGGGCCAGGCGGACTGGACGGCCTCATCGGCCAGGTCCAGGTCACCACAGATGACATAGCAGACTCGAGTCATGTCCCCGTGGTGGGCCTGCACGATCCGCGCGAACGCCGCCTGGTCACCACCTGCGGCAAGGGGAATCGACCGCGCAAGCGTGTCCTCTGCGGCTCCCGTCATCGATGTCACGCCCCACAGATGCTCGAGCAAGGGTCAAGTGATTCAACGACGAGCGCGGGATCCGGCTGCCGGAACGGCGAATATGTCGCCGGCAGGGATGGAACCGGCGAGGGCGAACGGATCCGTTCGTTCGTTGCGGCAATCTCGACGGGTAGAATGCGCCCGAACGAGGGAGCTTGAACGGGGATTCGTGCCACTGCCTCAGGCGCGCGCGCTCGGCGTCTCCGAGTGACGTGAGGCGGGATCGGGCTGGCGACCGGCATCTGCATGGACGGCCGGCCGAAGAGGGGACGTGCCGGAACCGGGATCGGCACAGAGAGTGAGGGAGCCGGTGATCCTCCGCGTCGTCCACCGCCAGGTGCCCGTCGGGCAGCTCGTGGCGGTCCGCGGCGCGCTCGAGCGTGACTACGTTCCGGCGGCCAACGCGTGCACCGGTCTCGTCCGCTACATCGTCGCGACGAGGCCCGCGACCGAGGTGCATGACACCGTCCTGTTGACCGTCTGGGCGGACGTCAATTCGGCGCTCGCCGCCCACGCGGGCGACCTCGCGACGGTCGGCACGCTCGACGGGATCGGGCACGGCGAGATCCTCGACCACGTCGATTACTACGAGGTCGACGACGGTGAAGCACATCGGCGACCTGGTGAGCCCAGGTTCCTCCGTCTGTCGTCCGGATCGGTTGGTCACGGCCTCGACGCGGACATCCAGCGCGACCTCCGCGAACACCTCGCGGATCTCGGCCCGGACGTGATCGATGTCTACGTCGGGCGCCGGGTCAAGGGCGCATCGGTCGAGATCGCGTTCGCATCGGCATGGGCCGGGGTGCCCGCCGGGGCGGCGCTGGACGCGCCGATCTGGCCGCACCTGTCGACGTTCTTCGACACGTTCGGGATCCACGTGTACGACGTGCTGCTCCACGGAACGCCACGCACCTGAAACGCCATCCACGAGTCGCGCAGAGCGACTGTCGTGCCGATGGCGATAGCGTCGGGGGGGCGGGCGACTGCAACCGACAACAGCCTCGTTGGACGTCACGCCGTCGACGTGCAGGCCGGGCCCGGACCTGCCCCGCCTGTCCGAGGTCGTTGCCGCGCCGATCCGCGATCGCTGCCAGGCCGATTGCGATCGCTGCCAGGCCGATCCCCTGTCGTTGCGGACACGCGCAATGGTCATCCCACCCACCGCACCGATCGTTGCGCTTGGGCGCAAGGACTGCGATCCGGGTGCCCACCGCGACCAGCGCGGAGAGGCCGCCGTCGCCTGATACGCTCGCCGGCGTGATCGCGAAGCAACGAACCGCCGCTGAGCTGCTCGTCGAGTGCCTCGGCGCCGAGGGCTGCGCGTACGTCTTCTCCGTGCCCGGCGAGGAGACGATGGACGTGCTGGAGGCGCTGGGCGCGGCGGCCGAGAGCGGCGCGGTCGAGGCCGGGGCCGCCCCGCGCCACATCACCACGCGCCACGAGCAGGGCGCCGCGTTCATGGCCGACGTCCACGGTCGGCTGACCGGGCGAGCCAGCGTCGCGATGGCGACTCTCGGGCCGGGCGCGACGAACCTCATCACGGGGGTCGCCGACGCGTATCTCGATCACGCGCCGATGGTCGCGATCACCGGGCAGGCCGGCTCCGACAAGCTCCACAAGGAGGCCCACCAGGTCGTCGACATCGTCCGGATGGTCGAGCCGGTGACGAAGTGGAACACCCGCGTCGAACGGGTGGAGGCGATCCCGGAGATCGTTCGCAAGGCGTTCCGGCTGGCCGTCCTCGAGAAGCCGGGACCGACCCACATCGAGCTGCCCGAGAACCTCGCGGCGGCGTCGGTCTCCGACGACGCCCGGCCCCTGATCCCGAGCCACTGGGACTTCCCGGAGCCGACCGACGAGGCGATCGCGGAGGCGGCGGAGTTGATCGCGACCTCGCATCGTCCGCTCGTCCTCGCCGGCAACGGCGTCCTGCGCCGGCTTGCTGCCCCGGCGCTTCGCGCGTTCGCCCGCGGTCTGCACGTCCCGGTCGCGGCGACGTTCATGGGCAAGGGCGCGATCGACGATCGGTCGCACCTCAGCCTCATGGCGGTGGGACTGCAGGCTCGCGACCACGTCCTGTCCGGGTTCGATCGAGCGGATCTCGTGATCTGCGTCGGCTACGACCTCGTCGAGTACGCGCCGGCGCGCTGGAACCCTGATGGCCGCAAGCGGATCGTCCACGTCGACACCCAGCCCGCCGAGGTCGACGCCCAGTACCGGCCCGAGGTCGAGCTCGTCGGCGACATCGACGGGACCCTCCACCGGCTCCTCGCCGCGGTCCTGCCCCGTGGGATCAGTGGCCGCGACGCCGGGGAGCGCCACGAGGCTCGCGAGACGCTGGTCCACGCCGACCTGCGCACCGCCCTCCTGGAGGAGCTCGCGGGGAGTGCCGGTTCGTCCGCCGACGATCTGGTCGTGACGCCCCAGCGGGCGATCGCCGACCTTCGCGAGGCCCTTGGCCCGGAGGACATCGTCGTCTCGGACGTCGGTGCCCACAAGGTCTGGGTCGCCCGCCTCTACCAGGCTTACGAGCCGAACACCGTGATCATCTCGAACGGGTTCGCGGCGATGGGGATCTCGCTGCCGGGGGCGATCGCGGCCAAGCTCGTCCACCCCGAACGGAAGGTCGTCGCGCTGTGCGGCGACGGCGGCTTCCTGATGAACAGCCAGGAGCTCGAGACGGCGAAGCGGATCGGGGCCAACGTGACCGTCGTCATCTGGCGCGACGACGGCTACGGCCTGATCGACTGGAAGCAGCGCAACGAGTTCGGCCGGCCCTTCGGCGTCGAGTTCGGGAACCCGGACTTCGTCGCCTACGCGGAGTCGTTCGGGATCGCGGGCTTCCGGCCGGCGAATGCGGGCGACCTGTTGCCGACCCTCCGTCGCGCGCTGGATGTCGACGGCCCGTCCGTCGTCGAGGTCCCGATCGACTACCGCGAGAACCTCCGGCTGACCGAGCATCTCGGGGCGCTCGACGGCGCATAGGAGGTCGACCGAGGCCGTGCCCGCCGTCCGTGCGTTCCTCGGCCGGATGTTCGCGATGCCGTCGTACCCGCCGGACGAGCACGACCTGCGGACCTTCCGGCTGGCCGGGCTGGAGCTGCCCGTCCGCTCGACCGTCGTGGTCGTCGCGACGATCCTGATCGTCATCTTCGACTTCCAGCGGACGCTGATCCCCGACGACCTCCTCCGCTACGACCGCAACCCCGGCGAGCAACGGCTCCAGGCCCTGAGCCGCGTCGTCCTGTTCTTCGTCGTGCCGATGCTGATCGTGCTCATCGGATTTCGCGACAAGCCGCGCCGCTACGGGCTCCAGCTCGGCGACTGGCGGTGGGGCCTGGGCCTCGCCGTCGTCGGCTGCGTCGTGATGACGCCGATCGTGCTGATCCTGTCCGGCCAGCCCGACTTCCGCGCGTACTACGCGCCGTCGGACGAGCCGCTGCCGAGCCTGCTGGTGACGAACACCCTCGACCTGTTCTCGACGGAGTTTCTGTACCGCGGCTTCCTGATGCTCGCGCTGGCCCGCTACTTCGGCCCGATCGCGCTGGTGATCGCCCTCTTCCCGTTCACGTTCACCCACCTGACGAAGCCCGAGACCGAGCTGCTCTCGACGTTCGTCGGCGGAGCGATCTACGGCTGGCTGACCTGGCGGACGCGCTCGATCGTGTGGGGGGCCGCGGCCCACACCTACATCGTGACGCTGGTCATCGCGGCCGCCGGGAGCGGCTGAGGCTCGTGATGCGTGTCCGCCCGCCCCGGCCGGATCGGGGACCTCGACCCCGCGCGACAGCGACGCCGGCCGGCCCGCTGGCCGACCGGCGTCGAGGTTCCCCCCCGGCGACGGGCGTTGCCCGCCGCGAGATCAGTTGCGGCTGTCGCCCGTCGTCGCGGCGGCCTCGGGGCCGACCAGGACCCATGCGTCCTGCCACGTGCCGCCGGCGAGGTTCCGCTGGATGTTCAGCCAGGCCATGCCCTCGAGGGTGCGGGCCGAGGCGAGCGTTCCGGCGTCGACCGGGCGGAAGCCGACGGACTCGACGAGGGTGAGGACCGCCGTCTTCGCCGCGTCGTCATCGGCCGCCACGAAGCCGTCCGCGGCGACGCCGCCGACCAGCGGCTGGGCCTGACGCGAGGCGAACGCGGTGTTGAATGCCTTGACGACGGAGGCTGACGGGAGCTTCGCCTGGAGCTCCTCGGCGATCGAGGTCGGCGAGCCGTCGGGCGACGGCGTCGGCCGGTTCGAGACGTCCACGACGATCTTCCCGTCGATCCGCGAGCCGAGCTCGTCGGCGACCTGGTCGAAGGCGGTGGCCGGGACGGCGAGGACCACGAGGTCGGCCGCCGAGATCGCCTCGCTGTTCGAGGTGGCCGCGCGGGCGCCTGTCTGCTCGGCCGCCGCACGGGCGTGCTCTGGATGGGCCGCCGAGAGCGTGACGTCGTGGCCCGCCCGGGTCAGCGAGCTCGCGAGCGCACGCCCGACGTTGCCGGCCCCGATGATGGCGATCCGCATCAGATGATCCTCCGGGATCAGCTTGACATTGTTGCTGTGGTCAAGCGATATTTGTTGATAGCGAAACCCTACGACGGCAGTTTGCTGCTGTCAAGCAAAGTTTGTGGAGACCAGTTCCGTGGCCATGGAACCCCCCGTCGAGCACGGCGCCCGTCGCGCCCCCGCCGTCGGCCGGCAGGTCCGGCGCTGGCGTACGGACCGCGGCCTGACCCTCGCCCGCCTCGCGGGCGCCTCGGGCCTGAACATCGGCTACCTGTCCCAGATCGAGAACGACAAGGCGTCGCCATCCCTGGCCTGCCTGTCGTCCCTCGCGACCGCTCTCGACGTGCCGATCGCCTGGTTCCTCGTCGACGAGTCGGCCGAGCCGGAGGTGGTCCGCCACGCGGATCGCCGCTGGCGGACCTCGGCGGCCGGCCGCGCGAGCCGGGTGGACGGTCGCGGCTCCAGCGACATCGCGATCGTCGAGATCGAGGCGATCCCCGGCCAGCCCACCGGGCTGCACACTCATCCGGGCGACGAGCACCACTACGTGACGGCGGGCCGGTTCCGGATGACGCAGGGCGACCACGTCGTGGAGCTGGGACCCGGCGACTACCTCCGCTGGGACGGCCTGGTCCCCCACGACGCGGAGGCGATCGGCGACGAGCCCGCCTCGATGCTGATCGTCCGGCTCACCCGCGACGGCGAGCCGCACGACTGACGCGACTCTCCGGACGAGCCGAACGGCCGGCGGTGGCGCCGGCCGTTCGGAGGAGCGGAGCGCGGGAACCGGTCAGCTGACGCGGCTCACCGTGAAGGGGTTCTCGAGCGGGTGGTGGTTCGCGCGCCCGATCCAGATCCGGCCGATCGGCAGCTTCGAGGCCCCCATGGAGCCGCCGAACGACACGCGTCGGGCGCAGTCGGTCCGGAAGTTGAGCCCATCGACATGGCCGTAGTTCGTGAAGCGGTACGTCAGCGTCCTGTGGTCGGCGCTCAGGGCGATGAAGTCGCTGCCCTCGAGTCGGACGGCCTGGGCCCAGGTGATCGCCGCACTCGACACGATGCGCCCGCTGAAGACGACCTTGCCGGTGCCGTGGTGGGTCACCCGGAGGTGCCAGCCGGTTGCGTCGTGCCAGATGTAGTCGCCGGCCGAAGCGCCCGAGTGGTAGAGCGTCGGCACGCCCTGGACGGATGCCGGCCAGTGGCCGTCCGTGCAAGCGGCGATGGTCGCGGCGGCGGTCGTCGGTGCGGACGTGGCGGCGAACGTCGCCGAGGGCGCGACCAGAGCGGCTGTGAGCGCAACGAGGCCGATGAGGCTTCCGAGGATCGGACGGCGGATCGTCATGTCGAGCATCTCCGTTAGGCGTGGAGTGGTCGAGGGCACCGTCGCCACACCGCGTACGAGCGTCCACGCCGAAACGTCAGGAGGACGTAAGAGCCGCCACCGAACCGCAACCCGTCGCGCGCCACGCGGCCGGCCGACGGTCGGTATCCTTCACGCGTCCCGCGGACGGACCAGCTCCGTCGATCACAGATGTCAGGTGGTGCCCATGAAGGTCGGCGTCGCCAAGGAGACCGCGCCCGGCGAGCGGCGTGTGGCCCTGGTACCCGAAGTGCTCGGCAAGCTCACGGCGGCCGGGCTCGAGATCCTCGTCGAGGCCGGTGCCGGGATCGGCTCGGCCATCCCGGACAGCGCCTATGCGGATGCCGGCGCGACGGTCGTCTCGACCGACGACCTGTACGCCCGCTCCGACGCGATCCTCCGGGTCCAGAAGCCGAGCGCGACCGACGTCGGCCGGTTCCGGACGGGCCAGGCGGTCCTGGGCCTCCTCCAGCCGCTCATCGACCCGGCCGGCGCGAAGGCGCTCGCCGACGCCGGGGTGACCGCAATCAGCCTCGACGCGATCCCGCGGACCCTGAGCCGGGCCCAGACCATGGACGCCCTGAGCTCACAGGCGAACGTCGGCGGCTACAAGGCGGTCCTCATTGCGGCCAATGCCTATCCGCGCTACTTCCCGCTCCTGACGACGGCCGCGGGCACCGCCAAGCCGGCCAACGTCCTGATCCTCGGGATCGGCGTGGCCGGGCTCCAGGCGATCGGGACCGCGAAGCGGCTCGGCGCGATCGTCCACGCCTACGACGTCCGGCCGGAGACCCGCGAGCAGGCGGAGAGCCTGGGCGCGAAGTTCGTGAAGCTGAAGACGACGATCGATGCGACGGGCGCTGGCGGCTACGCCCGCGAGCTGACGCCCGAGGAGCGCGCGGCCCAGCAGGCCGAGCTGAACGAGGCGATCGGCGGCATGGACGTCGTGATCACCACGGCCCAGGTGCCGGGTCGCAAGCCGCCGGTCCTCGTGACGGCCGCGGCGGTCGAGCAGATGAAGCCCGGCTCGATCATCGTCGACATGGCCGCCTCGACGCTCGGCGGGAACTGCGAGCTGTCGCAGGTCGGCGAGACGATCTCGACCCCGAACGGCGTGACGATCATCGCCCCGGACAACCTGCCGGCCTCGATGCCGGCCGGCGCTTCCGCGTTCTACGCCCGGAACATCTCCGCGCTGCTGCTCGGGATGGTCAAGGACGGGGCGCTCCACCTCGACTTCGAGGACGAGGTGACGAAGGCCACGGTCATCACCCGTGACGGGGCGGTCGTCAGCGAACCCGTGAACAAGCTGCTGAACCCCGGAGGCGCGGCGTGATCCCGCAGGACATCCTGGACCTGCTCAACAACCTGACCATCTTCACCCTGGCGATCCTCGTCGGGTTCGCGGTCATCAGCAAGGTCCCCGCGACCCTCCACACCCCGCTGATGTCGGGTGCCAACTCGATCCACGGGATCGTCCTCGTCGGCGCGATGCTCATCGCGGCCGAGGTCAACGACGTCGCCGGCTACGTGCTGGCGCTCGTCGCCGTCGGCGTTCGCGACGATGAACGTCGTCGGCGGCTACGTCGTCACCGACCGGATGCTCCAGATGTTCCGGAAGAAGCCCGCGGCCCCGAAGCCCGCCGAGGCGGACGCGGAGGCGCGGGGCGTAACCGATGGATACCCTCGGCTACATCGAAGTCCTCGTCCGGATCCTGTGGATCGCGGGCGCCGTCTGCTTCGTCCTCGGCCTGGTCCAGATGAACTCGCCCGCGACGGCGCGCAACGGCAACCGGCTGTCGGCCGGCGGGATGGCCGTCGCGATCGGCGCCACCGCGGTCCTGATCCTCGCCCGGCAGCTGCTCGGCGACGGGTTCGGGGCGACGCGGCTGGATCATCATCCTCGTCGGCATCGCGATCGGCGGCGGGCTCGGCCTGTACACCGCGCGGACCGTGAAGATGACCGCGATGCCGCAGCTGGTGTCGCTGTTCAACGCGGTCGGCGGCGGCGCGGCGGCCCTGATCGCGATCGAGGACTACCTGCGGCTGTCGTCCGCCGGCGGCGACCGTCCGGCTCGACACGAACATCTTCATCGTCCTCGACATCATCATCGGCTCGATCACGTTCACCGGCTCGCTGATCGCGTCGGGCAAGCTCCAGGGCCTGATCCCGGCAAGCCGATCATGATCCCGGGCGGCCGGCTCGTGACCGCGGCGCTCGCCCTGATCACGGTCGTCGCCGCGGTGGTCCTGTTCGCGACGGGCACGCCGAACGTCGGCCGGTCATGCTCGTGATCCTCGCGGCGGCGCTGATCTTCGGCATGACGATGACGCTGCCGATCGGCGGCGCCGACATGCCCGTCGTCATCAGCCTCCTGAACTCGTTCACGGGCACGGCCGTGGCGATGGCCGGCTTCGTGATCGACAACCCGGTCCTGATCATCGCCGGCGCCCTCGTCGGCGCGTCGGGCGCGATCCTCACGAAGCTGATGGCCGACGCGATGAACCGCTCCGTGATCAACATCATGATCGGCGGGTTCGGCGGCGGCGACAGCGTCGCGGGCCCGGTCGGCGCCGAGGGCAGCTCGGTCCGCGAGATCGGCGTCGACGACGCGGCGATCCAGCTGGCCTACGCCCAGCACGTGATCGTCGTCCCGGGCTACGGCCTCGCCGTCGCCCAGGCCCAGCACGGGGTCCGTGAGCTGGCCGAGCTCCTCGAGAGCCGCGGCGTCGACGTGAAGTACGCGATCCACCCGGTCGCCGGGCGGATGCCGGGCCACATGAACGTCCTCCTCGCCGAGGCGAACGTCCCCTACCCCCAGCTCAAGGAGATGGACGACATCAACCCGGAGTTCGACCGGTGCGACGTCGCCCTCGTCATCGGTGCCAACGACGTGACGAACCCGGCCGCGCGACGACCCGGCTCGCCGGTGTCGGGGATGCCGATCCTGGACGTCGACCACGCCAAGTCGATCGTCGTCATCAAGCGGTCGATGGGAAAGGGCTACGCGGGCATCGACAACGAGCTCTATTCGAACCCGAAGACCGGGATGCTCTTCGCCGATGCGAAGGACGGCCTGGCCTCGCTCGTGGCGGCGGTCAAGGCGCTGTAGCCGGCGGGTCGGCGGGCCTCGCGGCCTCCGACGACGGAAGAGGAGGGTCCGATGCAGAAGATCCTCAACGACCCGGGGCGGTTCGTGGACGAGATGCTCGAGGGCATCGTGGCCGCTCACGGCGACGAGCTGCGGCGGGTGGGTTCGCGCGGCATCGTCCGGTCGGGGGCGCCGGCCGCGGACAAGGTCGCGATCGTCACGGGCGGCGGCTCCGGCCACCTGCCGGTCTTCATGGGCTACGTCGGTCGAGGCTTGCTCGACGGCGCCGCGATCGGCGAGGTGTTCGCATCGCCGAGCGCCGACCAGATGCTCGAGGTCACCGAGGCCGTGTCCGCGGGTCGCGGCGTCCTGTACCTCTACGGGAACTATGGCGGGGACGTGATGAACTTCGACCTCGCCGCGGAGCTGGCCGGCGCGACCGGGATCGAGGTGCGGACGTTCCTCGCCGCCGACGACGTCGCCTCGGCGCCGCCCGAGCGCGCCGATCGCCGGCGCGGGATCGCGGGGATCTTCCTGCTCTACAAGGTGGCGGGTGCGGCCGCGGATCGGGGCGCCTCGCTGGACGAGGTGCTGGCGCTCGTGGAGCGAGCAGCCGAGGGACTGCGGACGATGGGGGTGGCGTTGTCGCCGTGCACGATCCCCGCCGCCGGCGTCGCGACGTTCGAGCTGCCGGACGGCCAGATGGAGATCGGGATGGGGATCCACGGCGAGCCCGGCGTCCGCCGCGGCGCGCTGGAGCCCGCGGACCAGATCGCCGACGAGCTGGTCGAGGCGATCCTGGGCGACCGTCCGTACGCCGCCGGGTCGCGGGTCGCGGTGCTCGTCAACGGCCTGGGCGCGACACCGAAGGAGGAGCTATACATCCTCTACCGGCGCGTCGCCGCGCGGCTCGCGGACCGCGACCTCACGGTCCATCGCGTCTGGGTCGGGGAGTACGCGACATCGCTCGAGATGGCCGGGGCGTCGGTCAGCGTCATGGCGATCGACGACGAGCTCGCGGCCCTCCTGGACCATCCCGTCGCGACGCCGTTCGTCGTCCAGGCGTGACCTCGGGCGCCACGCCGGGCGACGTCCTCGTCGCGATCGCGGCAGCGCTGACCGATGCGCGGGACCTGCTGAACCGCCTCGACGGCGTCGCCGGCGACGGCGACCTGGGCCTCACCGGCCAGCGGGCAGCGGAGGCACTGATCGAGCTGGCCCCGACGATCGGTGAGCTGGAGCCGGCGGCGACTGCGAAGGCGATCGGGATGTCGCTGGCGAGACGGGCGCCCTCGACCGGCGGCACGCTGATTGCCTTTGCCTGCCTCGCCGCGGCGAAGGTGGATCTCCCGTCCGGCGCCACGCCGACGGAGACGCTGGCATCCCTGCTCGAGGCGGCACGCGACGAGATCGCGGCCCGCGGCAAGGTGGCGACCGGCGACCGGACGATCCTCGACGCGGTCGCCCCGGCGGCCGGCGCGATCCGGGACGCCGCGGACCGCGCCGCGGCCGTGCCCGAGGCGCTCGTCGAGGCGGCCGCGGCCGCCGACGCGGGTGCGACCGCGACGACCGGCATGGCCGCGACGACGGGTCGTGCGGGCTGGCTGGCGGATCGAGCGCGTGGCCACGAGGACGCGGGCGCTCGATTGGCCGCGATCGTCTTCGCCGCGGCGGCCAGGGCGGCGTCCGCCGGGCCGTAAGGGCGGCACGTGCGACCCGGTCGGGTGCATCGCCGGCAGAAACGTGCGGCGTAGACTGGGACGGTCGGTGGGCGACGCGAACAGGCCATGCGAAGGAGGGGTCCGGTGTCATCGTTCGACGGTCCGGCAGAGCCGGAGGCGGCAGAGCCGCCCGGGTCGGCGCCGCCACCGGAAACCCTGGCCCCGGTCCTGCCGCCGATCGTCGCGCCGCCGGCCGCGCCTCCGACGCCGCCCGGCTCCGCGGCGTCGCGCCTGCCGCCCCCCGGTCCCGCATACCCGGTGAGCGTCATCGTCCCGCACGATCCGGGCCAGAACCGGCTGTGGGGTATCCCGCTGATCGGGATCTGGATCCGCGCGATCCTGGTCATTCCCCAGGCGATCGTGCTGTTCGTCCTGGCCCTCGGCGTCGCCGTGCTCCTGCTCGTGAGCTGGATCCCGATCCTCTTCACGGGCCGCCAGACCGGCTACCTCTACGACGTTGTCGGCGGCTACTTCCGCCTGTGGGCGCGGACCGGCCTCTACGTCGCGCTGATGACGGGAAGGTACCCGCCGTTCGGACCCGGGGGCGAGGCGCCGATCAGCGTCACCTACGACCGGAGGGAGGAGCAGAACCGTCTCTGGGGCATCCCGGTGCTCGGGATCTGGGTCCGCGTGATCCTCCTGATCCCCCATTTCATCATCATCTGGGTGCTCGGGATCGGGGTGGGCCTGATCGCCTGGATCAGCTGGATCCCCGTGCTGGGCAACGGTCGCCAGTCGGACGCGATCGTCGACTACGTCAGCGGCGTCATTCGCTGGTCCGTCCGCGTCGGTTCGTACGCGTTGCTGCTGACGGGTACCTACCCGCCGTTCCGCTTGGCGGAGTGACGAGGCGCCAGGCGCCAGGCGTCGCGGGTCGCACCTGCGTCAGCCGATGTCGGCCGACGCCTCCAGCACCTCGACGTCCGGGATGATCGAGATCACGTTGAGCAGGTCGTCGGTCGCCGACCCCGGCCGGATCCGGACGTTCAGGTCGACCGCGTAGTGGTCCTGGTGGGTCCGCTCCGTGCTGATCCCGGTGATCACGACGCCGCGATCGGCCAGCGTCTTCGAGATCTCGCCGATCGACTCGAGCCGGCCGACATCGAGCCGGAGGCCGATCGCGCGGCCGCGCCTGCGGTAGAAGCGGCGCACGAGCGCCGGCAGCGGCCCGAGCGAGAACACGACGACGGCGGTCGTGACGATCCCGATCACCCATTGCCCGGTCGCGGCCGCCATCCCGACGGCCGCGGTCACCCACAGGCTGGCGGCCGTCGTCAGCCCGCGGATCGACGTGCCGTACTTGATGATCGCGCCGGCGCCAAGGAACCCGATCCCGGTGATGACCTGGGCGGCGACGCGGGACGGGTCGACGTCCGTCGTCCCCGGGACGCCGGTGCCGGCGAACCCGTAGATCGACAGCTCGGTGAACAGGGCGGCGCCGAGGGCGACCAGCAGGTGGGTCCGGGTTCCCGCCGGGTGATCGTGGAACTCGCGCTCGGCCCCGATCGTGGCCCCGAGCGCCGCGGCCAGGAGCAGCCGCAGGGCCAGGTCCACCTGGAGGCCGACATCGATCGATGACATGACGCGGGAGCCCTCCGGCTCGGACGGAGACTGGCCGTCAGTCTAGGGCGCGGGAGCCGTCTCGATGGCGCGCCGGGCTCGTCAGTCGCGCCCGCCGTCGTGGTCGTGCGGCGGCTCCTCGACGCTGACGTCGGCCAGTCGTGCGTCGAGCGCCACGACCAGGTCGGACGGGGCCAGGTGGAGGTTGATCCCGAACCCGCCGCCGCCGATCGCGACCACCGGCTCGTCGGTGATGACTGCATCGGCGATGACCGGCCAGGCCGTCGTCGACCCGAACGGCGTGATCGTGTAGCGCTCGTAGCCCGTGACGGAACGGGCCTCGTCGGCGTCGGGGAGCGTCATCCGCCGCACGCCGAGGAGCTCCCGGAGCTTCGGCCAGTCGAACCGACGGCCGGCCGGCACGAGCACGAAGAGGTAGTCGCCATCACCGCGCCGGACGACGATCGTCCGCAGCAGCTGGCGCGTCTCGATCCCCTGGAACGCCGCCGACTCCTCTGCCGACGACGCCCGCTCGGTCCGGACGACTCGATGCGGCACGCCGGCGGCGCGGATCGCCTCGATCGCCGGCGTGGTGGCCAGGTCCGCGGGCTCGGTCATCGGTCGATGGTAGGCGACCGTGAGGTCCTCCGGGTCGTGGGGGGTGGCCGCGCGGACAGCCTGACGCCCGGCGCAGGCCGGGCGTCAGGCTGTGGCTCATGGCCCGAGGTGTCAGGGGTGTCTTGTGGATACCCCACTTGATGGAGTCCAGCATCGCCTGCAACGCCGCCTGGTCGTGAATGTGGCGCGTCGGGTCGGAGGGGATGCGCTGGTCCGATCCTCGAATGGGGAGGTCCCGGCGAAGTCGGTTGTCCGGATCACGACGAGGTTCCCATTGAGGTCGAGGATGCGGAACTGCTCGCGCGCTGCTCCGGCTTCCGGTTGACGATCGGATAGGCATCCAGGGTGGTGAGCTGCGGGGTCTGCCACAGGACCGCGGTGGGACACGTCGCAACGGCCTTCGTCGACGTCAGCTCGAACACCTTGCCGCTGGCCCCGTCGATGGTGATCGGTTGGGGGATGGTCGGCTTGAACCCGGGCCAGCTCGACATCGCGGCGACCAGCTCGTCGACGGATCCGACGGCTGCCCCCGCCGGATAGGTGCCGGCCTTCGAATCGCACGGGTCACGCGACACGGAGCCGGGGACGATGAACAACAGGCCCCACCCCGAGCCGTCTGGCGCGTCGGGCTCGTCCACGAGAACCCCCTCCGACCCCATGCCCGGGTCCCACTCGAACCAGCCGCTCGGGACGTCGAGGCTCGCCCCACCTGCGACGACATCGGGACTGAGCGCATAGGTGCCCGCTTTCATGCAGCCCGTCAGCGTCTCGCCCGCTCGGCACGCTGCCGCCGGGGCGGAACGGAGGGTCAGGAGGGTGGCCGACGGCGCAGGCGTCGCGACCGGCGTCGCGACAGGGGTCGGGCTCGCTGTCGGGGCCACCGATGCGACCCCCTGGTTTCGATTGACGTTCAGGAGCGCCGCGCCCAGGGCCACCGCGACGACGACGGCCGTCGCCGTGATGCCCCACCGAAGCGGGGCGGACAGGTTGGACATGATCGTGATCCCTCTCAATAGCCCCGGTCGCGGACGAACCTGCCGGGTGCCTGGGAGCGCCGCATGAACCGCATGACGGACGTGCTCGGGCAGCGGAGTGACACCATCGAAGTCCTCGAGGTATCCCTCGAGCTGGCCGATGAACTCGTCGTCGCCAGTCATGCCGTGCTCGCGTTCCTCTCGAATCGCGCGTCGGCCTCGACGGCCGCGCGCAGGTGCTTCAGGGCGTAGTGCAGCCGCGACCGGACCGTCCCCACGGGCGTCCCCATGGCTTCGGCGGTCTCGGCCGGCGTGAATCCGACGTAGTGGATCAGGACGACGACCATCCGGTGCTCGAGACCGAGTCGCCGGAAGGCGTCGTCGAGTTGGTGCTGCGTGGCGATGCGCGATGCCGCATCGAGGACGACGGGCGCGTCGGTCTCCAGCAGCCGAAGGCTTTCACGATGACGTCGTTCGTGACGCGCCTCGGCGTGACAGGCGTTGACGACGAGCCGGTATGCCCATGCTTCGAACCGGTCCGGATCCTTCAGCGTGGGCAGGTACTTCCACATGTCGAGCAGCGCTCGTTGCGTGGCGTCCTCGGCCAGGTACGGGTCGCGCAGGATCCGGCGCGTAACCGAATGGAGCTGGTCGCCCACGCGTCCGATCAAGGCGTCGAACGCCGGTTCATCGCCGCGCATCGCGAGCTCGACGAGTCTCCGCTCCATCCTTCTCCTTTGGCCAACCCATCAGGACCGGGTTCGCGGAGTATGAGTCGCGCCCGTCGCAATTCATTCAATGTCGGCCGGCAATCCGTGCCGGACGATCGCCGGGCGTCGCCCGGCCGAGGCGCTCTCAGGCGGGGTCGACCAGCTCCAACCGGATCCGCTTGTTGATCCGGCCCTTCGATTCGTAGCCGGTCACCCGGATCCCGCCGACCTCGCTGGTGTTCGAGACGTGGGTGCCGCCATCCGCCTGGAGGTCGAGGCCGACGATCTCGACCGTGCGGATCTCCTCGATCTCCTCGGGAAGCAGGTTGACCTTCGTCCGGATCAGATCGGGGATGGCGAACGCCTCCGCCCTCGGCAGGACGTTGACCCGGACGTCGCGCTTTGCCGCGAGCTCGGCGTTGACGGTCGCCTCGATCCCGGCGACCAGGTCGCCCGACATGTGCTCGAACTCGAAGTCCATCCGGCCGCCGCCCGGCTCCATGTTCCCCCCCGTGACCTGCGCGCCGTGGTCGCGCCAGACCACGCCGCACAGAGCGTGGAGCGCGGTGTGGGTCCGCATCAGGGCGTAGCGGCGGGCCCAATCCAGGTCAACGGTCAGGACGTCGCCGCGGGCCGGGGGACCGCTGTCGGTCGGCTCGAGCTCATGGACGATGTCGCCGCCCGACTTCCGGGCCGCCCGGACCGTCCACGATCGGCCGTCGGTGGCGCGGAGGAGGAGCCCGCGATCGGACGGCTGGCCGCCACCGCCCGGGTAGAACACGGTCCGATCGAGGACGACCAGCGTCGCGTCGCCGCTGGTGTCGACCGCTTCGACCCGCGCCTCCACGGTCCGCGCGTAGGCGTCCGAGTAGCAGAGCTGCTCGCGAGCGTCCATCGAGCTCCCGCGGTTCGGTCGGCCTACTGGACCGTCAGCGTCCCGATCATCGTCGAGGGATGGACCATGCAGAAGTACGTGTAGGTGCCGACCTTGAGCGGCGGAACCGTGTAGTCCCGCGTCCCGGGTCCCTGGAAGAACGGCGTGTCGCCGCCGAACGGGACGGTGGTCCCTCCGGCGTCCTTGAGCTCGACGTTATGGGGCGCCTGGTTGTCCTGGTTGTCGAAATGGATCGTGAACGCCTTCTCGGCGGCCGTGGAGAGCGTGGTCGGCTGGTAGCCGGCCGTTGCGGCCCCGACGGGCGCGGTGATCGTGAGGACGATGCCCGACGGGGGGCCGGACGGGGCGGCGCTGCCGCCGGCCGACGGGGCGGCGGATGGGGCGGCCGACGAAGCGGCGGACGGCTCCACCGACGGAGCGGCCGACGGCACGGCGGAGGGGGCAGCGGACGCCGCGCCCGATGCGGCCGGCGAGCCGGATGCCGCGCCCGACGGTGCCGGCGTGATCGAGGGCGCCGGCGCGTAGGTCCAGCCGGGCGTCGCGCTCGCGGAGGAGCAGGCGGCCAGGGCGACGGCCACGATCGGGAGGACGAGGACGGACAGTCGGCGCATGGCGGCAGGTGACCTCGGATGTTCGTCAGGTGGTCGGATGGCGGTCCGGGGTGGCGTCGGGCGAGTCGCGCGAGTCCGAATTTACCGCCCGCGCGACGTTCCTGCCGCGGCAACTTCCGCCAGCCCGAGGCGGATCGCGACCGCCGCCGCTTCGACGCGACCGGACACGCCGAGCTTCGCGAGGATGTTCCCGACGTGGACGCCGACCGTCTTCTGGCTGATGAAGAGCCGCTCGCCGATCTCGCGGTTCGTCCGGCCCTCCGCGATCAGCGCCAGGACCTCGCGCTCGCGTCGCGACAGGCCAAAGGTGTCCTTGCGGGCCGGCGCCGGATCGCCGACGACGCCCCGGGTGACCGTTGACCGAGGATCGTCGAGATCCACGGCCGAGCCCATCCCCGGGCCGACCGCCACGAGGGCCGCGGCGTCGTGTCCGTTCCCGGCGACCGAGATCGCACCGACGTCAACCGGCTCGAGTCCCGATTCCTCGAGGATCGGCAGGCGGATCATCGCCCGGCTCGCGAGCTGGCTCACCTCGCGGAGGAGCGGCTGGGCACGGAGCTCGATCGCGATCCGGGCGGCCTCCTCGAGGGGCGATCGGGCACGAGCACGGGCCGGCCGGCCCTCGCCGGAGCCGAGGATCGCCTCCGCCTGGTGCCAGCGGGCCTTCGCCAGCTCGTAGGGATTGGCGAGCGCCGCCCACGCGCTGGCCAGCTTGTTCCAGGTCTCCGGATCGTCGCGACCCTCGAGGCGCTCCCTGTGGGCCGAGGCCTGGGCGAGCCACGCGTCGGCCTCACGACGCGAGCCGATCGTCGCCCCGACACCGGATCGTTCGACAGCCTTGCGGGCGGCGCCGACAACCTCGCGGGATCGGGAGCGGATCGCCGCAAGGGCGGCCAGGTCGCGTCGTGTGCCGGCGTCCGTCTCGGCCGCCGAATCGACCTCGGCGACGGTCGCCGCCATCTTCGCGATCAGGCTCCAGTCGCCGGTGTCCTTCACGAGCTCCCAGCCGCGCGCGGCCGCCCGATCCGCATCGACGTGGTCGCCCTGCCAGAGGGCGAGGGACGCCGCCGCGCGATAGATCGGCACGGCGTGCTGAGCGTCGCTGACCGTATCGAGCCCGATGAGAATCTGCCCGAGCTGACGGCCGGCCGCTTCCCCGGCATGGGTCTCGATCTCCACGATCGCCAGGCTGTCGATCGGCCGGGCGATCGCGCCACCAGGGCTCCACTCGAGCGCGGTCGAGCTGATCGCACTCGACTCCGCCCACCGACCCAGCAGGAACAGCGAGTCCGAGGCATTCGCTCGGAGGAAGTTGCCGAAGACGGCTTCCAGGCCCTCCCGCCGGGAGACCTCGACACCCTCGTAGGCGACGTCGACCGCCTCACCGCGACGGCCGACGAGATCGAGGACCGTCGTCAGGTTGGCGTAGACGCGGAACAGCTCGTCGAGGTCGCCGCGCGATTTCGGCCATGGCCAGCGCCTCGCGAAGCAGGGCCACGGCAATTTCCGGCTCGTCGCCCCACCCCAGCGTCACCCCAAGCGTCGTCGTGGCGTGGAGCCGGACGGCATCGCCCGCGGGCCCGAGGTCGGTCGCCATCCGGATCGCCTCGCGGGCGAGCTGCTCGGCGCGGTCGAACGATCCGTCGATCATCCGGACCTGGGCCAGCGCGGCCAGGACGCCGGCGCGCTCGACGCTCGGCGTCGTGGGAACGAGGTCGACCGCGCGCTCGAACGCCGCGAGGGCGCCGACCCGGTCGCCCGCCGCTCGGCGATACCGCCCGAGGCGTTCGTACAGGACGCCGAGCGTCAGCCGGTCCCGTCGCTCGTCGAATCGGTGGACAAGGGCCTCGACATAGGCCGCCGCCCGGGCAGGCCGCTCCGCGGCGAACGCCGCTTCGGCGGCGCGGAGCTGGAGGCTGATCGTCACCTCGTCGTCCGAAGTGGGCTTCGGAGCGGCCTTGGCCCCGGTCCGGGCCGGGCCGGCCGGGCGGACCGCGCTGGACGCGCCCGGTTCGAACAGGGCGAGGGCCAGCTCCAGGGCCGCGAGCGCGTCCTCCGGGGCGTGGGCCGCCTCGGCCCGACCCGCGGCGTCCACGGCGGCCGTGAACGCCCGATCCGAGACGTTCGCCGCCACCCAGTGGCCGGCCGTCTCGCCCGGGTGGGCGACGAGCCCGGTCGCGAGGGCGAGGTGATGCCGTCGTCGGAGCCTCGGCAGGAGATCGGCCGCGGCGGCGCGTCGGATGTGCTCGTGGCGGAAGGCGATGCCGTCGGCGTCCTCGACGAGGATCCGCTGCTCGATCGCCTCGTCGAGGCCCGCGCTCAGGTCCGGATCGAGGGCGCCCTCGCCGCGTCGCGGCCGGGTCGACGAGCGGGGTGGGAGCCGGTCGGCGGTCAGCTCGAATGTCGCCGCCGTCTCCGCGAGCTCGTCGTGATCGACCGGGCGCCCCGAAAGGGCGAGCAGGCGCAGGACGCGACGGCACTCGGGCCCGCGCCGCGCGAGTCGGGCGATCACGAGGTCGTCGAAGGAGCTGGTCAGGCTCGCGTCCGAGACCTCGCGCCGCGCGGCGAGGAGCTCTTCCGCGACGAGCGGGAGACCGCGAGACCGGTCCGCGACAAGGACGAGCGCGGCACCCTTGGGCCGTTCACCTTCGATCGCCTGGACGAGGTCCGCGAGCTCCGAGCGCTCGAACGGCTCGATCCGGATCCGCAGGGGTCGGAACGATTCGGCGGCCGTGGCCTCGGCGATGGTCGCGTTCAGCGGATGGTCGCGCGTCAGCTCGTCCGACGCCCACGTGCCGATGAAGCAGACGCGATGGTGGCGACGGACCCGGCTCAGGAACGTGACGAGGGCGCGGGTCCCGGCATCGGCGTCGTGAAGGTCCTCGAGGACGACCAGGACCGGATGGTCCTCGGACACCCGACCGATCACGCCCAGGATCGCCTCGAGCACCCGGCCCTGGCGACGTTCCGGCGCGGTGATCGTCGGTCGGGCCGGGAGGACGCCGGCATGTCCGAGCCGGGCCTGGATCTCGGGAAAGAGGCGAGCCACGTCTTCGACGGCCGGGCCGACCAGGCGAACGAGGTCGTCGTCATCGACCGCGTGGAACACCGGCCGGAGGGCGCGGATGATCGGCCCGTAGGGATCGTCGGAGCCGGGCCGGAACGAGCGGCCGCGGATGACGATGAACGGCTCGCTCAGCCCGCCGATCCGCCGCGCGACCTCGTCGACGAAATGCGTCACCCCGACGCCGCCGGGACCCTCGAGGAGGACGGCGGCGGACTCGCCACCGGCAGCCGCCTCCAGGGCCGGGGCTAGCCGGATGAATGCCGCGTCCCGTCCCACGAACCGCGGACCGTCCATCGTCGCGGGCATGGCCGCCATTCTAGGGGCCGTCTCCAGGCCCGATTCGGGGCGTCCCGCTCGGCTCGGCGCGCCGACGCACCACCTGTGCTCGAGCCGGTAGTAGCCCTGACTGCGTTCGTCGCGCCCGGGCGGTCAGGCGAAGGCGAAGCCGAGCACCGGAGCGAGGGGGCTTGAAGGCCCGTGAGCGAGGAGCGCAGGCTTCAACGCACCCCATGGGCGCCAGGCGCGACAGCCGGAAGTAGCTCGACTGCGTTCGTCGCGCCCTGGGCGTCGCTGGCAAGGCGCCGGGGAGCAGCGGAGCGAGCGGGCTCAAACGCCCGTGAGCGAGCAGCGCAGCCGGCAACGCAGTCCAGCGGCGTCCAGGCGCGACAGCCGGAAGTCAGGCGCGCGCCCTCGCGGCGAGGTAGGCGGCGAGGACGTCGTCGTCGACGTCGGTCGACCACGTCGGCCTGCGCGGTCTCCTCCTTGATCGGCTCGCCGAGCGTCATCTTGTGGAGCCATCCCTGCCGACCGTCCGGGCAGAGCACGAGCCAGTAGGCGCCGGATCGTTCGAGGAGCTGGACCTCGTCACCCTGGTCGAGCTGGCCGATATCCACCCCGCGGAGCTCGTCCGGCGCGTCCAGCAGACGCACGACGCGATAACGGATGACCCGTGTCTCGTGGCCGTCGACCGCGTCGACGGAGCCATGGTCGAAGCTCATCCGTCCGGACTCGACGTACCGCGTCGGATCCGACTTTCGCGCCGCCTGAACCGACGGTCGCCGCCAGCGCGGCATGCCGGCCTCGATGTCGACGGGCGGTGGGACCGCGGCGGCCATGGCGCCGACGACCGCGCCACCCAGGACGGCGCTGTGCCCTCGCGCGGCTTGCGCCTGGAGGACCTCGTCGGGTGCCGGAGCCTCTTCGTCGCGTCGCTTCTTGCCGAAGATCGCGAAGGCGAAGGCCATCGTCGTCGCCGTCGTCGTCCCGACGAACATCGGGAGCGTCGTCGTGGTGGAGGATGGACGGATACCGAGGATGTCGAGGGCCGCGGTCAGGGCGCCCCAGCCGAGGTTGCCCTCGGAGGTGCCCGACGGTGCCGGTCCCGCCGCCGGATGCGGCGCCGCCGGCACCAGCCGCGCCACCACCGGCCCCGGGATCGCCCCCGGTGGAGCCGACCACGCCGGCGCCGGGCATACCGTCGTTGTTCGGATCATCACTCCCGGTCGGGCCGGCCGACGGCCCGGAGTCCGGCCCGTCGCCGGGCCCGCCGAATCCGCCGCTGGCACCGCCACCTGACGGTCCACCCGGGCCGCCGGGCCCGGCCACGCCACCACGCGGCGTTCCGTCGGGGAACTCGCCACCACCGTACGGATCGATCGTTCCGGGATCGGCCGGGGGCGGCGTCGACGTGGGATCGGTGGTCGAACCGGACGTCGGGGCGGACGTCGGGGTCGGTCTGGGGGTCGGCCTGGGAGTCGGCCTGGGCGTCGCTCGTGGCGTCGGGGCCGGGGTCGGGTCCGGCTTCGGCGTCGGATTCGGGCTCGGCGTGGGGTCCGGCGTGGGCGTGGGCTTGGGCGTCGGGGTCGGGGTGGGACTCGGGCTCGATCCATCGATCACGACCGCGCCGGCATCGAGATCGTCGGTCCCACCGTTGGCGTCCTGCGACGTGAACCGGACCGCATGCGTCCCGGCCGCCAGCTTCGAGGACCAGTGCAGCGTCACCCCGGTCTTCCAGCTCGTGTCGACGGAGCTCATCGCGTGCGCCTTGCCGTCGATCACGACATCCACGTGATCCGGCGGCTGTCCGTCGTGGCTCCGGTAGCGGACGTCGAAGTGGATGGTCGTCGTCGGCGAGCCGACTCGCGGCCAGACATGGCCATGATCCAGGCCCTGGTCGCCGGTGGCCGCGAGGGCCGGTGCGACGTTCGCGAGGACGACCAGGAAGACGCCAAGCAGCGCCGCAACGGGTGCGGCCGCCAGTCGTCGGTTCCGGGTTCGACGCTCGATCAGCAAGAAATGCATGCCTCCGCGCCGGGCAGGGGTGCCCGTGCTGAGGTGACCTTGGCTGGGGATCGAGGCGGTCGCAATGGTACGGGTTTCCCACTCGGGCGCCCGCGTGGCGGACGATCGCCCGCGCGCGGTGCCAGCCGACACCGCGGAGCCGGCGCTTGCCGATCGGCAGGCGATCCGGGATGGGCCGGACGGCGCAGGACCCTGACCCGAAGTGGTCATACCCAAGCCGGCCACGCGCGCGCGACGATCACGCGAATGCAACTGATCTCCGCATCCCGCAGCATCCGACCACCGATCGGGGCCGTCCTCGTCGGCTCGCTCGTCGGGCATCGCCCTGCTGTCGGGTGGCCTGTTCCTCGGCCTGGCTCACCTTTGCCACGCCGATGGTCAGCGCACCTGACGCCATCGTCCCTCCGCCCGAGCGGTCCCGCAGATGGCGCTGGGCGGGCTGATCTGGGGCGTCGCCCTCGTCGCGCCGCCGTGCTTCGCGTTCGCCGGAGCGTGGCGGCTCAGCCGGGTCCTGCGGGCCGTTACCGCCCGGCCGGCCGAGCGCCTCCTCTCGCAGGCGGCAACCGAGCTCGGCGACGAGTACATCGCGATCAGCGACATGATCCTGCCCGAGGGCCGGGTGATCCACGATGTCGTCCTCGGCCCGTTCGGGCTCGCCGTCTTCGGCGACCTGCCGCCTGCGCGCTACGTCCGTCGGACCGGGACGAGCTGGGAGGTCCGGGGGTACAACGGCCGGTGGGTCCACATGGAGAACCCGCTGGAACGGGTGGCCCGCGACGCCGAGCGCGTTCCGGCGCTGGTTCGCCGGTTCGGAGCGGGACTACGTGATGAAGGTGTTCTCGGCGCTCGTGACGACCGATCCGACGATCAGCCGAACGGCCGAACGTGCGCCGTCGTGACGGCCGAGGAGATCTCCGCCTGGCTGACGTCCCTGCCGCCCGCCCGGCAGATGACGCAGGAACGTCGCGAGGAGATCCTGGAGCGGATCACCGCGCTGATCGTGAGCTGGTAGGGGAGCCAGGACTCGAACCTGGAACCAGCGGGATATAAGCCCGCCGCTCTGACCATTGAGCTACTCCCCCGCGTCGATCCTACTGCGCCCGGCGCAGCATGTCAGGCGCGATCGGGCGCGCAGCCATGGCATCGGAGAGAAACGTGCCGGGTTGCCGGGCGTGGCGCCCGACTGGGTCAGGTCAGTTGTCGTGACCCAGGATGCGACCGGCGAGGGCCTTGAGGCTCAGGGGTCGCGGGTGGAGGCTCGGCTCATCGTCGGAGCGGTGCCTGCCGCGGCCCTTCGAGCCGTTGCCGTTGGCGTAGGCGTGGGCCGGCAGCTCCTCGATCAGCTCCTGCTCCTCGGTCGTCCGGACCGCCTCGATCGGCAGGTCATCGGGATCGAACGGGCGGGGGGTTTCCGCGGCGACGCGGGTCGGGCGCGCCGTACGCGGGAGCGCCGTAGAGCTTCGGCAGTGCTACGTGCTGCTCGTCGATCGCCACGAATGATCCTCGAATGAGTCCTTGCCGGATACCCGACGAAGGGATGATATCCGTCCGAGAGTACCGCGGAATGGTACGAAAGGGCCAGTACCGGCGGCGTGCGGGCGACCGTCGATCGGTGCCTCGCGGTCACCACGTTCGTGGGGGTCGCGGAACGCCCCCGTCAGCCGATCAGCGGCTCCAGGACCTGGGCCACGACGACGAGGACGAGGTAGCAGACGGGGACGGCCGCGAAGAACCCGAGCGCGGCGCTCCAGGCCGGATCGCGTCGTCCGGTCGCCCGATCCCCGTGGCTGCGGGACGACCCACCAGGTCACGACGCTGCCGACGACGAGCACGATCGCCACGTCGAGGACGAGGTACAGCGTGCGGAGGTCGCCGCCCGGCAGGTTCGCGCCGCGCCGGATCGCGATGTCGTAGGCCAGGTAGCCGAGGCCCAGGACGATCGCGACGACGAGGCTCGAGAGCACCGCCCGGACGACCGGACGTGGGCGCGTTCCGGAACTGCCGCCAGCGGACCTCCAGCCAGGAGCGGCGGCGGACCTCCGGGCCGTGCGTCGGGCGCCGGTCATCCCTGCGCGCCCTGGCCGAGGATCTGCAGCCGCGGCCGCTGCGGAAGCGTGGCCGGCGTATGGGCCGCGAGCAGCTCGACGACGGACGCAACGCGCTCGATCTCGTCCATCGTCGTGAAGAACCCGACGCTGATCCGCACGGCGTCGAGCGGCGGGATCGTCCGGGCGATCGCGAACGTCCGCCCGGCCAGCTCGGTGAGCGCGGTCGCGGCGTCCCAGCCGCCGATCCGGAACGTCACCAGGGTCGCCATCCGGTCGCGCGGCGTGAGGACCTCGACCCCGTCGATCGACGCCAGCCGGTCGACCGCGGCCCGCGCCATCGCCTGGCCGCGTTCGTGGATCCACGGCAGGCCGACGTACATCGAGAGCCAGCCGCAGCTTCGAGCGAAGCCGGTGATCCCCGGCCGGTAAGGGCCGCTGTCCTCGAAGCGGCGGGCATTCGACCACGGAACGGCCTCGTCCACGCCGATCCGCTCGTAGGTGAACCAGCTTGCATTCGAGACGCGCGAGGCGTCGATGACCGCGGGCGATGCCCACAACGCTCCGGTCCCCTCGGGCCCGAGCAGCCACTTCTGGCCCGGGATCGCATAGAAGTCGACCCCGAGCTCGGCAACGTTGACCGGGATGGCACCGGTCGACTGAGCGCCGTCGACGGCGACGATGGCGCCTCGATCGTGGGCGAGGGACGCGATCGCCTCGAGCGGCAGCCGGCCGCCGCTGGTCCAGAGGACGTGCGACACCGCGACGAGCCGCGTGCCGGGCCGGATCGCGGCGTCGAATGCCTCCAGGAGCCGATCATCATCGCCACCGAGGCCGACGTCCACGGCGACGATCTCCGCACCGGTGCGGGCGGCGATCGCGTGGACCGGGCCGAGGCCGCCCGGATGCTCCGCCTGCGTCGTCACGATCCGGTCGCCGGGGCGGAGATCGATGGACCAGATCGCCGCGTTCATCGCCCCCGAGGTGGAATGGGTGATCGCGATCTCGTCGACCTCGGCGCCGATGACCGCGGCCACGGCGCCGCGCGCCTCGGCCAGCCGTTCGAGGAAGGCGTCCCAGTAGTCCATCGCCGCGCGGCCGACCCGGAGCTCGTACTCGACGATCTCGGCCATCGCGGCCGCGGACTCCGCAGGCATCGGCCCGACCGAGCCGGTGTTCAGGTAGATCCCGGCCCCGAGGGCGGGGAGGGCGCCGCGGATCGCCGCCAGCTTCTCGTCATCGGGCAGGAAGGGGGCGACCACGTCCGTATGATATCGGCGATGTCCTCGTCCTCCGCCCGTCGCCGGCTCTCACGGTCCCGGATCCGCACCCCCGGCGGACTCTCCCGCCCGGAGCTCCTCGCCACGACCGACTGGTTGAGCGAGCAGCTCGGACGCCAGGAGGTCCGGATCGTCGACGTCCGCTGGCGGCCCGACGGCAGCGGCCACCAGGTCTGGGCGGCCGGCCACATCCCGGGAGCGGTCTTCGTCGACTGGCGAGCGGAGCTGACCGATGCGGCCGAATCGGGCGACACCCTGCTCCTGGCCGGGCCGGAGCAGGTGGCCAGGACGCTCTCGATCGCCGGGGTCGGCGACGGTGCGACGGTCGTGGTCTACGACGACACCGTCAGCCTCTTCGCCGCTCGGGCGTGGTGGAGCCTCCGCGTCTACGGGCTCGAGTCGGTCCGGGTGCTCGACGGGGGCTTCCCCGCCTGGGTCGACGAGGACCGTCCCGTCTCCAACGCGGTCGCGCCGCCGCCTCCGGCCCATTTCACTCCCCGAGCCCAGCCGCGGATGCGCCTCACGACGGCCGACGTCCGCGCGCTCCTCTCGTCCCCCGAGGTCACCCTCATCGACGCCCGCGCTCCGGCCGAGTACCGCGGCCTCGAGGGCACGACGAAGCGGCTCGGCCATATCCCCGGCGCGGTCAACGTCCCGGTCGGGGCCATGACACGACCGGGCAGCCAGCACTTCAAGGTCGGCGACGAGCTCCGCGACATCCTGCTGAAGGCGAACGTCGCCCGCGGCCGGCGGATGGTCTGCTACGACGGCTCGGGGATCGCCGCGGCGAAGCTCGCCTTTGCGCTCACGCTCCTCGGCCACGACGACGTCGCGGTCTACGACGGGGGCTGGTCCGAGTGGGGCAACCGCCTGGATCTGCCGGTCGACCGGTAGCGGGCGGGAACGCGCAGGCCGGAAAAGGCTCAGGCGGGCTCGTCGGGTCGCCGGTCGACGGTCGGCCAGGCCGGGTCCACGATCGGCGCCGCCTGGGGGCCGGCGCCGAGAGCGTCGGCCGAGGTCCCACCCGCCGCATCCTCGCCGGCGCGGTTGAGCCCGGCCCACGGGTCGACCTCGCGATGGGGCGCAAGGATCTGCGCCCGGTGGTGGTTGATCGCGACCATGGGCGATGTCTGGCGCGCCTCGCCGACCGAGTCGGACCAGTAGGTGGCGTCGGTCACCGGGACGAACTGGCCAGTCAGCTCGGACAGCGCCTCCCGGAGGTCGCGCTCCGGCAGCAGGTGGATCCGCCCGATGATCCGGAACGGCGGGATGGAGATCATCGCCTGCTCGGGGATCTTCGGGGTCCGGAGGTCCGGGCGCGGTTCGAGCGACTGGTCGGACACCGCGAAGAGGACGGCGCCGAGGTTCACCTGCGCGTATTCCGTGCGGGTGGCGATGTTCCGCGACCCGTACTCGTCGACGACGGCATTCGCCAGGACGAGGAACTGCTCGTCCGCGTGGTTGAGGACGTCCGTGATCCGGGCCTGCCGGGTCCGGATCTGGCCCCTGATCACGAAGCTGTCCGTGTACAGGGTGATGGGAACCGTATTGACCTCGCCGCCGAGCAGATCGAACATGCGCGAAGGATACGCGCGCCCGATCGGAGAAACCGCTCGTTTTCGGCCGTTGAGCGGATCTGTCGCCCTAGTTCCTGGCGCCCGCGGTCACCAGCTGCTCCGCGCCGTGCTGGAGCCCCTCGTAGAGCGCGCCGACGGTCTCGAGCGTGTCGATCTCGTCGGGCGACTTGTCGGGCCGCAGGTTGGCGATCCGCGGGAACCGCAGCGAGTAGCCCGACTGGTGGCGGCGTGACCGGACGATGACGTCGAACGCGACCTCGACGACCACCGTCGGCTCGACCTGGCGGTAGCGCCCGAAGCGGGCGATCGTATGGTCCTCGAACCAGCGGGTCATCTCGGCGATCTCGGCATCGGTCAGCCCGCTGTACGCCTTGCCGATCGTCACCAGCCGCTCGTTCGTCGTGTCGCGGACCGCGAACGTGTAGTCCGAGAGGACCCCGTGGCGCTTTCCGTGGCCGACCTCGACGCCCACGACGACGCAGTCGATCGTCGCGAGGGCCTTCTTCATCTTGAGCCAGCCGAGGCCGCGCCGCCCGGGCGAGTAGATCGATCGCGGGTCCTTGACCATCAGCCCTTCGTTCCGGCGCTCGCGCGCGCCGCGGAACGCGTCCTCCAGGCCCTCGCTGGACGTGACGGTCGCGAGATGGCTCAGCGCGAACATCCCGCCCTCGTCCGCCGGCGGCAACCGCAGCGTCTCCAGCCGCCGGCGGCGGTCCTCGAGGGGCTCGCGGAGGAGCACCTCGACCGCGTCGGCGGGATGGGCCCCGTTGCCGGTCGCCGGGCTCGTGCGGTGGCGTGCCGCGAGCCGCGATCGAGCCGTCCGACGCCGAGCACGTCGAAGGCGACGTAGATCACGGGGACCTGCGCCCGGATCGCCGCCGACGGCGACTTGCGCCCGAGCCGTGCCTGGAGCGCGATGAACGGCAGGACGGTCCCGTCCCGCCAGCCGAGGATCTCGCCGTCGAGGATCCCGTCCCAGGGCAGGTCCCGTGCGCCGTCGACGATCTCGGGGAACTGGTTGCCGATCTCGTGGAGATCGCGCGAATAGAGCCGGACATCCGAGCCGTGCCGGTGGAGCTGGGCGCGAATCCCGTCGTACTTGTCCTCGACCCAGACCGGCACCCCGAGGCGCCTGACGATGTCGGCGGCGTCCTCGGCCGGCGACGCGAGCATGAACTTGATCGGGTGGAACAGGGCGAGGCTCGCCTCGTCGAGGCGGTCGTCGCGGGCCATCTCCGCCATCTGCCCGATGTCGCCGGTCAGCATCCCCGCCCACTTCACCTCGTCCAGGGGCCGATCGAAGGCCTTCGCGATCGCGGCCTCGACCAGACCCTCGCGGAGCCCGATCCGGAGCTCGCCGGACAGGACCTTGACGATGTACTTCGCCGTGAGTGGGTCCGATCGGGCGAGGAGGTCGTGGAGGATCCCGCCCTTGGCGGCAGGCCCGGATGCAACCTCGATGGCCGCGTAGGCCGCGGCCACCTCCGGGAGGGTCGGGGACTCGGCCGGGTCCGGATCGTGGCCCGCAAGGACCAGGACGTCCTCGACGGCACGGCCGAGATCCGACGAGCGGTCGTAGGCCTCGCCGAGGGCCGATCGAGGGACGCCGGCGAGATCGGTGACGGTCGTCCCGATCGCCGACCAGCCGAGGCCGGCGGCACGCTGGTCGGCCTCGGCGAACGGGCGGCCCGTGAGGAAGACGACGGCGATCGGGAGCTCGTCCGCAGTGAGGCCCGAGAGATAGTCGGCGAGGAGAGCCGTCTTCTCCGAGGTCCGGGTCGTGGCGGCGACGCGCTCGGCGACCTCGCTCCAGCGACGCATGGCGGCGATGGTATACCGTCCCTCCGATGGGCCCCCGACGCTGGTTTCCCGATGCCCTGGCAGGCGAGCGCGTCGTCCTCCGGCGGCATGCACCGGACAACATCCGTGCGTTCGAGCGCTGGTACAGCGACCCGGAGGTCGTGCGCCTGACGCGCTACCAGGACGGCCCGATGCGGCACGAAGAGATCGAGCGCTTCTTCGCCGCGCGCGCCCTCGGGATCGAGTCGCTGGCGATGGCGATCCATGTCCGCGAGACCGATCGCCTGATCGGGACGTGCGCACTGTCCCAGCTCGACAGCGACAACGGGTCGGCGCTGTTCCACATCACGATCGGCGAGAAGGATGCGTGGGGTCGCGGCTACGGCACCGAGGCGACCCGGCTGATGATGGGCCACGCCTTCGACGGGCTCGGGCTCCATCGCGTCGCGCTGTCCGTGTTCGCCTTCAACGAGCGGGCGATCCGCTCCTACGAGTCGGTCGGGTTCGTGATCGAGGGCCGGGCACGCGAGGCGATCTGGCGCGAGGGCCGCTGGTGGGACGAGATCTCGATGAGCCTGCTCGACACGGACTGGGCGTCCCTTGCGTCCTCGAGGCCGACGATGGCAACCACTCCGGACGTCACGGCCGGTGCGGCCGCCTCCGGCGGCCGGAGGAGCGGCGCGATCGCGGGGATCCTCGGGAAGCGACGATGAGCAGCCAGGGTCCGGCCGCGGACGCGGCCCGCGCCGAGGTTCGCGAGCTGATCGCAGCCAAGGGGCACGTGGTGGAGAACGCCCGGCTCGCCGTCGATCGGCTCGACGCGGCCTTCGACGCGGGTGACCTGCAGCGGACGCCGGAGCTGATGCTGTTCCTCGCCGACCTCGGGCCGGCGCTCGATCAGGACGAGGGTCAGAAGCTCGGCGGAAAGAGCGCCGAAGCGGCCCGCTTCATCCTCCGGGCGATCGATCGGGAGCTCGACCGGGCGTAGTCGCGGCCTCGGAGGGCCCGCCCGCGATCCGGCCGCCCGCGCTCAACCCGAGGCGGCAGGGCTCGCGCTCAGGCTTGGCTCCGGCGACGCCGTGGGCGCCGCGGACGGAGCCGCCGACGGCTCGGCCGGCGGAGACGGCGTCGGCGCCGCCGTGGACCCGGGGTCGGACGCGGCCGCCGCCGGCGCGGCCGCCGCCGGCGTCGCGGTCGGTGTCGCGGTCGGTGTCGCGGTCGGGGTGGACGTCGCCGTCGGGTCCGGAGTCGGGGTCGGCGTCGGTGTTGGCGTCGGGGTCGGCGTGGGCGTCGGGGTCGGCCCGGGCAGGCCGGCTCGCGTCGGCACGATCAGGACCCAGCGGCGGTACCACTCGGAGGTCGTCGACGCGATCGAGCTGCGTTGCGAGCCGGCGGCGTAGGGGTCGTCGAGCGGGCTGTCGGTCTCGCGGTAGGTCTGGAACCGGTAGGTCGTGTCGCCGGACTTGAGGGACAGCCGGTTGATGTACCGGTTCACGATCCGGTCCGAGTGGAGCGGGTCGGACAGCCACAGGCCGTTCACGACGAAGTCGTTTGACGTCGCGGGGTTCGCCCCGGTCACCACGTAGCCCGTCGCGACCTGAGCGTGGCCGCCGGCATGGCCGAGCACGCCGACGGGCATCCGGTAGCGTGCGATCGAGATCACGGCCGCCTTCAGGGCGCCGTCGAACGACCCGAACGCCTCGTCGCTGTAGACCTGTAGCGCCGGGTCGGTCATCGCGGCCGTTCCCCAGCCGTAGTAGTTCAGGGCGTTGCGCCAGCCGTGGGGATCGCTACCCGGCCGGCCGCTGGACAGCGTGTCGTGGCTCCGCTCGAACGAGAGGACCGACGTCATGTCCCGGATCACGGCGGGATTGGAGCTGTTCTGCGTGCGGTAGACGGTCCAGCGAAACCCGTTGCCCCCGCTGTCGTTGAGGTCGATGAAGTTGAGCATCATCATCGCGGCCGCGGCCGTGCACGCGGTGTAGTACGGGTCCTGGTACATGAACCCGCCGCTGCGATATAGGTTGAAGCGCCAGACCGTCGCCGCGCTCGCGGACAACGGGAGCAGACCGCCGAGGAGGAGCAGGCCGGAGGCAAGCGCAAGGACCGGTCGCAGGCGGATCAAGCGATCGAGTCCTCCGTGTCCGCCCATCGCGACGGATGGTGACGCGCCGCAGGGTGCGGCCGGCTCACAGCATCCGGCCCATGCTCCCGATGGCCAATCGACCGATCGTACCGACCGCCGCATGCCTCGATCGCGCCGGTGCAGGTCGGCACCGGTGGGCGATCAGGCGGCCCGCCCGGGCGAGCCCGCCCGGTTGTCGTGGACGATCTGCCCCTCCTTGATGACGACGACGGGACGCTCCAGGACGCTGACGTCGGCCAGCGCGTCGCCGTCCACCGCGACGAGATCCGCAAACCGGCCCGACACGAGCGATCCGACGCGGTCGGACCAGCCCATCGCCTCGGCGGCGACGACCGTCGCGGCTCGGATCGCCCCCAGCGGGGCTCAGCCCGCAGCGCACGAGCGAGTCGAACTGGCGGCCGTTGAGCCCGTGCGGATAGACCCCGCTGTCCGTTCCGAAGGCGATCCGGACGCCGGCGGCGACGGCCTTCCGGACGACGATCTCCACCGAGACCTGCGCTTCGCGCATCTTGCGCATCGTGTCGGCCGGCCAGCCCGCGGGGCCACCGTGCTCGAGCGCCCACTCGCCGTCGTACAGGTCGGGCACGAAGAACGTTCCCGTGTCGACCAGCATCCCGATCGCCTCGTCGTCGAGGAACGACCCGTGCTCCACGGAGCGCGCGCCGGCCCGGATCGCTCGCTTCGCGCCCTCGGCGCCGTGGGCGTGGACGGCGACGTGGGCGTCGTAGTGAGCCGCCTCCTCGACCGCGGCCCGGAGCTGGTCCTCGCTGAGCTCGGGGGCTCCCGGGACACCGCCTCGGGTCAGGACCGCACCCGTGCCGATGCACTTGATGAGGTCGGCGCCGCCGATCAGGAGGCGACGGACCCGGTCGCGAACCTCGTCGACGGTGGTGACGACGCCGAACTGGAGGTCTTCGGGAAGCCGGATGTCGTGGGCCAGGCCGACGACGTCGCCGCCGCCCCAGCGTGCGGTCACGTACGCCCCGGCGCATTGCATCCGCGGGCCGACCACGTCGCCGCGGTTGATCGCGTCGCGCAGGGCGCAGTCCGTGAACGCCCGGAACGGGCCGAGGTCGCGGACCGTCGTGAAACCGGCTCGGAGGGTGTCGCCGGCATGCCGGACGCCGATCAGG
>CAWFND010000016.1:0-36861 GCA_963817095.1 uncultured Chloroflexia bacterium
AGCGAGCTGGCGATCTGGAGGGTCGCGAGCGGACTGCCCTGGCTGATCAAGGCGGCGGCCGTGGCATAGGCGGAGAACGCGTTGGTGAACAAGAGCAGCAACGCGCCGAGGAAGCTCGGGGCGAGGATCGGACCGCCGACGTGTTTCCAGAACGACCACGAGGAGCCGCCAAGGCTGGCCGACGCGTCATACCACTCCTGGCGGAGCCCGTCGAGTGAGGGCAGGAAGACGATCAGCATCAACGGGATCTGGAAGTAGGAATAGACGATGACGAGGCCGGTGAAGTGTAGATCCACGATGCGTCGCTGAGGATGTCGACATGGAGCACGTCGCGGAAGAACAGCGTCGCCAGACCGTTGAACCCAAACGTCGCAAGGAACGAAACGCCAGCATGACCCCGCCGAACTGGGCCAGGACGCCAGACGCGGCGATCACGAGCTGGCGCAGGAGCCCGTTCGGATCCCCCGAGCCACGGCCCAGCCGAGGAGGCCGCCAAGGACGGCCCCCACGATCGCGGTTGCAATAGAAAGCTGGATGGAGCGAACGAACGCGTCGCCGATCGCCACGTCAGTGAACAGGACCGAGATGTTGTCGAGCGTCGGCGCGCCGCTGGCCGTCGTGACGGCACCGATCGTAACGATGAGCGTCGGGAGGATCAGAAACACGCCGATGTAGGCGTGAAACGGGACGAGGGCAAGGTAGTTCCCAGCGCCCCGGAAGCGGCGAGAGCCGGCCCCGCCTGAGGCGAGGCCGGCTGTCTGCGCCGTGGGTTGTCCGGGCGTGCCGACCGTCGGATCGGTCATGTGCGGCGCTCCGGTGGTCAGGGCTCGATGACGACTACGCCGGGATCTTGATGAAGTTCCAGTTGCTCTGCAGGTACTTGGTCGCAGCGTCGGTCTGCGCCTGGGTCAGCTGGACCGGAGCGGCCGACGGCGCGCCGACCGCGGCCAACGCCGTCTGGTCGATCGTGCCGGCCTTCTGCATCGCGGCGAGCCGGACCGGGAGGGCGAAGCCCTTCAGCCACGTGTTCTGGCCGGCGTCCGAGAAGACGTATTCGACCCAGCACCGGGCCGCCGCCGGATGGGCGGCGTCCTTGTTGATCGCTTCGTTGTAGAACGCGGCGACCGGCGCCGCGTCGGACGGGATCACGATCTTCCAGTTGATGCCCTTCGGCGCGAGCGACGAGATCAGGCCGCCCTGGTTGTACGTCCAGTCGATGACGATCGGCGTCTGGCCGGACGCGACGCTGGCATCGTTCGGGTTGACCGGGATCAGGTTGCCGATGGTGGTGAGGTTCTTGAAGAAGTCGACGCCGGGGCCGATGTTGTCCGCCGACCCGCCGTTGGCGAGCGCGGCGAGCACCACGCCGTTGAAGCCGGCCGACGCCGTGAGCGGGTCACCATTGAGGGCGACCTTGCCCTTGTACTTCGGATCCGCGAGGTCGGCGACCTTCGTGATGTCGCCGAGCTTCGCGTCGTAGGCGATCGCCTCGAAGCCCGTGTAGTTGTTGATCCACAGGCCGTTGGGGTCCTTGTTGCCATCGGGGATGTCCGCCCACGTTGCCGGCTGGTACGGCGCGTACATGTCCGTATGGGCCGCCGCCACAACGCTGCCCAGGTCGAAGATGTCGGGCTGGCGCCCGGTGCCGGCCAGCTGCGTGGCCTGGTTGATCTCGTCCTGGCTGTTCGCGTCGGGCTTGTCCGACTGGACCTTGATCCCGTACTTCGTCTGGAAGTCGGTGATCATCTGGCCGTAGTTGGCCCAGTTGTTCGGCGTCGCGATCAGGGTGACCTGACCCTCGGTCTTGCCCGCGGCGCAGACGGCATCGACGCCGCCCATGTCCGCGGCGGTTTTGGCGTCCTTGGCCGCAACGGCGCTGGACGGCGCCGCGCCGGACGGGGCCGCGCCGGACGGGGCCGCGCCGGACGGGGCCGCGGCGCTCGGCTGGGTGGTCGTCGAGCTCGCCGACGGGCTTGGCGTGGCGCCGCTGCTGCAGGCGGCGACGAGAATCGCGGTGACCCCGAGGGTCGCGACGATTCGTGATCTCATCCCATTCACAGGTAGTTGTCCTCCAACTCGATCTTGCGTTCCCTCTTCTGCGGCCGGCGATGTTCCGGTCGGCCGCAGCTCTCTCCAGAGGTGTGCTTGCGAGCGTCTGGCTGAACCTGCTCCTTTCGGTTCCAGCGCGCGCGTCGCACCCCCAAGTGATCGACGGTCACGCTGAGCCCCGGTCGTTGATTCGACCGTGACGAGGCGGAGTCTACGCGCCCGATGGCTGATTGGCGCAAGTCCCAACGAGCGTTTCATCGGGAGCGTTGCGGTGGCCGAGCCGGTCCCACGCGGAGCCGCCCGATTGACGCGAGAGCGACCTCCGACCTAGCATCAATCCCGACAAGATTCATCGGGATTGATACACGCAACCGGAACTGATGGACGACCTCTACCGCGACTACATCCTCGAGCACTATCGGCGGCCCCACAACTTCGGGGTGATCGAGGATCCGACTGCCAGCTTCGAGGGGAGCAATCCCCTGTGCGGCGACCGGATCACGCTCCAGCTGGGCGTGCGCGACGGCGTCGTCGAGCGCGTCGGCTTCACCGGCCGGGGCTGCGCGATCAGCCAGGCGTCCGCGTCGCTCCTCACCGACGAGATCAAGGGCAAGCCGATCGCCGAGGTCGAGGCCTTCCGCGCCGACGACCTGCTCGACCTGCTCGGGATCGACATCAGCCCGGCCCGCCTGAAGTGCGCGATGCTGAGCCACGAGACCCTCCAGAAGGCCCTCGCCGAAACCGGCGGCGCAACAGCGCCCGAAGGCGCGACCGCATGACGGCGATCGACCGCGAGCGCGGCTGCAGGTGTCGCAGGCCGGCCTAGCCGGCGGCCCCGTCGGGCCCGAACGCCCCGTCCTTCACCGCCCTGCCGCGCGACCCGCCGGCAGCCCGTCGTCATCGGAGCTACCCCAAGCCCATGCCACGAACCTACGCCGACCTCCTCCGTGAGGCACGGTCCCAGATCCGGGAGGTCACTCCCCAGGACGTCAGCGCCGTGCCCGAGGGCACGACCGTCGTCGACGTCCGCGAGGACTCCGAGTGGGACCAGGGACACCTGCCCGGTGCCCTCCACATCAGCAAGAGCTACGTCGAGCAGCAGATCGAGAACGCGGTCCCGGATCGGGACGCGCCCGTCGTCCTGTACTGCGCCGGCGGCGTCCGATCGCTGTTCGCCGCGCAGGCGCTGGAGCAGCTCGGCTACACGAATGTCGCCTCGATGTCCGGCGGGTTCCAGGCGTGGAAGTCGGCCGGGCTGCCGTGGGACAAGCCGGTCTCGCTGAGCCCGGAGCAGAAGCAGCGCTACAGCCGCCATCTCCTGATCCCCGAGGTCGGAGCGGAGGGTCAGGCCCGGCTGCTCGACAGCAAGGCGCTGTTCATCGGCGCCGGCGGTCTCGGGTCCCCCGCGTCGCTCTATCTCGCGGCCGCCGGCGTCGGCACGATCGGGATCGTCGACTTCGACGTCGTCGACCTGTCCAACCTCCAGCGCCAGATCCTCCACACCAACGATCGAGTGGGGGAGCGCAAGGTCGAGTCGGCGCGGAAGACGATCACGGCGCTGAACCCGGACGTGAACGTCATCACCTACGAGGAGATGCTCGTCGCGGACAACGTCGAGCGGATCATCACCGGCTACGACGTGATCGTCGACGGGACCGACACCTTCGAGACCCGCTACCTGCTGAACGACGCGGCCGTCGCCAAGGGCATCCCGGTCATCCACGCGAGCGTCTTCCGGTTCGAGGGTCAGCTGACGACCTTCATCCCGTTCGAGGGTCCGTGCTACCGCTGCCTCTACCCGACCCCGCCGCCGCCGGAGCTCGCGCCCGGCTGCTCCGTGGCCGGCGTCCTCGGCGTCGTCCCCGGGATCATGGGGATGCTCCAGGCGAACGAGGCATTGAAGGTCCTGCTCGGGATCGGCGAAACGCTCGCTGGCCGGCTGCTGCTCTTCGACGCCCTCGATACGACGTTCACGGAGCTGAAGCTCCGCCGAGATCCGGCCTGCCCGGTCTGCTCCACCGAGGCAGTCGCCGCCCGAGCCGAGGGTCGGCCGCTGCCGGTCCCGGTCTTCGGCGCGTTCGCCGCGTCCGGGGCCCCGACGGCCGACGAGACCTTCGTCCTCGGAGGGCAGGCGTGAGCACGGTCTGGATCCCCCAGGTCCTCCGGGCCCAGGCCGGCGGGAACAAGCAGGTCGAGCTCGAGGGGGCGAGCGTCGGCGATCTGGTCGACGCCCTCGCGGAGCGCTACCCGGCACTCCGCACCCAGCTCCTTGCCGACACCGGCGAGCTGAACCGGTTCGTCAACGTCTACGTCAACGGCCAGGACGTCCGCTACCTGGACGGGCTCGCCACGGCGGTCAGCGATCGTGACGAGGTCCGGATCCTCCCGGCCATGGCCGGCGGATGACGATGGCGCTCCCGAGGCCGATCGTCGTGCCGCCCGGCGACCCGGACGGCGACCATGCCCGGGCCCACGCGGTCGGTGCGCCGCACGGCGGTCGGTACCACGACATCCTCGACGCGATCGGTCACACGCCGCTCGTCGAGATTCCCCGGATGTCGCCGAACCCGGCCGTCCGGATCTTCGCGAAGCTCGAGATGGCCAACCCGACCGGCTCGGTCAAGGACCGCGTCGCGAAGTTCCTCATCGAGGATCTCGAGGCCCGGAACCTGCTGCGGCCCGACTCGATCATCCTCGAGCCGACCTCAGGCAACACCGGCATCGCGCTCGCGATGATCGGCCGACGGAAGGGCTATCGGGTCGCGCTCGTCATGCCGGACAACGTCACGAACGAGCGGCGCCAGATGGCCGCGCTGTTCGGCGCCGAGGTCATCGATTCGCCGGGGCGCCTCGGTAGCAACGGGGCGATCGCGCTCGCCAAGCACCTCGTGTCGAAGGACGCCCGGTTCGTCATGCCCTACCAGTACGGCAACGACGCCAACCCCCGCGCCCACGAGACGACCACCGGTCCGGAGATCCTCGCCGACTGCCCCGAGATCGATGTCTTCGTCGCCGGCCTCGGGACGAGCGGCACGCTGATGGGTGTCGGGCGGTTCCTGGCGCGCGCCAAGCCAGGCGTCCGGATCGTGGCCGCGGAGCCGCTGCCCGGCGAGAGCGTCCAGGGCCTCCGCTCGCTGGAGGAGGGCTTCGTCCCCGAGATCCTCGATCCCTCGCTCCTGGACGCGAAGTACCTCGTGAGCAACGCGGACGCGATCGCCGCCCTCCGCGACCTCGTCGACAGGGAGGGGATCTTCGGTGGGCCGTCGTGCGGTGCGGTGCTGGTCGCCGCGGCGCGTGAGGCCCAGCGAATGGACCACGGCACGATCGTCGCGCTCCTCCCGGACGGGGGATGGAAGTACCTCAGTGCCGGGACGTTCACCCGGGATCTGGACGAGATGCGCGACGACCTCGAGGGCGGCGTCAGCTGGTGGTGAGGGCCGACCGGTCCGCGAACCGGCCGGTCGACGATCTCGCCTGATCGGCGGCCATGACGGGTCTACGATCGCTCTGATGACCGACCAACCGACGCCAGCACATCCCGGCCCCGCCGCGATTCACCTCGACCCGGAGCTGATCGACGCGATCGTCGCCCACGCCCGCGCGGAGGACCCGAACGAGGCGTGCGGTCTCGTGATCGGCGATCGACCGGCGGCCGACGGCGGGACCGCGCTTCGCTTCGAGCCCGCGCGGAACCGGGCCGCCTCGCCGTACCGCTACGAGATCCATCCCGACGACCTGCTTCGGCTGACGATCGCGACCGATGACGCCGACGAGGTCTTCTGGGCGATCGTCCACAGCCACGTCCGATCGCCGGCCTCGCCGAGCCCCACCGACGTCGGGCTGGCGTTCTATCCCGAGGCGATCTACCTGCTCGTTTCCCTCGCCGAGCCGGAGCCCGCGCTCGGCGCCTTCCGGATCGTCGACGGGGTGGTCCACCGCGTCGAGATCCTCGTCGGGAAGGCGGCATGAGCCGCGTCGTCGCGGAGCCGGATCCGAAGCAGGTCGTCGCCGCCGGCTACGACCGGATCGCCGACCGCTACCTCGAATGGAGCGCGCTCCGCCCATCCGCCGCACGCCGCCGCGCCCTGGACCTGGCCGACGCGCTCATCCCGGCCGATGCAGACGTCCTCGAGCTGGGCTGCGGCGCCGGGCTGCCGATGAGCGCGCGGCTCGCCATCGGGCGGCGCCTGACCGGGATCGACCTGTCCCGAGAGCAGGTCCGCCGCGCGCGTCGCAACGTCCCCACCGCCACGTTCCGCCAGGCGGACATGACGACGCTGGACCGGCCGTCCGCGAGTCTCGACGCCGTCGTCGCGTTCTACTCGCTGACCCACGTCCCGCGCGAGGAGCAGGCCACCCTGTTCGGGCGGATCCACGCCTGGCTCCGGCCCGGCGGGGTCTTCATCGCGTCGCTCGGCGTCGAGGACGACCCGGGCGGCATCGAGGCGGACTGGCTCGGGGTCGACATGTACTTCAGCCACTTCTCCGCGAAGGTCAGCCGCCGGCTGCTCCAGGACGCGGGCTTCACGATCGAACAGGCCGAGGTCGTGGTCGAGCCCGAGGATCGCCACGACGCACGGTTCCTGTGGGTCGTCGCCCGCGCCGCGGGCGGGGCGTCACCGCCGTGAGCGCGGAGTTCGAGCCCGGGCACCGCCGGCCGGAAGGGGCCGACGCGTCGGAGGCGGAACCCGAACCAAAGGCGGACCCGAAGCGCACCGGCCGATCCGGGCGCCAGGACCCCGGTGCCGGCGACGACACCGGCTCGGGCCGGCTGTTCTGGCTGCTCGCCGGCGCGGTGGCGATCGCCGCCGGCACCGCCCTGGGCTGGAACCCGGAGGCGCTGGCGTCCGTCGTCACGCCGCCGCCGTTGATCCGCGCCGCCCTCGTCGGCGGCTCCGTGGCCTTCGGCGTGGTCCTCCTGCTGTCGGCCGTCACGAAGCTCGCCGGTGAGCCGGTCGACGACGGGATCACGGCCCGGCCGCCACCCGTGGGCTCGAGCTCCGACCGCGACGTCGCCGAGATGATCCGCGGCGTCCGGCTCGTGTTCCTCGCGGTCGCGGCGTTCGCCGCGGCGTCGGGCTGGCTCCTCGGGCACCCGCTGCCGCTGGTCGTCGCGCTCGTCATCGCCGGGGTCGACGTCCTCGAGACGTCATTCCTCCTGATCGTCTTCTCGCTCCGCTCGCGGCACTGACCGCCGCGAGTCGCCTCAGGCGCGCGTCGCGGCGGGGCCGGCCAACGCGGCGATCAGCGCCGCATCGGTCGGAGTGGACCCGACGCCGAGCCGCGACCCGATCCGCGCCGCGAGGGGCGGCTCGAGGAACGTCGACGCGAGCGTCGGCCAGGACGCCTCGGCGAAAACATCCGCGGGGGTGCCGTCGAGGACGATCCGCCCGTCCCGCATGACGACGATTCGTTCGAACGCCTCCGCCGCGAACCGCATGTCATGGCTGATCGCGACCACCGTCCGGCCGGCCGCGCTCAGGTCGGCGACGACCGCGTGGATCCGCTCGACCCCGCGGGCGTCCTGACCGGTCGTCGGCTCGTCGAGGACGACGATGGGCGTGCCCATCGCGAGGACCGAGGCAAGTGCGAGGAGCTTGCGGCGCGAGTACCCGAGGTCGTAGGGGTTCGTGTCGGCGTTGTGCTCGAGGCCGGTCGCGACCAGCGCCGCGCCGACGGCCGTCGCCAGGTCCGCGCCCGACAGCCCCAGGTTCTTCGGCCCGAACGCGACCTCGTTCCGGACCCTGGCCGCGAACACCTGCCGGTCCGGGTCCTGGAACGCCAGCCCGACGGTCGCGGCGAGGTGGGCGACGCGCTGCCCGGCGGTGTCCCGACCGTCGACGTAGACGTGGCCATCCGTCGGCCGGAGGAGCCCGTTGAAGTGGCGGACGAGGGTCGACTTGCCCGAGCCGTTCTGGCCGACGATCGCGACCCGCTCGCCCGGGCCGATTGCCAGGTCGACGCCGTCGAGGGCCCGGGTCCCGTCGGGATAGACGTGGACAAGGCCTTCCGTCCGGAGGACCGGCGCAGCGGCGTCCGTCATGGCGCCGCCGCCGTCCCTGCGAGCGCCCTGTCGACGGCCCCCGCATCCATGCCGGCGGCCGCCAGCGCTCGACCGAGCCGCGCTCGCGAGGGCGGCTCCACGCCGATCGCCGCGAGCTGCGGGTCGTCGAACACGGAGCGGGTCGGGCCGTCGAGGACGAGCCGGCCGGCGTCGATGGCGACGATCCGTGTGCACAGGCCGTCGAGCAGGTCCGTCTTGTGCTCGGCAATGAGCAGCGATGTCCCCGCGGCCGCGAGCTCCCGCAGCGCCTCTCCGACGAGGCGTGTCCCCGCCGGGTCCAGCTGGGCGGTCGGCTCGTCGAGGATCACATGGCGCGGCCGCATCGCGAGGAGCGAGGCGATCGCGACGAGCTGGGCCTGGCCGCCCGAGAGCCGCAGCGGGTCCCGCCGGACGAGCGCCTCCAGCCGCAGCCGGCCGATCGCCTCGTGCGCCCGGGCGACGGTCTCGGCGACCTCGAGGCCGAGGTTCATCGGCCCAAGCGGCGATCTCCTCGAAGACGGTCGCGGCGATCCCGGATCGCTGGGTGTTCGGGTTCTGGAAGGCGACCACGACCCGCTCGGCGAGCTGATGCGTCTTCAGGCCGGCGGCCGACTCGCCGTCCAGGCTGACCGTCCCGCGGATCGTCCCCCCGATCGACGCGGGCGCCAGACCCGAGGCGACGAGGCAGAGCGTCGACTTGCCCGCCTCGTTCGGCCCGACGAGCCCGACGATCTCGCCGTCCGCGAGGGTGAGGTCGATGTCGTGGAGGACCTCGTTCGCATAGCCCGCATAGCGATACGAGACCCCGCTCAGCTGCAGCATCGGCGGATCAGGGCGTCGTGGGGAACGCGCCGGTCAGCCGCCCGACGATCGCACCGAGCAGGAGCGCGACGAGCGCGACCCGGCCGACGAGCTGGATCGTCGAGTCCGGCATCCGCCACAGGAGATGGCGCCGGCCGGGCTTGCCGAACGCCCGGACCTCGAGGGCGAGGCTGCGCTCCTCGACCTCCGTCAGTGACGAGAGGATCACCGGGCCGACGAGGGGCAGAAGGCCGCGGAGCCGCGCGCGGATGCTTCCCTCCGTGTCGAGGCCGCGCGCGCGCTGGGCGCTGGCGATGACGCTCGCCCGCTCGACCATCGCCGGGACGGCCTCGAGCGTGGCGAGGGCGACGAACGCGAACCGCGGCGACAGCCCGCGGCGCTCGAGGTCCAGGACGAAGCTCCGCGGCTCGGTCGTCAGCCCGAACAGGCCGATCGACGTCGAGATCGCGAACAGCCGGACGAGCGTCTGGGCGGCGAAGTCGACACCCTCGAGCGTCGCGTCGAACGGCCCGATCGTGAACAGGACGGTCGTGCCGGCGCGGGTGAACACGCTGACCAGCACGACCGAGATCCCGATCGGCAGCGTGAGCAGGGCGGAGATCCGGATCAGGCGCCGGGCCACGCCCGCGAGGGCAGCGGCCGGCAGAACGGCGACGAAGATGATCAGCAGCGGTCCGAGATACCCGCCGAGGACGAACGCGCCGATCGACTCCACGGTCGCGATGACGGCCTTCGTGAGCGGGTTGAGCCGGTGATAGGGCGATGGGGTGGGCGGCGCGAGGCTGGCGAGGAGTGCCGCGTCATCCGGGGACAGCGCCGCGGCGTCGGCGGAGAGCTGGGCGGCCCCGGCCGACGGCGACGGGTCGATCGGCGGGCCCCCGCTACGCGTCCGCGAGCCCGACGGCCTGCTCCCCCTGCGGGAACCGGGCGACGAACCGCCGGCTGAGCGCCCCGACGATCGCGAACACGACGAAGAAGGTGAGGGTCTTGTCGATCGGGTCGGACAGCAGGCCCTGTTTCAGGACGGCCTCCTGGAGCGACGAGCCCGCTTGCTGGAACGCGGCGACGAGGAGGTCCGTGCCGGAGCCGGTCACGCCGCCGAAGACGATCGCGGAGATCGGCGCGGAGATGATCGCGGACACGATCCCGCAGATCAGCCCGGCCATGAAGACGTACGCCGCACCAAGGTCGCGCTTCACGAACAGCAGGGCGAGCAGGCCGAGGAGCGCCCCGACGAGCAGGGCGGCGACGAGCCAGCCGAGGATGATGAAGATCGGCTCCGGGCCGGTCGATCCCTCGGCGGGCGGCGCAAAGAACGTGACATCGCCGTTCGTGTAGAACGGGATGAACCCGTAGTAGCCGATGAGGACGACGATCACGACGACGACCGCGGCGCCGATCGCCAGCTGGTTCGTCGGGGTGTTCGGTCGGCTGCGGAAGAAGCCGAGGCGGCCGAAGAATCCCGGCCAGCAGCCCGATCTCGACCGCGACGATGAAGAACGGCGCCGCATAGTCGGAGTGGAACGGCGGCGGCAGGACGTAGGTCCAGATCAGGTTCGACAGCCCGCCGGTCAACGCACCGGCGATCGGCCCTGCCAGGACGCCGACGAGGATCGTCCCGATCGAGTCCAGGTAGATCGGCACCTTCAGGGCCGCCGCGACCGTCTGGCCGAGGATGATGTTGATCGCGATCGCGATCGGGATGAGGACGATGACCCGGGTCGAGAACTGCGAGGTGATCGACTCGAGCCGCCTGGTCTGGGCGTACTCGATGGCCCCGTAGCCGACGAGCGCGGTCAGGAGCCCGATCCCCAGGATCGCGATGATCGTTCCCTGGGCGGCGATGAGCCCGGTCGTGGGATCAGCGGTGAAGTCGAGTGACCCGGTGACGCTCAATCCGACGATGACGACGACGAAGAAGGCGACCACGCCGACGATCGCGCGAGTCCAGGTGGCCGCCATTCGCCGATTCCTCCCGTGCCGGCTCGCCGGTCGCCGCCCTCTGACGCCCGGGCCCGCCCTCCGGCCCTAGTGTGCTACGTCGAGCGACCCGCCGCCAACCGCCCGACCCGCTCGATGAAGCGGCGCAGAAACTCGTCGGCGTCCGTGGCGATCGCCACGTCGACGTTCGGCGGCCGGCCCCAGACGCCGCGCCAGTCGGTCACGGTCTCGCCCGTCGTCAGGGTGCCGTCGAGCTCGACGTCGACGGCGACGGCCTGGGTCGTGATCAGCGAGGGATCGAGCGCCGCCGCGACCGCGAGGGCGTCGTGGATGAAGGCGCCGTAGAAGCCGTCGAAGCGCTGGTGGAACTCCATGTAGAACCGCAGCGCATCGGCGACGTAGCGGACGATCGGGTTGCTGGCAACCGAGCGGGTCGCATGCATCGGGTCCTCGCCGCGGGCGAGCACGATCGAGTCGTCCGGCGTGCTGCCGGCGGCCCGCGCGAGGGCGACGACGTGGTCGGGGCAGGATCTTCGCCTGCTCGGTGACGTCGAGGCCGAGGGCGACGGGTCGGGCATGCCCATGGGTCGCCGCCGACTCGCCCCAGGCGCCGAACGCGATCTTCGCGGCCTCGGGGTCGCAGTGGATGTTCCACTCGGTCGTCGGGGCGGTGTTGCCGGGATGGCGGTAGGCGCCGCCCATGAGCACCCAGCCCTTCAGGAGGCGGGGCAGGGCCGGTTCGCGGTCGAGCGCGACGGCCAGGTTCGTGAGGGGCCCGCACGTCACGAGCGTCAGCTCACCGGGCCGACGCCGGGCCTCCTGGATGAACACGTCCGCGGCGTGGCGTTCGCTCAACGGGCGACTCGGCGGCGGCAGCTCCGCATGGCCGAGGCCCTGCGGCCCGTGCGTCTCGGGGGTCGTCTCGACCGGCCGGACCAGCGGCCGCTCGCGCCCGAGCGCGACCTCGACGTCGGTCCGGCCGGCGAGCTCCAGCACGGCCCGGGTGTTCCGCTCGACCTGGCGGGCGTCGACGTTGCCGCCGACACAGGTGACCGCGACGATCTCGGCTTCCGGCGAGGCGACCGCGTACAGGAGCGCGAGGGAGTCGTCGATGCCCGTATCGACGTCGATGATCAGGGGGATCGCGGTCATCGCCGCACGGTACCGCCTCGGCGGCCTCATGAGGGCGACGATGTCCCGAGTCGGGAACCGGCTACGTCGCGATCTCCCAGAGATGGCCGGCCGGGTCGCGGAAGCATGCGGTGCGAACGCCCCACGGTCGGTCGATCGGTCCGTTCACGAGCTGGACCCCGCGGCGGGCGAGCTCGGCGCACACGGCGTCGACGTCGTCGACGTCGACGGTGATCTGGAAGCGCGGTCCGCCCGCGGGATCGCCGATCGCGGCGGGCTCGATCAGCTCCGGGACGGCCGTGGCGGACAGCAGGTTGATGATCGTGTTGCCGAAGTCGAAGACGGCGGACGCGTCATCCTCGAACACCATCCGGACCCCGAACACCTCGGCGTAGAACCGCTTCGTCGCGTCGAGGTCCTCGGTGAAGAGGGTGATGGCGGAGATCTTCCTGGGCCAGGGATCCACGGGCACCTCGTTCGGGCAGTGGGACCGTCGCGTCAGATCGGGACCCGACGATCGCGGGAGAGGGTGATCGGCTCGTACGGGAGGACGAGGACATAGCGGCCCGCGAGCGCGTTCATCGTCGCGGCGCTCTCCGTCCCGACCACGGCCCCCGGCCACGTGCCGCGGCGGCGGGGCACGAATTGGGCTCCGAGCGTCGCGAGCGTGATCGCCTGGCGCGGCTTCGGGCTCGCGCCCCATCGGCTCGAACCGTAGGGGTAGAGCGGGTCGAGGACGATGGCGCGCGTCACCTTGAACGCGGCTGTCCGGGCGGGGTCCGCCGTCGCCTCGAAGCCGCTCATCACCCAGGCGTGCCGACCACCCCAGACCAGGAGCCCGACGGGCTTGCCCGTCATGCGGATCGCGCCCGCGGCCAGGCGCATCGCCTCGTCGAGCCGCGTGGTCCCGACGAGCTGATAGTGGCCTGCCCCGAGCTCATTCAGCCCGGCCGACCAGCCACGAACGCTCGCGCCCTTCCGGGCGAACCCGGCCCGGGTGGGGCCGGAGAGGTCGCGGGCGAGCGCCTGGAGTCGGCGCTGCGTCGCGGCGGACCGGTCGTCGGCCGGACCCACGATGTTCAGCATGATCTGCATGCTCGCGCCGACGCACTGGACGAAGTTGGCCTGGGCCACGTAGTCACCCGGCCGGGCGAGGTCGAGGTGGAACCGGGTGGTCGTGGCGGCGTCGGCCGATGGGCCCGGGACGGCCGCGGGCGCGACCCCGATCGCCAGCGTCGCGGTGGCTGCGGCGAGGAGCAGGGAGCCGAGTCGGCGCGGGAGGCGGGCAGGAACCTGGCGCATCGCCGCCGGATCTTACCCCGGCCGCTCGAGCCGTCCCGTTTCGCGGACCAGCTCCAGGCGCCAGACCGCACGACCGATCGCCGACGAGGGCGAGGTCGACGGCCGCCCGGCCAGGAGGCGCTTCGCCCACGTCGAACCGGATGCGTCGATCTCGGCGCCCGTCGCCGGCGCGAATGCCGCGAGCGTCAGGCCGTGGGCGGACCAGCGGTCGGCGATCGCCTCCCGGTCGGTCGCGGCGAGCGGTCGGAGGCCGATTGCGGCGATGTCCTTCGGGGCGACCGAGACGAGCGCCTCGACCCGGCCTCCCGGCGCAAGGAGCGCGACGATGCCGGCCGGCTGCGTCCGGATCGAGGGCGAGGGCGCCGCGCAGCAGCGAGCCCCACGGAAAGAGGATCGAGACCTCGTCGGCCCGACCGCAGAGCTCGACCGGCGGGCGCTCGGCGGCCGCGACGGCGAACAGCAGGTTCGGGAGGCCGCCCTTCGCCGCAGATCGCGCGGCACGGAGCGACGACTCGGCCATCGCGCCGGCGTTTGCGTCCAGGCCGAGGACGAAGGCGGTCGGCTCCCGGCGGGCGAGGCCGACGGCGGCTCGACCGTCACCTGTCCCGAGGTCGACGAGGACCCGGTCGGCGGCGGCCATCCGCTGGGCGAGTTAGCCGACGTCCACCTCGTGGAGCCGCCGGCCGATGACGCGGCGCATGATCGGCGAACTCTACACTTCCCCCGTGCCGACGTCGCCGAGCCCGATCCGTCCCTACGAGCGCCGCGCGGCGTCGGTCCAACCGTGGGACCCGCAGTTCCCGGTCGTCGCGGCCCGCGTCACTGCGCTCATCCGTTCGGTCCGTCCGGAGCTCGAGCTCGAGCACATCGGGAGCTCCGCCGTCCCGGGCCTGCCCGGGAAGGGGATCGTCGACCTCGGGACCGAGGCGGATCCGGCCACGATCCCGGCGATTGTCGACGACCTGTACCGCCTCGGCTTCGGGCCGCAGCCGGGCCCCGATCCGTGGCCCCCGACCCGGCCGATGCTCGTCGGCGCGATCATCGAGGACGGGGTCGAGTACCGGATCCACGTCCACCTCCACCCGCGCGGGACCGGCGACCTGACGAAGGACCTTCGCTTCCGCGACGCGCTCCGCGCCGACCCGGAGCTGCGCGACGGCTACGCTCGGATCAAGGCCGAGATCGCGGGGCCGACCGGCGGGCCGGTCGACGCGGTCCGCTACCAGGCCGAGAAGGGCGTCTGGATCCTCGAGATGTTCGACCGGCTCGGGATCCCGCGTCCGGTCAACGTCCAGGGTGGACCGGTCGGCGAGGCGGGCGCGCCCGCGGATGCCGCCACGAATGGCTGAACGAGCAGGCAGGAGATGACCGTGCAGGGTCCGAACCGGGTCGGGATCGTCGTCGGGAGCCGGAGCGACATCGCCGCGGCGGAGAAGGCCGCCGCCGTCCTCGACGAGCTCGGCGTCGAGTCGGAGACGCGGGTCATCTCGGCCCATCGCGCGCCGGACCTCCTCGGCCGCTGGATCGCGTCGACGGACGAACGGGGGATCGGCGTCGTCATCGCGATCGCCGGCCTCGCGGCGCACCTGCCGGGCGTCGTCGCGTCGCAGACCACCCTGCCGGTGATCGGCGTGCCGATGCCGGGCGGTGTCTCGGACGGCCTCGACGCCCTGCTCGCGATCGTCCAGATGCCGAAGGGCGTGCCGGTGGCGACGGTCGGCGTCGGCAACGGCGAGAACGCCGGGCTGCTTGCCGCCGCGATCCTCGCCGTGTCCGACACCGGGCTCCGGGATCGGATCGCGGCCCGCCGGGCCGCCCAGGCCGCCGCCATCGCGGCCGATCCGGCGAACGACGGTCTGTAGCATCCGGGCCGGATCGACGACCGGTCGTACACTCGGCGCCTGATGGACGACGAGCGCTGGGAGCAGGGGATGCCGGTCCTCGATCGGCAGCCCGTCGGCGTGTCAGGTGGGGTCGCCCCGGGCGTCCGTCCGGCGCGACCGGTGCCCGTTCCCGGGAACCTGCCGCCGAGCCTCCAGGGGCTCCCGCCGCGATCCGTCCCCGAGACCGCGCCGACGCCGCTCCAGAAGCACTACGTCCTGCTGTCGGTGCCGGTCCTGATCCTCGGGGCGATCGCGATCACCGCACTGGAGCTCGGAACGCCCCTCGGCAGCCCGCTGATCAAGCTGTGCGTCCTGATCGCGGCGCCGCTCCTCGTCGTCACGACCGCCGATGCCCTGGTCCGGATCTGGCGATCTGCGTGGGCCTGGATGCCGGTCGACCGCACGAAAGGGCTGTTCCGCATCGCCTGGGTCGTCGTCAGCGTCATCGGCCTGTCGGCCCTCGTCGCCGCGTCCGTCGCGGCCCTGCTCGCATGATCACCTCCGACAACTCGTCGCTCGGCGGCCTGCCGGACGAGGCGGGCGAGCTGCTCGACGCGTTCGGCCGCGGGCCGGACGGTCGCTCGACGAGCATCCCGTCAGGCGGCGGCGTTCCGTCGTGGATGGCGGCGATGCTCAACTACTGCTCGCGCTGCGGGACGGAGCTGACCTTCGGCCCGATCGAGGGCGAGGACCGCGATCGGCTCGGCTGTCCGTCGTGCGGCCACATCGCCTACGTCAACCCCCGCCTCGTCGTCACGACGATCCCGGTCACCGAGGCCGGCGAGGTCATCCTCCTCCGCCGCGGCATCGACCCGGGGCGCGGCTGGTGGGCTCAGCCCGGCGGCTTCCTCGAGGTCGACGAGACGGTCGGCGAGGCTGCGGTCCGCGAGACGCTCGAGGAGACCGGCCTGATCGTCGAGCCGGGCGAGATCGTCGGGCTCTATTCGCGGCTCGAGGCGGCCGTCGTCGTCCTCGCGTTCGAGGCGAAGGTCGTCGGCGGGACGCCCCGTCTCAACCCGGAGGCGCTCGAGATCCAGGCGTTCGCGCCGGAGGCGATCCCGTGGCCCGGGATCGCGTTCAAGACCTCGTACTGGGCGATCCGCGACTGGGTGCATCGCCGCCGGCCGGATATCCACCCCGCCGACCGCCACTGGGACGAGTAGCGGCCCTCGACTCGGGCACCCTCGTCGTTGCTGTTCCGGCCCGCTGCGGCCCGCCGGCGCGCTCCTGGACCATCCCACGGCCCAACGAACCAATGCCCGGCTCGCCGGCGCGTTTCTGGTCCACCCCACGGCCCAACGAACCAGTGCCCGGCGCTCCGCGCGACCCGCAGGCGCGCTCCTGGTCCACCAGACGGACCAACGAACCAGTGCACGGCTCGCCGCCGGGGTTCTCACGTCCGGTGGTCGCGAACACGGACCACCGGGGGGCTGAGCGGCCCAATCGGTGTGTCGCTGATCCATCGGGGCGTCGCCTGGTCCGCCCGCCGGACCAACCGCGGTCGGTGGACCCGTAGATGAGCGCCCGCGAAGAAGCGTGCGTCACGATGTCCCAATGGGAACCCGGGAGCGGCCCAGCGACCGTGGCCGGCGGAGGGCGATGGAGACGATGCGTCGTCTCGGGCGGGACCACCGCCTGGCTCGGACCGGTAGCGGGGTCAGTCTCCGGGCCGTCGGGGCAGCGACCGGCACGTCGCACCAACAGGTGCTGCGCTTCGAGCGCGGCGAACTCGTCCACCCTTCAATTGCCGACGTGGGCGCATGGTGCGCGGTCGTCGGGCTCGACCTCGTGGTTCGCGCCTACCCAAGCGGCGACCCTCTCCGCGACGTAGGTCAGCTGCGGCTGATCAGCCGGCTTCGCGCTCGCCTGCATCCGGGTCTTCGATGGCGCACGGAAGTCCCCCTCCCGATCGACGGAGACCTCCGCGCCTGGGACGCCGTGATCAAGGGCGAAGGGTGGCGGATCGCGGTCGAGGCGGAGACGGTTCTCGACGATCTTCAGGCACTCGAACGCCGGGTCGCCCTGAAGCAGCGCGACGGCGGATTGGACCATGTGATCCTGCTCGTCGCGGACACCCGTCGGAATCGGCGGGCGCTCGTGGCCGCCCCGGGCGCGTTCGGCGGGTTCAGTCGCGACTCGCGCCGGATTCTCAGCGCACTTGGGCGCGGAATCGACCCAGGGACAGGCGGAATCGTCGTCTTGTGAATGAGTCCGGTCGTGCGTCAGTCGCCCGAGGGCCTCAGGGATCGTATGGGTCGACGAGCGGGCGACGGCCGCGGGGTCCGGGCTCCAGGCGGGCGGGGATCGGCCGCCGCCCGGCCACCGTGCCGGGCGAGGAGTCGGCGGCCGTCGCCGATTTGACGACCGCGATGGGGGCTAGCGACGGTGCGGCGGGCCGCTCCACCAGCGGCGACTCACCGGGGGCCGCGGCGAGGGCAACTCCGATCACCCCCATCAGGGCCAACGGCGGGACGAGCAGGATCAGCCTTCGGCCGCGACCGCCTGGCGTGCCGACCGGACCGGACGCGGCGTAGGCGTCGGACGCGGCGGGCGAAATCCGGACCGGCGGGGTCGGCTCAGGAGAGGTCGATGAAGACGTTCTTCGTCTCGGTGTAGAGGTCGAGGGCGGACATCCCGAGCTCCCGGCCGATGCCGGACATCTTGTAGCCGCCGAACGGCGCCTCGGTGTGGACGGAGCTGTTCGAGTTGACCGAGATCACGCCGGACTGGAGGGCCTTCGCCGCGCGCAGCGCCTTGCCGATGTCGCGGCTCCAGATCGAGCCGGACAGGCCGTACGGCGTGGCGTTCGCGAGGCGCAGTGCCTCCTCCTCTGTATCGAACGGGATGACCGACACGACCGGCCCGAAGATCTCCTCCGTCGCGATCCGCATGTCGTTCGAGACGCCATCGAAGACCGTCGGCATCAGGTACGCCCCGCCGGCCAGCGCCGGATCATCCGGCTCGACCCCGCCGACGACGATCGTGGCGCCCTCGGCCTGGCCGATCTCGATGTAGTCCTTGACGCGGTCCCGCTGCCTGAAGCTGACGAGCGTGCCGACCTCCGTGGCCTCGTCGGCCGGGTCGCCGACCTTCACGTTCCGGGTCGCGGCGGCGAAGAGCTCGACGACCTGGTCGTGGACGGACCGCTCCACGAGGATCCGGCTTCGGGCGCAGCAGTCCTGGCCGGTGTTGTCGAAGACGGAGTACGGCGACTCGCGGGCAAACTTCTCGAGGTCCGCGTCCGCGAAGACGATGTTCGGGCTCTTGCCGCCGAGCTCCAGGCTGATCTTCTTCACGTTGCCGGACGCGAGCCGCATGATCTCCTGGCCGGTCGTCGTCTCGCCCGTGAACGCCACCTTGCCGATCCCCGGGTGGGCGGCAATCGACGCGCCCGCCGTGCCGCCCGGTCCCGTGACCACGTTCAGGACGCCCGCCGGGAGGCCGGCCTCGAGGGCCAGCTCGCCGAGCCGGATCGCCGTGAGTGGCGAGTACGACGCGGGCTTGAGGATCGCGGTGTTCCCGGCGGCGAGAGCCGGCGCGACCTTCCACGAGGCCATGAGCAGCGGGAAGTTCCACGGGACGATCAACCCGACGACGCCGATCGGCTCGCGGAGCGTGAGGTCGAGACCAGGCTTCGACACGGGGATCGTCTGGCCGAAGACCTTGTTCGCGGCGCCCGCGTAATAGTCGAAGACGAGGCTGGCCCCGATGATCTCGCCGCGCGCTCCGCCGATCGGCTTCCCGACGTTGCGGCTCTCGAGCCAGGCCAGCTCCTCGCTGTTCTTCTTGATCAGGTCGGCGAGCTTCGAGAGGGATCGGCCGCGCTTGCCGGCTGCCCAGTTCGCCCATCCCTTGCGGTCCTCGAAGGCCTTCTGGGCGGCCGCCACGGCGCGGTCGACGTCCTCTCGACCGCCGAGCGGCGCCGTCGCGATCGTGGCGCCGTTGGCGGGATTGACGACCTCGAACACCTGGCCGTCGGCGGCGTCGACGGACTCGCCCCCGACGACCATCCGGGCGATCGTCGGGCTGTCGGTGGCGGCGTCGCCGGGCGCGCGCTGGTCGGTCGTCATCGGTGGGTTCCCTCGAGTTGATCTGGGGCGGCGGGCGGCCGCGGCTCGTGCCTCAGATGGTACGCCGGGGCCCGCGGCGGGCGGATCTCCGCCGCTGGACGTCAGGCCGGGGCGCCCTCGACGAACTTCTCGGCCGCGGCCATGGCCGCCCCGACGATGCCGGCATCGTTGCGGAGCATCGCGGGCACGACCCGCGGCCGGACGGTGAGGCGCGGGATGAACCTGTCGGCGTTCTTGCTGACCCCACCGCCCAGGATGATCAGGTTCGGCCAGAGCAGCCGATCGATCGCGTGAAGGTGCTCGTCGAGGTCGGCGGACCACGCCCTCCACGAGAGGCCACGCCGTGTGCGCGCGACCGCCGCCGACCGTCGCTCGGCGTCGCGCCCGCGGATCTCCATGTGGCCGAGCTCCGTGTTCGGGACGAGGACCCCGTCATTGAACATCCCGGATCCGAGCCCGGTCCCCAGCGTCAGCACCAACACGACGCCGTGTTCTCCGGCGCCCGCGCCGAACCGCATCTCCGCCAGCCCGGCGGCGTCGGCGTCGTTGAGGATCTCGACGGATCCGGCCAGGGCCGCCTGCAGGTGCGTCCGGAGGTCGAAGTCGACCCAGCTCGGATCGATGTTCGCGGCGGTCTTCGTCACCCCGTCGAGGACCACCGACGGCATCCCGACGCCGACCGGGAACCGAACGGCAGTCGTCCGAGAGACGCCGAACCCGGCGCCGCGCAGCGCGAGGCGGACGGTCCGGATGATCACCGGCACCACGACGTCCGGCGTCGACGGCTGGGGGGTGGCGACCCGATGCCGCGGACCGACCAGCGTCCCACGGTCGACGTCGACGACGGCCGCCTTGATCCCGCTCCCGCCGACGTCGACGCCAACCGCGATCCGGTCGGCCGCCGGTTCCTTCATGGTCTCGCCTCTCAGAAGTAGTTGACGGTGATCCCGCCGTCGATCACGAGGTTCGCCCCGTTCGTCCAGCGGCTCTCGTCCGACGCCAGGTAGAGGGCGACGTGGACGATCTCCTCGGGCTTGCCGAAGCGGCCGCTCGGGTTCCTGGCAAGGCGGATCCGCTTCGCCTCCTCGTCCTTGACGAGCCAGTCCATCAGCAGCGGCGTCTCGATCGGGCCGGGCGAGATCGAGTTGGTCCGGACGCCCTGCGGCGCGAACTGGACCGCGAGGCTCTTCGTCAGGGCGAGGACCGCGCCCTTCGACGCGGTGTACGCGTCCTGCGGGACCGAGCAGCCGAGGAGCGCGACGAACGACGCGACGTTGATCACGGAGCCCGACCCCTGCTCGACCATCTTCGGGATCGCGTACTTGCAGCCGAGGAAGACCCCGCGGACGTTGACGGCCATGACCTTGTCCCAGGTCGCGACGTCCGTGTCGACGACGGAGTGGTCTGCCGCGGGCATGATCCCGGCGTTGTTGTAGAGCGCGTCGACGCGGCCGTACGTGGCGACCGCGTGGTCGACCATCCGTTTCGCCTGGTCCTCCTGCGACACGTCCGCCGCGACCGACGTCGCCTGGCCGCCGGCCGCCACGACCTCGGCCGCAGCCGATCCGGCCATCTCCTCGGTGACGTCGACGCAGACGACGCGGGCGCCTTCCGCGGCGAACATCCGGGCCGCCGTTCGACCCATGCCCCCGCCGGCGCCGGTGATGATCGTGACCTTGTCAGCGAGACGCACGGTCGAAGGCCTCCCTCGGGTTGCGGGCGCCGTCGGCGAGGTAGGCCGAGCGCCGGTTGACCGCGACCCGCGCGGTCCGTCGATGGTACTCGCGGTCGAGTGTCGCCGAGGCCCGCTCGGGTCTGGCCAGGGAGCACAATCGGGGGGTTGGAGGACGACATGTCGCCGGGCGCACGTGACGGGGGCGGAGTCAGCGCGGTCATGGACGCCCTGTACCAGGGACGACGCGAGCGCGCCGAACAGCTGGCCGCCGAGCTCCCCGAGCTCGACATCTTCGAGGCGGCCGCGCTCGCCCGCGCGGCGCGTGTGCGCGAGCTCCTCCTGGAGGATTCGTCGCTGGCTCGCTCGCGCAGCCCCGATCGGATTCACCCCGCTCCACTATCCGGCGTTCTTCGGCGGGTCCGAAGCGGCCGGGATCGCGCGGGCGCTGATCGAGGCCGGCGCGGACGTCAACGCGCGATCGGCGAACGACTTCGACGTCCTGCCGCTTCACTCGGCCTGCGCGGGCAATCACGATGACGTCGTCGCGGTCCTGATCGCCGCCGGTGCGGACACGAACGTCACGCAGCGCGGCGGCTACACGCCGCTCCACGGTGCCGCGCAGAACGGCGCGGACGGGACCGTCGACCGGCTGCTGGCGGCGGGGGCGGATCGGACCGCGCGAACCGACGACGGGCGTACGCCGGCCGATCTTGCCGAAGCGGCAGGCCACCCGGAGCTCGCGGCGCACCTGCGCTGAACCCGGCCCCTGCCGGGGCTGAACGATTCCTCCTGCCGGCCGACGGGAGTGGTCCCGCCCGAGAGATCCCGGACTGGCGTCGGGACGCGCCTTGAGCGTCTCGCCCGGCTGATCCGGGTCCCGGCGTGCCGCCGTCAGCCGGCGGCGCGCCGGGCTCGCTCCTCCAGGAGGGCCGCCCGGACCGCGTCGAACTCCGTCGCGATCGCGGCGACCCGCTCCGGTGCGTCCGGGACCGCGCCGCCACGGGCGGTCTCCTCGAGACCGCGGCACAGGTCCGCAAGCCCGGTTGCCCCGACGTTCAGGCTGCTCGACTTCATCGAATGGGCCGGGCGGACGAGGTCCGCCACGCTGCCGGTGGCGGCCGCGTCCCGCAGCCCGTCGACGAGTCCGGTCCCTTCCTCGAGATAGGTGTCGACGAGATCGTCGACGAACGCGAAGTCGCCACCGGTCATCTCGAGCAGGTTGGCGAACTGGGCCGGATCGATCGGAGACCCGGCGCTCACGAGGCCTCCGCTTCCGCGGCAACCCCGCTGCCAGAGTCATCCGAGGTCGCCACCCGGTAGACGGCCATCGGCCGGCTGAACCCCTTCAGCTGTCGGTCACCGGCCGACTCGGCCGGCACCTGCCCGTCGAGTGCTGCAAACGTCCGTTGGGCGATCAGGATCTCTCCAGCCTTCGCTTCGCTGCTCAGCCGCGAGGCGAGGATGATCGCGTTCCCGATGCCACCGTAGTCGTAGCGCCCCTCGAAGCCGATCCGGCCCATCGTCGCGTAGCCGGTCGCGATCCCCATCCCGACCTGGAGGACGTGCCCGCGCCGTCGCCACTCCTCGCTGATCTCGACGAACCGCTCCAGGATCGCGACCGACATCCGGACCGCCCGGGCCGCGTGGTCGACCTGGAGCTCGGGGTCGTTGAAGAAGACCATGATCCCGTCGCCGGCGAAGTGCTCCAGGGTCCCCTCGTGCTCGACCACCAGCGCTCCGACGGTTGCGTGGTAGCGCCGGAGGAACCCGAGGACCTCCTCGGGCTCGGCGGTCTCGGAGAAGGTCGTGAAGTTCCGCAGGTCGCAGAACATCGCGGTGATCTCGCGGCGATGCCCCGCGAGCATCGCCTCGCCCTCCTGGCTCGACACGAGGGCCGCGACCTGCGGCGACAGGAACCGGGCGAGCTGGCCGCGCTGGCGCTCGATCGTCTCGAGCAGCCGGGCGTTGGCGATCCCGATCCCCGCCTGCTCGGCGAAGCCGATCGCCAGGGCGGTCTCCGCGTCGTCGAACGGGCGCACGTCGTTGCGGGTCAGGGCGAGCACGCCGCTGCACGATTCCGTCCTGCTGGATCGGAACCCCGAGCAGGCTGCGGTAGCCGCCGACCTGCTGCCCCGGCGTGGCCGCGTACTCGCGATCGGCCAGGACGTCGTCGACCCTGATCGCCTCACCGATCAACGCCACCCGTCCCACGACGCTCTCCCGGCTCGGCCGGATCGGGTGATCCCGCTCCCACGCATCCAGCTCGGGCGTGCCCCCGGCAGAGGCGGCGACGCGGTACGCGCCGGCGTCGAGGACGTAGGCGACGCCGTAGTCGGCCCGGCAGAGGCGGATCGCGGCCCGGGCGACCGCGTCGAGGACGACCTGGAGATCGAACGCGGAGCGGCTCATGATCGCCAGCACCTCGTTCGTCGCCGCCTGTCGGTCGACGGACTCGAGCTCGGCGTCATGGAGACGCTTGCGGGCGAGCGACGACGCGATCCGTGCCTGGAGGATCGCGGGATCCACGGTCTTCGGGAGGTAGTCGGCGGCCCCCATTCCCAGGCAGCGGACGACGCTGTCGAGCTCGTCGACGCCGGAGATCACGATCACCGGCAGGTGGTTGAGGGCCGGGTCGGCGGCGAGGGCCTCCAGCACCTGGTAGCCGTCCATCTCCGGCATCAGGATGTCGAGGAGGATCACATCGATCGGCGGCGCGGCTGGATCCCGCAGCCGGTCGAGTGCCTGCCTACCGTCCACGGCCTCCACGGGCTCGTGGCCGATGCCGCGCAGCAGCCGGGCAAGGAGCTGGCGATTGAAGGCCGTGTCGTCGACGACGAGGATCCGGCCCGGCTGATTGATCCCGTCACCCGACGGTGGCGTCATGCATGTCCTCCAATGGGGTCGGTCGGGCCTTCATGATCGCCGTCTGGAGCTCCTCGGGGCGGATCGGCTTGCTCACGTAGTCGTCCATGCCGGCGGCGAGGCACGCCTCGCGGTCGCCGGCCATGGCGTTCGCGGTCAGGCCCACGATCCGCAGCGCGCGGTCCGGCCAGCGGGCGCGGACCTGCCGGGTCGCCTCCAGGCCGTCCATCTCGGGCATCTGGACGTCCATCAGGACGACGTCGTACTCCTTGCCCCCGACGGCCTCCACGGCCGCCCGGCCGTCGCCGACGACGTCAGCCTGAAGGCCCATCCGCTCGAGCAGGCGAAGGGCGAGCTTCTGGTTCACGGCATTGTCCTCGGCGAGGAGGATCCGGAGTCCGGTGCCGCTCGGGCCGGTCGCCGCCGGGCCGGCCACAGCTGCCGGCGCCTTGGCGCGACTGCGGCGCTTCGTCGATGTCGGTCTCGTCGCAACGGGGGCCGCGACGGCCGGCGCGGCCGCGAGGGCGTCGGCGAGCGCGTCGTGGAGGGCGGACGGCTTGACCGGCTTGACGAGGGTCGACGACACGTTCGCGGACGACCCCGCGTGCTGGCCGATCGATGACAGGATGACGACCGGCAACGGTCGGTCCGGCCGCAGCTTCAGCAGCGCCGCCGCCAGCTCGACGCCGTCGAGCTCCGGCATCAGGAAGTCCAGGACGGCGGCGTCGAACTCGCGGCCGCCGCGGACCCACTTCAGGGCTTCCTTCGGCGAGGCGGTCGCCTCACCCTCGACGCCCCACCGCTGGAGGAAGCTGGTGATGATCCGGCGGTTCGTCGCGTTGTCGTCGACGACGAGGATCCGGCAGCCGCGGATGCTTCGCTCCGGGGCGGGCGGCGGGGCGTCGGGGAGCCGCGTGGCCTGAGCCGGAAGGACCAGCCGGAACACGCTGCCCTCGCCGGCGACGCCCGCGCTCGTCGCGGTGAGCGTCCCGCCCATCAATTCCGCAAGGCGGCGGCTGATCGCGAGACCGAGACCCGTCCCGCCGTAGCGCCGGCTGATCGATGCGTCGATCTGGCTGAACGACTGGAACAGCCGGTCCATCCGATCGGGCGCGATGCCGATACCGGTATCCCGGACGTCGACCGTGATCGTCCACGGGTCTCGGGCGCGGGCGCCCGGCTCGGCCTCGACGGACAGGACCACCTCGCCCTGCTCGGTGAACTTGATCGCGTTCGAGAGGAGGTTCAGGACGATCTGGCGGAGACGGCCGGCGTCGCCGACGATCGCCTCGGGCAGGCCGTCGCCCATCGCGTAGGCGAGCTCGACGCCCTTCTTCGCCGCGATCGGGGCGACGACGTCAAGGGCGCTCTCGATCGAGGTTCGCAGCGAGAACGGCTCGGCCGCGAGGTCCACCCGGCCCGCCTCGATCTTCGAGAAATCGAGGATATCGTTGATGATTGTCAGCAGGGCGTCGCCCGACGTCCGGATCGTCTCGGCGAAGTCCTTCTGCTCGGGGTCCAGGTCGGTTTCGAGGAGCAGGCCGCTCATCCCGATGACCGCGTTCATCGGCGTCCGGATCTCATGGCTCATCGACGCGAGGAACGCGCTCTTCGCCTGGTTCGCGGCCTCGGCTGCTGTCTGGGCCTCCTGGGCCTCGGTGAACAGTCGCGAGTTCTCGAGCGCGATCGAGGCCTGTCGCGCGATTCCGACGAGGAAGTCCAGATCCGCCTGGACGAAGGGGACGCCGGCCGATCGCCAGATGACGGCCACGCCGCTGACTCGGTCGCGCGCGATCAGCGGGGCGATCATCATCCGGTCGATCGCCGGCTCATGCTCGTCGGTGTCCGGGATGTCCCGCACGCGCGGGTCGGCGAAGGCGTCGTTGACGTACTCCGGGACGCGGGTCCGGATGACATCGCCGACGAGCCCCTCGCCGACCGTGATCGTGTCGGCCTTGATCGCGTCGGCCAGCTCGCCGATGGCGAGGAACGCCCGGAACGTCTGGCCGTCCGGGTCTGCCAGGTAGAGCGCGGTCGTGTCGGCCGCCAACAGCGTGTGGACGCGCTCGCCGATCTGCTCGAGGACGGATCGCGCGTCGAGCGTCGCGGAGATCTCCTGGCCGACCTCGGCGAGCGACGCCCATCTCGTCGCCGCGGCGGTGTGCCTCCTGGTAGAGCCGGGCGTTCTGGATGGCGACGCCGACGTTGGCGGCGATCGTCGACAGGAGCCGGACGTCGGCGTCACCGAAGCGGCCCTCCCGGGTCGTGCTCTGGACGCTGATCACGCCGATCGCCCTGTCGCCCGAGAGGATCGGGACGCCGAGATAGGACTTCGCCTGCGTCCCGAGGGCCCTGGACCGCAGATCGCCCCAGTCGGCCTCGCGGTTCAGGAGGAGCGGCTCCCGCTCCTGGATGATCCGCGACGTCAGGCCCTCGCCGAAGGGGAACGGCTCCTGTGCGCCGCGTGCACCCAACTCGTAGAAGTACGGGAATTCGATCTGTGCGTTCGGCACGTCGTGGATCGCGACGTAGCAGATGTCCGCGTCGAAGGTCCGGCGCATCTGCTCGCCGACGAGCTCGATCAGGGCGTCGAGGTCGAGCTGGGTCGACAAGGCCTGGCTCACCTCGTTGACGGTGGCGAGCTCCGCGAGTCGCTGCCGTGTCTCGTCGATCAGGCGGACGTTCTCGAGCGCCACGCTCAGGCTGGCGGCGAGCGTCGTCAGCAGCTCGACGTCGGAGTCCGAGAAGGCGTCCTCCCGGTCGATGTTCTGAAGGGAGATCACGCCCCGTGTCTCGTCGCCGACGACGAGCGGAACCCACAGGGCAGACTTCGGCAGCTCGCCGGAAGTCTGGCCAGGTTCCTGGCCCAGTTCGGCGACGCGGGCCTGGACGTCGCGATTGAAGAGGATCGGCTTGCGCGTCTCGATCACGTGCCGGCGCGGCCCGATGATCGGCAGGGTCTCCTCGGGGAACCGGACGCCGCGCTCGATCGTGTACAGGAATCTGACCTGGTTCAGCTCCGGTTCGACCACCGCGATGTCGACGATCTGGGCATCGAAGATCGCCTGGATCCGGTCGCCGACCAGGTCATACATCGACTGCCGGTCGAGCTTCTGGGCCAGGCCGTGCTGGACGTCGTTGATCAGCGCCAGCTCGGCGGCCCGCTCGTTCGTCTCGGACAACAGGCGCCGCGTCTCGTCGAACAGGCGCGTGTTCTCGAGCGCCACGGCGAGGCTCGATGCCAGCGTCGTCAGGAGCCTCGCGTCGGACTCGCTGAATGCATGGTGCCGATCGACGTTCTGGAGCGAGATCCGGCCGCGAACCTCGTTGCCGACGACGAGGGGCGCGTAGACGACGGACTTCGCGGGCTCCCCCTGGGTCACGACCTGCTGTTCGCCGTGTTCGTCGAACCACGCCTGCACGTCGTGGACCAGGAGCGTCTGGCGGGTTCGGAGGACCTCAGCCGTCATGCCGCCGATCTCGGCCGTTTCGTCCGGATAGCGCACGCCGCGTTCGATGACGTACGGGTAACTCATGAGGTTCGACTTCCGGTCGAGGATCCCGATGTCGACCGCCTGGGCATCGAAGATCTCCTGGATCTTGTCGCCGACCAGGTCGTACATCGCCTGGATGTCGAGCTTCTCGGCGAGGCCCCGCTGGACGTCGTTGATCAGGGCGAGCTCGGCGGCGCGCTCATTCGTCTCGGCGAGGAGGCGCTTCGTCTGGTCGAACAGCCGGGCGTTCTCCAACGCGACCCCAAGGCTGCCGGCGAGGGTGGTCAGGAGGCGGACGTCGGAATCGCTGAACGCGTCCTCTCGCTCGAGGTTCTCGATGAGGAGGATGCCCTTCACCGCCCCGCCGGTGATCATCGGCACGAAGAGGGCGGACTTCGCCAACTCTCCGGCGACGATCGCCGGTTGGCCGAACTCCGCGGCCCGCTCCGAGAGATCGCGATTGATCAGGAGCGGAGCGCGGTTCTCGATGACCCAGCGCCGGAAGCCGATCAGCGGCATCGGCTCGGCCGGAAGGTGCTCGCCGCGCTCGACCGTGTATTCGAAGTGGATCCGTCCCTCGGTGGCGTCCCAGCGCTCGATGTCGACACCGTGGACGTCGAAGATCTCGGTGATCTTGTCGCCCACGAGGTCGTACATGGAGTGGAAGTCGAGTCGCTCGGCGAGGCCCTGCTGGACGCTGTTGACGACGAGCAGCTCCGCCGCTCGCTCGTCGGTCTCCCGGAGAAGCCTCTTCGTCTCGTCGAACAGCCGGGCGTTCTCGAGGGCCACGCCCATGCTCGAGGCGAGGGTCGAGAGCAATCGTTGCGTGGCTCGTCGTCGAAGGCATCGCGCTCCGGCGACTCGACGACGAGCGCCGCCGAGGACCCGGTCGGCGGCCAGGATCGGGACCCCGAGCCACGACTCGGTCGGGGTGCCGTAGTCGATCGTGCCCGGCGCGCTGCGCTTCGCTTCGAGCTCCGGAGCAGACTGGTTTGCCGGTCCGACGACCTTGGAGATCGGGCCCAGGCCCGAACGGACGTACGGCTCCGTCGCGGACCGGTTCGCCGTCGGTCAGGTCGATAGCGGAAGGACAGGACCCGGATGCCGCATCGTAGCACGCCGATGTAGCAGCGTCCGAGCCTGGAAGATCGCCGCGGATCCGATCCCCGACGAGCTGGACGATCGGCGTCGAAGTCGAGCTGCTCGGCGAGCGCCGGACCGGACCTCGTTGATGACGGACAGCTCGGCGGCACGCTCGTCCGTCTCGGTGAGGAGCCGCTTCGTCTCGTCGAACAGCCGGGCGTTCTCGAGGGCGACGCCCATGCTCGAGGCCAGGGTCGAGAGCAGCCGTTCGTCGCTCTCGTCGTAGGCGTCGCGCTCCGGCGACTCGACGACGAGCGCCCCGAGGACCCGGTCGGCCGTGACGATCGGGACGCCGAGCCACGACTCGTGTCGGCGTGCCGTAGTCGACGTGGCCGGCCCGACGCGCCTCCTCCGAGCTCCGCAGCAGGACGCGGCTTGCCGGAGTCTCGACGACCTGGTCGAGACGGGCCCGGTCCGACGATGGATCGGCTCCGTGTGGACCGGTTCGCCATCGGTCAGGTCGTACGGGAACGGACAGGACCCGCGGTGCCGGCGTCGAGACGCCGATGTAGATCGTCCGAGCCTTGAAGATCCGCGCGGATCCGCTCGCCGACGAGCTGGACGATGGCGTGGAAGTCGAGCTGCTCGGCCAGCCCGCGCCTGGATCTCGTTGATGACCGCGACAGCTCGGCGGCACGCTCGTTCGTCTCGGTGAGCAGACGCTTCGTCTCGTCGAACAGGCGGGCGTTCTCGAGGGCGACGCCCATGCTGGCGGCCAGCGTGCTGAGCAGCCGCTCGTCGCCCTTCGTGTAGGCGTGTTCCTCGACGCTCTCGAGCCCGAGCACGCCGATGACCCGGTTCGCGCCCGCGATCGGCACGCCCAGCCAGGACTTCGTGTCGGTCCCGCCGGCCTGCAGGGCGCCGGCGGCCACCTGCTCGGCGGACGTGCCGACCCGGAGCGGCCGGCCGGTCGTGATGACCTTGCGACGTCATCCCCGGTCCGTAGCGGGTAGATCGCCGCGTTCGAACCGCTCGCCCTCGTCGATGTCGTACGGCCACGAGATCGTGTTCGTGATGGGATCGTGCATGGCGATGAAGATCGAGTTGGCAGAAAAGAGCTCCCGGACCCGCTCGCCGACGAGCTCGGTGATCGCGTTGAAGTCGAGCTGCTGCGCCAGCGCGGCACTGATCTCGTTGATGACCGCGAGCTCGGCCGCGCGCTCGTTCGACTCGGCCAGCAGGTGCTTCGTCTCGTCGAACAGCCGCGCGTTCTCGAGTGCGACGCCCATGCTCGTCGCGAGCGTGCTGAGGAACCGTTCGTCGGCCTCGCTATAGGCGTATCGCTGGCGGCTTTCCAGAGCGATCACACCCAGCACGCGCTCGCCGACGAGAATCGGCACGCCCAGCCACGATTCGGCCGGGACCTCGTCGGCGACGAACCCGTGGTCGCTCAGCTCCTCCATCGTCGCGAAGCGCGCGGGTTGCCGGGTCGAGGATCACCTCCGAAGTCAGGCCCTGGCCGAGGGGGAGTGACGCGGACTCGACGCGCTTGCCTTGGGCGATGTCGAACTGGAAGCGCGATCAGCCCGTGGTCGGCGTCGTGGATCGCCACGAACATGTCTGCCGCGTCGAAGATCGCCCGGACTCGCTCGCCCACGAGATCCACGATTGCGTCGAAGTCGAGCTGCCTCGCGAGGGCTTCACCGATCTCGTTGATCAGCGCGAGCTCGGCGTTCCGCTGGCGCGTCTCCTCGATCGCCCGCACCCGGCTGAGCGCCGATCCGACGTGCTGTCCGACGAACGTCAGGAGCTCGAGGTCGGCGTCGGTGTAGGCGTGCTCCGCGGCGTAGCTCTGGATCACGAGCACGCCCTGGCTCCGTCCCTCGGCGGGGAGCGGGACGCCGAGCCAGACAGCCTCATCCGTCACGGCACCCAGGGGCTCGATCTCGCCGCTCTCGATCGAGGCCTGCGGTACGTCGCGCGCGTCAATCCGGAGCGGGCGGCCGAGGCGCAGGGCGTACGCGGTGATCCCGCGCGCCTGACCCTCGCCGAACGGCTCCCAGGCGTTCGGGTCAGGGATGTCCTCGTCGAACTCGTCGACGAAGTACGGGTAGTTCATCCGCCCGCGCTCGGCGTCGTAGAGGGCGATGTAGAAGTTCTCGGCGTAGATCAGCTCGCCGACGATCCCGTGGATCGTCCGGTAGAACTCCTGGAGGTCGCTCGACGCGCTGGCCGCCTCGGCGATCCGGTAGAGGGCGGCCTGGACCCGCTCCGCGCGGGCGTGCTCGGCCTCGCGGGCCTCGAGGTCGTTGACGCGCGCTCTCAGCGCGGCGATGTCGTCAGATGCAGGTTGTGGGCTGGCCGACCGTTGCCGCTTCGACGCCACGCCGCTCCCGGGTTGCAGGCGGTCTCCGTGCCGCGCTCGTGCTCGCGAGCATAGCGCCGGACGCGTCGGCGCCGCAGTCGCCTGCGCGACCCTCGCCGTGTGGTCTAGGAGCGCTCGAGGTATCGCTCGCGGTCCCAGTCGTGGACCATCGCGTCGTAGATCTCCTGCTCGACGCGGGCGGCGTTCAGGTAGTGGTCGACGACGTCCTGGCCGAAGATCTCGACCGCCGCCTCGCTCTTCTCCAGCTCCGCGATCGCCTCGTACAGGGCCCGCGGCATCCGCGGCACGCCCTTCGCGATGTAGCCGTTGCCCTTGAACTCGTCGGCGAGGGTCAGGCCCTTCTCGATCCCGCGCAGGCCCGCCCCGATCATCGCCGCGTAGGTCAGGTAGGCGTTCATGTCGCCGCCCGGAAAGCGGTTCTCGACGTGGAGCGCCGGCCCGTGGCCGACCATCCGGAAGCCCGTCGTGCGGTTGTCGCGTCCCCAGACGATGTTCACGGGTGCCCAGGACAGGGACGCGTATCGCTTGTACGAGTTGATGTTCGGCGCGATGAACGGGGCGAGCTCCCGGGAGTGCGCCATCATCCCGGCCACGAACTGGCTGAACTGGAGGCTGATCCCGTACGGCAGGCCGGCCTTGTCGTCATGGGTCAGCGAATGGTCGCCCGCGGCGTCCCAGATGCTCATGTGGAGGTGACCCGACGAGCCCGTCCACGTGTGGTCGGGCTTCGACATGAACGTGATCCCCCAGCCGTTGAGGTAGGCGATCTCCTTCGCCCCGTGCTTGAACAGCACGCTGCGGTCGGCCGACTCGAGGACGTGGTCGTAGCGGATGTTCACTTCGTGCTGGCCGGGTGCTGCCTCGCCCTTGCTGAACTCGATCGGGATCCGCGCCTCCGTCATCTGGTTGCGGAGGAGGCGGTGGAGCGGCTCGGCCTTCGTCGCCTGGAGGAGGTGGTAGTCCTCGTTGTAGTAGCCGAAGCGCTGCGGGATGCCCCAGCCTGCCCGTGCGGACTCCTCCCACGACTCCTTCAGGACGTAGTACTCGAACTCGGAGCCGGCCTTGATGGCGATGCCGGCGTCGGCGGCTCGGGCGACCTGGCGCTTGAGGATCGTCCGCGGCGAGACGGGGATCTCCGCATGGTCCTCGTCCGTGTACGTGTCGGAGAGGACGATCGCGGTCTTCTCGAGCCATGGCAGGACGCGGAGGGTGTCCCAGACCGGCTCGGCGATCCAGTCGCCATAGCCCGTCTCCCAGTTCATCAGCGCGAAGCCTTCCGGCGTGTTCATCTCCATGTCCGTGCCGAGGAGGTACGTGCAGAAGTGGGCGCCGTGGTCGATGACCCCGGCAAGGAATGCCTGGGCCTGGACGCGCTTGCCCATCAGCCGACCCTGCATGTCCGTGATCGCGACGATCAGCGTGTCGATCCGGCCGTCACGGACCATCGCCTGAAGCTCCTGCAGGCGCGGGTGATCCGGGCCGCCCTGGTGCGAGCCGTGGTCGCCGTGCGTCGCGGTGGTCATCGGAGCCTCGCTTCGTGGCAGGACGAGCGCCGGCGGTCCAACGACCGCCGGCGCTCCGTGATCGCGATCTGTGTCCTCAGGCCGTGGCGACGTCGTGGGCGGCCGTCTGGAATTCGCGCTCCAGCTCGGTGAGGGTGGCCTCATCGCCCTGGACCTTCGGACCCTCGAAATGCCGTCGTGCCCAGCCAAAGTAGTACACGAGCAGCAGGACGACCGTCCCGGCCATGAACGGCCAGGAGATGTTGCCCGACGTCGGGAAGCTGAACAGGATCATCAGGACCACGACCCAGAAGACGGCAACGGCCGCGACGACCTTCGACCAGCGCCCGAGGCTCCAGACGCGGTGCGTGCGCCATTCCTCGGTCGTCGCACCCAGGAAGATGACGACGCCGTAGGCCGCGTAGAGGAAGATTGTGCTGATGGCGGTGATGATCACGATCGCGGTGCCAGTCCCCACGATGAAGGCTGCGACCGTGAACAGCCAGGCGACGACGGCGACGGCCGTCAACGCGTTGGCCGGCGTCCGATAGCGCGTCGAGACCACCTTGAGCCAGCGCGAGCCGGGAATGCCGTCGTCCCGGCTGAACGCGAACAACATCCGTCCGGCCGCGGCGAGCGACGCGAGGCCGCAGAACCACATCGCGATGGCGATCCCGGCGGCGAGGAGGTCGCCTAGGTTGCCGAGGTTGTATTCGAGGATCGCGACGACGGCGATACCACCACCGAAGTAGTACTGGCTGGAAGTCGGCGTGGTCGTCGCGTCGAGCGTTGCTGGGAACAGCGTCGACAGATTAGGGAGGTGAGTCGTCAGGGCCACCAGGAAGATATAGCCCGCGACCGCGCTCACCGCGACCGACAGGAAGACGCCCCATGCGCTGGACATCCGCGCCCCCACGGTCTCCTCGGCGACGTGCGCGGACGCGTCATAGCCCGTGTAGGTCCAGTTCGCAAGGAGCAGCGAGAAGAAGAAGGCGAGGAACAGCGGATAGGAGGTCGCCGGTCCGTAGCCCAGGTGGATGAACCCAACGTCGTTCGCCCAGCTGCCCGCGACGTCCTGGGGCTGGATCGCTCCGAGGGTCAGCCCGGACTGGTCGGGCTTTCCGGTCGCGAAGATGAACACGACGACCGCGGCGACGATCCCGATGTGCCACCACACACTGACCTGGTTAAGGATGGCGACGAGGTTGATCCCGGCAATATTGAGCGCCAGCTGGATCAACAGGATGACCGCCATCGTCACGAGTTGGCCGTTGATCGGGCCGAAGAGGACGGTGTTGAACGAGCCACCTGTCAGGTGGTCGACGATCGCGATGTTGATGAAGCCTGCGGCGGCGTAGTCGATGCCGGCGACGATCGCGAACTGTCCGATGAGGTTCAGCCAGGCCGTCCACCAGCCCCAATGCTTGTTCTTCATCTTCGAGGCCCAGTAGTACAGGCCTCCCGCCGTGGGGTACGCGGAGGCCAGCTCGGCCATCGACGCCGCGATCGCAAGAACGAAGAACGTGACCAGCGGCCAACCGATCATCACCGCTGCCGTGCCGGCCCAGGCCAGGCCATAGTCGTAGAGGATGACCGCGCCGGTCAGGATCGAGATGATCGAGAAGCTGATCGCGAAGTTGCTGAAGCCGCCCATCGTCCGGAACAGCTCCTGGGCATACCCCAGGCCGTGCAGGTCCTTGATGTCCTGCTGAACTTGCTCTTCTCGCGTGGCCATCGATGCCTCCCTGGCGAACCACCTGATTCGCCAATTCCATCACCAACGCGCAACGCGGATGGAATGGCGACTGAATGCGCGGGGACGCGTGGCTGGATCCAACCCCGGCCGATCAGGCCGCGGGGCGCGCCGACGCCGACTTGCGTCGATGCGGAACCTGACGTCGATCGCATCTCCTCCTTGCGATCACTCGAACGAGGACATCGCCCCCTCCGGACGAAGGTGACGGGACGATAGATCGGCCGATCGAGGCTGTCGAGAGTCCGTCGTGGCTGACGGACTGAAGATCAAAGCCTCAGTACAGCATCGTCGTGCCGGTCGGAAACACGAAGTCGAAGGCCGTGGAGGTCAGCGGGGCATCGGGCGCGAACTCTGTCACGAGCGCGTCGCGGGTCTTGAGGCCGCCGATCAATTCCTCGAGACGGAGGATGACGCCGTCGGCCCGATCGACCGTCATCCGGATCCGGAAGTCGGGCCGATCGGCCCCCATCTCGATCGTCCGCGGATGGTCGCACTCGACGACGATCGCCTGGCGGTCCGCGACCTCGTCCAGCCCGACGATCCGGCAGGCGCCGGTCGAGAGGACGTTCTGGCAATAGCCCGCGGGGTGGATGAACACCTCGGGCAGGGTCTCGGTCGGCAACGCGGTCTGCGGACGATAGACGCGCGAGGTCGCCGGCAGCTCGCGACCCACCGGCCCGCTCACGCCGACCAGCATTCGCCGGACCGGGCGCTCCGTGCCCAGCTTGTGGACGCTGCTGTAGGTCCGGACGATGTCGCCGTCCCCGATCCAGATGTCGTAGCTCCCCTGGGCGCCGTGGCCCGGCGTCGACGTGGTGACCCTGGCCAGGTTCGGATGGCGGAGGACGACGTCGGACACGACCAGATGCTCGCCACCGACCGTCAAGGATCGCTCCTCGATCCGCATCCGGAGGGTGTCGAACCGGAGCTCGGCGTCCCGCATGAACGTGAATAGCTCATCGAGCGAGGGGAGCGCCTCGACCGGCAGCGCGACGATCTCCGGTCGGGCTCGCCGGCCGGCCGGCGCGGGAATGAGGTCGGCCGCGCCGTCCCATCGTCGGGTGGTGGTCATCGCCGCGATTGTAGCCGCGCTCATGGCTGTGTCGGATGGCGCCGGCGATCGCGGCACCCGTGTGTCCAGGACTTCTGGTTCCACCGACCGTGCTGCCGAACCGGATCACCAAAGGTCCGCAGCCCGTGCCGCTCGGCGAGGTCGGGCTGATCCCTCCGCGGGTCGCCCGTGGCTGCGGCGGCTGAGGACGGTCCGCGGGCGGTCGGGCTCAGCCTCCCGCCGGCCCGCCGCCGAGGCCCGGCTCCGTCATGCCCGCCGGGTCCAGCAGCTCGTCCAGCCGATCCGGCGCGATCCCGCGCTCCGTGGCGAGCTCCCGGATGGTCCGGCCGGTCTTGAACGCGTCCTTCGCGAGCGCCGCCGCCGCGTCGTAGCCGATCTCGGGGGCGAGCGCCGTCGCGAGCATCAGCCCCTGCTCGACGAGGGCGGGCCCGCGATCCGTCGCGACGATGCCGGTCACCGCGCGGTCGGCGAGGTTGCCGGCTGCGGCGCCGAGGAGGGAGATCGACTCGAGCATCGCCGCCGCCGTGACCGGCAGCATGACGTTCAGCTCGAGGAACGAGCCGGTCTGGCCGAACGCCACGGTTGCGTCGTTGCCGACGACCCGGGCGACGACCATCGTCAGGCTCTCGATGATCACCGGGTTCACCTTGCCGGGCATGATCGACGAGCCGGGCTGGGTCTCGGGCAGCGCGATCTCGGCGATACCCGCGCGCGGGCCCATCGCGAGGAGGCGGAGATCCGACGCGACCTTCCAGAGCGACAATGCGATCGTCCGGATCGCTCCATGGGCGGCGATCGCGGCGTCCAGCGCCGCCTGGGCATGGAAATGGTTGCCGGTCTCGCGGACCTCCAGGTCCGTCAGCTCGGACAGGCGCCGCGTCGCCGCCGGATGCGAACGCCGGGTGGGCGTTGATCCCGGTGCCGACCGCCGTCCCGCCGAGCGGGATCGAGAGGAGCTCGGCCTGCGCCGCCTTCGCCCGACGGATCGACTCGTCCACCTGGCCGGCGTAGCCGCGGAACTCCTGGCCCAGCCGGATCGGGGTCGCGTCCTGGAGATGCGTCCGTCCGGTCTTGACGACCGGCCAGAGCTCGTCGGCCTTCGCGTCCAGGGCGTCGTGGAGGCGCCCGAGCGCCGGCAGGAGCGTGTCCTCGATCGCCATCGCCGCCGATAGCTGGAGTGCGGTCGGGATCACGTCGTTCGATGACTGGCACTTGTTGACGTGATCGTTCGGGTGGACCTTCGTCGCGATGCCCGAGCCGGCGAGCCGCGACGTCGCGAGATGGGCGACCACCTCGTTCATGTTCGTGTTCGTCGACGTGCCGGACCCGGTCTGGTAGATGTCGATCGGGAACTGGTCGTCGTACCGGCCGGCGGCGACCTCCGCGGCTGCAGCCGCGATCGCGGCGGCGACGTCGGCGTCGATGAGCCCGAGTGCCGCGTTCGTCTCGGCGGCCGCCTGCTTGACCAGGGCGAGGGCCCGGATGAAGCCGCGCGGAAACCGTTGGCCGGAGATCGGGAAGTTCAGGACGGCTCGCTGGGTCGAGGCGCCAAACAGGGCGTCCGCGGGGACCTCCATCTCGCCCATCGAGTCGCGCTCGACGCGCGTCGCAGGGGTCGGCTCGGTCGTCATCGGATGGGCTCGCTCGTCATCGGCCGATTGTAGGCGGGTGTCGCGGCCCGGCGGCCGGCTGCGATGGCCGGCTCAGATTGCCGGCTTCGTGTACCGACGATGCAGGGCGATCGCCCGGAAGCCGGCCGACCGGTAGAGGGCCTCGGATGCCGCGTTCGA